>JBBAPN010000037.1:0-23447 GCA_040400815.1 Polaromonas sp. | reverse complement strand
GTTGACGTGCGGCTTGGTTCGTGCGAATTTCTCTTTTGCCATTTTCAACTCCGAATAAAGAACGTGCCACGTGACAGGTTTAACGTCTGCACTGTGTTGCTGATTCCTCCGCCACGGGCAGCGGGGGGCACACAATCGCAGACAAGGGAAATGAATTCGGGGACTTTTCGGACGGATTCGGGGACGGATCGGGGAGTTAGTCAGTTGGGGACAGAGCGAAGGGAGCCTTTGGCCTGTCCGTCGGTCTTTCCCGCAACCTCTTTACTTTGCCCTTGCGGCCATGATGGCTTCCGAGACATTGCGCGGGGCTTCCGAGTAATGCTTGAATTCCATCGTGTAGGTAGCGCGACCTTGCGACATCGAACGCAGCGTGGTCGAGTAGCCGAACATTTCTGACAGCGGCACTTCTGCCTTGATGGCTTTACCGCCACCGACCATGTCTTCCATGCCCTGAACCATACCGCGGCGTGAGGACAAATCGCCCATCACGTTGCCGGCGTAGTCTTCTGGCGTTTCAACTTCCACGGCCATCATGGGCTCCAGAATGACTGGGCTGGCTTTGCGGCAACCTTCTTTGAAACCAAAGATGGCAGCCATCTTGAAGGCCATTTCGTTCGAGTCAACGTCGTGGTACGAACCGAAGTGCAGCGTGACTTTCACATCGACCACCGGGTAACCCGCCAACACGCCCGAAGTCACGGCTTCGTGAATGCCTTTTTCAACCGCCGGAATGTATTCCCGCGGCACCGTGCCGCCTTTGATAGCGTCGACGAACTCAATGCCTTTGCCTGGCTCGTTCGGCTCAATTTTCAGCACAACGTGGCCGTACTGACCCTTACCGCCGGACTGACGCACGAACTTGCCTTCAGCATCTTCGATGGTCTTGCGAATCGTTTCGCGGTAAGCCACTTGTGGCTTACCGACGTTGGCCTCAACACCGAACTCACGCTTCATGCGGTCGACAATGATTTCCAGATGCAACTCGCCCATACCGGCGATCAGGGTCTGACCGGACTCTTCGTCGGTCTTGACGCGGAAAGAAGGATCTTCCTGAGCCAAACGCTGTAAAGCAATGCCCATTTTTTCCTGGTCAACTTTAGTCTTTGGCTCTACGGCCTGCGTGATCACGGGCTCAGGGAAGACCATGCGCTCCAGCATGACGATGGCATCTGGATCGCACAGTGTTTCGCCAGTGGTGACGTCTTTCAAGCCCACGCAAGCGGCGATGTCGCCGGCGCGAATTTCACTGACTTCTTCACGGTTGTTGGCGTGCATTTGCACGATACGACCGATACGCTCTTTCTTGCCCTTGATCGGGTTGTAAACGCTGTCGCCCTTTTTCAGCACGCCAGAGTAAACGCGCACGAAAGTCAGCTGACCGACGAACGGGTCGGTCATCAGCTTGAATGCCAATGCGGAGAATTTCTCGCTGTCGTCAGCTTTGCGGACGACCGGCTGCTCGTCATCGTCCATGCCTTTGACAGGCGGGATGTCGATAGGCGACGGCATGAACTCGATCACCGCGTCCAACATGCGCTGAACACCTTTGTTCTTGAAAGCCGAGCCGCAGTACATCGGCTGGATTTCGCTGGCGATGGTCCGGGTGCGAATACCGAACTTGATTTCTTCTTCAGTCAAGTCGCCTTCTTCGAGATACTTGTTCATCAGTTCTTCATTGGCTTCAGCCGCTGCTTCAACCATCTTTTCACGCCACTCTTTGGCCAACTCAAGGAGTTCAGCTGGAATTTCGCGGTAGTCGAACTTCATGCCTTGCGACGCTTCGTCCCAGATGATGGCCTTCATTTTGATCAGGTCGACCACGCCGGTGAAGCTTTCTTCGGCACCAATGGGGATCACCATTGGCACAGGGCTGGCCTTCAAACGCAGTTTCATCTGGTCAACGACTTTGAAGAAGTTGGCGCCCGTGCGGTCCATCTTGTTGACAAAGGCCAGACGCGGCACTTTGTACTTGTTGGCTTGACGCCAGACCGTTTCGGACTGGGGTTGCACGCCACCCACAGCGCAGTAAACCATGCAAGCGCCGTCCAGCACGCGCATGGAACGCTCGACTTCAATCGTGAAGTCAACGTGGCCAGGGGTGTCAATGATATTGATGCGGTGCTCAGGCAAGGACTTGTCCATGCCTTTCCAAAAGCAAGTGGTGGCCGCCGAGGTGATCGTGATGCCGCGCTCTTGCTCTTGCTCCATCCAGTCCATGGTGGCCGCGCCGTCGTGAACTTCACCAATTTTGTGGTTCACGCCGGTGTAAAAGAGGACCCGCTCGGTCGTCGTGGTTTTGCCGGCATCGATGTGCGCGGAAATGCCGATATTTCGGTAGTTTTCAATGGGGGTAGCGCGGGACATAAATTTCTTTCAGTTCGATGAACGAACAAGGTTCGTAGCCAAAACATGGATCATGCTTTCACTGCGCGTCTGCCGGCTGCACCTTGTGTGCGCAGCCGGCAGCGATTTGGGGTTGAACCGTCAGGCCACCAGACACATCGCGCGCCCAAAGCCTTTTAGCAACGCGTCAAATTCGCGCAGTCAACATGGCCGTCAACTTTAGAAGCGGAAGTGGCTGAAGGCCTTGTTGGCTTCGGCCATGCGGTGAACTTCGTCACGCTTTTTCATGGCACCGCCACGGCCTTCGGTCGCTTCCATCAGCTCATTGGCCAGACGCAAAGACATGGATTTTTCACCACGCTTTTTAGCAGCTTCTTTGAGCCAACGCATGGCCAAAGCCATGCGACGCACAGGACGAACTTCAACCGGCACTTGGTAGTTGGCACCACCAACACGACGGGACTTCACTTCGACCATGGGCTTGATGTTGCCTATAGCCATGTGAAAAGCCTCGAGCGGGTCTTTGCCTGGGTTCTTTTTCTCGATAAATTCGAGCGCGCCATAAATGATGCGCTCTGCGACGGCCTTTTTGCCGCCTTGCATGATCACGTTCATGAACTTGGCGAGATCAACATCGCCAAATTTTGGATCAGGAAGAATTTCACGTTTAGGGACTTCGCGACGACGTGGCATTTTTTCACCTCTTTGCTTCAGTTGGCATCACTCCAAGACATCTTGAGGCAACACCGCGAGAACTTATTCAGCTCTCACTTACTCGACCGGCACAACTATTTGCGCTTGGGTCACTTCGCTCACAACACCGGCCAGGGCGTGGGGAGCACCTTGTTTTTTCAAAGACATTTGCAAACCATTTGCAAGCGCTTTTGGCGCGGACACTGGTTGCGCGGACCGAACCGGTCAAGCCAGATTGGCTTGCAGGTCTTATTTGACCTTTGGCTTTTTCGCGCCGTACTTGGAACGCGACTGCTTGCGGTCTTTCACGCCTTGCAAGTCGAGCGAGCCACGCACGATGTGGTAACGCACACCGGGCAAGTCTTTGACACGACCGCCGCGAACCAGCACCACGCTGTGTTCCTGCAGGTTGTGGCCTTCGCCGCCGATGTAGGAGATGATCTCGAACCCGTTGGTCAGGCGCACTTTGGCGACTTTACGCAGAGCGGAGTTAGGCTTTTTAGGCGTCGTGGTGTAGACACGGGTGCAAACACCGCGGCGCTGTGGCGAGTTCTGCATCGCAGGACTCTTCGATTTGATCTTTTCGACCTCGCGCCCCTGGCGCACTAGCTGATTAATGGTTGGCATGTAAAACGTCCCTCAACGTCTGAAATTTATCTAACCGATACCCGCAGCAAGTACGTGAAAACTTGAAAACGTGCATCCCTCCGGAATTTCCGGAAAGCCTTCTAGTGTAGCAGTACCAATTGACGGCCGTGAACAACAAGCTCTGCACGGCTGTCGCTGGTCATTATTTGATCCACAAGCGAAGCGAATCCCAAGCGCGACCCAACACGCCAGACTCTTCCACCGCTTCGAGCGCCATCAGCGGCACTTCAGCCACCACGACGTCGTTGCCGGTGCTGACCTTCAGCGTGCCCATCGGCTGCCAACGCGTGAACGGGGCGACCAAGGGATCGGGGCGCGACACCTGGGTTTTCAGCTTGGCGCCGCTGCCCGCTGGCACAGCCACCACGATGGCTTCTGCGCGGCCCAATTTAACTTCGCTGGCTTTGCCCTTCCAAACTTTGGGCGACACCACCGCTTGACCAGCGTCGAACAGCTTGACGGCTTCGAACGCGGTGTAACCCCAGTTCAGCAGCTTTTGGGCTTCGGTGGCGCGGGCGTTTTCGCTGGCAGCACCCAAGATGATGGTCAAAATACGGCGCCCACCCGGCGTGTTGTTGCCGCCCAGATTAGGAAAGTCGCGCTTGGCGGTGGCGATCATGCAGTAGCCGGCAGCGTTGGTATGGCCGGTCTTCAAGCCATCGACCGTTGGGTCGCGAAACAACAGCAAATTGCGGTTGGAGTCGTTGGCGGCCGGCGTGCCGGGGTAGCGGTATTTCTTTTGTGCGTAGTAAGCGGTGTATTCGGGGAAGTCGTGCAGCAAGCGGGTTGCCAAAATGCTCAGGTCACGCGCGGTGGTGGTGTGACCGGGCTCGGTCAAACCTTCCGGGTTGGTGTAACTGGTCGATTTCATGCCTAAAATTTTGGCCCGCTCGTTCATCAATTGAACGAAACGCTCGACGCTGCCGCCGACGGCTTCGGCCAGTGCCACGGTCGCGTCATTGCCGGACTGAATGATCATGCCCTTGACCAGGTCTTCCGCTGGAACTTGCATCTTGGGGTCAATGAACATGCGGGAACCGGGCATTTTCCAAGCCCGCTCGCTGACGCCGAAGGTTTGCTTGAGATCTATTTTTTTGGATTTGAGCGCGTCAAACACCAAATACGCCGACATCAGCTTGGTCAGCGAAGCAGGCTCCACCGGCGAGTCAATGTCTTTGGCCGCCAAGATCTGATTGGCCGTGACGTCGAGCACCAAGTACGCGCGCGCAGCCACCTCGGGCGGCTGCGGCACTTGCGCGTACGCGCTGGCCAACCCAACGGGCGATGACCAAAGAATCAAGCTAGCGGCAGCAGCGCTCAAGGCGCGGGTCAATCGATGCATAGGGAATTACTCGTCAGTGTCGGCTTGGGCCGACTGTCAAAAATAGAAGCATGAAGTGCCAACGAGAACCCTGACTGCAGCTGCACAAACAAGGCTGCCAGCCCGCAGATCAAGTTGGGCTACGGTTCAAATGCCGAACCACCAAACTCTTCAAAAGCGGCAATTGTCCATGAAAGAAATGACCGACACCGGGGACGACTGTGACCGGAAGTATCTGTGGCCGCGCCCAGTCCATCACCGACGCCAGCGGCACCGTGTCGTCTTGCTCGCCATGAATCACCAGGGTTTGGGCATGCGCTGCTGGAGAAACCGGCGCCACCGAAAAACGGCTGGTGGCGACGCCGACCAACACCAGCGAGTCCACTTCGCGCTCAAGGTGCAGCTGCGCAAAAGCGTTCGACGCGACGAAGGCGCCGAAAGAAAACCCAGCCAAAGCCAGTCGACCGTCCAGCGCTGCATGGCCCACCACGGCCAGCAAATCATCGAGTTCGCCGCGGCCATCGTCATGTGTTCCCGCGCTGTCCCCGACGCCGCGGAAATTAAAACGCACCGCCGTCCAGCCGCACTGCGTGAAAGCGCGCGCCAAGGTTTGTACCACTTTGTTGTCCATGGTGCCGCCGAACAGCGGGTGCGGGTGGGCAATCACCGCCACGCCCTTGGAAGACTCTGCGGGCAAGTCCAAGGCTATTTCTATCAGGCCGGCAGGGCCTTGACAGCTTGATTTTTGGGTGTGCATGTTCATGGCCATGTTTCGATCAGGCAAGTCCAGGTCTAGCGACCGAGTTGTGGCGGCGTTAGCAGTCGTTCAACCACTTGACCATTTTTAAGGTGCGACTCGACAATTTCATCGATATCTTGGGGGTCCACAAAGCTGTACCAAACGGCTTCTGGGTAAACCACGGCGACCGGTCCGGCAGCGCAGCGATTCAGGCACCCGGCTTTGTTGACGCGCACTTGGCCAGGACCCGACAAACCAGCCGCCTTGACCAGTGACTTGCAGCGGTCAAAGGCTGCTTGCGAGCCGTGGTTGGCGCAAGCTTCTTCGCCGTTGTGGCGCTCGTTCAAACAAAAGAATATGTGGCGCTGGTAATAAGAAACTGACGGGTTGTCAGAGTCGGGCAAGTGGCGGTCTTGGGTCATCTGCTGATTTTACGGTTTCAAGATCTCAGGGTCACAGGGTCTTATCTTCGGGTTGCGACAACCGCAGCAAAACATAGCCCAGCGCTGCAAACGGCCACAACCGACCCAACCACTGCGCCAACCCGTTGAAGCGGATGAAGCGACCTTGCTCCCAAATTTGCAAAGTTTGCGCCAGATACGGATTTTCGGGGGCCTGGTTCAACAAAGTCAGCTGGACAGCCAACGCCAGCAGCGCCAGCGCGACCGCCGCCCGACTGGGCGTCCAGAGCGTCAGCAGCATGAGCAGACCAGCGCTGACAAAGCCGGTTCGCACCGGACCACTCAGCCAAACCCAGGCGTGGTCTGGACCGTAGCTCAGCGCGGCAGACAGTGCAGTGAAGCAAACGCCGCTCAACAGCAGCAAAACCAGGCACGTCGCTCGTCGCGCCAGGCCGCGAATCACGCTGTAACCGATCAGGCACGGAATCAGTCCGCCCAGCGCCACCGCCACCACCTCAGCGCCCGGCAAAATAGGCTGCAGTTCAATGTCACGCACCGGCAGCCAATCTAGAAAAGGCGTGTCGTGCAAGGTCTCGGCCAGCACCAGCTCGAGCCGTTCCAGCACTTGACCCAGGCCGAGCGGCACCGACACGGGGAACAACAGCGCCGCCGGCCAAAGCGCCAACAAGACCAACGCACCGCGCGCATCCAGCGCAAACCAGCGCGCTCGAAAGTCGCTCCAACGCTGCAAAGCACCCATTTTTTCCAGCCCACTGGCGGTGCACGCACCCAGCCAAGCGCCGATGGCGTTCAGCGCGAAATCGACACTCGACGGCACCCGAGAAGGCAAATAACTTTGCAAAGTCTCCATCGACAGTGACAACAAGGCGGCCGCCAAAGCCGCCACGCTGACAGCGTGCGCCGCCCGCCCGCTTCTGAGCGCCGCCAGTGCCAGCAAAAACCCCAGCGGCGCGTAGCCGAGCAGATTGACACCGACGTCAAAACCGGTCCAGTAGCGCGGCAGCGGCTCTTTGAGAAAAGCGAAGGGCCAAAGACCTTGGTCGCGCCAATCCATGAACGGGTACAAGCTGGCATAGACCACCAAACAGACCGTCGCCAAGGCCAATGGCCAAGCCGAGGTTCGGTGCTTGTCAGGGCTCACCGTCTGCGCCCGACAACCTCAACCCTGCCAAGGCTTGACCACCACCAGCACCACGGCGGCGACCAGCAGCAAGACCGGCAGTTCGTTGAACCAGCGCCACCAGACATGGCTGCGCGTGTTGCGCTGATCTTCGAAACGGGTCAAGGTGCGGGCGCAGCTGTGGTGGTAGCCGATGGCGAGGACGACCACCAACAATTTGGCATGCATCCAAGCTTGGTTGAAAGCTGCGAAGTTCAACAACCAAAGCCAAGCACCCAAGCCCAGCGCCGGAAAGGCCAACAGCGTGGTGAAGCGCAACAATTTTTTAGCCATCAGCAGCAAGCGCTGGCGTTCGGCCAGGCTGTCGTCCGGCACCATGGCCAGATTCACAAAAATCCGCGGCAGGTAAAAAAGACCCGCAAACCAACTGGCGATGAAAATAATGTGGAAAGATTTGACCCAGAGCATGTTGGCGAGTGTAGCCCTGGGTCAGCCCCTGAACGGACCTCAAAGGCTCCGACTGGGGGAGGAGGGCGCCGACAACTGTGCATCAGTGCATACGCTTGCACCCAACCTTTGGCACAATTTGCGCATGACCCCATTCGCCCCCTTCCCCCTTGGCCGGCCCCGCCGCCTGCGTCGCGACAGCTTCACCCGCAACTTGGTGCGTGAAAACACCTTGACAGCGCATGACTTGATTTACCCGGTCTTCGTCACCGATGGCCAGCAGCGCCGCGAGGTGATCAACTCCATGCCCGGCGTTGAGCGATTGAGTCTGGACTTGCTGCTGCCGGTGGCCGAAGAGTGTGTCAAGCTGGGAATTCCGGTGATGGCGCTGTTCCCCGTGATTGAGCCGTCGCTGAAAACCCTCGACGGCCGCGAAGCCCTGAACCCGGACGGTTTGATTCCGAAGGTGGTGCGCGAACTCAAACAACGCTTTCCGGAGTTGGGCGTGATGACCGATGTCGCGCTCGACCCCTACACCAGCCACGGCCAGGACGGCCTGCTTGACAGTAATGGCTACATCCTGAACGAGGAGACGGTGGTCGTGCTGGTGCAGCAAGCCCTGACGCAGGCCGAAGCCGGCGTCGACATCGTCGCCCCCAGCGACATGATGGACGGCCGCATCGCCGCGATACGCACGGCGCTGGAGTCACGCCACTTGATTCACACCCGCATCATGGCCTACAGCGCCAAGTACGCCAGCGCTTTTTACGGCCCCTTTCGCGACGCTGTCGGCTCGGCCGGCAACTTGGGCAAAGCCGACAAAAAGGCTTACCAAATGGACCCCGGCAACACCGACGAAGCGCTGCGCGAAGTCGCACTCGACATCGCTGAAGGCGCTGACATGGTCATGGTCAAACCCGGCATGCCTTACCTGGACGTGGTGCGCCGGGTCAAAGACGAATTCAAAATCCCGACCTTTGCCTACCAAGTCAGCGGTGAATACGCCATGCTCAAAGCCGCCGCACTCAACGGCTGGCTGGACCACGACGCCGTCATGCTGGAAAGCTTGCTGGCCTTCAAACGCGCCGGCGCCGATGGCGTGCTGACCTACTTCGCCCTCGACGCCGCGCGCAAATTGCGCCAAGCCTGAGCCATGAATGGCCGCCCGGCGCCCGCCCTCAAGCCAAATGCTTGGCGAAGAACGCTTGGGTGCGCTCTAACGCCAGCTTGGCTGCGGCTTCGTTGTAGGAGCCACGCTGGTCGCAATTGAAGCCGTGATTGGCTTCGTAAATGTTCACCTGCACGCCGGGCTGCGCCAGCTTGAAGGCTTCGACCGTGTCGAGCGGGATCCAATGGTCTTGGTTGCCAAAATGGGCCAGCACCGGGCTTTGGGGCTGGCGCGCTGATTCTTCGGCGCTGGTCACACCGCCGCCGTAATAGCAAACCGCTGCGCTCAAGCCAGCCAGTGCGCAAGCTGAGCGCCAAGTCAGCAATCCGCCCCAGCAGTAACCCACGATGCCGACCTTGCCGCCCTCAGAGACTGAACCGGCATAGTCGATCGCCGCTTGAATATCTTGCAAAACGCCAGGCGCAGGCAAGGCTTCCACCGCGGTCTTGAAGCCGACACCGAGGCCCATGTCGGCTTCGGTGTAGCCCAATTCAACGCCGGCTTGCGTGCGCTGAAAAGTGGCTGGCGCGACGGCCACATAACCGGCCGCCGCATAACCATCGGCAACCGCGCGAATGTGCGAATTCACGCCAAAAATTTCTTGCAAAACCACCACAGCGCCTTTCGGCTTGCCAGTTGGCTCCGCGACGTATGCGGACAGTCTGACGCCGTCGGCGGCGGTGAGTTGAACAGTGTGAGCCATGCAGATTTCTCCAGTTGATGATTGTCAGTTGCGTTATTTGACCGAAAGCTTCTCTGCGACGAACGCGAGCCGGTCTTGGCCCCAAAAAATCTCGCCGTCGAGGACGTAACTCGGCGCGCCAAAGACAGCGGCATCAATCGCTTTTTGGGTGTTGGCGTCATAGCTCTGCTGGACTTCAGGGCTGCGCGATTGCACCAACCGATCCGGACTCAATGCTTGTTCGCTGAGCAGTTGCGCCAAGACTGTAGCGTCAGCAATATGCCGCTCTTCAACCCAGACCGCGTTGAACACTGCTGCGCACAAACGCATCGCCGCTTCAGCGCCGTCATGCTGGTCAACGGCGATGATGAGGCGCGCTGCATCGTCACCAGCCACCGGGAAAAAGGCTGGTTTGAGATTCAACGGCAGCTGCAGGGTGTCGCTGAAGCGTTTCAGCTCGACCAAGCGGTAAGCTTGCCGCTGCGGCGCGCGTTGGCCCAGTGGCAAACCGCCAGAAATCGAAAACACCTTGCCAAAATCAACCGGCAAAACGCGCACGGTGGCGCCGGCCTGGCGGGCCATCTCGGTGAAGCGCGCATGACCGAGGCAGGTCCACGGGCTCTGTGGGGTGAAGTAGTAGTCAATGGTGGCGGTCAAATGAAGTCTCTCTTTCAGCGTAGGGAGGGATGGTGCAAAAAATGATAGCTCTGGGTTTGTAACCCGGATCGCAGATTCCTGCTGGCTTTTTAAAGCCTCACCGCAAGCCGCATGGCAGGCCAGGGCACGATTTGGCGGTTTTGAATCATCCGTTTGCCGAGATCGCCGACCGCATGACTTTTTGTCACAATAGCCGACGCACAGCGCCAGGCGAACAAGCCCGCGCTGCACGGTCTTTGGCGCGATGGTCGCGCCCCACTTTTTTTGTTTGAAGCACATGCGTAAAAACCAGTTTGACTACATCATCATCGGCGGCGGTACCGCCGGTTGCCTGCTGGCCAATCGCCTGAGCGCCAATGCCAGCAAGCGGGTCTTGATGATCGAAGCCGGTCGCAAAGACGACTACCACTGGATTCACATTCCGGTCGGTTATTTGTACTGCATCGGCAACCCGCGCACCGACTGGCGCTACCAGACTGAGGCTGAAGCTGGCCTCAATGGCCGCTCGCTGCGCTACCCGCGCGGCAAAACGCTGGGCGGATCGTCCAGCATCAACGGCATGATTTACATGCGCGGCCAAGCCCGCGACTATGAGCGCTGGGCCGAACTCACCGGTGACGACGCCTGGCGCTGGGACAGCGCGCTGGCCAGCTTCAAACAGCACGAAGACCATTACAAACTGGATGCCACGAGTGGCCCGACCACGGACCACTTCAAGCGCTTGCACGGCCACAAAAGCCAGCACGTGAACAGCCAAGGGCTGGCTAAAAAAATGGGCGGTGAATGGCGCGTTGACAAGCAGCGCTTGCGCTGGGACGTCCTCGACGCCTTTGCCCAAGCCGCGCAACAAACCGGTATTCCGGCCACCGAAGACTTCAACGGCGGTGACAACGAGGGTGTGGCTTATTTCGAAGTGAATCAAAAAAACGGCCTGCGCTGGAACACCGCCAAAGCTTTTCTGCGTCCGACCTGTTTTGGTCGGCCCAACTTTGAGATGTGGACCAGCGCGCAAGTGACGCAGTTGGTGATTGAAAAACAGGCCGACGGCAGCCAGCGCTGCACCGGCGTCGAGGTCTGGACTGGCGACGAACGCGTCAAGGCTTTTGCGACACGTGACTCGGGCGACGCCAGCGGCTTGCGCGGCGAGGTGATTTTGTGCGCTGGCAGCATCGGCTCGCCGCACATTTTGCAGCTTTCTGGGATTGGCCCGGCCGCCCTGTTGCAGCAGCACGGCATTGCCGTCAAACAAGATTTGCCAGGCGTCGGCGCCAACCTGCAAGATCACTTGCAAATCCGTTCAGTCTACAAAATTCAAGCCGATGGTCGCCGCAACGTGTCGCTCAACACGATGGCCAATTCGCTCTGGGGCAAAGCCAAAATCGGCCTCGAATACGCGCTGCGCCGTACCGGCCCGATGAGCATGGCGCCGTCGCAGTTGGGGGCCTTCACCCGCTCCAGCCCCGATCAGCCTTACCCGAACCTTCAATACCACGTGCAGCCGCTGTCGCTGGAAGCCTTTGGTGAACCCTTGCACGCGTTCAACGCCTTCACGGCCAGCGTCTGCAATTTGAATCCAACCAGCCGCGGCACGGTCAGCCTTCAAAGCGGCAACTTTGCCGATGCGCCCGCCATTGCGCCCAACTACTTGAGCACCCAAGAAGACCGTCAAGTGGCGGTCGAATCCTTGCGGCTGACGCGGCGCATCGTCAACCAAAGCGCGCTGGCGGCTTACCGCCCTGAAGAGTACAAGCCCGGCACGCAGTACCAAACCGACGACGAACTGGCCCGCCTGGCAGGCGATATTGCGACCACCATTTTTCACCCGGTCGGCACCACCAAGATGGGCGCTGTCGACGACCCGATGGCGGTTGTCGATTCACACTTGCGTGTCAAGGGCATCAGCGGTTTGCGCGTGGTCGACGCGGGCGTGATGCCCTTGATCACCAGCGGCAACACAAACTCACCGACCCTGATGATTGCCGAAAAGGCCGCGGCATGGATCGCCAACGGCGAGTGAGGGTTGTCGTTCGCGCAGCAAAAAGACGGTTCGACTGGGGAAAGCCCTGATGCTCTGAAGCCCTGCGCCAACCTATAGTGGCTCACTTGCCAACGAGCCTAGCTGCTCGCAACGCGGGGAGGCGAGGAGACAGCGATAAGTCCAACAACAATCAGTGATACCGGCCGGTCTTACCAGACTGACCTGAAAAAAAGCGCCGGCGACCCCGGCGCTTTTTTTATGCCTGCTCGCCGGCCATGCCGCAGGTCCAAAAATTTGCCAATGGGACAATCCGCGCATGGAACTTTTATTTGTCACCTGCGCCTCCTTGCTGGCGGGCTTTGTCGACTCGATCGTCGGTGGTGGTGGCTTGATTTTGGTGCCCGCCTTGTTTGCCGCCTTTCCCACCACTCACCCCGCCACCTTGTTTGGCGTCAACAAAGGCGCTTCTATTTGCGGCACCGCTGCCGCTACCGCTCAATACGCCAAGCGCGTCGACATGCGCTGGGCGGCATTGCTGCCCGCGGCGTTGGTCGGCTTTGCCGGGTCGCTGGCTGGGGCTTGGCTGGTGACCGAAATATCACCCCAATTTTTGCGCAAAGTCTTGCCGGTGGTGCTGCTGGCTGTGCTGCTTTACACCTTGGTCAAAAAGGAATTAGGGCGTCACCATGCCCCCCGTTTCAGCGGTCGGGCTGAAACGCTGGTCGCCTGCTGCATTGGCTTGGTGCTGGGCTTTTACGATGGCTTTTTTGGACCTGGAACCGGCAGCTTTTTTGTCTTTCTATTTGTCCGCTGGCTGGGTTACGACTTTTTGAATGCCTCGGCGTCGGCCAAATTGCTGAATGTCGCCACCAACCTGGCCGCCTTGCTGCTGTTCGCCTACAAGGGCCATGTCTGGTGGCACTTTGTACTGACCATGGCCGTGGCCAATGTGCTGGGCAGCCTGCTCGGGACGCACATGGCGCTGAAGCACGGCGCCGGGTTTGTGCGTGTGGTCTTCATCGTCGTGGTCAGCACGCTGATCATGAAAACCGGCTACGACGCCTTTCTTCGCTAGCCGCCTTTGGCAGGCAGTGAACCTCAACGCGCCACTGGCAGACCCAACACGGACACGCTCGCCACGTCGCGCGGCTTGCCGATCGGGCCGGCCGCCAAGCCTTTTTGCACTGCCAGCAAATCCTCCTCGTTGGGGTAGTGGCCGAGCAACACGTAGTCGAACACCCGACGCGCGATCGGTGCGGCGTGAGCGGCACCAAAACCGGCGTTTTCGACCACCAGCGCCAAAGCAATGACAGGATTTTCAGCCGGTGCGAAAGCGATGTAAAGGGCATGGTCGCGCTGGTGCTCCTCGAGCTTGCGGGCATCGTATTTTTCTTTTTGACCGACCGAAACCGCCTGCGCCGTCCCGGTCTTGCCGGCGCTCAGGTAACCCGCATTGGCAAACACCCGCGACGAAGTGCCGTCTTGCGTCACCCCGACCATCGCACGGCGCACCACCTCGATATTTTCGGGCTTGAAACCGAGATCAACAGCCGGCTCCACCGGTGCCGGCAACAGCGCCCGCGTGACGCTGTCTTGGGTGCCCAGAATCAAACGCGGCTTGTGCTTGACGCCGTTGTTGGCCAGCGTCGCCGTAGCTTGGGCCAGTTGCAGCATGGTGAAAGCGTTATAGCCTTGGCCAATGCCCAAGGAAATGGTTTCACCGGCATACCATTTCTGCTGGTCGGCCCGTTGGTAAGTCCGGCGCTTCCAGGCCTGATTGGGCAGCACGCCGCGGACCTCGCCATTGATGTCGACGCCGGTGATCTGACCAAAACCCAGCGGCTTCATGAAGTCATAGATGGCCTCCACTCCGAGCTCATTGGCCAGCGAATAGAAATACACATTGCTTGACTTGACGATGGCTTGGTGCATGTCTACCGGCCCCAGCGCTGCGCCATGGCTGCGAAACTCATGACCGCCAAACGTCCAGGAACCGTTGTCGCTGATGATCAACGCCGGTGAGCGTTTGCCGTTTTCCAGCGCCGCCAAGGCCATGAACGGTTTGTAAGTGGACCCTGGCGGGTAGGTTCCGCGCAGGGCGCGGTTCAGCAAAGGCTTGTCGAGCGACTGGTTCAGGGCTTGCCAGCTGTCGACGTCGATGCCGTCAACGAAAAGATTCGGGTCAAACGTTGGCTTGCTAACGAAAGCCAAGATCTCGCCAGACCGCGGATCGATCGCGACCAAAGCGCCTCGGCGTTCTCCAAACATGTCTTCGACAAGCTTTTGCAGCTTGATGTCGATTGTCAACTGGACGGTGTTGCCCGGCGTTGCCGGACTGCTTGCCAGCTTGCGAACCGCCCGCCCGCCGGCCGAGGTTTCCACCTGTTCGACGCCCGTGATGCCGTGCAACTGGCTTTCGTAACTTTGCTCGACGCCCAGTTTGCCAATGTAATCAGTGCCGCGGTAATTGCCTTCGTCGGCGCTGTCTTGAATGCTCTCTTTTTCGCTCTGGTTGATGCGGCCCATGTAGCCGACCACGTGGCTGCCCAGCGCACCATAGGGGTAGCTGCGGAACAGCCGGGCCTTGATGTCGACGCCCGGAAAGCGAAAACGCTGAGCGGCAAAACGCGCCACTTCTGTGTCCGTCAGACGCGTGCGAATCGGCAATGACTCAAAACTTTTGGAGTCTTCACGCAGTTTTTTAAAGCGCCGTCGGTCACGCAGCTGGATGTCGACAACCTCGGCCAAGGCATCGATGGTGGCCTCCAGATCGGGCACTTTGGAAGGCATGATTTCCAGTGTGTAGGCCGAATAATTGGTGGCCAAGACGACGCCATGGCGGTCGAGAATCAAGCCCCGGTTCGGCACAATCGGCACTATTGCCGTGCGGTTGTTCTCCGCTTGTTCGCTCAAATCTTCATACCGCAGCACTTGCAAATACACCAGCCGCAAACTCAGCAGCAAAAATGCACCAAGAATCACAAAGCTCGCCACCATCACCCGGTCGCGAAACCGATACAAATCAACTTCAACGTTTCTGATCTCAGTCATCGCACACACGCCACAAACTGCCGCACCACGCAGGCAGGCAAGGCTTCCCGGCCGGGCCGCCCCGATGGGAAATACGCCCCTGTTTCTAGTTCACGGGGCAGCGCACCGCCGAAGGCACGCGCAGCGACAAGCGTGGGGGCCATATGCCTACAAAGGTCGATTCGCATCGGGGTCTGGCGCACGGCGCTGCGGCACCAGCAAGATCACGCTGGCCACTGGCCACAGCGAGGCCTCCAGCAAAGGCGCCAGCAAAAATGTCCAACCAGGAAAGGTGTTGCCGTTGACCAGCCTGACGAGCAATTCAACCAGATGCGCGGCCAAAAAAAGCGGCAACACCTGAACCGCTTGGCTCGGCACAGTGAACCACAGCAGGCGACGGTGGATCAAGGCTGCAAAAAAACTCAGGGTGGTGTACGACAGCGCATGCTGACCCAGCAACGCGGTCTGGTGCACATCCACACCCAAACCGAACATGAAAGCCAGGCCGATACCGATCCGCAAAGGCTGGTGAACGCTCCAAAAGACCAGCACCAACGCCAAAAAATCGGGCATCCACGGCAGCCGTCCCAACGGCAACATGTCGAGCAGCAAAGCCGCCAGCAAGCTGCACCAAATAAACACCGGGTTGGCTGGCAGCAAGAGCTGTTGGCCACTGCGCATGATCATGGTCGGCCGCCTTTTTTGGGCAGGGCGACAACCGCCGCCTCAGCCGGTCGCGGCGGAATTTGTGCCGACTGCGGCTGCAACACCATCAAGTGCCGAGCGCCCGAGACCAGCGCCAGCGGCAAACAATGGATGCGCGCAAAGGCCGATTCAACGCGACGCTCTATGCGGTCAATGCGCGCCACCGGCAGCCCCGGCGGATAGACCCCGTCGACACCGCTGGTGGTCAGCAAATCACCTTGCTGCACATCGGCATTGCTGCCCATGAAGCGCAGCTCCATGCCGCCGCTGCCGGCTGCGTCGCCGAACGCCAGACTGCGCACGCCGGTGCGCACGTTGAGCACCGGGATGGACAGATCACGGTCGATGATCAGCGTCACTTCGCTGACCAAAGGCATCACCAGTGTGACTTGACCGAGCACACCTGACTCGTCGATGACCGGCGATCCCAGCACAATGCCCTGCGACAAGCCCTTGCTGATGATGACTTTGCGGGTATAGGGGTCGGCCGCGTCGTACAAGACCTCGGCCGCCACCCCCACCACTTTGAGCTGCTCACGCAAATCCAGCAACTTGCGAAGCCGGCTGTTTTCAAGGCTGAGCTGCTCGACCTGACTCGACCGAATGGCTTGCGTCGCCAAGATCAGCCCAGCCGCTTCCGCCTGGGCTTGGGCTTGGCTGGCAGTGATGAAATAGTCGCCGATGGCCCGTCCGACCCGTACCGGCTGCAGCGCCAACCATTGCACCGGGTACAGCGCCGTGGCCAGCACCGCACGAAACGGCTGGGTGACATTGAAGCGGGAATCAGCAACCATCAGAAACAGCGCCAAGGCGCTGAACAGAATCAATTTGGAAAAAGCCGACAGCCCCTGCTTGAATATCGGGGGTGGCGTCCGGTCAAGCGTTCCTAAAGTCATGCATGGGCACGCAGCTGGCAGCCCGAAGCTGCCAGCGGGTGATTACTCCGTCGTGAAGATGGAACCGTAACGGTCCATGCGCTCAAGCGCCATGCCGCAACCGCGCACCACGCAAGTCAGCGGGTCTTCCGCCACAAACACCGGCAAACCGGTTTCTTCGGCCAGCAGACGGTCCAAGTCGCGCAACAAAGCGCCGCCGCCGGTCAGCATCATGCCGCGGTCGGAAATATCGGCACCGAGTTCTGGCGGCGTGTGCTCCAGAGCGGTTTTGACAGCCGAGACGATGTTGTTCAGCGGGTCGGTCAGCGCTTCCAGAATTTCGTTGCTCGAAATCGTGAAGCTGCGCGGCACGCCTTCGGACAGGTTGCGGCCCTTGACTTCCATCTCGCGCACTTCAGAACCGGGAAAGGCTGAACCGATGTTTTTCTTGATGGCTTCAGCCGTCGGCTCGCCAATCAGCATGCCGTAGTTGCGGCGGATGTAACTGATGATGGCGTCGTCGAAACGGTCACCGCCGACGCGCACACTGCCTTTGTAGACCATGCCGCCCAGCGAAATAACGCCGACTTCGGTGGTGCCGCCGCCGATGTCGACGACCATCGAGCCGCAGGCTTCGCTGACCGGCAAGCCAGCGCCAATAGCCGCCGCCATCGGCTCTTCAATCAGATAAACATCGCTGGCGCCGGCGCCCAAAGCGCTTTCACGGATGGCCCGGCGCTCGACCTGGGTCGAACCGCAAGGCACGCAAATGATGATGCGCGGGCTGGGCCGAAAAATGCTGCGCGGATGCACCATCTTGATGAACTGCTTGAGCATTTGCTCGGTCACGGTGAAGTCGGCAATGACGCCGTCTTTCATCGGCCGGATGGCCTCAATGTTGCCCGGGACTTTGCCCAGCATGGCCTTGGCTTCGTGGCCAACAGCTTGGATGCTTTTTTTGCCTTGCGGACCGCCTTCGTGGCGGATGGCGACGACAGAAGGCTCGTCCAGCACAATGCCGCGGTCGCGGACAAAAATCAAGGTGTTGGCAGTGCCAAGGTCAATCGCCAGATCGGAAGAAAAGTACCGGCGGAATGATTCAAACATAGTCAAAAGTCCAGTTGGGCGTCGTGGCAAACTTCGTTGCCTGATCGCCAATAGTCATGATGACCCGGGGTTTGCTGCGACGATATTCAGCGATATCGCGCACTAAATCCGAGTCAATACCAAAGGCGGGATAATACCGCATTGGCTGTTCCGTAAGGGTTGGCCGAGCCTCCAAATGAACTTCTTTACACCGCGTTTCAGCCCGGTTTTCCAGCTATGGCCCTGACCCCTCAAGACATCGCCCGCGTCGCCCACTTGGCGCGCTTGGCCCTGCGCCCCGAAGAAACCGAGCACACGCTCGACCAACTCAACGGTTTTTTCCGTCTCGTTGAACAAATGGAAGCGGTCAACACCGATGGCGTCGAGCCGCTGGCGCATCCGGCCGCCGTGCTCGGCCAAGTGGCTTTGCGCCTGCGCGAAGACATTGCCACCGAACCCAATCAGCGCGACGCCAGCCAGCTCAGCGCGCCCGCCGTCGAAGGCGGTTTATTTCTCGTTCCAAAGGTCATCGAATGAGCCATCTGCATGACCTCAGCGTGACCGACCTGGCTGCCAAACTCGCCGCCAAAGAAGTGTCTAGCGTCGAGCTGGCGCAGCATTTTTTGGCGCGCATTCAATCGCAAGACGCCTTGGGCGCATTTTTGGCGACGGACGTCGAACAGTCGCTGGCGCAAGCCCGTGCCGCTGATGCCCGTATCGCAAATGGCGAACGCACACCGTTGCTGGGCGTGCCGCTGGCCCACAAAGACGTCTTCGTCACGCGTGATTTTCCGACCACCGCCGGCTCCAAAATGCTGGCGAATTACCACAGTCCGTTTGACGCCACCGTGGTCAGCCGCTTGGGTTTGGCCGGCGCCGGCATGGTGTCGCTGGGCAAGCTCAACTGCGACGAGTTCGCCATGGGCTCCGGCAACGACAACAGCGCCTACAAACCGGTGCAAAACCCGTGGGACATCAGCCGTGTGCCGGGTGGTTCGTCCGGCGGTTCTGCTGCCGCTGTGGCCGCCCGTTTGGTGCCCGCAGCCACCGGCACCGACACCGGCGGCTCGATCCGCCAGCCGGCTTCGCTGTCGGGCATCACCGGCATCAAACCGACCTACGGCCGCTGCTCGCGTTACGGCATGGTGGCCTTCGCCTCCAGCCTCGACCAAGCCGGCCCGATGGCGCGCAGCGCACTCGACTGCGCGCTGTTGCTGTCGGCCATGGCCGGCCCTGATTTAGACCGCGACTCGACCTCCCTCGACCTGCCCGCCACCGACTACGCCGCCGAACTGATCGCCGCCAACACCCAAGCCGCCGGCAGCCAACCGCTGCAAGGCTTGCGCATCGGTTTGCCGACGCAATTTTTTGGCGCTGGTTGCTCTGCCGATGTACTCGCCGCCGTTCGCGGCGCCCTGGCTGAACTCGAACAACTCGGCGCTACCTTGGTCGATGTCAGCCTGCCGCTGACCGAGCTGTCGATTCCGGTTTATTACGTGATCGCGCCCGCCGAAGCCAGCAGCAACCTGAGCCGCTACGACGGCGTCCGCTACGGCCACCGCGCGGCCGACTACACCGACCTCGAGGACATGTACAAAAAGTCCCGCACCGAAGGCTTTGGCGACGAAGTCACGCGCCGCATCATGATCGGCACCTACGTGCTGTCCCACGGCTACTACGACGCCTACTACCTCAAGGCGCAAAAGATCCGCCGCCTGATCGCCGAAGACTTTCAAAAAGCCTTCACGCAATGCGACATCATTGCCGGCCCGGTGTCGCCCACCGTCGCCTGGAAAATCGGTGAGCGTTCAGACGACCCGGTGGCCAGTTACCTGGCCGATATTTACACCCTTTCAAGTAGTCTCGCGGGCTTGCCCGGCATGAGCGTGCCGGCCGGTTTTGGCGCGCACGGCATGCCCGTTGGACTGCAGTTGATTGGCAACTATTTCAAGGAAGCGCAGTTGCTGAGCACCGCGCACAGATTCCAAATGGCCACTGATTGGCATCAACGCAAACCAGGAGCGGCAGCATGAGCCACACGCCGACCAAATCGTTGTTGGTGCACGGCTACGAAGTCGTCATCGGTTTTGAAACCCACACGCAGCTGACCACGCAGTCGAAAATTTTCAGTCGTGCGCCGACGGCGTTTGGTGCCGAGCCGAACACGCAGGCATCGGCGGTTGATTTCGCCCTGCCCGGCGCCTTGCCGGTGATGAACAAAGGCGCCGTGCAACGCGCCATTGAGTTCGGCTTGGCGGTCAACGCACACATTGCCGAGAGCAGCGTGTTCGCCCGCAAAAACTACTTTTACCCAGACCTGCCCAAGGGCTACCAGATCAGCCAATTTGAGATCCCGGTGGTGCAAAGCGGCAGCGTCGAATTCTTTCTCGATGGCGAGAAAAAAAGCGTGCGCTTGGTGCGCGCCCACCTCGAAGAAGACGCCGGCAAGTCGCTGCATGAAGACTTCATCGACATGACCGGCATTGACCTGAACCGCGCCGGTACGCCGCTGCTGGAGATCGTCACCGAACCCGACATGCGCTCCACCGCCGAGGCTGTGGCCTACGCCAAAGAGCTGCACAAGATCGTCACCTGGATCGGTATTTGCGACGGCAACATGCAAGAAGGCAGCTTTCGCTGCGACGCCAATGTGTCGGTGCGCAAGCCCGGCGCAGCACTCGGCACACGCCGCGAAATCAAAAACCTGAACAGCTTCAAGTTCATGCAGCAAGCGATGGACTACGAGGTGCGCTGGCAGATCGAACAAATCGAAGACGGCCACGCGATTCAACAAGCCACGGTGCTGTTTGACCCGGACACCGGTGAGACCCGCAGCATGCGCAGCAAAGAAGACGCCGCCGATTACCGCTACTTCCCAGACCCCGATTTGCCGCCGCTGATGATTGAACGCGCGTGGGTCGAGCGCACCCGCAATGAGATGAGCGAGCTGCCGCGCGTGATGGCCGAGCGCTTTGTGCAAAGCCACGGTTTGTCGGACTACGATGCCGGCCAGCTGACACAAAGCAAAGCGATTGCCGCTTACTTTGAAGCGACGGTGGCGGCTTGCGGTCAGCCCAAATTGGCCAGTAACTGGGTCATGGGCGAACTCTCGCGCCGACTCAACGCTGAAGACAAGACCGTCGAATCTTCATCGGTGAACGCGGCCCAACTGGGGCTGTTGATCAGCCGCATCGCCGACGGCACGTTGTCGAACAACACGGCACGCCAAGTGTTTGACGCACTGTGGACGGGCGAAGGCCAAGATGTCGACGCGCTGATCGACGCCAAAGGCCTGAAGCCAATGAACGACAGCGGTGAGCTGGAGAAAATCATCGACGACGTGCTGGCAGCGAACGCCAAAAACGTCGAAGAGATACGCGCCGGCAACAGCAAAGCCTTCAATGCCCTGGTCGGCCAAGCCATGAAGGCGACCAAGGGCAAGGCCAATCCGGCGCAAGTGAATGAGTTGCTGAAGAAGAAGCTGGGCTGAAGCATCGCCCGCGCGCACCAACCACAGCGACTTTGAAAACACGCAAGGTTTGCTGACCAAGATCAATCGACGGACGGATCGCGGCGACGGGGCCTGGCTGTCTTCATGGCGACTTTTTTCTTGCTTGGTCCTGGTATGGGCGCTGGGAGAAGCTCTTCATCCATCTCGATACCAAACACATCGGACAACATCGCATCGCCAAGCACCCTGCCGGCCGCCGGACTCTTTCTGGGTGTTGCCGCAGCCACACCGGCTTGGTTGACGAGGTCTCTGGCGTCCACTTGGCGCAGACTGAAAAGCAACTCGGGCTGCTGATCCAGCCGGGCACCGACGCCATAAAGAACGGCGGCAACGTGCTTGCACATCGATGCTGAATCAGGGCAACTACAGCCAAAACTGATGTCTTTGGTTGCCGGAAACAGTCCGGTGTGGGGCGTGCAAATACGCTGCATCACAGCCGTAGAGAGCTTTCCCTGCAACAACTCCACGAGTGAATCTATCGACCCGGCGCAGTCTTGCCCGATCAATTGCCACTGAGGCTGAGCCACCGCCGCAACCTTGACCACAACCTTGTACAAAGTGGAGCCCATCACCAGCGCCTGAACACTTCCTTGGGTGATGTTCAGGTCGATCACTGAACCGTTGCGCGCATACGTCCGACCGCGCGGCATTCGGTTGGAATAGTCGCTGTAGGTCACCAGGTTGTCGCACCAAGCCTTGCCCCAGAAGGTCTTGGCAATGGCACCGCGGGTAGGTGGAATTGGCGCCAGCGTGGTGCCTGCTTTTTTGATTTTGGCCGCCTTTTTGTCGGCTTTTTTGCGCCGCTCAGCCACCGGAACGTAGGCAGGCCATTGGTTGTACGCCATGTTTTGTGTCAGCTTTCTTGCGCCGTGTGGATGTCCAACTTCACGAGGTCTAGCAGTTCGCGGTTGCTCATCTCGGTAAGCAGCAGTTCGGTGTCGCCTTCAAGTAAGTCCTTGACCAGTTGCTGCTTCGACTCGATCATGGCATCAATCCGGTCTTCCACCGTGCCGCGGCAGACAAACTTGTGTACCAGCACATTTTTTTTCTGGCCAATTCGAAAAGCCCGATCGGTGGCCTGATTTTCCACAGCAGGATTCCACCAACGGTCAAAATGAATCACATGGGAAGCCGCCGTCAAGTTCAGCCCTGCGCCACCGGCCTTCAAAGAAAGAACGAAGAAGGGAGTCTGCTCGTCCTCTTGAAAACGCTTGACCAGTTCGCGGCGTTTGGCCACCGGCGTCGCGCCATGCAAGACCAGACCTTGGCGACCGAAAATCGCGCCGAGAAAGGCAGCCAGCGGTCCGGTCGTCTCGCGAAACTGGGTGAAGACCAAGACTTTTTCTTGCCGTTCGGCAATGACCTCGACCAGTTCGCGCAAACGGGCGAACTTACCACTGTCGTCAGCCGCCCACTCGCCATCTCCCAGCCACTGTGAGGGGTGGTTACAGATCTGTTTGAAACGCATCAGATAAGACAGCACCAAGCCTTTGCGACCCATGCCTTCAGCGCCGTCAAGTGCCGCGGCCAACGCCTGCACCGCCCGCTGATAGAGCGCCGCCTGCGCCGGACTCAAATGGCACCATGCCTTGAGTTCAGTTTTTTCGGGTAAGTCGTCGATCACTTTTTTGTCGGTTTTGAGGCGCCGCAATATGTACGGACGAACCAAGCTCCGCAAAGGACCAAAGTTCTCGCCCTTAGCCAATCGCTTCGAAAATTGTCCGAACACCTTGCCAGAACCTAACAGGCCGGGATGCGTGTAATCAAAAATAGACCACAGATCGGACAGCCGGTTTTCAACCGGCGTTCCAGTCAGGGCGATACGCGTCTGCGCCTTGAGCAGCTTCACCTGTCGCGTCTGCTTTGAAGCCGGATTTTTAATGGCCTGCGCTTCGTCAATCACCGCCAGTTGCCATTCCATCGCCATCAGGGCGGGCAAGCGCAACAAAGAGCCGTAGCTGGTGATCACCAGATCGAAGTTTGCCAGTTGTAGCGCGTCAAGTCCCTGCCATTGCACGCCTG
>JBBAPN010000036.1:0-24282 GCA_040400815.1 Polaromonas sp. | reverse complement strand
AAAATACACCGGATTGCCTAGCTCCTTCAAAGTTCTAATGAACTATCTCGGGTGAATGGTTTTTTCGCAGGTAGTGGTTGGCCGCTCGAAAAGCCTTCTCTCGGCCTGACGTTGACGCCGCCAGCGACGCGGCGCTCAGCGCATCGAAGTCGGTCCACAGCGTGCAGCCGACAAAGCGCACATCTTGCAGCACCACGCTTTGCTGCTCTAGCCAGATCAAGCCCCAGCGCTCACACGCGGCTTGCAAACGACGCCTTGCAAGGTCAAATTCTTGGCCGTCGTACTCATGGTTGCCAGGGATGAACAGCACCGGGGTGGGCCAGCCGGCGCCACCTTCGCTGACCGGTCGAGGTGAAAAACGAGCCAGACCAAAGTCCTGTACGCCCAACTGGGTCAGCGCGGAGTCAGCCTGGTACGAGCCGATGTCACCGGCCAGCACCAGCACGTCGGCACCCGCTGTCGGCTGGGCCACAAAGTGCGGGTTCGACTCAAGGTGCAGGTCTGACAGCAGCTGAATGTTCACAAAAAGAGGGCCAGGGTTGGGTCGGGTTGGCGGGCGCTGACTGTCAGGCCGCGAAACTTTGTTGTGCCGCGCGCACCACCGCTTGGCGCAACCACAAATGACTGCTGCGCTGTTGGCTGCGCCTGTGCCAAACGGCGTCCACGTGCACCGGTGAAACGTCAAAGGGCAAAGTTTGCAGGCTCAGTTGTTCGGCAAAACCAGTGACCCGGACAAAATGGCGTGGCAAGACCGTCAACAAGTTGGAGCGAGTCACCACGCGGCCAGCGGTGAAAAACTGGTTCACGGTGAGCACCACACGGCGTTCGCGGCCGAGGGACGCGAGCGACTCGTCAATAAAGCCATAAGGCCGACCGGAAAAACTCACCAGCATGTGGCGCGCTGCGCAAAACTGGTCCAAGGTCAAGGGGCTCTGGGCCAAGGGATGGTCGTGGCGCATCACGCAAACGTACTCGCCGTCGTAAAGCCGCAAGTGCGAAAAAGGCTGGGGCTCGTCGCTCTGCGCGCCAGCCGTCAAATCCGCCAACACCGACGGAAAGTAGCCAACCGCCAGGTCGCAGCTTTCTTCGTCTAACAAACGGCGGGGGTCGCGGGTTGTCAGCGGCACCACCCGCAGCGAGACGCGTGGGGCTTCTTGTTCGAGGATGTCGGTCAGGCCGGGAATCAGTTCTGCGGCAGTCGCATCAGCCATGGCCAGCACAAAGCTGGTGTTGGCTTCTGCTGGCACGAACTCACTGGGCATGAGGGAGGCTTGAAGCTGCTGCAACGCCTCGCGCACGGCTGGCCAAATAGCCCGCGCCCGTGGCGTTGGCGCCATGCCTTGGCCGCTGCGCTGCACCAACTCATCACCCAGCGTTTCACGCAGGCGGCGAAGCGCATTGCTGACGGCGGGTTGCGTCAAAGAAAGGTTGCGGGCAGCCCGGGTCAAGCTGCGCTCAGCCATGACTTCGTCAAAAACGCGCAGCAAATTGAGGTCTAAAGTGCGGAAATTGGGGGGGCTCATAAAGGAGGTACGCCAGAAATTGCCAGACTATATCATTTGTGAATGAGTGTAATCATAAAGATAAAGTGGAGTCATATCAGTACAAACCCTATGATTAATGCCTTGTTCAACTTGGTCGTCGTGAACAAGCAACTCTATCGAAGTTGACGGCCCACACCAAGGGAAATCATCATGAGCACTTTTATCCATACCGAATATTCAAACCAACACCCCGGTGTTCAGCGCATTGAGTCCGCCCTTCAAGGCGCTTCCGTACTGCGCCAACGTTGGACCTCCGTCAGTGGCTTGGCGGCATTGTTGCTGACAGCTGTTGCGGCTGCCATCCTAGTCGTCGCCTACCAAGTCATGGACAGTGTGGTTGAAGGCCACTTGCTGGTGCTGTGGATGGCCTTGTGGTCAGTCGCATTTGCCGGACTGGCGTTTTATTCAGGCAATGCCCGCAACCTCATGCTGCGCACCAAAGCGGGTCTGGACAACTGGGCCTGTGGCCAAGCCAGAGCCCGTGCCGACGAACGTTTGTGGGTGATCGCCAGGTCTGACTCCCGTGTCATGGCCGATCTGAACGCCGCCATCATGCGCCAAGAAGCCGTGGCAGATGCCGCAACTTCAAACGCCGTGAACGTCATACCAGCCGGTTTGTCGGCCCGTGCCATCCGTTTGGGCGGTGCAGAGTTGCGGGCCTACCAGCGCCAAAACAGCTGAAACCTGTTCAACCCCATGGAATGGTTTCCCCAGGCCAAAATGGTGTTGCTAAGGCGATGAAAAAAGCCACCTTGCGAGGTGGCTTTTTTGTGGGCGCAAGTCAGGGTCAAGCGGCCAGGCGTTTCTCAATCATGGCTCTGGTGTCGATCAAAGCGGCGGGCAGGCGATGCGCCAATTGCGTGAACAAGGCCGTGTGCAATTCGAGTTCTTGGCGCAGAGCGGTGGGGTCTGTGTGAATGACCGAGTTGAACTGTTCGGCGCTGAAGTCCAAGCCGTCCCAAGTCAGGTCCGCGTAGCGTGGCGAGACGCCGGTGACATGCTCTTGGCCTTGGGCCGTGCCTTCAACGCGCTCGATCATCCACTTCAGCACACGCATGTTTTCGCCGTAGCCAGGCCAGACAAACTTGCCATCCTCGCCTTTGCGAAACCAGTTGGCGGTGAAGATTTTGGGCAATGTGGCGCCTTTGGCGGTGAGCGCTTCCCCGATGTTCAGCCAATGCTGGAAGTAGTCGCTCATGTTGTAGCCGATGAACGGCAGCATGGCGAACGGGTCGCGGCGCACCACACCCACTTGACCAACGATGGCGGCGGTAGTTTCCGAGCCCATGGTGGCTGCCATGTAGACGCCTTCGACCCAGCTGAGCGCTTCACTGACCAGCGGCACGGTGGTCGAGCGGCGACCGCCGAAAATGAAGGCGTCAATCGGCACGCCTTTGGGGTCGTCCCAAGCGCTGTCGAGCGCCGGGTTGTGGGTGGCGGCCACTGTGAAGCGCGAATTAGGATGCGCGGCTTTGGCGCCTGTTTCGCGGGCGATCTCAGGCGTCCAGTCTTTGCCTTGCCAGTCGATCAGGTGCTTGGGCAGGGCCTTGCCGGGTGCGTCTTGCTCCATGCCTTCCCACCAGACGTCGCCGTCGTCGGTCAGGGCCACATTGGTGAAGATGGTGTCGCTGCGCACGCTCAGCATGCAGTTCGGGTTGGTCAGCATGTTGGTGCCCGGAGCGACGCCAAAGTAACCCGCTTCTGGGTTGATGGCGTGCAACTTGCCATCGGCCGTAGGCTTGATCCAAGCGATGTCGTCGCCGATGGTGGTGACCTTCCAGCCGTCAAAACCGGCGGGTGGTACCAACATCGAAAAATTCGTCTTGCCGCAAGCGCTTGGGAAGGCGGCAGCGACGTGGTATTTCTTGTTCTGTGGCGTGGTCACGCCCAAAATCAGCATGTGCTCGGCCAACCAGCCTTCGTCGCGGCCCATGTTGGAGGCGATGCGCAAGGCAAAGCATTTTTTGCCAAGCAGCGCGTTGCCACCGTAGCCTGAGCCGTAAGACCAGATTTCGCGGGTTTCTGGGTAATGAACGATGTACTTGGTCTTGTTGCAAGGCCACTTCACATCTTTTTGACCAGCCGCCAGCGGCGCACCGACGGTGTGCACGCAAGGCACAAAAGCGCCGTCGACACCCAGCACGTCGTACACGGCACGGCCCATGCGGGTCATGATTTTCATGTTGACAGCCACATAAGCGCTGTCCGACAGTTCAATGCCAATATGGGCAATCGGCGAGCCCAGCGGGCCCATCGAAAACGGCATCACGTACATGGTGCGGCCGGCCATGCAGCCGTCAAACAAGGGTTGCAGCGTGGCGCGCATCTCGGCCGGTGCCATCCAGTTGTTGGTCGGACCGGCTTCTTCTTTTTGGCTTGAGCAAATGAAGGTACGGTCTTCGACGCGGGCGACGTCGCTGGGGTCGCTCAGCGCCAGAAAGCTGTTCGGCCGGGTGACGGGATTGAGCTTTTGGAAAGTGCCGGCATCGACCAATTGCTGGCATTGCTGCTGGTACTGGGCGTCGCTGCCGTCACACCAGTAGATCGCATCGGGTTTGCACAAGGCGGCCATGTCGGCGACCCAGGCGATCAGTTTGGCGTTTTTGACAAAGGCGGGGGCATTCAGGGCAAGCCCTTGCATCGCGGGATGGTTCATCGAAAAGCTCCAAGGTTTAAAAACATGATTTCGACAGACCCGCAAGCCCTCGGGCTTGACCCGGGGACTGCAAAGACTCGCGAAATAACGCTGAAAGTCTGCGCGTCAAAGGGATTGAGAAAGCCGCTCAAGCGGCAGTCATGACTTGACGAATGGCCATTTTAAGAACTTCTAACGCCAGTTACCTGACGGTTACGGCTTAAATGTATGCAAAAAAAACATGGGATTATTCAAAATTTTCACGTGCCGGCACGTGAAAAAGGCCGGAAAAACCGGCCTTTTTCATATCGGGAAGCGAAATGCTTCAGGCCATGGAGACGGCAATGAAAGCCAGTAAAAACATCAAAACCGCACCGGCCAGCGGCAAAACGATGGGCATCATCGGCACGATGGTGTCCATCACATCCTCCTCGACGGCGGGCGCAGAGTGAGCGTGTGCATCGTGCTTGGAATGATCGGCTGGCTTGGACATGGCGGCTCCTGGGTACTTTAAAAGAATCATCATTTTACCTTTTTGATGCGGCGGCTTGAAAGTCAATGGCCCAAGATCTTGGCTAAAAAGTCATGCGCCCGGTCGGTCTTCGGGTGGTTAAAGAATTCATCCGGGGTGTTCTGCTCGACGATCTGGCCCTGGTCCATGAAGATCACGCGGTCCGCCACCGCTCTGGCAAAGCCCATCTCATGTGTCACGCAGAGCAAGGTGATGCCCTGCTCGGCCAACTCCACAATCACGTCCAGCACTTCCTTGATCATCTCTGGATCAAGCGCTGAGGTGGGTTCGTCAAACAGCATGATCTTGGGCGTCAGGCAGAGTGCGCGGGCAATCGCCACGCGTTGCTGTTGGCCGCCCGACAGCTGCAGCGGAAACTTGTGCGCTTGCTCGGCGATCTGCACGCGCTCGAGTTGCTGCATGGCCTTGGCTTCGGCTTCTTTCTTCGGCATCTTGCCGACCCAAATCGGCGACAGCGTCAGGTTCTCCAGCACCGTCAAGTGCGGAAACAAATTGAACTGCTGAAACACCATGCCGACCTGCTGGCGCACGGCGTCAATGGCTTTGATGTCATCCGACAGCTCGATGCCAGCGACGATGAGCCGACCCTGCTGGTGTTCTTCCAGCCGGTTGATGCAGCGGATCAGCGTTGATTTGCCGGAGCCGGAGGGCCCGCAAATGACGATGCGTTCACCTTGGCGAACTTGCAAATCAATGTCGCGCAGCGCATGGAAATCGTTGCCGTACCACTTGTTGACTTGGTCGAAGGTGATGATGGCTTCGCTCATCGCGGCTTTCCTTGGTTGACTTGCTTTTCCACCCACAGGCTGTAGCGTGACATGGCAAAGCAAAAAGTGAAATAAATCAGGGCGATGAAGAGGTAGCCCTCGACCATGAACGGGCGCCAATCGGCGTCCGAGTTGAGGGCCAACCCCAGCGCGCCGGTCAGTTCATAAAGGCTGACGATGGTCACCAAGGAGGTGTCCTTGAAGATGCCAATGAAGTTGTTCATGATGCCAGGCACGACGATGGCGAGCGCTTGCGGCAGCACGATCTTGCGCTGCGTCTGCCAGTAAGACAGGCCGAGCGTGGCGGCCGCTTCGACCTGACCTTTGGGAATGGCTTGCAGACCGCCCCGAATCACCTCGGCCATGTAGGCCGCAGCAAACAGCGTGATGCCGATCAGCACCCGGATCAGCACGTCGATGCGGGTGCCCTGCGGCATGAACAGCGGGAACAAAAAGGAAGCCATGAAGAGCACAGAAATCAGCGGCACGCCGCGCACCAGCTCGATGTAAATCGTGCAAGCGCTGCGTATCGCCGGCAAGTCAGAGCGGCGTCCCAGGGCCACCAGCAGCGCCAACGGAAAAGCCATGGCGATCGACAGCGAGGCCAACAACAGCGTCAGCGGGAAGCCGCCCCAACGGTCGGTCTCAACCCGCGTCAACCCAAAGCTGTCGCCGTACATCAGCACAAAAAATACCGCCAATACCGCCGCCCAGAGCAGCGCCAGCCAAGGCTTCCAGAAAAAACGCACACAACTGGCGACCAGCACGCTGAGCATCAGGACGGTGGCCAGCAGCGGCCGCCATTGTTCGTCGAACGGATAGCGGCCGAAGATGATGAAGCGGTATTTCTCGGCCACCACGCCCCAACAAGCACCCGCGGTCGCCGCCCGACAAGCCTCTGCGTCGGGCCGCCACGCGGCCGAAAACAAAGCCCAGTGGATGAACTGCGGCGTGTACCACAGCAGCAAGCCGCCCAGCAACAGCGTGCCCAGCGTGGTGCGAAAGTCAGCAAACAGGTTGCTATTTAGCCAGTCAGTCAGGCCGCCTTGGCGCACAGGTGCGGCGCGCGCAGCAATAGCGTGGAACGTTTTTGCGGTCATGGGTTCATGGGCGTCCGAAGTCACTCAACGTTCCTTGATGGCCGCACGGGCGTTGTAGCGGCTCATCCACCACGCTGTCAGCAGCGAGGTGCTAAGGTAAATCAGCATCACGATGCTGATGCATTCGACGGCCCGGCCGGTTTGATTCAGGGCGGTGTTGGCAACTGACACCACATCGGGGTAGCCAATGGCGACCGCTAGGGAGGAATTTTTGGTCAGGTTCAAGTACTGGTTGGTCAACGGTGGAATGATGACGCGCAGCGCTTGCGGCAACATCACCAGCTTCATTTCTTGGCGGCGGCTCAGGCCCAGTGCCGCCGCCGCTTCGCTTTGCCCGAGGGCGACCGACTGGATGCCGGCACGCACCACTTCCGCAATGAAGGCCGCGGTGTAAGCCGTCAGGCCGAGCAGCACGGCGATGAACTCAGGCGTCAGCGAGCCGCCCTTTTCAATCGCAAACAGACCACGCATCGGTGAGTTCATGGCGGTCGGTGCGCCACCCGCCAGCCAGCCCAACAACCCACCCATGAAGACCAAGGCTAGCGGCAGCCAGACCCTGCTGCGCAACTGCCCAGTCGCCGCAAAATGGACGACGGCCCGGCGCCGATACAGCCACGCCAAGATAGCGCCAGCCAGCAAGCCGACCGCAGCCCAGGCATGGCCGCTGGACCAGATCGGAATGGGAAAATTAAGACCGCCTTTGCTCAGGAAAACCGAGCCCAGCTGCCAAGCTTCCGACGCGGCCGGCAGCACTTCTGTGAACAGCAAATACCACATGAGCAATTGCAGCAAGATCGGAATGTTCCGGAAAATCTCGACGTAAGCAGCGCACACACCGCGCACCAGTGCGTTGCGCGAAAAGCGGCCCACCCCCACCAAGGTACCGATCAGCGTGGCCAAGACAATGCCGATCAGCGCCACACGCAAGGTGTTGCTCAGGCCGATCAAAAAAGCCTGCCAATAGGGTTGGCGGGCGTCAAACGGAAACAGGCTTTCGCCAATGTCAAAACCGGCGGTTTGCGTCAGAAAATCAAAGCCACTCTGAATGCCACGCTCGCGCATGTTGATCAGCGTGTTGTGGCCCAAGTACCAGAGCGCCAAGGCGATCAAGACCAGCGCCAACGCTTGGTAAACCAAACCGCGAAAAGCCCGGCTGCGCCACGACCATTTTTTCTGCGGTGGGACAGCCGGCTTGGCTTGGCGCGTGGGCGTCATGCCGCTTTAGCGCAGCGGGTAGGCGTAGATCAGCCCGCCTTGGTTCCACTGCTTGTTCAGACCGCGCGGCAAACCGATGGGCGACTTGGGGCCGAGATTGCGCTCAAAAATTTCGCCGTAGTTGCCGGTGGCTTTGATGGCGCGCAGCATCCATTCTTTGTCCAGGCCTAGCAGTCGGCCGGTGTCTTCGGTGCTGCCCAACAGGCGCTGGATCACCGGGTCGCTGGCGCTGGTTTTCTGCTGCTCGACATTGGCTTGGGTGATGCCGTATTCTTCGGCTTCAATCAGGCCGTGAATCACCCACTTGACGATGGCGAACCATTCGTCGTCACCGCGCCGCACCAGCGGACCGAGCGGTTCTTTGGAAATCAAATCGGCCAAGATCACGTGCTCTGCCGGGGTGCGGGCTTCTTTGTTGCGAATCGAGGCCAGCGCTGACGCATCGGTGGTGTAGGCCACGCAGCGGCCCGCAAAATAGGCGGCGTTGGCGGCTTCGAATTTTTCAAACACCACCGGCTTGAGGTTCAGCTTGTGGGTGCGCGAATAATCGCTCAGGTTCTTCTCCGTCGTGGTGCCGGACTGCACGCAAACAGTTTGGCCCTTCAGCTGCTTGGCGTTTTTGATGTTGAACTTGGCCGGCACCATGAAACCTTGCCCGTCGTAATAGGTCACGGCGGTTTGGTGCAAGCCGAGCGAGGCGTCACGCGACAGGCTGAAGGTGGTGTTGCGCGACAACACATCGACTTCACCAGACTGCAGCGCCGTGAAGCGTTGCTGCGACGTCAGCGGCACGTACTTGACCTTGTTGGCATCGCCCAGCGTGGCAGCAGCCACGGCTTTGCAAACATCCACATCCAGCCCCGACCAATTGCCGCTGGAGTCGGCCGCCGAGAAGCCGGCCACGCCGGTGCTGACACCGCACACCACTTGCCCGCGCGATTTGATGGCATCCAGCGTCTTGCCAGCGAAAGCTGGCAGGGCCGCGCTCAAGCAGAGTCCGGCCAGCAATGCCCGAAGATGATGGTGGCTTGCAAAGGTGGGCATGGCAATCTACTTGAAACGAAATAGGGGGTGGGTGCATCCGCATCATGCAGCCTGCAAGTCGGAAATCCTAGCGCAAGCGTAAAGCACAAGCCGGTAACCCAAGCTGTGGTGGGTTATTTAAGGTGGGTTCAAGCGTGATTCAAGCGCTAGCGGCGCAGACGCGCAACACTTCTGCGCCATAGGCTTGCAACTTTTTCGCGCCCATGCCGCTGATGCCTTCCAAGTCGCCCAAGCTCTGCGGGTCTTGCTCGGCCAAGGCCCGCAGCGTGGCGTCATGAAAGATGACGAAGGCTGGCAGGTTGTGCTCACGGGCGACTTCAGCGCGCCACGCTTTGAGCTTGCCCAAGCGCTCCATCGCGCCGGCGTTGAGGCTGGCTTCGGCCATGCCTTTGACGGATGTTTTAACCGAGGTTTTAACGCTGCGTTTTTTGCGGTCGGCGCTGCCGCCCACGGCTTGCTCGCGCAGCATCACCGTGACTTCGCCGCGCAGCACCGCGCGGGCGTCGGGCAGCAACTGCAAGGTGCTGAAGGCTTCGCTGTCGACGCGCACCATGTTGTTGGCAATCAGCTGGCGCAGCACACCGCGCCACTGCGTCTCAGCCAGTTCGGCGCCGATACCAAACGTGCTGAGTTTGTCGTGCGCGTACTGCATGACTTTGTCGGTGACTTTGCCGCGCAAAATGTCCATGATGTGACCGGCGCCAAAGCTGATGCCGCTGGCTTGCTGCACGCGGTAAATGCAGCTCAGCATTTTGCGTGCGGCGATGGTGGCGTCCCACACCGCCGGTGGGTTCAGGCAGTTGTCGCAATTGCCGCACGGCTGACTGTCTTCGCCGAAGTAGCTCAGCAAACTGACCCGGCGGCAGCGCGTGTCTTCGGCCAGCGTCAGCAGCGCGTCGAGTTTGCCGCGCATGACTTGCTTGAACTCTTCGCTGGCGACTTCGCTGGTGTCGATCATGCGGCGTTGGTTCACCACGTCTTGCAGACCGTAGGCCATCCAAGCGTTGGCCGGCAAACCATCGCGGCCCGCACGGCCGGTTTCTTGGTAGTAGCCTTCGATGTTTTTCGGCATGTCGAGGTGCGCCACAAAGCGCACATCGGGCTTGTCGATGCCCATGCCAAAGGCGATGGTGGCGACCATGACCATGGCGTCTTCTCGCAGAAAGCGGTCTTGCCGTTGCTGGCGCACCGATGCATCCAGGCCGGCGTGATAAGCCATGGCTTTGAGGCCAGCGTCTTGCAGCATGTCGGCGATTTCTTCGACCCGTTTGCGCGACTGGCAATAGACGATACCGGCTTCGCCAGCGTGCTCGGTTTGAATGAAGCGCAGCAGCTGCCGCGTCGGATCGGTTTTTTCAACAATCGTGTAGCGGATGTTCGGCCGGTCAAAACTGCTGACAAATTCGCGCGCCTCTTCGAGCTTCAAACGCTCGATCATGTCTTGCCGGGTCAGGGCGTCGGCGGTGGCGGTCAGCGCCACCCGCGGCACGTCGGGAAAGGTTTCGTGCAGCAGGCTCAGCGAGCGGTACTCGGGTCTAAAGTCGTGCCCCCACTGGCTCACGCAATGCGCTTCATCAATCGCAAACAGGCTGAGCAGACCGCGCTCGTGCAGCGAGCCGAGCAGGCCCTTCATGCGCGGCGTGTTGATGCGCTCAGGCGCGGCGTAGAGCAGCGTCAGTTCGTTGCGCAGCAGCTGCTTTTCAAGCGCGCTGCTTTCTTCTTGCGTTTGGGTCGAATTGAGAAAAGCCGCCGACACGCCGGCCTCGTGCAGGGCGCCCACCTGGTCGTGCATCAGCGCAATCAGCGGCGAGATGACGATCGTCACGCCGTGGCCGGCCTGCTGCCGGGCGATCGCCGGGATTTGATAGCAGAGCGATTTGCCGCCGCCCGTCGGCATCAGCACCAAGGCGTCACCGCCGTGCACCACGTGGTTGACGATGTCTTCTTGCGGGCCGCGAAAGCTGCTGTAGCCAAACACCTCACTCAAGATGCGCAGCGGCGACGGGTCGGTAGAAAGTGCGGTGGAAGGCAAAAAAGGTCCAAGGTTCGGGCAATCCGCTATTGTCGGGGAAAGACCCGACCGCCCGGTTTTTGCGCTGCCTTTCTACAATACCCGCTATGAAAGCCTTTAACTACACCCGCGGCCAGGCGCTGCCCGCCATTCTGGCCAAGCGCATTGCTATTCTTGACGGCGCCATGGGCACCATGATCCAGCGCTTCAAGCTGAATGAAGCGCAGTACCGGGGCGAGCGTTTCAAGGACTTCCACAAAGACGTCAAGGGCAACAACGAGCTCTTGAGCCTGACCCGCCCGGACGTGATTCAGGACATCCACGAAGGCTATCTGGCCGCCGGTGCCGACCTGATCGAGACCAACACCTTTGGCGCCACCACCGTGGCCCAGGCCGACTACGACATGGCCGAGCTGGCGATTGAGATGAATTACGAATCCGCACGCATTGCCCGGGCTGCGTGCGACAAATTCTCAACCCCCGACAAACCGCGTTTTGTCGTTGGCGCCCTCGGCCCGACACCCAAAACCGCCAGCATCAGCCCTGATGTGAATGACCCCGGCGCCCGCAACACCAGCTTTGAAGAGCTGCGCAAAGCCTATTACGAGCAAACCGAAGCGTTGGTCAAAGGTGGCAGCGATGTGCTGTTGGTCGAAACCATTTTTGACACACTCAACGCCAAGGCCGCCTTGTTTGCCATTGACGAGTACTTTGACAATTCTGGCGAGCGCTTGCCCTTGATCATCAGCGGTACTGTGACCGATGCCTCGGGCCGTATTTTGAGCGGCCAAACCGTGACGGCTTTTTGGCACAGCGTGCGCCATGCCCAGCCGCTGGCCATCGGCCTGAACTGCGCTTTGGGCGCCACGCTGATGCGGCCCTACATTCAGGAACTGGCCCGCGTGGCTGGCGACACTTTCATCAGCTGCTACCCGAACGCCGGCCTGCCCAACCCGATGAGCGACACCGGCTTTGACGAAACCCCCGACGTCACCAGCCGCCTGCTGCGCGAGTTCGCCGAAGAAGGCTTGGTCAACATCGTCGGCGGCTGCTGCGGCACCACGCCCGAGCACATTGGGGCGATTCACTTGGCGGTGACGCCGCTTGGCCCGCGCGGTTTGAAATCCGGCGGGTTTTACCAAGAGGCGGCTTGACGCACGGGCCAGCGCGGTCAGCGCCTTTGCGTCACAATTGCGATGCAAAGGAGGTCCTTGTGAAAACTGCCAATTTACCCGCCCTCAGAGTCAGTCCTGCCTTGAGAGAGGCCGCCGAAAGCGTGCTGCGCCCAGATGAAACGTTGTCGCGCTTGATGGAAATCGCCTTGCAGTCCTGCATCGCGCAACGGCAAGCCGATGAAGACTTCATCGCGCGCGGTCTTCGATCGGCTGACGACGCACGCCAGTCCGGCGTCTACGTCACATCGCAAGCGGTCATTCAGGATTTGCGCGACAAACTCAGTCAGGCCAGAGCAGGGGCGGCCAAGTCGCCGCGCTCTGCGGCTCCGCGGTCAACGCGCAAGCCTTGAGTCGTGCCGTACTACAGCGTTCGGTTCACCGTTGAAGCGCAGGAAGACTTGCAACGGCTTCACGCGTTTTTGCTCGCGCACGACCTGAACTTGGCCGAGCGTGCCATTGGGGTGATTCAGGACGCGCTGAGCATGTTAGAAAAATTCCCTTTTTCTTGCCGCAAGGCGGCTGACGGCCGGCATGGCCCGCGCTTGCGGGAGTTGATCATTCCCTTTGGTTCTTCCGGCTATGTTCTGCTGTTTGAAATCGAGGACGCCACCACGGTGACGGTCACGGCGGTGCGGCATCAGCGTGAGTCCGATTACCACTGACGGCAGGCTTGCACAGTCCGGTTAAAATAAGCGCCTCCCCAAGGAGCGTTGCAGCGAAACCTAAAGTTTCGTCAGGCTTGGGAGCAGATTCCCGCAACCACGCTCACCTTTGTTCCAAGGTGAGTCCATGTCTTCGAAATCTGTCCCCCCCTCAGCCACTGCCAACACCAGCACCCTGCTCAACGTGCCGCCTATGAAGTTGTCCGGCTTGGAGCCGGTCGCCATCGGCACCGACTCCCTGTTTGTGAACATCGGTGAGCGCACCAACGTCACCGGCTCCAAAGCTTTCGCCCGCATGATCCTGAATGGCGACTTTGAAGCCGCCTTGGTGGTGGCCCGGCAGCAGGTGGAAAACGGCGCGCAGATCATCGACATCAACATGGACGAGGCGATGCTGGACAGCCAAGCCGCCATGGTGCGGTTTCTGAACCTGATCGCCAGCGAGCCCGATATTTCGCGCGTGCCGATCATGATCGACAGCTCCAAGTGGAGCGTCATTGAGGCTGGCCTGCGCTGCATTCAGGGCAAGGGCATCGTCAATTCTATTTCCATGAAAGAGGGGCTGGAGCCCTTCAAATACCAAGCCAAATTGCTCAAACGCTATGGCGCGGCGGCGGTGGTCATGGCTTTTGACGAACAAGGCCAGGCCGACACGTACCAGCGAAAAATAGAAATTTGCGAGCGGGCGTACCGGGTGCTGGTCGACGAGCTCGACTTCCCGCCTGAAGACATTATTTTTGACCCGAACATCTTCGCCATCGCCACCGGCATTGAAGAGCACAACAACTACGCGGTGGACTTCATCAACGCCACGCGCTGGATCAAGCAAAACCTGCCGGGCGCCAAAGTTTCGGGCGGCGTCTCCAACGTCTCCTTCAGCTTTCGCGGCAACGACCCGGTTCGCGAAGCCATTCACACCGTCTTTTTGTACCACGCGATTCAGGCCGGCATGGACATGGGCATCGTCAACGCCGGCATGGTCGGCGTCTATGACGACCTCGAGCCGGTGCTGCGCGAGCGCGTTGAAGACGTGGTGTTGAACCGCACGCCCATTTACAAAGCCGGTGAAGCCGAATTGACGCCAGGCGAGCGTTTGATTGAAGTCGCTGAAACCGCGCAGAGCGGCGCCAAAGACGACAGCAAGCGCAACGAATGGCGCGCCCTGCCAGTGCGCGCGCGGCTCAGCCATGCGCTGGTGCACGGCATGAACGAGTTCATCACCGAAGACACCGAAGAAGTCTGGCAAGCGATTCAGGCCGACGGCGGCCGGCCGCTGCATGTCATCGAAGGGCCGTTGATGGACGGCATGAACGTGGTCGGCGATTTGTTCGGCCAAGGCAAGATGTTCTTGCCGCAGGTGGTCAAAAGCGCCCGCGTCATGAAGCAAGCTGTGGCGCATTTGCTGCCCTACATTGAAGCTGAAAAACTGCTGTTAGAAGCGGCTGGTGCCGACGTCAAAACCAAGGGCAAGATCATCATCGCCACCGTCAAGGGCGACGTTCACGACATTGGCAAAAACATCGTCACGGTGGTTTTGCAGTGCAACAACTTTGAAGTCGTCAACATGGGCGTGATGGTGCCTTGCCATGAAATTTTGGCGCGCGCCAAGGCCGAAGGCGCCGACATCGTCGGGCTCTCCGGTTTGATCACCCCGAGCTTGGAAGAGATGCAGTACGTGGCGGCCGAGATGCAGAAAGACGACCACTTCCGCCTGAAGAAAATCCCGTTGCTGATTGGCGGCGCGACCACCAGCCGGGTCCACACCGCGGTCAAAATTTCGCCGCATTACGAAGGCCCTGTGGTCTACGTGCCGGACGCGTCCCGCAGCGTCAGCGTGGCGCAAAGCCTGCTGTCTGACAACGCGAGCAAGTACATCGACGACCTCAACGCCGACTACGTCAAAGTGCGCGAACAACACGCCAACAAAAAGCAGACGCCGATGTGGCCGCTGGCCAAAGCCCGCGCCAACGCCACGCCGATCGACTGGACGCATTACACGCCGCCGGTGCCGAAATTCATCGGCCGCCGCGTCTTCAAAAACTTCGACTTGGCCGAGCTGGCCAAGTACATCGACTGGGCGCCTTTTTTCCAGACCTGGGACTTGGCCGGCCCGTTCCCGGCGATCTTAAAAGACGAGGTGGTCGGCACCGAAGCCGTGCGCGTCTACGCCGACGCGCTGCGCATGCTCAAGCGCCTGATCGACGGTCGCTGGCTCACGGCCAACGGCGTCATGGCGCTGCTGCCGGCCAACAGCGTGGGCGACGACATCGAGATTTACACCGACGAGAGCCGCCGCGAAGTCGCCATGACGTGGCACGGTCTGCGCCAGCAAACCGAGAAAACCGCCATCGAAGGCGCCGACGGCAAGATGCACATGCGGCCCAGCCGCTGCCTGTCAGACTTTATTGCGCCCAAAGTGTTGTCGGCAGAAGTCAAAGCGGTGCGCGCAGGCCATGCCGGCGCAGAAGGCCACAACACCTTTCTGCTGCCCGACTACATTGGTGTGTTTGCTGTCACCACCGGCATTGGCGCCGAGAAAAAAGAGAAGTACTTTCAGGACGACCACGACGACTACTCATCGATCATGCTCAAAGCGCTGGCCGACCGTTTGGCCGAAGCCTTTGCCGAAGCCATGCACAAGCGCGTGCGGCAAGACCTGTGGGGCTACGCGGCCGACGAAGCGCTGAGCACCGACGACATGATCAGCGAAAAATACCAGGGCATTCGCCCGGCGCCCGGCTACCCGGCGTGTCCAGACCACAGCGTCAAAGAGGCCATGTTCGACCTGCTCAAGGCCGACGACATTGGTATGGCCTTGACCGAAAGTCTGGCCATGACACCGGCGGCCAGCGTCAGCGGTTTTTACCTGAGCCATCCGGACAGCGCCTACTTCAACGTCGGCAAAATCGGCGACGACCAGCTGCACGACTTGGCCAAACGGCGCGGCCTCAAAGCTGCTGACTTAGAGCGCTTGCTGGCACCAAACCTGTGAGCGCCCGATGAGCCGACTCGGCCTGACCCGCGACAAGATCTACAAGACCATCGCCCGCCAGATGCACGGCGTGGTGCCGTGCTGGGTTTGCGGCGAGCATGTGTTGCAAGCGGCGGCCACGCTGGAACACATCCAGCCCTTGAGCGAAGGCGGCAATTCGCATCAGGAGAATCTCGCCATCAGCCATGAAGTCTGCAACGGTCAGCGCCACGCCTTGGGTACGGTGTTGCAGGCTGACGATGCGCCTGGGCAGGTGGCGCGGCGTGTTGCCCAGCGCGTCAGCAACAAGCCCTGATCAAACGCCGGATCAAACCCCTTTCAAGGCCCGCCGGTACTGCACCGCCTCGGCCACATGGCCGACGTCGACTTGCGTGGCGCCGGCCAGATCGGCGATGGTGCGGGCCACTTTCAAGCAGCGGTGAATGCTGCGGCCTGACCAACCGAGCCGGCCGGCTGCCGTGTTGAGAAAGGTGGCTGCCGCCGCATGCAGCTGGCATTGGGCGTCGATGGCTTGGCCGGCCAGCGCTTGGTTGGCGCTGCCTTGGCGGTGGACGGCGCGCTCGCGGGCGGCGACGACCCGTTGGCGGATGCTGACCGTGCCTTCGCCGGGCGCTGAATTGATCAGTTCGTGCGCCGCCAGCGCACCGACCTCCACATGCAGGTCAATCCGGTCGATCAAGGGGCCGCTGAGCTTGCCTTGGTAGCGCGCCACTTGCTCAGGCGAGCAGCGGCAGGCGCGCAAGCTGGAGCCGAGGTAGCCGCAGGGGCAAGGGTTCATCGCCGCAATGAGTTGAAAGCGCGCTGGAAATTCGGCCCGCTGCGCCGCCCGTGCAATCGTGATGCAGCCGGTCTCCAGCGGTTCTCGCAGGGCTTCGAGCGCGGCTCTGGGGAACTCGGGCAACTCGTCTAAAAACAGCACGCCGCAATGCGCCAGCGAAATTTCGCCAGGCCGGGGTGGCGAGCCGCCACCGACCAAGGCCACCGCACTCGCCGTGTGATGCGGCGAGCAGGTCGGCCGCACGGCCCAGCGGTCCAAAGAAAAGCGGCCGCCCAACGAGGCGATGGCCGCGCTCTCCAGTGCTTCTTGCGTGGTCATGGCCGGCAGCAAGCCGGCGAAGCGCTGCGCCAACATCGACTTGCCAGAGCCAGGTGCACCCATTAAAAGTAGTGAATGGCCCCCCGCGGCAGCGATCTCTAACGCGCGCTTGGCGGCGGCCTGGCCTTTGACGTCGGCCAAGTCGGGGTAATGCGCTTCGCCGGGGGTGTCGGTGGCGGCGACGCGAACCCAGCCGTCGTCCGCCTCGGGCGGCACCTCGCCGGGCAAAAACTGTTTGGCGACGTCGAGCAAATGCCGTGCGCGGTAAATCCGCACATTGGGCACCAAAGCGGCTTCTTGGGCGCTGCCGTCGGGCAACACCAGTTGCGCCCGTTGGCTGCCGGCCTCTGATGCCAAGGCCAGGCTCATGGCCAGTGCACCGCGCACCGGCCGCAACTCACCGCCCAACGACAACTCACCCGCGAACTCATAACCAGCGAGTTTGCTGACGTCGAGCTGGCCACTGGCCGCCAAAATGCCGAGCGCAATCGGCAGGTCAAAGCGGCCGGAATCTTTCGGCAAATCAGCCGGTGCTAAATTGACGGTGATGCGTTTGTTGCCCGGAAACTCCAGCCCGCTGTTTTGAATCGCTGAGCGAACTCGCTCTCGCGCTTCCTTCACTTCGGTGTCGGCCAGACCGACCAGCGTGAAGCTCGGCAGGCCGTTGGCCAAATGCACTTCGACGACGACCGGTCGGGCTTGCAAACCCAGCAGCGCACGGCTATGCACTAAAGAAAGGCTCATGGCGAAGGGGTCTCCTTGGTGCGCACCAAGTTAGAGCGCACTAAAAATGCACAAAATTGGTGCTGTAAAACGAGGCAAACTAAAGGGCAGCCTATGCATACAACAGTTTAGCAATAGACCTCTAAAGCATGCATGTTTCCGATGGCACGCAACGTGCTTACGTTTTAAATACAAACTCTTTCAATTCACTACCCCGGAGATCTCCATGAAATTCGCACCTACGCAAGTCACCCTCGCTGCCCTGATCACTTTGTCCGGTTCGGCTTTTGCCCAAACCGCCGCCCCAGCCGCTGAGCCGGTGGACCCAGTTTCTTACAACATCTCGGCCGTCAGCAACTACAAGTACCGCGGCCAAGACCAGGACCAGTCCAAAACAACGGGCTTCAAGCCAGCCCTGCAAGGCGGCGTGGACTACGCGAACCCGAACGGCTTCTATGTCGGCAACTGGAATTCAACGGTCAATTTCTTAGACACAAAAGGCAACAAAGCCAATTTGGAAGTCGACCTGTACGGTGGCTACAAATTCCCATTGGGTGATGTTGGCATGGACGTCGGTGCGCTGGCTTACATTTATCCTGGCGCGTCCAAGGCCAACACCACGGAAATCTATGCGGCAGCCAGCTACGGCCCGGTTACTGCTAAATACTCCAGCACAGTCTCTAAAGGCTATTTTGGTGTTGGAACCCTTGCCACTGATAAATTTGATGCCAGCGGCACGGGTTACTTGAATCTGGCTTTCGCACAAGAAATCATGCCTAAAGTCACGCTGAAAGCATCAGTTGGCAGCACCATGTTCACTGCCAATGCCAAAAAGGTTGGTGGCATCGACTACATGGATTACAGCATCGGCGCTTCGTATGACCTCGGCGAAGGCATGTCCTTCACCGGCTCTTACGTGGGCGCCAACAAGCAAAACAGCTTTCATTTCCCAAATGGCACATCCTCCATCAACAAAGGCACGGTCATCGCGATGATCACCAAGGCGCTCTAAACCCGGCAGGAGCGGCACCAGTCGCTCCGCTTTTTTCATCCAAGGAGAAAACGAACATGAAACTCGTCACGGCCATCATCAAACCGTTCAAGCTCGATGAGGTGCGCGAAGCCCTCTCGGGCGTTGGCGTCCAAGGCATCACGGTCACCGAAGTCAAAGGTTTCGGTCGCCAAAAAGGCCACACAGAACTGTACCGCGGCGCGGAATACGTGGTCGACTTTCTGCCCAAGGTCAAGATCGAAGCGGCCATCTCTGACGAGCTGGTAGACCGCGTGATCGAAGCCATCGAAGGCGCTGCCCGCACCGGCAAGATCGGTGACGGCAAGGTATTCGTCTACAACCTCGAGCAGGTCGTGCGCATCCGTACCGGTGAAACCGGTAAAGAAGCGCTGTAAGACTCAGACTCCACTTATAAAAGAGAACAACGTCATGAAAAAACTACTTGCCAGCCTCGCCCTCGGGTTGAGTTTGCTGACCGTCGGCGTCGCTGTGATGGCGCAAGCCCCAGCGGCCGCTCCTGCTGCGACTTCGGTGGCCGCGCCTGCTGAAGCCAAGCCGGCTGAATCCGCAGCTGCTGCTCCGGCGGCTGCGCCTGCGGTCGCGGTCGCGGCACCGGCCGATGGCGCTGCTGCACCGGTTCTGGTTCCTAACAAAGGCGACACCGCCTGGATGATGACCTCGACGATTCTGGTCCTGATGATGGTGGTGCCAGGTTTGGCGCTGTTCTACGGCGGTCTGGTGCGCAGCAAAAACATGCTGTCGGTGCTGATGCAAGTCATGGTGACTTTCTCTTTGATTGTGGTGCTGTGGTTCATCTACGGTTACAGCCTGGCCTTCACCGAAGGCAATGCTTTCTTCGGCGGCTTTGACCGACTCTTCATGGCGGGCATTTGGGACAACGCGGCGGGCACTTTTGCCAACGCAGCGACCTTCAGCAAAGGTGTCGTCATTCCTGAAATCGTCTTCGCCGCTTTCCAAGCAACGTTTGCCGGTATCACTTGCGCCCTCATCGTCGGCGCTTTCGCTGAGCGCATGAAGTTCTCCGCAGTGTTGTTGTTCATGGTCATCTGGTTCACCTTCAGCTACGCCCCGATTGCCCACATGGTGTGGTTCTGGATGGGCCCTGATGCTTACACCGGCAAAGAAGTGGTTGACGCCATGAACGCCAAGGGTGGTTATCTCTGGCAAGCAGGTGCGTTGGACTTCGCAGGTGGCACGGTGGTGCACATCAACGCCGCTGTGGCTGGCTTGGTCGGTGCATTCATGGTTGGCAAGCGCATTGGTTACGGCAAAGAAGCCATGGCTCCACACAGCTTGACGCTGACGATGGTCGGTTCTGCCCTGCTGTGGGTCGGTTGGTTCGGCTTCAACGCAGGTTCGGCTCTGGAAGCCAACGGTTTTGCAGCGCTGGCCTTTATCAACACCTTGTGTGCCACCGCAGCGGCTGTGCTGGCCTGGTGCCTGGGTGAAGCGCTGATGCGCGGCAAGGCCTCGATGTTGGGTGCGGCTTCTGGTTGCGTCGCCGGTTTGGTGGCCATCACGCCAGCCGCTGGCAACGTCGGCATCGGCGGCGGTATTGTCATTGGCTTCTTGGCTGGTTTCGCTTGCCTATGGGGCGTCAATGGCCTGAAGAAAATGCTCGGTGCTGACGATTCACTGGACGTCTTCGGCGTGCACGGTATCGGCGGTATCTTGGGCGCTTTGCTGACCGGCGTCTTCAACTCGCCAAGCTTGGGCGGTCCTGGCTTCGTGGCTGACTGGGTCACAGCCACCGGCATCACTGCCGCTGACTACTCGATCGTCTCGCAAGTCTGGATCCAGGCCAAGGCCGTTCTCATCACTGTTGTCTGGTCGGGTGTGGTGTCCTTCGTCGCCTACAAAGTGGTTGACCTGACCATCGGTCTGCGCGTCTCTGAAGAAGACGAGCGCGAAGGTCTGGACATCACTTCACACGGTGAAACGGCCTACCACAGCTGATTGAGACCTTGATTTAAGAGAGCGTCTCTCTCGAAATTCAGCCCGCCAGCGCAAGTTGGCGGGCTGTTCTTTTTGCCGTCGCAGTTGTGTCACAGCTTCAGGCCGAAGGCAGTTTTTCGTAATAAGCGCTCAAGACCGAGTACACAAGCACGGATGCCGCCTAGCGCTTGAGAAAGACCCATGCCGCCGCCTATGTGACTCCCTTGGCAAGCGAGGTACAAGAAGCCGCCGACGATCCTGGCGTAATCATTGACGTTTTACGCCGAGCGTAATAAAATGAAGCCCATGATTCGCTCCTTCAAATGCTCATCCACCCAAGCCCTGTTTGAAGGCCAGACGGCTGCGCGGTTTGCAAACTTTCGGGCCGTGGCCGAGCGAAAGTTGCAAATGCTGCACCGAGCTGTGATTGTTGATGATTTGCGCGTGCCGCCTGGCAACCGCCTGGAGGCACTGACTGGCGACCGCAAAGGCCAGTACAGCATTCGCATCAATGACCAGTGGCGCTTGTGCTTTGTATGGACTGAAGGCGATGCTGCCAATGTCGAAATTGTCGATTACCACTGAAAGGAAAACCATGGAAACTATGACCAACGGAATGCGCCCGATACACCCCGGCGAAGTGTTGCGCGAAGAATTCATTCGCCCTTTGGGCATGACTGCCCACGCCCTGTCAATGGCTTTGCAAGTACCGGCCCCTCGTATTCATGAAATTTTGCACGAGCGCCGCTCTGTGACGGTGGACACCGCTCTGCGCCTGGCCAAGTACTTTGGCACGAGTGCTGAATTCTGGTTGGGCTTGCAAAACGACTATGACATGGCGATAGCGCGATCAACCATGAGCGAGGCACTAGCTCGCATTGGCCCCTGCGAACTCACCGCTGCCGTTTAGTTGAGAAGAGTCCACATTGACCCCGACCGCCCGCAGCCCACAAGTCGCCAACCCATGAGCCTCGTCAAGTCCAAACAACGCGTCGCAGACCACGGCGAAGTATTCACCCCTGCATGGATGGTTGAAGCCATGCTCGACCTGGTGAAAGAAGAGACCGAGCGCATTGACTCCCGCTTTTTGGAGCCCGCCTGCGGCAGTGGCAACTTCATTGTTCAAATACTGCGGCGCAAGCTTGCTGCCGTGGAACTCAAATATGGCCAATCTGACTTCGAGCGCCGGCACTTCGCGCTGCTGGGGTTGATGTGCATCTACGGTATTGAACTGTTGGCCGACAACATCGCAGAATGCCGTGCCAACGTGTTGGAAGTGTTTGCCCAATACCTCCGCCTAAATGAGGCGGACGACTTGTACCTAGCGGCAACGCATGTACTGTTAGAAAACTTGGTGCACGGCGACGCACTCACCATGCGCGCCAAAGACGGCCAGTTCATCACTTTTGCCGAATGGGGCTACTTGGGCAAAGGCAAGTTCCAAAGGCGCGACTTCCGGTTTGACGTACTCACCGGCTCGTCCGCCTTCAGCGCTGAGGGATCGCTGTTTGCCGACCTGGGCAAGCACGAAATCTTTACACCGATCAAAACGCACCAGCCCATGACAGTGCGCGAACTGGCTTCATGCTGCAACTGAACCCAGACGGTCACCAACCTGAACACCCCGAATGCCTATGAAAACCGAACTTGTTCACTCGCTCACCAACACTTTTGAAGCTCACGCGCAGCGGGCCGATAACGGTGTTGAATTTTGGCTGGCACGCGACATTCAGCACCTCTTGGGCTATGCCAAATGGGAAAACTTTTTGAACGTCGTTAGCCGGGCCAAAACTGCCTGTGATGTGTCTGGTCATCCTGTGCCAGACCATTTTCCTGATGTCAGGAAAATGGTCGACCTGGGTTCCGGCAGTCAGCGCGACATTGATGACATCATGCTTACCCGCTACGCCTGCTACCTGATCGCCCAAAACGGCGACCCGCGCAAGCAAGAAATCGCCTTCGCTCAAACCTACTTTGCCGTCCAGACCCGCAAGGCAGAGCTGATAGAACAGCGCTTGTTGGAAGCCGAGCGTGACTCAGCCCGCAAGAAACTTTCAGAGACTGAAAAAGAGCTCTCGCAAGTTATTTTTGAGCAAACCGGCGGCAACCAAGACTTTGCACTCATCCGCAGCAAGGGCGACCACGCGCTGTTTGGCAAATCCACACAGGCCATGAAGTCAACCTGGAACGTGCCAGACAACCGCCCGCTGGCCGACTTTGCGCCCACCATCATCCTGAAAGCCAAAGACTTCGCCACCGAGATCACCATCTTCAACACCCGTGCGCACCAATTGGGCACCGAGCGGGCAATCTCGTCTGAACACATCACCAACAACGAGGCGGTGCGCAATACGCTGCTAAGCCGAGGCATTCGGCCCGAGACATTGCCAGCAGCCGAAGACGTCAAAAAGGTGGAGCGTAGATTGACCTCAGAAGACAAAAAATCACTCAAAAATCCTGGATCGTTTGATGCTTGAACAAGTTTCTTTCACACTGCGCGGGCGCAACCCGGATGTGCTGACCTGCATTGCCAACCTGTCCAACGACGAGGTTTTCACCCCGCCCGAGCTGGCGGGCCGCATGTTGGACATGCTGGCCGAGGCCTGGGCCGCTGACCACGACGGTGCCAGCTTGTGGGCAGACAAGAACGTGCGGTTCCTCGACCCGTTCACCAAATCAGGCGTTTTTCTGCGCGAGATCACCAGCCGGTTAACCAAGGGCCTGGCGCAGCAGATGCCAGACCTGCAAGAGCGTGTGAACCACATATTGACGCAGCAGGTTTTCGGCATTGGCATCACGAAACTTACCAGCTTGCTGGCACGGCGCAGCGTGTACTGCTCCAAGTACGCCAATGGCGCGCATTCGATTGCCAAGGGCTTTGCCAGTGACGCGGGCAACATCTGGTTTGAGCGCACCGAGCACACTTGGGTCAACGGTAAATGCACGTTTTGTGGCGCCAGCCAGGCGGCGCTGGACCGCGGCGATGCGCTAGAAACCCACGCCTACGCGTTCATTCACACAGACAACATCAAGACTCGCATGGCCGAGTTATATGGAGACGATATGCAGTTCGACGTCATCGTTGGTAACCCGCCGTATCAGCTCAACACAGACGGATTTGGCACGCAGGCGCGCCCCATTTACCAGCAATTCGTCCAGCAGGCCAAAGCGCTTGATCCCCGATTCCTTTGCATGATTATTCCGGCCCGATGGTTCTCGGGAGGCATGGGTCTAGACGAGTTCCGTGAGTCGATGCTTAACGATGCTCGCTTGCGCTCAATTAACGACTTCCTTACAGCCTCCGACGTTTTTCCTGGCGTCGGACTCAAAGGCGGTGTCTGCTATTTCCTGTGGAATCGTGACCATCCCGGCCTCTGCGAAGTTACAACCCATTTCAAGGACTGGGAAGAATCTACCGCTAGCCGCCCACTTCTGGAGAGTGGAGCAGACGTATTCATCCGCTTGAATGAAGGGCTTCCGATCCTCAAAAAGGTAATGGCCGTCGAAACGGGCAGCGACCAGACTCTGGAGCTTTCCGAGGCGAAGAAGTTTATGAGGCTGGTCAGCTCGATTGGTGCCTTTGGACTTGAAAGCACCTTCAGGGGCAAAGCCATAGGGTCAGGAGATGACCTTAAGGTTTACCGGAATGGTGGGGTCGGATACCTCGCAAGATCGGAAATTCAGAAGGAGCGAGCTGTCTTCGATAAATGGAAGGTCTTCATTGGCCGCGCTGCTCCGGGCACTGGCAACAAAGACACCTACCCGCATCATTGCGTTACACCGGCATCGAAAGCCACATAGGATTGACCCATTACGGG
>JBBAPN010000035.1:0-24339 GCA_040400815.1 Polaromonas sp. | reverse complement strand
AATTGTCAGTCGCTACCGTGACATCTGGGCACGCAGCTATGACGCGGAAAACCGGCAAATCCAGAGCATTCAGTTCGCTATCCGCTGATCTGTCAACGCCTGGTTGAGGCGGCGGTGGTCTCCTCGGTGAACGTCAGCAGGTGGTGTCAAACCCGACTTGGGCGGGTTTACTTCACCCACTGGTTCATTTCCATGATCGGCATCAACACCGCCAGCACGATCAGCATGACCATGCCGCCCATGGCCACGATCAGCAGGGGCTCGAGCACGGTGGCCAATGCCATGGCGCGGCGCTGCACTTCTGACGACAGTTGCTTGGCCGCCCGTTGCAGCATGACGGGCAATTGGCCGGTTTGCTCGCCCAGTCTGGCAAACATGGACAACAGGCCCGGAAAGCGGGAATTTTGTGCCAGCGCCGTGCCCAGTGGTGCACCTTCGCGCACGCGCACCAAGGCTTCCAGCGCGTCGGCACGCAGGGCTTGGTTGGACAGGGTGTCGGCGGCGGCTTGCAGGGCTTTGAGAATGGGCACACCAGCGGCTGTGAGCATGGCCAGGGTGGAGGCGAAGCGGGCGCTGTTGTAACCTCGGGCCAGCCGACCGATCAAGGGCAGTTGCAGCCAAGCCGCATCAAAACGCAGTCGAAAAGTGGCTTGCTGCAAGGCCAGCCTGAAGCCGGTCACGCCAGCCGCAAAAAGCAGCAGCACCAACCAACCCCAGCCGCGCACAAAGTCGCTGAGGGCCAACATGGCCACGGTGAGCATAGGCAGTTGGCGTTTGCTGCCGGCAAAGACGCCAGCGACCTGCGGCACCACCGAGGTGACCAAAAAAATCACGATGGCCAAGGCCACCAAGCTGACGATGATGGGGTAAAGCGCGGCAGCCAGCAATTTAGAGCGCAGCACCTGCTGGTCTTCCAGGTCGTTGGCCAATTGGTTCAACACATCACCCAAGTGGCCGCTTTCTTCGCCGGCAGCGATCACCGCGCGGTCAATCGCTGGAAACTCGGCGGGGTGCAGGCTCAACGAGCGACCCAGGCTGCTGCCCGAGTTTACTTCGGCTCGAATGGCCGCCATCAGGTGGCGTTGCTTGTCGTCTTCTGACTCTTCTGCCAACGCGGTCAGCGCGCGTTCAATTGGCAGGCCACTGCTCACCAGACCCGCCAATTGACGCGTCCAGACGGCCCGCTCATTGGTGCTGAAAGCGCGGTTTGGGCCGACAGGTCGTTGCCACCAGGGCAGCCTTTGGGTAGGGCTTTCGGTCATGCCTGAGACGATGGTTTCGACCGTCAGAGGCACCAGTGATTGCGAGCGCAGCTGGTTCCGGGCCGACTTCAGACTGTCTGCTTCAACCACGCCCTTGCGAGTGGCGCCGTCGGTTTGCAGGGCTTCAAAACGGTAGGCGGGCATAGGGAATGATCAGTCTCGCGTCACGCGCAATAACTCTTCGGCGCTGGTCAGGCCAGCCGCCACCAAGCGTTGCCCATCGTCCCGCATCAGCACCATGCCTTGCTGCAAAGCGGTGGCCCGCAATTCGGATTCGGCCGCTCGGTTGTGGATTTGCGCGCGAATCGTGTCGTTGGCCACCAGCAATTCAAAAATACCGGTGCGCCCTGCGTAGCCGGTATCACCGCAAGCTTCGCAGCTTGCGCCGTGGCAGGTTTTGCAGCGTTTGCGGACCAGCCGCTGGGCCAACACGCCGAGCAAAGACGAGCTTAGCAAAAAAGGCTCAACCCCCATGTCGGTCAGACGGGTGACTGCACTGACGGCGTCGTTGGTGTGCAGCGTGGCCAGCACCAGATGGCCCGTCAGCGACGCTTGAATTGCAATTTGGGCCGTTTCAAAGTCTCGGATTTCGCCGATCATGATGATGTCGGGGTCTTGCCGCAGAATTGCCCGCAAGGCTTTGGCAAAGCTCAAATCAATTTTGGCGTTCACCTGAGTTTGGCCCACGCCCGAGAGTTCGTATTCGATCGGGTCTTCGACCGTCATGATGTTGTTGCGCGTGGTGTCAAGGCGCTGCAACGCGGCGTACAGGCTGGTGGTTTTGCCTGAGCCCGTGGGACCCGTTACCAGCAAGATGCCATGCGGCTGGCCGATCAAATGCTCGACCTGTTGCAGCACCTGTCCTTGCATGCCAACGGCTTCCAGTGTCAGCCGGGCTTCGCTTTTGTCGAGCAGGCGCAGCACAGCGCGTTCACCGTGCGCGCTGGGCAAGGTGGAGACGCGAACGTCCACCGCACGGGAACCCAGTCGCAGGCTGATGCGGCCGTCTTGCGGCAGGCGCTTTTCGGCAATGTCGAGTTCGGCCATGATTTTCAGGCGCGAAATCAGGGCTGCATGCAGCGCCCGGTTGGGTTGCACCACCATGCGCAAGGTGCCGTCAATGCGAAATCGAACGCTGGAATGGCGTTCGTAGGGCTCGATGTGGATGTCGCTGGCGCCATCGCGGGCTGCTTGTGTGAGCAATGCATTGAGCATGCGAATGATGGGCGCATCGTCGCTCGCCTCTAACAAGTCTTGCACCGCAGGCAGATCTTGCATCATGCGCGTCAGATCGGCTTCGGACTCAACCTCGTTGACCACCGCCGCGGCTGTAGATGAACTGTTGGCTTGCCCGCCCGAATAAGCTTGGTTGATGCGTTGGGCCAACTCGTCGCTGGTACTGAATTGCATCTGCAAGCCTTGATTCGAAAATTTACGAGTCACCTCAGACAGCGCTGAGCGGTCACTTGCATCACACAAGCTCAAGCAAAGATGACGGCCATCGTCCTCCAGCAGCAAGCGGTTCGTCCGGGCAAAAGCGTAGGGCAGAGGGAGGCGCACGGCAACGGTCATGGCGGATTCAGGGCTGGCTGGACTGAGGCGCGGCTGGCTTGGGTGCCGAAGGCTCAGTAAAAATTGCTTCTGGAAGAGGCAATACGGCCGATCCGTTGACTGGCAAGTTGCTTGTGAGTGCGGGCTGAAAGCTTTGCTGGTTGAGGCGCATTTGTTCGTAACGGTCTAAGGACAGGGCTTCGGTGGCCGCACCGTCGCGCACCACCACGGGCCGCAAAAAAACCATCAAGTTGGTTTTCTTGCGGCTGCGAGCTTCTGACCTGAACAGGTTGCCAAAGATCGGCAGGTCGCCCAGGCCAGGGACTTTTTCTTGGCTGTTGGAGGTGTCGTCTTGCAGCAAACCACCCAACACCACAATCGAGCCGTCTTCTACCAGCACGCTCGACTCAATCGAGCGCTTGTTGGTGATCAGGCCGGTGGTGGGGGAACTTGTGGAGGCGATGCTGCTGACTTCCTGAAAGATTTGCAGCTTGACAGTGCCGCCTTCGCTGATCTGCGGTTTGACCCGCAGTGTCAGGCCGACGTCTTTGCGCTCAATGGTCTGGAACGGGTTGACCGCGCCGTTGGCGGTGTTGTTGGAGGTGAATTGACCCGTGACAAAGGGCACATTTTGACCGATCACTATCTTGGCTTCTTCATTGTCCAACGTCAGCAAGTTCGGCGTCGACAGCACGTTGCCGTCACCGCTGGTTTGCAGAAAACGGGCCAGTGCACCCAGTGCCAAAACGCCATTGCGTTTTTGGCCCAATGCGATGTTAAGGCCGGTTGACGGCGTCACGTTGCCGCTGGCAGCGCCGGCGGCCAGCGCCAGTAAATTGGCACCGCCCACAGCAAAGTTGGTTCCCAGCAGGCCGACAGTGCTGCCGGCGGTGCCGGTGCCGCTCATCCATTGCACGCCAAATTGGGCCGCTTTGTCGGCGCTGACTTCGGCGATCAGGCTTTCCACAAAGACCTGCGCGCGGCGTTGGTCGAGCATGTCAATGACCGATCGGAGCTGGCGGTATTGCGGCTCTGGGGCGGTGATGACCAGTGCGTTGGTGGCTGGGTCGGCCTGAATTTGCCCCCCCGTCGAGGGTTGGCTGCCCGCGTGACCTGAGCTTGCAGTGGGGAAGGCCGCCGCTGTACCGAACCCTTGCGCCGGGGCGCTGACCGATCCAGCGACAGAACTGCTTCCTTGGGAGCTCATCGCAGCGCGCAATGTGACCGCCAGTTTGGTGGCGTCGGCGTTTTTCAGGTACACCACATGGATGTTGCCGCTGGCCGCCCCGGCCCCTGTCGCGTTGGGTTGGTCCAGTTGCTCGGCCAAGGCGCGTGTCAAAGCCAAGCGCGCAGGGTTGGCGGCGCGCACGATCAGCGAGTTTGTGCGGGTCTCAGCCAGCACCGTGGTTCTGAAGGAAGTATCAGTTTGCCCCTGCGCCGCAGGCGTGCCAGCGCCGACGCCCGAATCGATCAGTCGCTGCACCATCAGGGCCAAGTCACTGGCAATCCCATGCTGCAGTCGGATCACTTCCACCCCCGTGGCGTTGGCGATGTCAAGTGCCGCAATGATGCGGCCTAAGCGTTGCAGGTTGTCGCTGTAGTCGGTGATGACCAAGGCGTTGGTGCCTGGGTTCACGTTGATGGTGTTGTTGGGGCTGATGAGTGGGCGCAGCACAGGCACTAAGTTGTTGGCGTTTTCGTGGTTTAACTTGAAGATTTGCGTGACGACCTGGCCGCTGCTGGCCGACACGGCCCCTGCCGATACCGCCGTGCTTTGCAATTTGGCTTCGGCTTCGGGCACCACGGTGTACAGTCCGGCCGATTCAACCAGCGCAAACCCTTGAGTGCGCAGCTGCGACGCGAACAAGCGCAGCGCTTGCGCAGGGAGTATGGGCAGTGTGCTGGCCAGTGTCATGGTGCCCTTGACGCGGGGGTCCACCACAACGTTGTGGCCCGACAGCGTGGCCATCGTGCGGGCCACTGCCTCGATCTCGGCATTTTGAAAATTCAGCGTGACAGGTTCTTTGACTGAAACCGACTTGCTGGCAGTACTTTGCGCCCAGCCCGGCGGCCCCCAGCAGGCGAGGGCTAGAGCGATGGTTGACAGGCTGAAGTGGCTGAACAAGCGTGAAGTGTGCATGGGTTATCCCAAAGAAAGCAGGCTGCGCGCGCCCTGGCGGCGGCCAATGATGTTGAGTAAATTTGACAAGGCACTTTCACTGCCTTCGTCGGCGCTGGCTTCACCGGTAAATCGCAGGTGTGAACCAAGCCATTGCCCTTGTCCGGAAAGTTGCAAAGGGCCTTGTGTGGTGCTTAAAAACAGTTCGGGCACAGAGCTGACTGAGGCTGTGCTGCGCAACTGCAGTGTGTAGCTCCCCATCGGCCTGAGAGGGCTTAACCGTGAAGACATATTTTGGGCCTGCAGTTCGACCAGGCCTTGCATTTGCAGCCGACCAACAGCCCACTGCAAGCCCAAAGCTTCGGTGCGTAAATTCAGTTGCCCCTCGGGCTGCAATGTGTTCCAGGGCGCGCCCAAGCCACTGAGCAAAGCTGCTGGCCACTGCGAGCGGTGCGCATCGACCTGCAGATCCAGCCGCGACAAACCAGCACGCAGATGCAACTCCACGGGGCTGTTCATGCAGCAGTCGGCTTGCAGCCGCAAGCGCATCGACAGCCAACCCGGCATGATCTGCCAGTGAACACGGCCGGGCAGCGCCTGCGCACTCCGGCTGCCTTGGCCCCCGCTGAGCAGCAACTCGGCCGAGCCATCCCACACGCTGCCTCTGGCCGACTGCAACACCACGCGGTCTTGGCTGGCTTGAGCCAGCCCCCAGACCAGCCAGTGGACTGGTGCCCAAATCAGCAAGACGACCACAAGTCCCAGAGCCGCACCCAGCCAAAACCAACGCCAAGGGGCTGACGGCTGACGGAGGTGTTGGCGTGAGGGCATTGTCAAGCGGGTCACAGGGTTCAGGGCAGGCTCAACAGCAAGCTACCGCTCCAGCGCACCGTGTTGTCGGCAGGTCCTGCAGGTTTGGATTTATCAGTGGGTGAGGGGGTTTGCTGCAGCTGTGCTTGCACTGGTAAGGCCTGAGCCAGTTCGCGTGCTTGGCCGAGCCATGTGGTCAGCTGCGTTGCTGTTGCGCCCGACAAGGTCACGCTCAGCTGTTCCCCTTGCAGGCTCCATTTGGCGTCCTTTCCCAAACTTTGTGGAATGTTCGCTTCAAGCCAGCGGAGGGCCTCCGCCCTGGTGATGGCGGATGGTTTTTTCAGCGCTTGAACTTGCGCCTGCAACTGCAGCATGTGGCTGGTTTGCGTGTCGAGCGCCGATTGACGAGCCGGTGCCTCGCGCCAGGTGACCAGCGCCGGCTTGATGGCCACTCCCCAAAGCAATGCCAACACCAGAATTCCGGCGGCAGCGCTGAGCAGTTGCTGTTCTCGGGGTGTGCGTTGTTGCCAGGCGCTGTGCAGGTCGCGCCGAATCCCTTGCAGTTTGTGCTGCAGCGCGTTCATGGTTGAGTCTCCCGCAGGGTCATCAGCCAAGTTTGGCCTTCGGCGCGCCACTGGAAGCCTTTGGTGCTGAGCGATTGACGCAAGGCATCTTGTTGGCTGGCGCTGAGTTCTAAGTTTTGCAGTTGCAGTTGCCCTGGCTGATAACGCCACTGGCGTGGGGCGGACACGCCAGCGGGTAGCGCCTGACCGAGCGTGCTCAGCATGAACTCCAGGTCATGGGCTGCCAGCTGGCCCGAGCTTTGGCGCAGACGGGCCACTTCTTTTGCCATCTGCAGCGGGGCGTCCACCACCACTCGGGTTTGCGGAAAGGTCTCTTGCAGCAGGTGAGTCCATGCTTGTTGCTGGGTTTGCCAGTCGGCACGTGTTTTCCAGGCCCAAACGTTGAGGCCCAACAGCTGACTGGCCAACAGCAGCGACAGGCCCCAGCGGACAGGTCGCCAAGTGCGGTGGTGCCAAAATTGGCTGGCTGCACGTCGCCATGTTTTGACCCGGCGGCTGTGCGCATTGACCTGAAATTCAAACTGTGCCAAGTCCCAGCCGCTGTCCAAAGCCGCCAGCCAATGCTGGCTCGGAGCCACCAAGCGAGCTTGCACCCCCAAGCGTTCTGATGTGGCCGCCACCACGGCGGGTTCGGCCTGTACATCGGTCTGGTTGCGCACTTCGTCAGAAGCCCACAGGCCAGCGCCGTTTGGCGGCACGGCTTGCAAGGGCAGGCCCCAGACACCATGGTCAGCTTGGCTGCACCACAGCCAGCCTTGGTCTGCATCGCCCACTGCATGCAGCTGCAAAGACGCTGAGCCGGGCGCCAGTTCGGGCACGATGCGCTGCACCGTCAGGCCTGCAGTTTCAAGCGCCTGCAGGTGGCCGTTCAGCCACTGGCGGTCACAGACGGCCACCCAGGGCTGGTCTGTTTGTTGCCAGTTGGGGGCCAACGCCATGTGCAGGGCCGCAGTTTCGTCGAGAAGGCGCTCTTCAAGTAATCCTTCCAAAGCCGCTTTGATTCTGGCGGCTTGTTTGTGTAGTCCTGCCGGTAAATTGACGCGATGCCATGACAGCGCAAGCGCCGGCACCAGCGCCACCACGTCGGTTTGGCGGTCGGTGGCAGGCAGCAAGCTGGCGGCGGCCCATTGCAACGCCATCGCAGGGATGGGTGCGTTGGTCTCTAAAAGAGTGTGCGGATAAGCTGTGCCTAAGGTAGGCGCATCTAGAGGGAGCTGAACAATCAATAAACGCATAAAAATTGATTTTAAGGGGCGTTCGTGGCGTGCAAATGACTGCGCACACGCCACCGCATATTCACTTGCCCGCCTTCACGCTTGACCAGTGCCCGCTCTTGTTGAACCACGTTGTCGATGCGGATGCGGCCTAGCACTTCAAAATAGCGGCTTTGCACGCTGTGCTGCGACTCTTGAAGGTTGGCGCCCGCAGGGCCCAGCGCCACGCGCGCAGCTTCCAAGGTGGCCCAGTGTCCACGTTCGCGCAACTGCACCAGCTGCCGGGCAGCGGTCAAGTCCAGTCCCGGTAAACTGGCTGTCAACACTTCGGCAGAAGCTGTGTTTAGGTTGACTGCAGTGGGTTCGGGCAGCAGCGTGATGAAATTTTCCAAGGCAGCCAAGGTGCCCGGACTCAGGCCCAACCAGACCAATTGGCTGGTTTGTTGCGGCATCAAAGGGGTGTCGGCAAAGGCTTTGGCGAGGTTTTTTTGGGCCTCTGAGGCTGCTACCAGCTGGCGTGTCATCGTCTGCAGCTCTTCCAAGGGCAGGTTCAATCTTTCAAACAGGCGGGTAAAACGCAGCAGTGCTGGCGCAGACACCTGTTCTTTGTCGACCAGGTTCATCACGTTCAAACGGGATTGTGCGTCGGTGATTTGGCCGGACAAGAAAACTTCGGCATCGCCCGCTCGCCATTGCTGGTCTTGTGACAAAAAGGTCGACAGCTTGGACTCTTGCACGGGCAGCGCCCAGGGTTCGCCAAGATGGTCTGCCGCGCCGCTTTGGGCTGAGAGTGCGTCTTCGCGCAAGATCAGCCGGGTCCAGTCGAGGGCGCCAGTCATCAGCCAGCTGGTCTGGCTGCGGCTGCGTTCGGCGGTTTCAATTTCCACCTGCCGCCACTGCTGCCACAGCGCGGCAGAGGCGAGCGAAGCCACCAGCGCCACCGTCAGCATGGCGGTCAGCAGGGCGGCACCGCGTTCTGAGCGCTTCATGGCTTGGCTGCCGAAAAAGTGGGGCGGACCCAGTCGAGCGTCAGCAGTCCTGCGCCCACCGGGCCGTTGGGCAGATTCAGCACCAGGCGCACCCCATCGGGCAAGGGGTTGCCGGTTGCGTCTGCGCTCTGCCCATTGGGCGTCACGGCGTCGCTTGACAAAGGGTTGGCCCAGCTGCCGCCACGGTGCACAAACAGCTGCCAACTGGTCAGCGGGTGGATGTCAATCTGCCCCGCACGCGTCTTTTCGTCCGGGGTCTGGCTCCATTGCCGGGCCAGATCCCACGCAGCCTGCCAGTCGCTGCGCAGGCGCAAGGAGGCTGATTGCCAGCGCTGCCAGTCCCCTCCGCCCGGGCGTGACGGGTTGCTGCGCCAAGTCCAAGCCACCACTTGTACGTCCTGGCCGACGGCCGAGCGCCGCGTCAGCCGCAACACCTTGCCATCCCAGTCCCAGCTGGGAATGCCCGGCAATTCGGCCAGTTGGTCTAAGTCGGCCTGCCATTGGGCCAAGCCCGATTGCAGAGTGCGAATGCTGTTGCTGCGCTCTTGCAAACCGCTTTGCGTGCGCAGCATGCCGTCGATGCCGCGCCAAGCCATGAGGGCCATCAGCGCCATCACGCTGATGGCCACCAGCACCTCTATCAAGGTGAAGCCGGCTGGGTGGGTTGCACGCCCTTGCATCAGTCGCGTCCCATCACGGTGGAGAGCTGCAGCAAGTATTCGTTTTGCGCCAGCACCCGGGCGTCGACGCGGCGAAAATTCGGGTTGGGCGTGCCACTCACCGCCAGATTAACCTGCAAGGCTCGACCCGCTTGCAGGCACTCTATTTGGCTGTCGCCGATGCTGGGCAATTGGCGCTGCAGTCGCAAGCGGATCAATTCGTTTTCAGCGCAGATTTGCCCCAGCATGCTGGTGGTTTGACGCTCGGCGTTGCGGCTGAGCGAGCCGGTGGCCTTGAGTCCGGCCATCAACGCAATCGCCACGATGCCCAAGGCCACCAGCACCTCAATCAAGGTGAAGCCGGGTTGCCTGCTGCTGCGCCTGCGGTGTTGCATGGCTAGGGCTGCACAAGCGCGGGGTTGGCGGGGGCGTTTTGCACGCTAAAGGGCCGCAGCCCATCGGTGAGCACCCACAGCGTGCGGCCGGCAGGATTCAAGTGGCTTAGCACCACAACTTGGGGGCCAATCAAAGGGTCTGGGCCCAGCACAATCGGTGCTACCACGCTGGCACGGGTGCTGATGTCCAGCCACAGCGTCGGTAAGTTGCTGCGCGGCAAGCCCTCAAACACAAAGCCTGTGGGCGTCGGGTGCCACTGCGCAGGCACGCCACTGGCCCGCGCCTGCGCTCGCCCATTCTCAAGCAAGCTGGCCAGCCGCTGGGCATCGCGTTCAAGCGCGTTGTCTGCGTTGTCGCGCAAAGACAGACTGACACCGGCTGTGGCCATCGCGATGAGTGTGATCACCACGATCAATTCCAACAGCGTGAAACCGTTGGCCAAGCCAAGCCGACGCTTACTGCCAGCTGCCAATGTCTGCATTGTTGCTTTCTCCGCCCGGCTGACCGTCGGCGCCAAAGGAAAGCACATCCACGTCACCTTTGATGCCAGGGTTCATGTATTGGTAAGGACGACCCCAGGGGTCATTCGGCATCTTGTCCAAGTAGGGTTTCCAGTTGCCTGGCACGGGCTCGGTGGTCGGCTTGGCGACCAAAGCGTTCAGGCCTTGGTCGGCGCTTGGAAAGCGCTGGTTGTCCAGCTTGTAAAGCTTGAGCGCCTGCATCAAGTTGCCAACATCGGTGCGCGTGGCCGTGACGCGGGCGTCATCGGCACGGCTGAGCACATTGGGCACGATCAGTGCCGCCAGCACACCGATGATGGCCAGCACCACCATCAGTTCAATCAGGGTGAAACCACGTTGTTGGCGGCAGCGGTTTGGGTCTTGTTTATGCATGACTTAGATCATAATCCGCAGATGTTACATTCCGATTTATCTTCTGCACGCCATGCCGATTGGTGGTCCAAAGCCGCGGCGGTTGGTGTCGGCGCTGGGGTGGCCGCAAGCGTCGTCTTTTGGGGCTTGCAACTGGCAACACCGCTCTTGTTGCCGGTGATGGCTGCACCTATTTCGATGGCGGACTCGCCGCAAGATGCGGGCGCGTCAGTAGCCCGCGCTCTGGGTCATACAGCCCCTTCGGTCAAGCAGGAGATTTCAGCCAGCAGTCAGTACAAGCTGTTGGGTGTGATTTCATCGGTTTCAGGGCAAGGTAGCGCATTGATAGCCACAGATGGGCAGTTGCCCAAAGCCTATCGCGTCGGGCAGACCGTGCAAGAAGACTGGACGCTCAAGTCCCTCTCGGCAACAAAAGCCCTGTTGAAATCCTCCAGTCAGCAAATAGAACTGGTACTGCCCGAACTTGATAAACGATAGGGTGTCGTTCATTTCCCAGTGGATGAGCCAGGGCTGAGGTTGCCCCGACTGTCAAATAGTTTTGCCATCCAATTACGCAAAAAAATGCCGACTAACCTTCCCGTTCAGTCGACTAAAAACCAAAACTGAATGACAAAATTGCGTTGCGCTGGGGCAGTACGTTGACCAGTGGCGAGCCACTGGCGGCCAGGCCTGCAGCATCTGTGACTGACGACTGGTTGGTCATGTTGTTAATTTGCAGGCTGATGCGTGCATCTTTGACGTCCCACAGATGATCCAACATGCGACTCACTGTGAGATTTGTGTAGTTGTAGGCGGGCACGCGGAAGTTGGGGCCGTCAGAACTGCCGTTTTTACCCTGGTATTGAGAGCCAATAAATTTGTTCATCAGGCTCCCGTTCCAACGGCCACCTTGGTACAGCAGTCCAACAAGACCGATGTAACGCGGCACCAGGGAGATGTCGTCGCCGGCTTGTTGCGCTGAAGAGGTCATGCCTGAACTTTCAAACTGCGCCCGGATCACGCTGGCATTCATCACCCCAGTGAAGCCTTGGCCCAATTGACGCTGCCCTTCAATCTCCAGGCCCTTGTATTGCACTTTGCCGTTGTTGACGAACTGGGTTGTCCCGTTCTGGGTGATGGCTGAAATGTAGTTGTCGATGCGGCTGAAGTAGACATCAACTGTCACGCTGGCTTGCGCGTCACCGCGGGTCAGACCCGTTTGCAGGGTGCGTGAATTTTGAGGGCTGGCTTGGTTGCTCTGATTCGGCGTTTTTGTGTAAAAGAAGCTCTGGCTGGGAACCAGCGCACCATTGGACCATTGCACATAAGCTTGCGTCAGGGGATTGAACACGTAGCGTGCGTCCAAACTGGGCAGGCTGGTGCTGACGGTGCGAGTCACTTGCCCGTTGGTTCCAGGCAGCGAAGTCGGCACGACGCTCGCGTCAAAACTGCGTTGGACCTGCTGAAGACGCAGGCCCGGGCGGATGCTCAGTTGCGAAGTGGGCTTCCATTCGTATTCTGCAAAGGGCTGGACCAGCGTCAAGTTGCTTTGGAAGTCAAACAGCACCGGGCTTGCGGCATTGGTGTTGGCGTTGTAATACACGCCGGTTGTCAGGTCTAGCCCTTTGCGGCTGTAATTTTGGCGGCTGTAGTCAACCCAAAGACCTGTGCGCAAGATGCCATCCCTGTTGTTGCGCTCCGCTTGCAAAATGTTCCCCACAGTCCGAAACCGGTTGTCGCTGAGTCGCCCACCAATGTCAGCCGATGGCACGCCAAAGCCGTTGCCTATGGACGACTTGGTGATGTCGCCATTGAGGCCAAAACCCCGGTTGGCGTAGGAATGGGTGTAAAGAGTTTCGGTCAGCACCCAGTCGGCTGACAACGGAATGCGCAGTCGGGCATAACCGAAGTCACTGCTTCGGTCGGTGGCCGCGTAGCCAAAATAACCGGGCGTGCCGGGCGTGTTGTTAAAGCCCGTGCCGACCCCGTTGGCTGCTACCTGAGCGGCAGTGACGCTGGGCGGGTTGAAAAAATGGTAGTCATCGTAGGCATAAAGCGTGGTCAATTGATTGCCGTTGAAGCGGGTTTCTGTCTTGACCATCAGGTTGCTTTTTTGCCCTGACGCAAAGTTCATGGCTCCATTGGATTCTTTGTGCTCAACGTTCAAAAGCACGCCGGTTTGACCGTCTTCTTGGGGTTTTGCAGTGGCTAAGCGGACGCCAGCCAAACTGGTGTTGAAGGCGCCGTAGGCCCCGTAGACCCGGCGTTCGTTGTCGTTTGGCAACTCTAGGCTGAACAGGTTGAGCGATCCGCCCAGGGTTGAATAGCCCAAGCTGGTCGCGCTACCAGGGCTGCGGTCCACAACCAAATGATCTAGTGTGGCTGCTGGAAAGTACGAGGTCGAGTGGTGACCCAGCGTGTCGGGATCTGCAAAAGGGATGCCGTCTAAGGTGATGTTGAACTGTCCATCAGCGAAGCCACGCAGGCTCATGTTTTTGGCGGCATCAAAACCTTGCCCGTTGGGTGCACTGCTGACAAAGCTCGGCGTGAGGTTTGTCAAGGTTCCGAAGTCAGCCATGGGTGTGGAGAGCTCATGAATGGCCTCGTTGCTCAGGTAAGACTGGGCACTGTTGCGCTGAGTCACCGGGCGAGTAAGTTCTAAAGCGACTGACTGGCTTTGAATCGTGACGGGTGTCAGCGTGTTTTCGGCGACCTGTGTGGTCTGCGCTTGGGCCGCCAAGGGATATAACAAACTGATCACGGCCCAAGTTACTAGGCTCAGTGAGCTCTGGCGGACTAAAGATAGGGTCATATAAATAGGTTTTCGGCACCCCCTCGAAGATTTTTCTGGGGGTGAAATGACAGTTTGAGAAGGATCAAAAGGGGTTGTTCGGTGGCGTCATACAGCTGAAAAAAAGGGGGTCTGAGCCCCCCTTTAAATCACTTCGAAGCATCAGCTTCAGCTTCGGTTTCAGCCCCGAGGGGCTGCGTCGATTCAATCTAACTTCGCGACCCTGGCGTCAACCTTGATGCCTTTTTTTACCTTGAAAGGCTGGCTGCTGGTCAGGCCTCTCCAAAGTATCTGGTTGAACTTGGCCGGATCCACTTGGTCAGCTTGGCTGAAGTCCATGCCGGCGGTGACTCTCTGCCAGTAGTCAGCACTGTGCTTAGGCTTGATGTTGGGACCAACTGCATAGCGCAGTGGGCTGCCAGAGGCTTGTGCCAAGTTCAGACCGGTCGTCTTCAGCACAGTGGAAGCGGTGGCGGTGTAGGTCCAAGCGCCGCTTCCTGTGACGTCAAACACATCAGCCATTGGCCGTGCAAAGGCGGTGTTCAGGTTGATGTGCTGCGTGCCAAGAATGTCTTCAATGGTGCGCAAAGCATTGACCTGTGTATAGCGTGTGCTAATGACCTTGCCTTGTTTCACGTAAGGTCCGACGATGAAGGCCGGTGCGCGGTGCGAGTCGACATGGTCTGGGCCGTCTTGCACGTCGTCTTCGACGATGACGATGATCGTGTCCTTGGCGTAAATGCTATTTGCAACCGCTTCCACGATTTTTCCGGTGGCATAGTCGCAATCGGCCTGTTGGGTCTCGGGCGTGTTGACGCCACCCAGCGCCGCGGCGAAGCTGCCCATGTGGTCGTGGCTGATGCGAACTGTGGACAAGCTCGGCAGCTTGCCAGTGCCAACGAATTGGTCGAACTCGCGCTTCCATTCGGCGTAGCGCCACATGTCGGGGTAGGCCTGGTCATAGCCGCGAAAGTACACGTCGGTGAACGGGGCCAACGTCGGCTCCAGCGCACCGACTTGGACGACACCCGCCGTGAACGGGTCGGACACTGGCGCCGTGATGGTGCCGATGCTGCCAATGTTGTTGACCAAGAAGCCGTAGTTGCGCACCGTCATGCCGGCATTGAGCACAGCGTTGAAAATATAGCCTTTTTGGATACCGAAAGGGGCGTCAGTTGAAGTGTGGTTGCCTGTGCCAGGCAACATGTTGGCCGTGCTACCAACAGCGCCAGCTGTGGCTGTGCTGTAGTTGGTGGTGTTGGCCACCCCGGCGACAGCATCGCGCTGGGCGGTGGTGGCCCAGTTCACGGCCACGTTGCGGTTGGTGCCTTCAGAGTCGTAAGACACGCCGCGTGTAACGGCCGAGTAGTTCAGCTGCTGGTTGATCGTTTCGGTGTTGGTGACCCGGCCCTGCATCGACCAAGACCAGCCGTCCATGCTGCCGTCGCCAGGGTCTGTGAAGTTGTCCAGCGTCACAAATTTCTTTGCCAGCGCATGGTAGTTCGGCGTCAGGTCGTTACCGAACTGCGTGAGTGACGGGTCGCCATTCGAGCCATTGCCCAGATCACCCAGCACTTGGTCAAAGGTGCGGTTTTCTTTGACGATGTAAATCACATGCTTGATCTTGCTTTTCATGAAGTTCATGGCGGCCACGTCGCTGTCGACGGCTGACGCGTAGTTGTTGTTGGCAGCGACGCGCGGGGTCAAGGCCATCAGGTCACCGGCCGTGGGCACGGGCGCGCTCACCAGTGTGGACTGCTCAAGTTGGAACTGGTACTGGTTGCTGGCGCGTGCGGCGGTGGCCACAGCGGCGCTGCTACCGGCAATAGATCCAGTGTTGCCTGCTAAATGGAGCGGATTGGGGCCGGTGATGCTCTTGCCATTGACTATGAACATGCGGCTGCCATCGGCGCTGAAGGTGATGTCACGCGGGTCATAGGCGGTTGGAATCAAGCCGCTGACCGTGCCGGCTGTTGTGCCAGTCAACGGAATAACGGCGATGCTGTTGGAGCCAGCGTTCACTGCATACAAAGTTTTTTCGTCGCGCGACAGCGTCACGGCAAAAGTGCCAGCGCCGGTGTTCTTGTTGCCTGCAAACATCGCAGCCGGGCCGCGGGCATCGATCTTGATGGTGACAGTGTTGCTGCTGGTGTCGATCACCGCCACTTGGTCGGCGTTGTCCTGAGCGACAAAAAGACGCGTCTGAGCGGCGTCAAACGTCATGCCTTGGCCGTTGCCGTCCAGAGGAATACGCTTGATCAACTTACCGACCATCGGGTTGCTGATGTCAACCACAACCACCTCGCGGTCACGTGCCGAAGTGACATAGGCCATGCTGTTGCCCTTGATGACGACAGCGAAAGGGTAAGTGCCGCCAGTCCCGCCGGCCACGCCCTCGTTGCCGGTGAAGTAAGGGCGCAGATCGTGCTCGTAGCGTGTGGTGTTTGTCTTGGTGTCAATGACCGTGATCGAGTCGTTGTAGTTGTTGGCCACAACCAGTGTGCTGCCGTCGGTCGACAGGGCCACGCTGCCGGCGTTAGCGCGAACATTTACGCCCAAGCCGGTTGCACCATTGCTGCCATGCCCCAGAGCGATCTTGGCCGATTGGGCCCAGCTGCTGCCGGTCTTGGTGTAGCAGTAAACGGCGTCATCAGTGCCGCCGCCGGCGTACAGCGTGTTGTTGTCCTTAAAAGCTAGGCTGACGTAAGCGTTGGTTTGTTTGATCACCTGTGTCTTCACTGGCGAGCCAGAAGAAACATCGTAAATAAAAATGTACTGGGTGGAGTTGGCAATGTCTGCACTTCCGGTCGGCAGATACAGCGAGTTTTGTCCGGCAGTGACGACGGCCAAAGTTTTGCCGTCCGGGCTCAGTTGCGATCGTGTGGCTCCGCTCGCAACGAACTTTGGATAGTCGGGCAAAGCCGGGGTCAGCAACTGCGAAGCCGAACCGGGGATGGCCAACGGTGTGACGTCTTGGCCTGTTGCCAACTTTGCAGTGTCAAATTGGCCTAGGATCGAAGCGACTATTTCAGGCGATGACCCGGCGACATTGGAACCGCTGTCGCAAGCAGCCAAGCTTGCAATCACGGCGAAAGCAATCACTGATTTGGGGAAAAGTTTGAGCACAGTAAAAAACCTTAATGTTGCTAAATTGGTTGAATGGCTTACTTCTGATTGAAAAAAACCATAAGCAGTATTTAAGCGAATGAATATTTCTTTCTCATGACTTTTTTTGAATTTTGGCGACTTTGTCCCGGACAACTACAAACGCTGTTGATACGGCTCGATCAGGTGTCGATCGCGCAATTGCAGTGTTCCAACAACACTCAAAATACCAAGCGGACGACTCGTCCGGCAGTGACATGCAATTGAAGACTGAGGTTTGTGGATCTGTGGGGCCAACAAGCTTAATGGCCGGCCATCGAACAACGCGCCCGCGCTAAGGATGCCAAAAAACTGGGGTCACGAGATCGTATGCAGGTCTCTACACGGATGTGCGCAGCACCTGTCAGAAGCACCCGATGATCGCCAGGGTGATCAACCAGGAGAAGACCCGCTGGTTGATCATTGACGACGCATTTGATTCCAAAAAAACGATCGAATTAATGGCCGCACTGATTAAGAATGCGGGTAAAAAAGTTCATTTTTATTTTGGACAAGCTGCGGGCGCTCCACATCAAGGCCATGGGGGGGTGGGTGGCTGAAAAAATCAATCAAATTCAGATTTTTTACCTGAAGCGCTACAGCACACAGCTGAATTTTGAATAAAAAAATCAGTCCAAGTAATCGGAATAATCTTTGGTGTCAAAACCCTTCAGGTTGTCCCAGGCCAGCACAGTTGGAGCGCCCACAATTTTCACCAAGGTTTCGCGCCTGGAATTTTTATCAAAAGACTCCACTTGCGTTGGCATCTGTAACTTGGTGTTCCACACGACTTTGAGTGATCGGTCTTTTTCCAAAAGGGTGTAAGTGATGAGCTCACCCTTGACAGGCCCCGCTTTCATGCGTTTAAGACTGGCTGGGTCGATCAGACTCCAAGCAGCCACCCAAGACCCATCGAAGCCAATATTGCCGTAGTCGGGTTTTGTGACATTGACCAATACCTTTTCACCGTTGGGCACCAGTTGCACCTTCAAGGCACCCCCTGCTGTTTTGGTGATCCAACGGGTGGCAGTCGCAACGTCAAGGTGTTTATGCTGGTCACCGCCCTTTGCATGGTCGTGCGTCGAATGGGTGTCTACAGGGAGCACGCGGCTGACCCAAACTGTGTCAACGGTCCGGATCACGCGTTCAGAAAATTCTGTTGACCGCTTCACCCCATCGGCACCATTGGCTACCGATGTGTGTTTGACCAACAACTCCATGTTTTGCGCATTGACCATTGACATGGCAAAGGCCAGGCCAACGATCGCAAAGAGCTTTTTATTGAAGGGATCGCAGCTCATCAGAAACCAAATGCCTGACGCAACATGCCAAACACCTTTGTGTTGTCAATTGAGCCCTTGAAAACGTTGCTGCCGGCACCGGTAGCAAACAGCATGACATCACCGCCACCATGGGTTTCGTTGCCAACTGAGCCCAGTTGAACGCCAACCTCTTGCAGGTAGTCCTTGTTGCCAGATGTATCGACATTGGTGAGGTCGTCACGTGCCGTTTTACGTGGGGTTCCACCGTTGCCAAAAACCAGCGTGGTAAATGGTTTACCGTCTGCAGCCAAGACGGAGTTTCTAGTTTTGACATCGGTTGTTTTACCCAATATGTCATTGCCCTTGTGAGAGTAGCCATTGAAGGCCATTGTGTGGTCATGGTCTGCAGTGACAACGACCAGCGTGTTGGTCAGGTCAACCTTGCCCAACGCTGCTTTGATTGCATCGTCAAATGCAATGGTGTCTGTCAAGGCTCGCTTGGCATTGGTGCCATGCAGCGCATGGTCAATACGCCCACCTTCCACCATCAAGAAATAACCATTGGGGTTCTTCGACAAGATGTCGATCGCCTTGGTGGTCATTTGCGCCAGGCTAGGCTCCAACGCTGGATCGCGATCCAGTTCATAAGACATGTGACCTTGGCTCATGGCTTGGTCAAAAAGCCCGACCAATTTGCCCGAGGCGGGAGCGGCATTGAAACTGGTCAGATCAGATACTGACGCATAGCCCTTTGATTGCAGTTCAGCCACCAGGTCGCGCCCATCGGGCCGGCCTTTGGGCATGCTTGTGGCGTTGAACGGCCGCCAGTAATAGCTCACACCACCCAGCAGCACATCGACACCAGAAGTCCCAAGCGCAGCGTTGTAACCAACCCCGCCAGGCACCGCTTGTCGGGCAATGTCGTACTCGGCATTTCGGTTGCAAATGTGCGCATAAGTGACGGCCGGTGTGGCATGGGTTAGCCTGGCAGTCGTGACCACGCCTGTGCCTTTGCCTCTGGCGATGGCTTGCTCAAGAATTGTAGGAACAGCCAGACCGTTACCGGTACTTGCACAATTGTTGATTGCACTGCTAACGTTTGGCGTCACGCTCTTGTCGGGTGAGGGTGGCGTGGCCACCGTATCAGCGTTCATTGACACCACTTCATTGCGCATTTTTACACCGGTCATGTAGGCCGCCATGGACGGAGCGCTGTCAGTCGTCTGTGCGTCGAAAGAGTAAGTGCGTACCCTTGCAGTGCGTGGCAGCTTTTCCATGTTGAGCTGGCCAGCTTCGCCATATTTGAAAATTCGGCTGGCTGTCACGGTGACAGGACCCATGCCATCACCTAAAAAGAAGATGACATTTTTTGCTTCGCCAGCGGCCAGCGCCTGGGCTGCGGTCAGTGCCAAGCAGGTCATCAGAAACAGTGGTTTGACGATGCGTTTGCTGTTGTAAATAGTCGGGTTCATTGTGTATACCTGTTGAGAGATGTGTTGAGAACGATTACAGGCCCGTGGCTTTTCGAATCAGACCGAAAACGGCGGTGTTTTCAATTACACCCGCAAAGTTTTCAGCTCCTTTTCCGATGGCTCCCAGAAAAACATCCGCACCGCCGTGAGTCTCACTGCCAGCACTGGTAGGGATAGTTGCTTCTTGGTGGTAAAGCTTGTCGTAGACCTGTGCGTCAGTAAGGGCTGTTCGCGTGCCGGGACGGTTTTCACCATTACCAAACCCAATGATCGTGAAAGGATTCCCAGTGCTGTCGTTGCTGAAAGCATTTGTCAAATAGTTGCGCAACAAGCCAAGTACCCCAGGGCTTGTATCCGTGGTTTTCCCGGTCCGTGCGGCATAGCCGTTGAGCACCATGGTGTGGTCATGGTCAGCGGTGACGACAATCAATGTATTTTTGAGATCCGGGTCAATCAATCGCATTTTGGCGATACCCGTCTGGATGGCCTGGTCAAACGCGACGGTGTCTTGCAGCGCCTTGCGGGCAGTTGTTTCATGCAGCGCGTGGTCAATTCGGCCACCCTCGACCATCAGAAAAAATCCTTTGGGATTACTTTTGAGTTGGTCAATTGAGCGAGCTGTCATGTCGCTCAGGCTGGGTTCCAGTGCTGGGTCGCGGTCCAAGTCGTAAGCCATGTGGCTGGAGGTGAACAGCCCTAGCAATTTGCCAGTTGTCGGCAATTTGTCAAAGTCTGATTTGTTGGCGGCAAAGCTGTAGCCGGAGGTCTTCATTTCCGCAACAAGGTTGCGTGAGTCAGTGCGGCTGCTGCCCGTTCCACTGGGTAAAAAATGCCGCAAACCGCCACCAAAGATGACATCCACGCCGTCAAGCAGGGCTGGGTTGTAGCCTGCTCCGCCGGGTACGGCCTGAGCAGCAATCGTGTTTTCTGCGTCGCGATGGCAAATGTGGGCGTAAGTCACCGCTGGTGTGGCGTGCGTGATGCGCGTCGTGGTCACCACACCGGTGCCCATGCCTTTCAATTTGGCTATTTCCAGCAAGGTGCTGACTGATTTTCCGTTGCCTGAAACAGGACAAGTGGTGTCGGAGCCTGACAAATAATCTTTCAGCGTCGAAGGATCGTAAGCAGCAGTTTCGGTGCTCATCGAGATAACGTCGTTGTTCATCTTGACGCCGGTCATGTAAGCCGACATGGAAGGCGCGCTGTCAGTGACCTGAGCGTTTGCGGAGAACGTTTTGACAAAAGCTGTTTCTGGCAACGTGTCCATCGTCAACTCACCATCTTCGCCAACTTGGTAGATGCGCGCTGCGGTCATGGTGGTCATACCCATGCCATCGCCAAGGAAGAAAAGAACATTTTGGGGTGGTGCAGGCGCATCAGAGCCAGCGCAAGCCGCTAAAACCAGCACAGAAATCAACGAACAAGCCAGTAATTTTTTCATCACGTCTTCCAGTCAAATTTTAAAAAACAAATTTTTACGTAACAACAAGTCAATGATGTGACTGCCACATCCAAGCTTTGTGTTTTAGCTTCTTCGGATTTTTTCAAATTGCTGGAGTGTTGACTGGCGAAACAGCTACAGCAAGCATCGCCCTTCGCGACTGCGGGTCAGGTTGAACAAGCCTTTTTTGACGCCACCAACCGGATGCGCAGCACCTGTTTGCAGCAGGCAAAAGAAGGAGGTTGACAAATTGATCCTCAATCTGGAAACTCTGGCCTGAAATTTCACCCTCAACCTGAGTTGCAACATGCCAGAAGCAAGCACTGTCAAATCTTTGCCTGAAAAAAATGCTGCTCCTAGCCGGAAATCAAGTGCGGTGACCACGGCCGCACTGGCTTCTTCAGTGCTTGTAGCCTGTGGGGGCGGTGGCAGCACAAGCGCCGAACTGGCAACAACACCGACAGTTCTCACACCGGAACAAGGGTCGCGTTTTTTAGGACAAGCGGAATGGGGCGCCAGCCCGACGACTTTGCCAACCTTGACGTCACTCGGCCCAAACGCTTGGCTGGCGCAACAAATGGGTCTGTCAGTTTCACCAAGCATGACCTCTTGGTTGATAGCAAAAGGCTTCAACGACCCGGCTGTCAGCAGCAACATCAATGGCGATGGCGGCTGGACTTCTGCTGTGTGGTGGAAGTTGTTCACAGCACCCGATACGGTTCGGCAGCGTGCGGTGCTCGCCTTGAGTGAGTTGTTTGTAGTCTCCGCTTTGGGTTTGCCCATCAGCTGGAAGAACTTTGCGATAGCCAACTACTGGGAAACGCTAGAGAAACATGTGTTTGGCAACTTTCGCACCTTGTTGGAGGCGATAACGCTGTGTTCAGCGATGGGCAGTTTCCTGAACATGAAAGGCAATCAAAAAGCCAACGCGCAAACCGGTCGCGCGCCGGATGAGAACTATGCCCGCGAAGTGATGCAACTGTTCACCATTGGCTTGTACAAACTCAACACCGACGGCAGCCTGCAACTCAATTCGCAAGGCCAGGCCATTGAAACCTACGACAACAACGACATTCAAGGCTTGGCCAAAGTTTTCACCGGCTGGGACTTGGCGGCGGGCTCCGACCCCTCGGGCACGCTGGCGGCATTGGCTTATCAACAGGGCTTGCCAATGTCGCTGAATTCGAGTTTCCACAGCCCTGAGGAAAAGCGCTTCTTGGGTACCGTCATTCCGGCCGGCACTGCGGGTCATGAGAGTCTGCGCATCGGCCTGGACACCTTGTTCATGCACCCCAACACGGCTCCCTTTGTTGCCAAGCAGTTGATCCAGCGGCTGGTGACCAGCAATCCCAGCCCAGCGTATACAGATCGGGTGGCCCAAGTTTTTATCAACAACGGCAGCGGCGTGCGCGGCGACATGAAAGCCGTATGGACTGCTGTGCTGATGGACGCACAAGCGCGTACGGCCAGCAGCTCCAACTCCTTCGGAAAGTTGCGCGAACCGATGGTCCGCTTGGTTCAGTGGGGCCGCACATTTGGTGCCACCAATGCGGATGGCTTGTGGAGCTTGGGGTACACCAACTCTGAAACCACCTTGAATCAAATGCCGCTGTATGCACCGAGCGTGTTCAATTTCTTTCGGCCCGGCTACACGCCGCCGAACTCTGCTTTGAACCTAGCCCAGTTGGTGGGGCCAGAGTTGCAAATTACCGACGAATCTTCTGTGGTCGGTTATGTCAATTACATGGTTGGCACGGTCAACAACGCTCGCGTGGTGAAGGTGGACTACAGCACTGAGAAAGCGTTGGCGGCCACGCCCTCGGCCTTGATCGATCACCTCAATTTGTACCTGGCAGCCGGTGTCCTGAGTGGCCCCAACCGGTCGCTGATGACCCAAGCTATCAGCAGCATCAACGCCACAACAGATGCCGGGCTGCTCAACCGAGTTTATGCGGCCATCGTCATGGTCATGAGCGCCAACGACTACCTTGTTCAGCAATGAGGCCGCAATGAATAATTTTTCCAACACCACACGCCGCGCTTTGCTGCAAAAAGGCGCCGCCTTGGCCTTTGCCCGCTCTGCCGCCCCGCTGGCAGCCAGCATGGCCGCCATGGCCAATGCAGCCGCACCCTCCGCCACTGATTACAAAGCCTTGGTCTGCATTTTCTTGTTTGGCGCCAACGACCACTACAACACGGTTGTGCCTTATGACCTGGCCAACTACAACGCCTACTACGCGATCCGCAAAGGAACGACCATCATCGGCCCCTACGAAGGCATTGCTTTGACCCGCGCCAGTCTGACTGGAACCACCTTGTCAGCCGCTCTTTCGGGTGGGCGGCAAATTGCCTTGAATCCACAAATGACGGGAATGAAGTCCTTGTTCGATGCAGGCCGAGCCAGCATTGTGATGAACGTGGGCCCTTTGGTTGTGCCCACCACCCGGGTCCAATACGACAACAAATCAGTCCCAATGCCCCCCAAGCTTTTTTCACACAACGATCAACAAGCTTATTGGCAATCCTCATTCCAAACCGAAGGCAGTGCATCTGGCTGGGGTGGACGGGCCGCCGATCTCCTGCTGAGCGGTAACAACGCAGCCGCATTGACCTGCATCTCGGTCAATGGCAACGCCCTGTTTTTGTCAGGCCAACAAGCCATTTCTTACCAAATGAGCTCAACCGGTGCAACCACGGTCAACGCCATCAAAGCCAAGTCCTTGTTTGGTTCGTCGTCGTGTGCCACGGCCTTGCAAGCCTTGTTGACTCAAAACGGCACACATTTGCTGGCCAATGCCCAAAGCCAAATCACGCAACGAGCTTTGAACACTTACGACGGCGTTGCCGCTGCGATTGGCTCGGACGCCAGCACAAGCTTGAACGGTTTGTTTCCCACATCAGGCACAAACACCTTGTCTGCACAATTAAAAATAGTGACCCGTTTGATAGAAAAGCAAGCCATGCTCGGTGTACGCAGACAGGTGTTCATGGTGGGCATGGGTGGTTTTGACCTGCACGATTTACTGCCTAACCAGCACCCGGCGCTGCTGCAAAAACTCAGCGATGCGTCAAAAGAGTTTGACACCGCGATGCAGTTTTTAGGCACTGCTTCGCAAGTGAGCAGTTTCACCGCGTCTGATTTTGGCCGCACCTTGTCCTCTAACGGCGATGGGTCGGACCACGGTTGGGGCAGCCATCATTTCGTGATGGGCGGCGCAGTGCAGGGCGGCCAGTATTTCGGGCAAGCACCTGAAATTGGCATCACCCATAATGCGCAAGTAGGTAACGGCCGCTTATTGCCTTCAACTTCGATAGAACAATTAGGTGCAGAGTTGGCGCGCTGGTTTGGCGTCAGCACCACCGACATGGGAGCCGTGTTGCCAAATGCAAAAAACTTTGACCTTTACAAACTAGGCCTGTTCAAAGCTTAAATGGACAAAACCTGACTACGCGTAGCTAACCCTCACAGGCCGCATTGTCGGGTGATCACACTTTGCGCGACAGTGAGCGAATCAGCGTCGCAGTGTGCATCCGCAGGAGCCACCCAGCCCCAGCCCATCCGAAGCGACCGATCGTGGGCGACAGATACCCTCCACCGAACAGCGGGCAGACCGTGCAAGACGACTTGACGCTCGTTTCTTTGTCGGCGGGTCAGGCCGTGTTGAAATCTTCGAGCCGCCAACTGCAGCTTGACTTGCCAGCCGCTGACAATCTGACAACTTAAGTTCGACACTTGCGCCCTCGATTGCCGCAATCCAGCGGTGGGTGGGTGA
>JBBAPN010000034.1:0-25358 GCA_040400815.1 Polaromonas sp. | reverse complement strand
AGTGCCAGTGCCAGTGCTCCGGCGCCAGCCAAAGTTGCTTCTGCGCCAGCTGTGTCAGCGTCCTCTGCCGCAGCGCCCGCTACCGCAGCCAAGAACTAAGGAGCGCGGTACATGGCCAAGTTTTTCATCGATCGACCGATTTTTGCGTGGGTCATCGCGCTGTTCATCATCGTGCTCGGCGGCGTGGCGATCACCCAATTGCCAATTGCCCAATACCCACCGGTGGCGCCCCCAGCAATCGTGATTTCCGCCAGCTACCCGGGGGCTTCGGCGCGCACGCTGGAAGACAGCGTGATCAGCGTGATTGAACAAGAAATGAACGGATCGCCGGGTCTGATCTACATCGAGTCGGTGACCCAAGCCAACGGCACCGGCACCATCACGCTGAGTTTTGAAACTGGTACCAATTCCGATCTGGCACAGGTTGACGTGCAAAACCGCTTGTCCCGGGCCACGCCGCGGTTGCCTGCTGCCGTGACGCAGCAGGGCGTGCGGGTCGACAAGTCGCGCTCGAACTTCTTGCTTTTCACGATTTTGTCGTCCGACGACCCGGCCATCACGCCGGTCATGCTGGGTGATTACGCCTCGCGTTCGGTGTTGCCGGAGATTCAGCGCATTCCCGGTGTTGGCCAAGCGCAGTTGTTTGGCACCGAGCAAGCCATGCGGATTTGGATCGAGCCGGCCAAGCTGGTCGGGTTCAATCTGTCGTTGAACGACGTCAATGCGGCGATTCGAGCGCAAAACGCGCAGGTCTCCTCCGGCTCGATCGGCGAGCTGCCAAACATCGCCGGGCAAGCGATCTCCGCAACGGTGGTGGTCAACGGCCAGCTGAGCTCAGTCGATGCCTTTGGTCGAATCGTCTTGCGGGCCAACCCGGACGGTTCCACCGTTCGCTTGAAAGACGTCGCCCGGATTGAGCTGGCGGCGCAAAGCTATGCAATTTCGGCCCGCTTGAACGGCAAGCCTGCCACCGGTATTGGCGTGCAGCTGTCGCCGACTGGCAATGCTTTGGCCACCGCCAATGCGGTGCGCCAGCGCATGGGCGAGTTGTCGGCTTATTTCCCGGCCGGCGTGAAGTGGGAAATCCCTTACGACAGCTCAGGTTTCATCAAGATCTCCATCAAGGAAGTGGTCATCACTTTGTTTGAAGCGGTGGCGCTGGTATTTTTGGTGATGTTTTTGTTCTTGCAGAACTGGCGCTACACGGTCATTCCGACGCTGGTCGTGCCGATCGCCTTGTTGGGTACTTTTGGTGCGCTGCTGGCCTTGGGCTTTTCCATCAACGTGCTGACGATGTTCGGCATGGTGCTGGTGATCGGCATCGTCGTTGACGATGCGATTGTGGTGGTTGAAAACGTCGAACGCATCATGAGCGAAGAAGGGCTGCTGCCGCGAGAGGCCACCCGCAAAGCCATGGGTCAAATTTCCGGCGCCATCATTGGTGTGACGGTGGTGCTGATCTCGGTGTTCGTTCCGTTGGCCTTTTTTGCCGGTTCAACCGGCAACATTTACCGCCAGTTCTCGGCGGTCATGGTCGCTTCAATCGCCTTCTCTGCATTCATGGCCTTGTCCTTGACACCGGCCCTTTGCGCGACTTTGTTAAAGCCGGTGCAAGCTGGCCACCATGGGGACAAAAAAGGTTTCTTCGGTTGGTTCAACCGGGGCTTTGCGCGCACCACCAAAGCGTATGAAAGCGCGGTTGCTCGCATTTTGCGTCGGGCCGCCCGTTACTTGGTGATTTACGCCGCCATCATTGGCGTCGTCGTGCTGGTTTATGCGCGCCTGCCGTCGTCCTTTTTGCCGGCCGAAGACCAAGGCACGATGCTGGTCAACATCCAGTTGCCCGCCGGTGCCACGCAGGAGCGAACCCGTGCTGTGGTTGAACAAGTCGAGGGCTATATGCTGAAGCAGCCCGAAGTCGCCAGCATGGTTGGCGTGTTGGGTTTCAGTTTTTCCGGTCAGGGACAAAACGCTGCATTGGCCTTTGTGACGCTGAAAGACTGGAGTCAACGGGTCGGCCCGGGTCAGTCGACGCAGGCTTTGGCCGGCCGGGCTTTTGGCGCTTTGTCAGGGATTCGCGATGCTTTCATCTTTCCACTCAGCCCGCCGCCGATTCCTGAATTGGGCAATGCCTCTGGCTTCACCTTCCGCTTGCAAGATCGCGGTGGCTCTGGCCGTGAAGCGCTGATCGCTGCCCGCAACCAGCTGCTGGGCATGGCCAGCCAGAGCAAAGTCTTGACGCAGGTGCGGCCTGACGGCTTGGAAGATGCGCCACAGTTGGAAATCGTGATTGACCGCGACAAGGCGAATGCCTTGGGCGTGCCGTTTGATGCCATCAACAGCACCTTGTCAACGGCGCTGGGGTCGAGCTACATCAATGACTTTCCCAACCGCGGACGTTTGCAGCGCGTGATCGTGCAGGCCGACGCGCCAGCCCGCATGCAGCCGGCCGACTTGATGCGGCTGTATGCCAGCAACAACCAGGGCCAACAAGTGCCCTTGGCGGCTTTTTCCAGCACCCGCTGGGTGACGGGCGCGATGCAGTCGGTGCGTTATAACGGCTACCCGGCGATGCGAATTTCAGGCGCACCGGCCGCCGGTTACAGCACGGGCGCAGCGCTGACCGAGATGGAAAGATTGGCCAAGCAGTTGCCGCCGGGCTTTGCCTTTGAATGGACGGGTCAGTCGCGCGAAGAAAAACTGGCCGGCGCGCAAGCCATGATTCTTTACGGCTTTGCCATTTTGGCGGTCTTCCTGTGCTTGGCCGCGCTGTACGAGAGCTGGTCCATTCCGCTGTCCGTCATTTTGGTCGTGCCGGTGGGTGTGTTGGGGGTGCTGCTGGCCACGCTGTTCCGGGGCTATGCCAATGACGTGTATTTCCAGGTCGGCTTGATCACCATCATCGGTTTGACGGCCAAAAATGCGATTTTGATCATTGAGTTTGCCAAGGACCTGCAGGCCCAAGGCAAGAGCGTCACAGAGTCGGCCTTGGCGGCAGCGCGACTGCGTTTTAGGCCCATCATCATGACCTCGTTGGCTTTTGGCTTGGGTGTGCTGCCCTTGGCCTTGGCCACGGGTGCCGGCTCGGCCAGCCAGCGAGCGATTGGCACGGGTGTGTTGGGCGGCATGTTGACAGGGACCGCTTTGGCGGTTTTCTTTGTGCCGGTGTTCTTTGTCCTCGTGCGTGGTTTTTTCAAAGGCAGTGAGCGGCAGCGCCGCCTGCACGCGCACGAAATGCCGCAAGACTTGCCGGCCGGTGCTTCCGCAGGAGATCAGCTATGACCCACAAGGTGACTCAAGGTTTGAGCGTGTTGGCTGCCGCACTGCTGCTGGCGGCCTGCTCAGTGGCCCCCAAATACGAGCGTCCGGCGTCACCGCTGGCCGCTGACTGGCCGGCGCTGGGCTTGGCGACAGCCAGCGCCGCGCAAGCCGGTCAAATCGCCTCGGCACTCGAATGGCAGACTTTTTTCAGTGATCCGCAGCTGCGCAAATTGATTGCGGTGGCATTGGGCAACAACCGCGATCTGCGCATCGCGGTGCTGACCATCGAGCAAACCCGAGCTCAATTTCAGATTAGCCGTGCCAACCAGTTTCCAAGCGTTGGTGCGGCTGTCAGCGGTTTACGCCAGCCCAACCCGAATGGCAATGGCCATATCAGCAGTGTGTACACCGCTGGCTTGGCGATGACGGCTTACGAGATTGATTTCTTTGGCCGGGTGGCGAGTCTCAAAGACGCTGCTTTGTCGCTCTATCTGGCGTCTGAAGAAGGCCGTCAAACGGCGCAGATCGCATTGATCTCGGCAGTCGCCAATGGCTACTTGAGCCTGCTGGCTGACCAAGAGTTGCTGGCTTTCACACAGCAGACCTTGGCCAGTCGCGTGGTCTCGCTGCAACTCAGCCAGCTGCGCTTTGACAGCGGCGTCAACTCAGAGTTGGACCTGCGCCAGTCGCAGTCTTTGGTTGAAACGGCGCGCGTCAGCTTGGCGCAGCTGCAGCGCCAGCGCGCCCTCGACGAGAACGCTTTGAGCTTGTTGATAGGTCAGCCCCTGGGTGGTGAATTAACCGTGGTCTTGCCGGTCGGGCAGGGCTTGGCCGACCGGCCGGTGATGGCCGATGTGCCGGCTGGTTTGCCCTCTGATTTGCTGGTTTTGAGGCCGGACATTCTGCAGGCCGAACAGCAATTGCTGGCCGCCAACGCCAACATCGGAGCAGCCCGTGCCGCGTTTTTTCCGAAGATCTCCTTGACGGCTTCGGCGGGCAGCGGCAGCAGCAACCTGGCCGGTCTTTTCAACAGCGGAACTTACGGTTGGACGCTGGCGCCGCAGCTGTTTTTACCCTTGTTCGATGCCGGTCGCAACCAAGCTGGGTTAGAGGTCAGCAAGGCGGCACGTGACATCGCAGTGGCCCAGTATGAAAAAGCCATTCAGACCGCTTTCCGAGAAGTTGCAGACGCTCTGGCCGGTCGGGCGACCCTGGGAGCGCAGTTGCAAGCCCAGCAAGCGCAAAGCATGGCCGAGGCAGCACGCTTCAAACTGTTGAACTTGCGGTATGAAAACGGTGTTGCCAGCCAGCTCGATTGGCTCGATGCCCAGCGCGCTTTGTTTGCAGCGCAGCAAGCCGTGGTGCTGGTTCGCTTGCAGCAATTGCAAAACCAAGTGACCTTGTACAAGACGCTGGGCGGTGGTTGGAAAGAGTCGGCGCAGACTACGGCGGCTCAAACGCCTTGAGTCTGCGTGCTCAGCGGCTCAGATGATTTGCAAAGTCATGGTTGACGTCGCGGTGGCCCGCTTCGTCGTCACGGATCACCAAGATCACATCGCGCAGACGCGCATCTGGTGCCAGCTTCCAATAGTCAATGGCCATTTGCGGCGCCGGCACGTTGTCATAGTCGCCGCGGTCAATGCCTGCAAGGTATTCGGTGTAGCTGACGACGGCTTCTTCCTCGAAGTAGCCGACCAGTCGGTGAGCGGTCCGCGCCGACACCAGATACAGCATGAAAAACAGGTTGTAGAAAACGCCTTGCGCCAGGATGATCATCCAGCGTTCCAAGCGGCTCGGCTTGGCGATGTGGATGAAGGTCATCAAGTGCATGCGTTCGTTTTCAGCTTCGTCGAGCAGTGTTTTGATCCAACCGCCGTCATCTTCCAAACTGCGCAATGAACGCAGATGTTGCAAGGCACCTCCGACCATGCCGGGCACAGCGGCAACGGTCTCCAGCACAACGGCGCGGTGGCCGTAGCGGCCAGCAAAAAAAGTGTCAGCCAGCAGGCGTAAAAAGCGTGTGGTGCGCCATGCAAACCAGTCAGAAAAATCGCTGTGTGGATGGTGACTGGTGGGAGAAGATGATTGGGGTTGAGACATGAAATAGTTTTCCTGAAACAGGGTTGGCACTTGCTTCAGATCGCGGTCACTGCTGCGCAGTCCCGAGGAATACCAAGCTGAACCGGTGAGCTGCCGCCCGTTGAGAAGGGCCTGATAAACATTTAAACACGTATCTTTCATGGTCAGACGACCGAACCGTGTTGGCGCAGCCATCAGACCGTGTTGTCGAGCTTGCCTCACGCCGCGCTGGCGTGTGCGCCTACACGCTCAGCTTGTTGGCGAGAAAAATCGGTTCTGCTGGCAGTTGGTTCAACCAGCGCTGGGCTGCGGCCTGCAAGACCTGCGGCTCGCCGGTGCTGAGCAAGATCAGCCGGCTGGCGGTTTCCAGCGACGCGGGCTGAGCCGCTGCTGGCAACAGCCTTTGACTCAGTTTGAGTCGTGTCTGCCGCGCCACCGCCGGCCCGTTGCTGAGCAGCTGCACTTGCGGCCCGAGCAGTTCGCGCAGTTGCGCTGTGGCGAAAGGGTAGTGCGTGCAGCCTAGCACCAACGTGTCGATTTGACCGCTGTCGAGGCCAAACGACCCGATCTCCCGCGTGTATTGGGCGCACAGCGTTTTGATCGCTGCGGTGTCGTCAGTGCCGGCGCTGCGCTCGATCGCATCGGCCAGCCCATCGCAGGGCTGCAGCACAAACTCTCCTTGACCGGCCAGTGATGCCAGCAGCGCCTTGAACTTGGCGCTGGCCAGCGTGCCGCGGGTCGCCATGACGCCGATGCGCCGTGTTTGGCTGAGTGCCAGCGCGGGTTTGAGTGCCGGCTCGACACCAATGATCGGCAGCTCGGGGTGGACTGTGCGGAGTTGCTCAATCGCCACCGCTGTGGCCGTGTTGCAGGCAACCACCAGCGCTTGCACCTGACGGCTCAGCAGCTCAGCCACGATGGCCCGCGACCGGCTCAGCACATGCGCGTCACTGCGTTCGCCATAAGGCGCGTGACCGCTGTCAGCGATGTAGATGAAGCGGTTCTGCGGCAACTCAGCCCGTAACGCCTGCAAGATGCTCAGGCCGCCGATGCCGCTGTCAAAAACACCGACCAGACCTGTCATGGTGCTGCTGCCGCGCCAGCTTCAAGCCGAGGCGATGGCGATGGTTTTGTACTGGCCTGAGGCAATTTTTTGTTGCCACTCGGCCGGGCCGGTGTTGTGCACGCTGGTGCCGCCCGCATCGACCGCGACGGTGACCGGCATGTCGACCACATCGAACTCGTAAATCGCTTCCATGCCGAGGTCTGCAAAGCCCACCACCTGGGCGGTTTTGATGGCCTTGCTGACCAGATAGGCGGCGCCGCCGACGGCCATCAGGTAAGCGCTTTGGTGTTGCTTGATGGATTCGATGGTGGCTGGGCCGCGCTCGGCCTTGCCGATCATCGCGATCAGGCCGGTTTGGCCGAGCATCATGTCGGTGAAGCTGTCCATGCGGGTGGCGGTGGTGGGGCCGGCTGGGCCGACGGCTTCATTGCCGACTGGGTCGACCGGGCCGACGTAGTAAATCACGCGGTTGGTGAAGTCCACCGGCAGCTTTTCGCCTTTGGCCAGCATGTCTTTGATGCGTTTGTGCGCGGCATCGCGGCCGGTCAGCATCTTGCCGTTGAGCAGCAGCGTGTCGCCGGGTTTCCAACTGGCGACTTCGGCTTTGGTCAAGGTGTCGAGATTGACTTTTTTGCTTTTGACGTAGTCCGGCGTCCAGACCACGTTGGGCCAGAGGTCGAGGCTGGGCGGTGTTAGGTACGTCGGGCCACTGCCGTCAAGCACAAAGTGCGCGTGGCGGGTGGCCGCGCAGTTGGGGATCATGGCGACCGGTTTGCTGGCGGCGTGCGTCGGGTACAGTTTTATTTTGATGTCGAGCACGGTGGTCAGGCCACCCAAGCCTTGCGCGCCAATGCCGAGGGCATTGACTTTGTCGAACAGCTCCAGCCGCATCTCCTCAACCTTGTTGAGTTGGTCGCCGGCCGAAGATTTGGCCTGCAACTCGTACATGTCGAGGTCGTCCATCAGGCTTTCTTTGGCCATCAGCACGGCTTTTTCAGCGGTGCCGCCGATGCCGATGCCGAGCATGCCCGGTGGGCACCAACCCGCGCCCATGGTCGGCACGGTTTTGAGCACCCAGTCGACGATGGAGTCACCCGGGTTGAGCATGACCAGCTTGCTTTTGTTCTCCGAGCCGCCGCCTTTGGCCGCGACCGTGATGTCGATGGTGTTGCCCGGCACGATCTCAGTGAAGATCACGGCGGGCGTGTTGTCTTGCGTGTTTTTGCGGTCAAAGTGCGGGTCGGCCACGATGCTGGCGCGCAGCGTGTTGTCGGGATGGTTGTAGGCCTGGCGCACACCTTGGTTGATGGCGTCTTCGAGGCTGCCGGTGAAACCCGCCAGCCGGACGTCCATGCCGACTTTCAAAAACACGTTGACGATGCCGGTGTCTTGGCAGATCGGCCGGTGGCCCATCGCGCTCATCTTGCTGTTGGTCAGAATCTGCGCAATCGCGTCTTTGGCGGCCGGGCTTTGTTCGCGCTCGTAGGCGCGGGCCAGATGAGCGATGTAGTCAGCCGGGTGGTAGTAGCTGATGAATTGCAAGGCGGCAGCGATGGATTCGATCAGGTCGGCTTGTTGGATGTGGGTGGTCGTAGTCATGGGCATTCTCATTGGCTTTTTAGAAGATCACGAAAGGAAAATGACGAAAGGAAAATGAAAAAGGGGACAGGCGCTTATTTTCAGAGCCATCACGCTTTGACAGCGTGTGCACAGCCCCTTATTTTGACAGCTAACCCAACAAGGCCCCGACATGCGGCGCCCAAATTTGAGAAGGGACTGAGGGGCTGGCTCAGACTTCGCTTGGCTTGCTGTTCTGGCGATGTTCCGGCACGGCGTCTTCCGGCGGCATCGCTCGGCCCGGCAAGCGCAAATGCAGGGCCGCCTGCGCCAGCATGTTGGCGGAGACAGGCGCCGTGAGAAAAACAAACAGCGTGATCAGCACTTCCGCAAAGCCGGCCCGGCCGTGGCTGGCCGAGATAAGCATGCTGGCCAACAAAATACTGCCGACGCCCAAGGTCGAAGCCTTGGTCGGGCCATGCAGCCGCATGTAAAAGTCTGGCAAACGAACCAGACCGATCGCTCCTACCAGCAGAAAAAAGGCGGCCACCAGCAGCAAGGCCGCTGCCAGCCATTCGCCCATAGAAATCAAAGTCATGCTCGTCATGTGTGCCTCCGACTTATTCAATGACGTCGCCGCGGGTCAGGTAACGGGCCATTGCCACCGTCGACACAAAGCCCAGCATGGCGACCAGCAGTGCGCCCTCAAACAGCATGGGGGTGTCGAGTCGGATGCCCAGCAGCACAACCAGTGCCACGGCATTGATGTACAGCGTGTCAATGGCCAGCACCCTGTCTACGCTGTGCGGACCGAAGATCAGTCGCCAGCCGCAGGGCAGCAGCGCCAATGACACCGCCACGATGGCGATGTTCAGAGCCATCTCCAGTGCAACCGTGCTCATGCTTTGTCTCCCGGTGGGGTGTTGGTGGTTTCGCCAAAAATAGTCATCAGTGGGCGCTCATAGCGTTGTTGGATGTCGGCGACCATTTGCGGAGCATCACTGCAGTCCAGCGCATGAACCAAAATGAAGCGCTGCGCTTCGTCAATGCTGGCGGACACCGTGCCGGGCGTGCTGGTGATGATGCTGGCCAGCAGCGAGATCGCTGTCGGGTGCTGGAGTTGCAAGGGCACGCGAATCCAGGCCGGTTGCGGCCGTGACATCGGGCCGAGCACCAGTTTGGCCACGGTGATGTTGGCGGTCACGATATCGCCCAGCACGACCAGCGTCAGACGCAGCGCTGGCAGCATGCGAATCGACGTTGCAGGCGGCAAAAAAGAGTGCAACATGCGCGGCACGATCAAACCTATCAACACCGCCGACAGCAGGTGAACGGGGGCCAAAGTGTGTTGCAGCAGCAACCAGCTCACAGCCAGCAGGGCCGACAGCCACGGGTGAGCGAGCCAGGGATTTTTCTTCATGGTTGGGCTCCTGATCCTGATGCTGCATTAGGCAAGATGACTTCACCTTCACCGCCGCGGTAAGGGCGTGTGGTTTCAGCCGCAGCGCCGCCGAACGGTCCGAGGACGGCGTTGGCGTAGGCCGCCCTGTCGGCCAGTTGGCTGGCGGCTGCATCGGTGTAGCGCTTCATAGGGGAGGCGCCGACAGCCAGCAGCAGACCCAGCGCCAGCAGGGCCAGGGTGGATGCCAAGGTGCGTGTGTTGAAAGCAAACAGCTGACCCGACAGGGGCGCTGCAGCCGGCGACGAAGGCTCAGGCAAGACGTTCCAAAACAGCGTGCTGCCGGCCCGTGCCAGCCCGATCAGGGTCAAAAAACTGGCTCCTAAAATGACTGACCAGACCCAGATCTGCGCCGCGCTGCTGCTGGCACTTTGCAAGATCATCAGCTTGCCCAAGAAACCAGGCAGCGGAGGTAGGCCGGCGACGGATGCGCAAGCGAGCAAGGTCATCAGACCCAGCGTGATCGGCTGCGCGACGGCGCTAGCAGGCAGCAGTGTGTCTTTGCTCTCGCCACGCTGAGATGCGATGAGTTCAACCAGCAAAAAGAGCGCAGCCACGACCAGTGTGCTGTGGACCATGTAATAGAGCGCGGCTGACAGCGATGCCGTGGTGAACAAGCCCACACTGGCCAAAATAACGCCAACCGAAGAAATGGTCAGGTACGCCACCATCCGCGCAAAACTGCGGGCTGCCAACGCGCCCAACACGCCCAGTACGCAGGAAATAAGTGCCGCCGGCAACAGCCAGGGTTCGACCACCATTGCCGCAGGGCCAGCACCTTCACCAAAAATGCCGACGTGCACGCGGATGATGCTGTAGACGCCGACCTTGGTCATGATGGCGAACAGTGCCGCGACGGGTGCACTGGCCACGCCGTAGGCACGCGGCAGCCACATGTACAGCGGCACGATGGCGGCTTTCAAGCCAAAGACCACCAGCAAGATCATCGCGCCGATCTTCACCAGCACCGCTTCTTCGGCGTTAAGTTTGGCGACCCGCAAGGCCAAGTCAGTGATGTTCAAAGTGCCGGTCACGCCGTAAACAATTGCCAGACCGATCAAGAACAGGGCCGATGCGGCCAAGTTGAGCACCACGTAATGCAGCCCGGCCTTGAAGCGCTCCGGCCCTTGGCCGTGAACCAGCAAGACGTAAGAGGCGATCAGCAAGATCTCGAAAAATACAAACAGGTTGAACAAATCGCCGGTGATGAAGGCGCCCGACAAGCCCATCAGCTGAAAGTGAAACAGCGCATGAAAATGCCGACCACGCAGGTCCCAGTGGGCCGTGGCATACCAGAGCACAGGCACGGCGATGGTCCAGGTCAGGGCCAGCATCAGGGCGCTCAGCCGGTCGACCACCAACACGATGCCAAACGGCGCTGGCCAGCTGCCCAGCGGGTACACCGTCAGCGCACCCGCGTTTGCACCGGTCATCAGTTGCCAGGCCAAGACAGCACCCAACACGACCGAGACCATGCTGAGCAGGCGTTGCCGGGTTGGCTTGCTCTGCTGGTCGCCGACCGCGCCAACGCCATCGCCCATCAGCAGCAGTACCACGGCGGTGAAGAGTGGCAGCAGCACCGGCAACACCGGCAGGTGGGCTGAGAGAAATACGGAGAAAACGCCGTTCATCTTGCGCGGTTTCGCGTGTTGCGTGTGTTGCCGGTTTCTCGCCCATCGACGTGGTCGGTGCCGGTTTCATGACGACTGCGCAAAGCCAATTCGATGACGAAGCCGGTGGTCGCAAAACCGATGACGATGGCGGTCAAGACCAGTGCTTGCGGCAAGGGGTCGGCGACGCGGCCGCCAGCCGAGAGAATCGGCGCGGCATCTTGCCACAGGCGGCCCATCGCAAAGATAAAGACATTGACGGCGTAGCCCAGCAGGCTCAGCCCCAATACCACCGGCCAAGTGCGGCCGCGCAAGATCAGATAAACACCGGTGGCGGTGACGATGCCGATGCCGCTGGCGACCAACAACTCAAGGCTCATCATGGCTGTTTCTCCTTGAGTTCAGTGGCGAACGCAGGTTCGCGGGTGACGGCCCCCAGCGTCGACAGCGTCAGCAAGGTCGCGCCGACCACGGTGATGTAAACGCCCAAATCAAACAAGGCGGCGGTGGCCAGCGGCAACGAGCCCAGCAAGGGCAGGTCGGGATTGCCGTGGGCACTGGTCAGGAAGGGTTGGCCAAAGAAGAAAGCACCGACGCCGGTGAGCCCGGCAATGCCCAGGCCGATGCCGATCCAGCGCACAAAGCGGCGACCGCCATTGGCGCGCAGCAAAGCTTCCGCTCGCGACTGGCCGTTGGCCATGTACTGCATGACCAGCGTGACCGCGGTGATCAGCCCGGCAATGAAGCCGCCGCCCGGCTGGTTGTGGCCGCGCAAAAAGATGTACAGCGTGACGACCATAGCGATCGGCAGCAGCAGACGAGCAACGACGCGCAGCATCAGTGGCTGGCTGGCAAACGTCCAGCCAAAGCCCGCCGCGTCCACCGCTGACCGGCGGGTCTGCATGCCGTCCATCAGGGCCAGCACGCCAACTGCGGCGATACCCAGCACGGTGATTTCGCCGAAGGTGTCATAGCCCCGAAAGTCGACCAGAATCACATTGACGGCGTTGCTGCCACCGCCCGCGACGGCGGCATGGTTGAGGAAATACCAAGAGATCGAGTCGTGGTCGCGTGTCAACATGACCCAGGCCAGCCAGGCCATGCTGGCGCCAATGGCCAAGGCCAGCGTTGCGTCCCGCAGCTTGCGTGGGACCGATGACTCGTGCGGCGTTTGACGCGGCAACAGGGCCAAGCCCATCAACAGCAGCACGGTGGCCACGACATCGACCGTCAGCTGTGTCAACGCCAAGTCGGGTGCTGACAAACTAACAAAGCTCAGCGACGCGACCAGACCTACTGCGCCAGCGACCACCACCGACTGAAAGCGCTCATGGTGGCGCAGCACCAGCCACAGGCAGGCCACCAGCAGCAGCGCCCAAATGACCACGGCAGGCAGCGAGATGGGCAGCAGCGTGCGCGTGCCGGTGCCTGGCATGCCAGGAACTTGGCCCCACAGCATGGCGGCACCAGTGGCCAGTGCGGCCATGAACATCCAAGCCAAGTAGCGCTGCAACGAGGCGTTTTCAAGTTGTTGGGTGAGCCGCTCAGCGCCGGCAAAGAGCCGCTCGATGCCGCTTACGAACAGTTTCAGTCCGGTCAGTCGGCCAAACCAGTCTTCAGACTTCAAGCGGTGCAGTCGGCCACCTTGGGCCAGCGCGGCGTACAAGGCCAAGCCGCCACCCAACGCCAACAGGCTGAGCAGCAGCGGCAGGTTCAGGCCGTGCCACAGCGCCAGTTTGAATTCAGGCGCGGGCTGGCCGAGCATGGCGCTGCTGGCAGCGCGTACCAGGGGCTCTAACGTCAAAGCGGGCAAGACGCCGACCAACAGGCAGATGCCGGCCAGCAGGGCCACCGAGGCTCTCATGCCGAAGGGCGGCTCGTGCGGGTGCATATTGGGCATGTCACGCGGCGGGCCGTTGAAAAAAACGTCATGCACCAAGCGCACTGAATACGCCACGCTGAACAGCGCGGCGAGGGTCGCCAGCAAGGGCACCAGCCAGCGCCAGCCACCGACCTGCACGAAGGCGACGGCTTCGGTCAGAAACATTTCTTTCGACAGGAAACCGTTGAAGAGTGGCACGCCGGCCATCGCCGCTGCCGCCACCATGGCGAAGGTGGCCGTCCACGGCATCAGGTGGGCCAGACCGCCCAGTTTGCGCATGTCGCGGGTGCCGGTTTCATGGTCGACGATGCCGGCCGTCATGAACAGCGCCGCCTTGAAGCTGGCGTGGTTCAAGATGTGGAAGATCGCGGCCACGGCCGCCAGCGGTGAACCCAGTCCGATCAGGAAGGTGATCAAGCCAAGGTGGCTGATGGTGGAGTACGCCAGCAAGCCTTTCAGGTCATGCTTGAACAGCGCCACGAAGGCGGCGAACGCCAGGGTGACGAGGCCGGTGGTGGTGACGATGCCCATGAACAGCTCGGTGCCGCCGATGACTGGTGTCAGGCGCGCCAGCAGAAACAGGCCGGCCTTGACCATGGTTGCAGAGTGCAGGTAGGCCGACACGGGTGTCGGTGCGGTCATGGCTTGCGGCAGCCAGAAGTGAAACGGGAACTGCGCACTTTTGGTGAAACAGCCGATTAATATCAAGATCAGTGCAGCAGGGTAGCGCGGGTCAGCCTGAATGAGCGCCACTTGGTCGAGCATCTGACTCAGCTCGAAGGTGCCGGCGATCTGACCCAGCAACAAGAAGCCGGCCATCATCGCTAAGCCGCCGCCGCCGGTGATGGCCAAGGACATGCGGGCGCCGTCTCGAGCCGCAGCGCGTTGGCTCCAATACCCGATCAGTAAAAACGAAGACAGGCTGGTGAGTTCCCAAAAGACCAGCAGCAGCAGCAAATTGTCTGATAGCACGATGCCGAGCATGGCGGCCATGAACAACATCAGGGTGCTGAAGAACTTGCCCACCGGATCGACTTGGCCGAGGTAGCTGTGCGCGTACAAAATAACCAGCAGGCCGATGCCGGTGATCAGCAAACCAAACATCAGCGACAAGGCGTCCAGCCTGAAGCCGAGGTTCAAGCCGATGTCTGGCACCCAGGGTGTGAAGCTTTGGTAGGCCGCGCCGGCCATGATGCCAGGGACTTGAGACAGCAACAACCCCAAACTTGACGCCGTCACGGCTGCAGCCAGCCAAGCGGTTCGGCTCCTGTGCCCCGGCGCTCGAGTGAAGCCGGACCAAGCGGTCAGCAGGGTGCCGGCAAGCAGGGGCAGAAGGACAATCAGCAAGAGCAATGGGTTCGCAGTCTGTTGTGAAAAATGAACAGGCCGTTCATTCTATGTGGCGAGACGGCGCTCACTGTCAGGGCCGTTTCAGTGCTGGTCAGTACTGCGCACCATCAGTTTGTCGGTCAGTGCAATCGCCAGGGCGCTGAACAAAAAAACCACGTGAATGATGGTTTGCCACATCAACACCTTGAGGTCGTAATTGGCGGCGTTGATGAAAGTTTTGAGCAAATGGATCGAGCTGATGCCGATGATGGCAGTCGCCAACTTGACCTTCAGAACCGAGGCGTTGACATGGTTCAGCCACTCGGGTTGGTCAGGGTGCTCATCGAGCCGCATGCGGCTGACAAAGGTTTCGTAGCCGCCGACGATCACCATGATCAGCAGGTTGGAGATCATGACCACGTCAATCAAGCCCAGCACCACCAGCATGATGACGGTTTCGTTGAGCGAGGTGATGGCCACGTCGGTTTTGTAGCCGATGCTAGAGATCAGCGCTTGCAAAGCAGACGGGCTGCCAAAAACCGCCTCCACCAAGTGCTTGAGCTCGACCAAAAAGTGAAACACGTAAACCACTTGCGCCGCAATCAGGCCGACGTAAAGTGGCAACTGAAGCCAGCGGCTGGCAAAGATAAAACGCGGTATAGGTCGGAGTGGGGTGGACGGCGTAGGATTTGTATCAGGCATAGATTCTTTTTGATTAATTCTGAATTTTAGATGCTTCATGTTGACCTTGAGTCACATCGGACATTTGTAAGATGGGCGACAGTCAGTGGCTTGTAAGTGCCTGACGCGACATTCAGCAGTTGATTCGAAATTAAAAAAGTCTGACAAAAGGAAATAATTCATGAGTACAACGCAATCCGCCATCGAGTCCACCCTGGTCGAAAACCGGTGCTTCAACCCCGACCCGGCGATGGCCAAAACCGCCAGCATTTCAAGCATGGCCGCTTACCAAGCGTTGTGCCAAGAAGCTGCCACTGATTACGAGGGTTTTTGGGCCCGTCTGGCCCGCGAGAATCTGAGCTGGAAAAAACCCTTCACGCAAACCCTCGACGAGTCAGAGGCGCCGTTTTATAAATGGTTTGCCGATGGTCAGCTGAACGCCTCGTACAACTGCCTGGACCGTCACCTTGGCACGCCGACCGAACACCAAAAAGCCATCATCTTTGAAAGCGATGACGGCAAGGTCACCAACGTCACTTACCAAGAGCTGCACGCCAAGGTCTGCCAGTTTGCCAACGCCCTGAAGGGCATGGGCATCCAAAAAGGCGACCGCGTCGTCATTTACATGCCGATGACGGTGGAAGGCGTGGTGGCGATGCAAGCCTGTGCGCGTATCGGCGCGACGCACTCGGTGGTCTTCGGTGGTTTTTCTGCCAAAAGCCTGCAAGAGCGTATTCAGGATGCTGGCGCCGTGGCGGTCATCACGGCCAATTACCAACTGCGCGGTGGCAAAGAATTGCCCCTCAAAGCCATCGTCGACGAAGGCATTGCCATGGGCGGTTGCGAGTCGATCAAGAACGTCATCGTTTACCAGCGCACGACTACCGCCTGCGCCATGGTGGCCGGTCGTGACAGCCTGATGCATGAGGTCATGGCGAATCAATCACCGATGTGCGAACCTGAGTTCGTCAGCGCTGAACACCCGCTTTTTATTCTTTACACCTCGGGCTCGACCGGCAAACCCAAGGGCGTGCAGCACAGCACCGGCGGCTACCTGCTGTGGGCCAAGCTGACGATGGACTGGACCTTCGACATCAAGCCCAGCGATGTGTTCTGGTGCACGGCCGACATTGGCTGGATCACCGGCCACACTTACGTGGCTTATGGCCCGTTGGCGGCCGGCGCCACGCAAATCATTTTTGAAGGCATCCCCACCTTCCCGAACGCCGGCCGCTTCTGGCAAATGATCGAGCGCCACAAAGTCACGGTGTTTTACACCGCACCGACGGCGATCCGCTCGCTCATCAAGGCCGCAGAAGCCGACGAAAAAGTCCATCCGCGCAGCTCTGACCTGAGCAGCTTGCGCATCTTGGGGTCGGTTGGCGAGCCCATCAATCCTGAAGCCTGGATGTGGTACTACAAAAACGTCGGCGGCGAGCGTTGCCCAATCGTCGACACCTTCTGGCAAACCGAAACCGGTGGCCACGTGATCACGCCTTTGCCAGGCGCCACGCCGCTGGTGCCCGGCAGCTGCACGCTGCCACTGCCAGGCATCATGGCCGCCATCGTTGACGAAGTGGGGGGCGATGTGCCGAACGGTTCGGGCGGCCTGCTTGTCATCAAACGCCCTTGGCCGTCGATGATCAGGACCATCTGGAACGACCCCGAGCGCTTCAAGAAAAGCTACTTCCCACCCGAAATGGGCGGCACGTACTACTTGGCCGGCGACGGCGCAGTGCGCAGTGAAGACCGCGGCTATTTCCGCATCACCGGCCGCATCGATGACGTGCTGAACGTCTCGGGTCACCGCATGGGCACGATGGAAATCGAGTCGGCATTGGTTAGCCATTCGGCCTTGGTGGCCGAAGCCGCTGTGGTCGGTCGCCCCGATGACGTGACGGGTGAAGCCATCGTCGCTTTTGTCGTGCTCAAGCGCTCACGCCCGACGGGTGACGAAGCCAAAGCCATTGCCAAAGAGTTGCGCGACTGGGTCGGCAAAGAAATCGGCCCGATCGCCAAGCCGAAGGAAATCCGTTTCGGTGACAACCTGCCGAAAACCCGCAGTGGCAAGATCATGCGGCGCTTGCTGCGCGGCATTGCCAAAGGCGAAACCATTCCGCAAGACACTTCGACGCTGGAGAACCCGGCGATTCTGGATCAGCTCGCAGAAAAGAGCTGATCTGCTCAGGGCGTCCGCGTTAAGCGAGGCGTGAAAAAGCCCGCTGACTCCGATGGGCGTCAGCGGGCTTTTGAACGAGCGCTCAGGCTTTACTTCTGCGACAAGATCCAATTCACCAGCTTCTTGGCTTCGTCCGGTGAGACTTGGGCGTTGGCTGGCATGGGAATGGGGCCCCAGACGCCGGAGCCGCCTTTCATCACTTTGCTGGCCAGCATGTCCACAGCGTCTTTTTGACCTGCGTATTTGGCGGCAATGTCTTTGAAGGCTGGACCGACCAGTTTCACGGCTGCTGCATGGCAGGCCATGCAGTTTTTGGAAGTGGCCAGTTTCATGTCAGCAGAAGCAGAGGTGGCTGCTGTCAGGCCCATGAGCAGGATCGAAGTGATCAATAAGTAGTGTTTCATGTGCAAATTTTTTGGTTGAAGACAGGCTATTTTAGTTTCTTTAGTATCAATAGTCGTCAAGCACCGCACCTTTGCTGGCGCTGGAGGCGTTGAAGGCAAATTTGGCTTGCACGCCGCGGGTGTAGCGTGGCAGCGGGGCGGTCCAGCCGACTTTGCGGGCGGCCAGTGCTTCGTCGCTGATGTTGAGTTGCAGCAGCAGCTGTTTGGCGTCGATGGTGATCGAGTCGTTTTCTTGGATGAAGGCGATGTTGCCGCCGGCGGCCGCTTCTGGCGCCACGTGGCCGACGACCATGCCCCAAGTGCCGCCGGAAAAACGGCCGTCGGTGATCAGGCCAACGCTCTCGCCCAAGCCCGCACCGACCAAGGCGCCGGTGGGTGCCAGCATTTCGGGCATGCCCGGGCCGCCTTTGGGGCCGAGGTAACGCAGCACCATGACATCGCCAGCCTTGATCTTGCCACCCAGAATCGCCGTCATGGCGGTTTGTTCGTCGTCAAAAACCCGGGCTGGGCCGGTCATGACCGGGTTTTTCAGGCCAGTGATTTTGGCCACGCAGCCTTCTGGTGACAAGTTGCCTTTGAGCACGGCCAAGTGACCTTGCGCGTACATCGGGTTGTTGATCGGGCGAATCACGTCTTGGTCGGCGCGCGGCACAGCCGGCACATCTTTCAAGACTTCGGCGATGGTCTGGCCGGTGATGGTGATGCAATCGCCGTGCAGCAGGCCGGCGGCCAGCAGGGTCTTCATGACTTGTGGAATGCCGCCAGCCCGGTGCAGGTCGACCGCGAGGTACTTGCCGCTCGGTTTCAAGTCGCACAGCACGGGGGTCTTTTGGCGAATTCGCTCAAAGTCGTCAATCGTCCATTCAACTTCCGCCGTGTGGGCAATCGCCAAAAAGTGCAGCACGGCGTTGGTCGAGCCGCCGGTGGCCATGATCACTGCCACGGCGTTTTCGATGGCTTGTTTGGTGACGATATCGCGCGGTTTGAGGTTCTTTTTGATGGCTTCAATCAAGACCTTGGCCGATTCTTTGGCCGAGTTGGTTTTTTCGTCATGCGGATTGGCCATGGTCGACGAGTAGGGCAGTGAGATACCCAGTGCTTCAAAGGCGCTGGACATGGTGTTGGCGGTGTACATGCCGCCGCAGCTGCCGGTGCCCGGAACGGCGCGGCGTTCAATTTGCAACAAATCTTCGTCGCTCATGCGACCGGCAGCGTGCTCGCCAACGGCTTCAAAGACGCTGACGATGTTCAGGTCTTTGCCTTTGTAAGTGCCGGGCAAAATGGTGCCGCCATAGACGTAAATAGCCGGCACGTTGGCGCGCAACATGCCCATCAAGCCGCCTGGCATGTTCTTGTCGCAACCGCCAACCACCAGCACGCCGTCCATCCATTGACCTTGCACGCAGGTCTCGATGCAGTCCGAAATCACTTCACGGCTGACCAGGGAGTACTTCATGCCTTCGGTGCCCATCGCCATACCGTCTGAAATGGTTGGCGTGCCGAACACCTGGGCATTGCCGCCAGCCTCTTCGATACCGGCGATCGCCGCATCGGTTAACTTTTGCAAGCCGCTGTTGCAAGGCGTGATGGTGCTGTGGCCGTTGGCCACACCGACCATCGGTTTTTTGAAGTCTTCGGCTTCATAGCCCATGGCGTAGTACATCGATCGATTCGGCGCGCGCGCCGTGCCTTCAGTGATGTTGCGGCTGCGCCGGTTGATAACGTCGCCTTCGGGCATTTTGTCTTGCGTCATGGAGTCTCTTTGGAGTGGAGTGGTTTTGAATGTTCCAAGGCTGCGCCGGAACCACTTTTGAATTCTACGATGCTAACGAACTTGCGGCGTGGCGCTGTTAACGGCCTGGGGCAGCAAGCCTGCACTGGCACAATGCGCTGATGCTGATTCACCCCGAAATTGATCCCGTCGCCCTGCAACTCGGGCCCCTGGCCATTCATTGGTATGGCCTGACTTATTTGGCCGCCTTTGGGCTGTTTTTGTGGTTGGCCAATCTTCGTTTGCGGCACCAGCCTTATGCTGCGATGACGGGCACTGCCGCATGGAGTCGGCGCGACACCGAAGATATTTTGTTTCTCGGTGTGGTCGGTGTGGTGCTGGGTGGGCGCATGGGTTATTGCCTTTTTTACAAGCCGGACTACTACCTCGCGCACCCGCTAGACATCCTGGCGGTGTGGCAAGGCGGCATGAGTTTTCATGGCGGCTTGCTGGGCGTGCTGGTGTCGCAACTCTGGTTCGCACGAACCCGCCAGAAGCCGTGGCTGCAGGTGATGGACTTGATCGCACCGTGCGTGCCGACGGGTCTGGCGGCAGGTCGCGTCGGCAACTTCATCAATGGCGAGTTGTGGGGTCGGTTGAGCGGTCCTGACTTGCCGTGGGGCATGGTTTTCAGGCACAGCGGAACCTTGCAGCCGCGCCATCCGTCGCAGGTTTATCAGTTCCTGCTGGAGGGCTTGCTGCTGTTTGTGTTGCTCTGGTTGTATGCCCGTAAACCGCGCAAGATGGGCGAAGTTTCTGCCGCTTTTTTGGTCGGTTATGGCGTGTTGCGTTTTGTGGCCGAGTTCTTCCGCGAGCCCGATGACTTTTTGGGCATTCTCGCGCTGGGCATGAGCATGGGGCAATGGCTCTGCTTGCCGATGATCGCAGCTGGCGTTGGCTTGTGGGTCTGGGCCTTCAAGCGCGCTTGAGACAGCGTCGATTTCGCAGCACCTGCTGGCTGCTGTGATCGAACTGATGGCAGTGGCAAAGACCAAAGTTAAAAACCAAGGGTTTAGCCTCATATGTCGTCTTTTGACAACTTTTAATTGAACATGAAGCTTGCCAATGCTTTTTTGAAATCTCATAATTACGTGTAATTAGAGTTTTTCAACGCTTATTTGCCTTCAAAGGTCTTGAAAATCATGCGCCTTGTCCAGAATTCCTTGCACCAAGAAGTCGCCGCAACCTTGCGTGAACATATTTTTTCAGGCGTTTTGCTGCCGGGCAGCTTCCTTGACGAGGTGGCGCTGTGTGAGCGTTTGAAAATCTCACGCACGCCGCTGCGTGAGGCGCTCAAGGTGCTGACGGCAGAAGGATTGCTGCGGCATGAACCGCGGCGTGGATGCTTTGTCAGCGAAGTGACTGAGCAGGACCTGGAAGATATATTCCCTGTGATTGCGCTGCTGGAAGGGCGCTGCGCTTTTGAAGCAGCCCGCAATGCCAGCGATGCAGACCTGGCCGCATTGAAGACTTTGCATGAGCGCTTGCAAGGCCACGCCGATGCCGGTCGCATCTCAGACTACTACGCCACCAATCTGCTCATCCACGAAGCCATCATTCTGCTGGCCAACAACCGCTGGCTGGCGCAAGCCATCGCCGATTTACGCAAGATCCTCAAATTGGCGCGCCTGCAGCAGTTGCATGCGCCGGGCAGGTTGGCGCAAAGTTTGGCCGAGCACTTGACGCTGTATGCCGCGTTGATGAGCCGCGACAGCGAAGGCGCAGAAATCGCCATGCGCCTTCATCTGACGCGTCAGCGTGATGCTTTGCGCGATCTTGCACGCCACCAAACCAAGAGCCGGGTGGGCGCATGAACTCCGCCGAATGGCTGCGGCGCAGCGTCCAGACTGTCAGCAAAGGCCTGCAATTCAAACGCCAGGAGTCTGCGACCACAGTGCCGACCAAAGTCTCTCGTTCAGCAGTTGTGGCTGTTTCTGCAGCAGCTGAAACCAGCCCCGTCAAAGCCAACGGCCGCAGTACTCGGGAGCGCTTGAAGGCGGTTTTAAAGCACAAGGAAGAGGCCCTGTCGCCGCGGGTTTTGCGCCGCACCTTGCTGGAACTGCAGTCGGTGGTGGACAAACAGGTCAGCGAAGTGGAGGGCGGCAGGCGTGCCCGCGACATTGCCACTTGGTATGCCAGTGCGCCGCCCGAGCAGCGGCGAGATGCTTGGTTGCTGATGAGCGAGCAATTCGCCCCCAACGCCGAAAAAGTGCAGGCCGCGCGCGACCACTACGAAGCCTCGCTCGGCACCCCTGAAGAAGGTCAAGCTGAGATCCGTTTGCGCCGGGCCTTTGTGTCGCCGCGCACCCGTTTGTTGCAGCGCTTTTCGGCTTTTCCAGAGGGCATGCGCTTTTTAGTCGACATGCGGGCTGAATTGTTGCCACATTTGAAAACCGAAAAACGCTTGCTGGCGCTGGACTCTGAGCTTGAAAATCTCTTTTCGACCTGGTTTGACGTGGCCTTTCTTGAGCTGCGGCGCATCAGTTGGGACTCGCCCGCGTCGCTGATTGAAAAGCTCATCAAGTACGAAGCCGTGCACGCCATAAAAAGCTGGGCCGATGTCAAGAACAGACTGGACAGTGACCGGCGTTGCTACGGATTCTTTCATCCCCGCCTGCCGGACGAACCGCTGATTTTTGTCGAGGTCGCGTTGGTCGATGCGCTGGCCGGCGCCATCACGCCGCTGCTCGACGAATCTGCCGCGGCGAGTGATCTCGGCAAAGCCACCACGGCGATTTTTTACTCCATCAGCAACACCCAAACCGGCTTGCGTGGTGTCAGTTTTGGCGACTCGCTGATCAAGCGCGTGGTGGAAACTCTGCACGCTGAATTCCCGCGACTGAAGGTCTTTTCAACGCTCTCACCGATCCCAGGTTTTCGCCCTTGGCTGGCCAAAAACGCCGGCGCTTTGATTGACCAGTTCAGCGACAAAGAGCGGCTGGCTTTAAACAGCGCCTTGGGACAGGAAGTGGCGGGGGCAAAAGCAACGGCAACCGCCGCAGATTTTTTGGCCGCTGCCGAGAAGGTCTCGGAGTTGGATGAAAAATCGCCGGTGCGGCGGGTCTTGATGCACTGCGCGGCCAACTATCTGGGCCGACAGCTTGACAACGGACGACCACTGGATACAGTGGCGCGGTTTCATTTGGGCAACGGTGCGCGCGTTGAGCGCCTGAACTGGGCTGGCGACATGTCAAGCAAGGGTTTGAAACAGTCTTATGGCTTGATGGTCAACTACTTGTACGACCTGAAGCGGCTCGACAAATACCGCAGTCAGTTGGCTTTGGGGAAAATACCGGTGTCCCCGAAGGTCGACGATTTGTATATTTGAGCGTGCACAATACGCATCCGTTTTCAATTCCCGCCCAGACAGCGCACCAAGACGCTGCCTCACTCTATAAAAACAGGAGACATTCCATGCATTCTTTTGCAATCCACCCGAGCCGCCGCGATGTGTTGCGAGCGGCCGCTCTGGGCGCCGCCGTCATCTCGCTGGGCAGCCAAGCCGAATCAGCCTGGCCGAGCCGGCCGATCACCGTCATCGTGCCTTTTCCTGCTGGGGGTGGCACCGATGCTTTTGCGCGGCCTTTGTCGGCGCAGTTCGCCCGTTTGACAGGCAAACAACTGATCATTGACAACCGCGGCGGCGCTGGCGGCACGCTGGGGGCCAGCATTGCGGCCAAAGCGGCACCCGATGGCTACACGCTGTTCATGGGCGCGGTGCACCATGCGATTGCGCCGTCGATGTACCCCAAACTCGACTACGACATTGAAAAAGATTTCGTGCCTTTGGCGCTGATGGCCAATGTGCCGCAAGTGCTGGTAGTCAATCCGAAAAACATGCCGGGCAACTTCAAAGATTTTTTGGCTGCGGTGCGTCAATTGCCAGGCAAATACAACTATGGCTCGGCCGGTGCGGGCACCTCGCACCACTTGGCTGGCGAGTTGTTCAAGCAGCAAAGCAAAACCTTCATCACCCACATTCCTTACCGGGGCGCGGGCCCTGCACTGCAAGACTTGATGGCTGGCAATGTCGACATGATGTTCGACGGCTTGGGGTCTTCCGCAGGCCACATCAAAGGCGGTCGCATCAAGGCTTTGATGGTTTCTGGCAACAAGCGAAACGCCGCATTCCCTGACGTGCCCTGCGCCGCTGAGTTAGGTTTTCCGGATTACACGGTGACGACTTGGTATGGCCTGTGGGCTCCCAAAGGCACGCCCGCTGAGGTGCAGGCCAAAATTGTTGAAGAACTGCACCGTGTCAGCGCCACGCCCGAACTGAAGACGGTCTGGGCCGCCAATGGCGCTGATTTTGGGGGGCTCACGCCGGCACAATTTGGCAGTTTTGTGAGCGCTGAAGTGAAACGCTGGGCGGCGGTTGTCAAGGCTTCTGGGGCCAAACTGGATTAATTTTTTTCGATGAAAAACCACAATTTATTTGCCGCCTTGCGGGCTGCTTTTCCTGACGATTTGAACGCTGTCGCGGTGGAAACCGAGCAAGGCTTGCTCTACTCTTGGCAAGACTTGGAACGTTCGACCGCCATGCTCGCCAACTTGCTCAAGTCGCTGGACTTGCCGGTTGGCGCACGGGTTGCCATGCAAGTTGAAAAATCTGTTGAAGCCATGGCGCTCTACTTGGCGACGCTGCGGGCGGGCTGTGTTTTTCTGCCGCTCAACACGGCTTACCAAAGCGCCGAGATCACGTATTTCATCGAGAACGCTGAGCCGTCGGTGGTGGTCTGCAGTTCAAAGAATTTCGGCTGGGTCAGCAAGATCGCTTTCAAGGCCGGTACGCAAAACGTTTTCACGCTCGACGATGACCGGACCGGCTCCTTGTTGGAGCGCGCCGCCCATTGCAGTGACCAGCACGAGGTTGTGCATCAAAACGCCGACGACTTGGCAGCCATTTTGTACACCAGCGGTACCACCGGTCGAAGCAAGGGCGCGATGTTGACGCACGGCAACTTGCTCAGCAATGCGCTGACGCTGAAAGACTATTGGGGCTGGCAGCCTGGCGATGTGCTGATTCACGCGCTGCCGATTTTTCATGTGCATGGTTTGTTTGTAGCCTTGCACGGCGCGCTCATCAACGGCAGCAAATTGATTTGGCTGTCGAAGTTTGATCCGAAACTGGTTTTGAAGAAATTACCTGAAGCGACGGTTTTCATGGGTGTCCCAACGCTGTACGTGCGCTTGCTGGCCGAGCCGGGCTTGACGGCAGAAGCTTGCCGCCAGATGCGGCTGTTTATCGCGGGTTCTGCGCCGCTGCTGATCGAGACCTTCACCGATTGGCAGCAACGCACAGGGCATACGATTCTTGAGCGCTACGGCATGAGTGAAACCATCATGCTGACTTCGAATCCGTACCGGGCTGAAGACGGTGAACGGCGTGGCAGCACAGTCGGCTTCCCGTTGCCTGGCGTCAGCGTGCGGGTCTGCGCTGATGACGACAAGATTTTGCCAACGGGTGAGATTGGTGCGCTCCAAGTTCAAGGGCCGAACGTCTTCAAGGGTTACTGGCGCATGCCAGAGAAAACCAAAGAAGAGTTCACGCCAGACGGCTGGTTCAAGACGGGCGATGTGGGGAAAGTTGATGAACGGCGCTACATCAGCATCGTCGGCCGCAGCAAAGACCTCATCATCAGTGGTGGCTACAACGTCTATCCGGCGGAAATTGAAGCGGTCATCAACGACCTGCCTGGGGTGGCCGAAAGCGCGCTGGTCGGCGTGCCGCACCCCGATTTTGGCGAGGTTGGGGTGGCCGTGGTGATCGCCAAACTGGGCGTCACCGTCGACGGTGATGCCGTGGTGGCCTCACTCAAGGCGCAATTGGCGAATTTTAAAATTCCGAAAAAGTGTTTTGTGGTGCCGGAACTGCCGCGCAACACCATGGGCAAAGTGCAAAAAAACCTGCTGCGCGAGCAATACAAGGCGCTTTTCGTTTAAAGCGCTTTGCGTTGAAGGCGTGAACTTAACGCAACACCATCACCGGAATGACCGAATGCGTCAGCACATGGGTGGTTTCGCTGCCCAGCAACAGCCGGGTCAGTCCGCGTCGACCATGTGAGGCCATGACGATCAGC
>JBBAPN010000033.1:6358-25645 GCA_040400815.1 Polaromonas sp. | reverse complement strand
GTTATTCCAGTATTAAGCCATGCCAAGCCGCCAGCCCGTAGGCAAGTTTGAAGTAACCGTTTTTCCATAAAAAAACCGACCTTAGCAGGTCGGTTTTTTTTGAACATCAACAATTAAGCTGCGGCGCAAGCCACCCTGCGCTCATCAACGCTTGTGACGAAATTTACGCAGCGCTGCAATCTGGGCAACCATGACTGTCAGTTCAGACTGCGCGCGCGCCAGATCGATATCGCTCTTGGCATTTTTCAAAGCTTCTTCTGCGGCTTTTTTGGCTTCCGTGGCCTTGGCTTCGTCGAGATCTTTACCGCGAATCGCCGTGTCACTGAGCACCGTGATGTGGTTCGGCTGAACTTCCAACAAACCGCCAGCGACGAACACGAATTCTTCCGTGCCGTCAGTTTTTTCAATGCGCACGGCACCCGCACGAATACGAGTGATTAGCGGCGTGTGGCGGGGAAAGATTCCCAGCTCGCCGGTTTCGCCGGGCAAGGCCACGAAACGGGCCTCGCCCGAAAAGATCAACTCTTCGGCACTGACAACATCGACTTGGATGGTATTCATGACAACCGTCCGTTAGATTTTCTTGGCTTTTTCGAAGGCTTCATCAATCGTGCCGACCATGTAGAAAGCCTGCTCTGGCAGGTGATCACACTCGCCCGCCACAATCATTTTGAAACCACGGATGGTTTCAGCCAAGCTGACGTACTTGCCTGGCGAGCCGGTGAAGACTTCAGCAACGTGGAACGGCTGCGACAAGAAGCGTTGAATTTTACGGGCGCGAGCCACGGCCAGTTTGTCTTCAGGTGCCAACTCGTCCATACCCAGGATCGCGATGATGTCGCGCAATTCTTTGTAGCGCTGCAAGGTGCCCTGCACAGCACGGGCCGTGGCGTAGTGGTCTTCACCGACCACATTCGGGTCGAGCTGACGGCTGGTCGAGTCGAGTGGGTCGACCGCTGGGTAAATGCCCAGCGAAGCGATGTCACGGGACAGCACAACGGTGGAGTCCAAGTGAGCGAACGTCGTTGCAGGCGATGGGTCGGTCAAGTCATCGGCAGGAACGTAAACGGCCTGGATGGAGGTGATAGAGCCCACTTTGGTCGACGTGATACGTTCTTGCAAACGGCCCATCTCTTCAGCCAGTGTCGGCTGGTAGCCCACAGCGGAAGGCATACGGCCCAGCAGCGCGGACACTTCGGTGCCGGCCAGTGTGTAGCGGTAGATGTTATCGACGAAGAACAGCACGTCACGGCCTTCGTCACGGAAAGACTCAGCGATGGTCAGGCCAGTCAACGCCACGCGCAAACGGTTTCCTGGAGGCTCGTTCATCTGACCGTACACCATGGCCACTTTGGAGTCTTCGAGCTTCTCAAGATTCACGACGCCGGAGTCGGCCATCTCGTGATAGAAGTCATTGCCTTCGCGGGTACGCTCACCGACACCCGCAAACACGGACAAGCCCGAGTGCGCTTTAGCGATGTTGTTGATGAGTTCCATCATGTTGACGGTCTTGCCGACGCCAGCGCCGCCAAACAAACCGACTTTGCCGCCTTTGGCAAACGGGCACACCAGGTCAATCACCTTGATGCCGGTTTCCAGCAACTCTTGCGATGGCGAGAGTTCGTCATACGCCGGGGCTTTGCGGTGAATCGGGGCCGTCAGGGTTTGATCAACCGGGCCACGCTCGTCGATGGGCGCGCCAAGCACGTCCATGATCCGGCCCAGCGTGGCTTTGCCCACCGGCACGGTGATCTGCGCACCCGTGTTGTAAACCATGTTGCCGCGGCGCAGGCCGTCAGACGTGCCGAGCGCAATGGTGCGCACAATACCGTCGCCGAGCTGCTGCTGCACTTCGAGGGTCAGGGTCGAACCCTCCATCTTCAGTGCGTCATAGATACTGGGCATCTGGTTGCGCGGGAACTCGACGTCCACCACCGCACCAATACACTGAACAATCTTGCCTTGAGCTTGAGCCATGATTGAATCCTCTTTCGTTCTTTAAATTCTGAATCGCTGCGTGGCCACCGGCCTAGACAGCGGCGGCGCCCGAGACGATTTCCGAAAGTTCTTTCGTGATCGCCGCTTGACGCGTCTTGTTGTAAATCAGCTTGAGTTCGCCAATCACGCTGCCAGCGTTATCGGTCGCGGCCTTCATGGCCACCATGCGTGCCGATTGCTCGGACGCCATGTTTTCAGCCACAGCCTGGTAGACCAGTGCTTCCACGTACCGCACCAGCAGGTCGTCAATGACGCTCTGTGCATCCGGCTCATAGATGTAGTCCCAGCCGTGGTGCGCTTTGTCAACCACCATCGTCGCCAATGGCAGCAGTTGCTCGATCACGGGCTCTTGGCGCATGGTGTTGATGAACTTGGTGTAGCAAAGACTGACCGAGTTGATCTCGCCTTTGCTGTACGCATCCAACAGCACCTTGACCGGGCCAATGAGTTTTTCCAAATGCGGCTTGTCACCCAGTTGCGTCGCGTGCGACACCACCTGAGCACCAACCCGGTTCAGAAAACCCAAACCCTTGTTGCCAATCGCCACCGCTTGAGCGGTTTGACCTGCCGCTTGGGATTCTTTGAGCTTGGCGGTGACCGCGCGCAACACATTGGTGTTCATGCCGCCGCACAGACCTTTGTCCGTGGTGACGACAATGAAGCCGGCCACCTTGGACTGGTTGGTCTGCATGAAAGCATGCGTGTACTCGGGGTGTGCCTGACCCAGGTTGGCCGCAATGTTGCGAATTTTTTCGCTGTAAGGACGCGCTGCGCGCATGCGCTCCTGCGCCTTGCGCATCTTGGAAGCGGCGACCATCTCCATTGCCTTGGTGATCTTCTTGGTGTTCTCCACCGATTTGATCTTGCCGCGTATTTCCTTGCCTGCTGCCATGTGTATTCCTAAATGTTTTTGAAAGCTTTTGGCTTTTTATCTATTCAGGTCTGACTCAGGCAAACGACTTCTTGAACGCGGTGACAGCGGCAGTCATTTCAGCCTCAGCATCTTTGTCCATGGCTTTGGCAGCCTCAAGTTTGCTCATCAAGGCCGCATGCGTGTCTTTGAGATAGCTGTGCAAGCCGGCTTCAAAAGCCAGAACTTGCTTGACTTCGACATCGTCCATGAAACCTTTGTTCACTGCGAACAGTGTGGCGGCCATGATAGAGATCGACTGCGGTGAGTACTGAGCCTGCTTCAGCAATTCGGTCACGCGGGCACCGCGGTCGAGCTGCTTGCGGGTGGCTTCGTCAAGGTCAGAAGCAAACTGCGCAAAAGCGGCGAGTTCACGGTACTGCGCCAAGTCGGTACGGATACCGCCAGACAGGTTCTTGATCAGCTTGGTCTGAGCAGCACCGCCGACGCGCGAGACCGAGATACCGGCGTTGATGGCGGGGCGAATACCGGCGTTGAACAGGCTGGTTTCCAAAAAGATCTGACCGTCTGTGATCGAGATCACGTTGGTTGGCACGAAAGCAGAGACGTCACCAGCTTGTGTTTCGATGATCGGCAGGGCCGTCAGTGAACCGGTCTTGCCTTTGACTTCGCCTTTGGTGAAGTCTTCAACATATTTTTCATTCACACGGGCGGCGCGCTCAAGCAAGCGGCTGTGGAGATAAAACACATCGCCTGGGTAGGCTTCACGGCCTGGTGGGCGGCGCAGCAACAAAGACACCTGACGGTAAGCCACGGCTTGTTTGGACAAATCGTCATACACAATCAGCGCGTCTTGACCGCGGTCGCGGAAGTACTCGCCCATCGTGCAGCCCGAGTAAGCGCTGACGTATTGCATGGCGGCTGATTCAGCAGCGGAAGCCGCCACCACAATCGTGTATTCCATCGCGCCAGCTTGCTCAAGAGAGCGGACGACGTTCTTGATGGAAGACGCTTTTTGACCAATCGCGACGTAGATGCAAGGGACGTTTTGGCCCTTCTGGTTGATGATGGCATCAATCGCCACGGCTGTTTTACCCGTCTGGCGGTCACCAATGATCAATTCACGTTGACCGCGGCCAATCGGCACCATCGAGTCGATCGACTTGAGGCCGGTTTGCAAAGGCTGGTCAACCGATTTACGGGCGATCACGCCAGGTGCCACCTTTTCAATCACGTCGGTCAGCTTGGCATTGATCGGGCCTTTGCCGTCAATCGGCTGACCCAGTGCATTGACCACGCGGCCAAGCAACTCAGGACCGACGGGGACTTCCAAAATACGACCGGTGCATTTGACCGTGTCGCCTTCGGCAATGTGCTCAAACTCACCCAACACCACAGAACCGACCGAGTCACGCTCGAGGTTCAAGGCCAAACCGTAGGTGGGTGTGCCATCGGCTGTGGCGGGGAACTCAAGCATCTCGCCCTGCATCACATCGGACAGGCCGTGGATGCGAACGATGCCGTCGGCCACCGACACCACGGTGCCTTGGTTGCGAATGTCGCTGCTGGCGCCAAGACCTTCGATACGGCTCTTGATCTGCTCAGAAATCTCTGCTGGATTGAGTTTCATGACTCTTTCCTTCTTTCTAGGTTGAGGGCGGGACCGGAGCAAACGCTCAGGCGACCAGCGCCGCTTTCATTTGTTCCAAACGGGCTTTGACAGAGGTGTCAAGCACCTCGTCACCCACCACGACGCGCACGCCGCCAATCAAGGCCGGCTCGACTTCAAGCAGGACATTGAGTTTGCGTGCAAAGCGCTTTTCGAGCGTGACCGCCAACTCAGCCAGTGCCGCAGCATCCAGCGCAAAAGCGCTGTAGACCACCGCGTCAGACGAGCCAGTTTGCGCATTTTTCAAGGCGCGAAACTGGTTGGCTATTTCAGGCAAGACACTCAGGCGGCCGTTGTCGAGCACAGTGCGCAAGAAGTTTTTGGCCTTCTCAGGCAATTCGGGCAAAGCCGTCTTGGCAACGCCAACGATCACTTCAAAAGTCTGCGCAACCGTGACCTTGGGGCTGTCAGCAAATTGACGCAACTGGTCATCGACCGCAATCACTGCCAGCTCATCGAGCCAAACGGCGGTTGCGACCAACTCGGTACCAGAGGCTTTGTAAAGCGCTTCAGCGTAGGGGCGGGCAATGGTAGCGAGTTCGGCCATGTTTACAGCTCGGTTTTCAGGCGGCCCAGCAAGTCGGCATGCACACTGGCATTGACTTCTTTGCGCAAGATTTGTTCGGCACCTTTGACCGCCAGCACCGCGACCTGTTCGCGCAGGACTTCACGGGCTTTGATGGTTTGCTGCTCGGCTTCAGCATGCGCAGCGGCGATGATTTTCGCCCCTTCTACAGTGGCTTTGCCTTTGGCTTCTTCAATCATGGCGTGAGCGCGGCGCTCGGCTTCTGCCAGACGCACAGCTGACTCGTTGCGTGACTTGGCCAACTCTTCTTCGACGCGCTTGTTGGCAACGGAGAGTTCAGATTTGGCTTTGTCGGCCGCGGCCAGGCCGTCAGCGATCTTGCTGGCACGTTCGTCCAATGCAGCCGCCAATGGCGGCCACACGAATTTCATCGTGAACAGGACCAGCAATGCGAAGACGATAGCTTGAGCTATCAGTGTTCCATTAATGTTCACAGTTGATCTCCCTAGACCGGGGTTAACAGGCTAGGCTTACTTGACCAGACGTGCGATTTGGGCGAGGAACGGGTTGGCTGTGGCAAACCACAACGCAATACCGGTACCGATAATGAAAGCAGCGTCAATCAGACCGGCCAACACAAACATTTTGGTCTGCAGCTCACCCATCAGCTCAGGCTGGCGAGCAGCTGCTTCAAGGTACTTGCTACCCATGATGCCGATACCGATACAAGCGCCCAAAGCACCCAAACCGATGATGAGACCAGCAGCCAGAGCAGCAAAACTAATAACTTCCATGATTGACTCCTAAATTATCAAAAAAACAAAAAAACAAAACACTCAACAAGAAACGAGACTAAACGAAAAATCTATCAATGCGCGTCGTGGGATTGGCCGATATAGACCAAAGTTAACATCATGAACACAAACGCCTGCAACAAAATAATGATGATGTGGAACACCGCCCACGCCCAGCCAGCCACGATGTGCAGCAAGAGCAACATCAAGCTTGACGGTTCAGCAGACATTGCCCACGAGCCACCCAGCAAAGCAATCAGCATGAAAACAAGCTCGCCAGCATACATATTGCCAAAGAGTCGCATGCCGTGAGACACGGTTTTGGCCACAAAAGAGATCAGCTGCTCAGCGATGTTGACAATGCCCAAAATCACCGCAAATACAGGGTTTTTGCTGGTGCCAAAAGGGGCCGAAACCAACTCATGGGCCCAGCCGCCAATGCCTTTGATCTTGATGTTGTAAAACAGGCAAATAAACAGAACCGAGACCGACAAACCCATCGTCACCGAGAGGTCGGCGGTTGGCACAACCCGCAAGTAAGCATGGTGTGGGTCGTGACCTGCTGCGCCTGTGATCAAACTCCAAATCTCTGGGAGCAAGTCCAAGGGCAGCAAGTCCATTGAATTGAGTAAGAAAATCCAGACAAAAACCGTCATCGCCATCGGCGCGACCATTTTGCGGCTGTTGGCATTGTGAACAATCGATTTGGCTTGGCCATCGACCATCTCAAACAACATTTCAACGGCAGCCTGAAAACGACCCGGCACGCCGGAAGTTGCTTTGCGAGCGGCCATCCACAAGAAGAACGAGCCCAAGACACCCAGCAACACAGAGAAAAAGATCGAGTCGATGTTGAAAACACTGAAATCAACAATCTCAGTTTGCGGTTTGTTTTGCCAATGCGTCAGGTGGTGAACAATATAGTCACTGGCCGACGGTTGAATTTCTACTTCAGACATTGTTTAATCTTTATGCCGTTTTTCGTTTACGACGCACCAAGAGCGCCAGCCAATACACCTTCATTGCCAGAATCAGGCCGATCAGCATCGCCAACCAGTCCAGACCCGCAACCAAACTCGGGGCTGCGGCCAACATACCGACACTCACGCCGATCTTGACCGCTTCCCATACAAAAAATCCAAAACCTGCAGTGACTGGGCTGATCGACGAAAACTGACTCGTCAAGCCACGCGCAAACAGCGCTCCCGGAATCACCACTGCCAACGCCCCGTACAAAACAGACCAAGCCATTTGGCCTTGACCGGTCACAAGCCAGGCTGCCAACGCAGCCAAAATACCCATCGCCAATTGACCCAGCACAACCCACCAGACCGACACCGATGGCTCTTGCTCACGCAAACTGTGCGCTTGCGCTTTCGACAACGGCACGCCATTGTCATGCACCTCTGTGTCGCCAAATGCATCCCCTGAATGATGACCAGGCATTGCATTTAGCTCAGCTTGTGTTGCAACTGTCATTGTCTTGACCGTGGTTTACGCCAAGGATTCAAGCGCGTATTTAGCAAAGCCGCTTATTATAAGTAAAAACCCCCAGCCTTCTCTAAAAATCTCTGTGACAGTTGCGGGGTACCTCCGAGTTACCAAAATCAAGGCGGCCCGCGACTGAATTTTTCAGCGCTAGTTTTCGGTTGCCATGTCTTGCTCCAGCAGTCGCGCAACCGAAGAAATCCGGCTTCGAATACCCATCGATTTGTTAAAAATTCTGTTGCAAAGTCTGCCGAGAACCAAGCTCTGCCACCTGCGCCCAACTGCCCAATTCTATGCACACTACCCGCGCCAAGAAAGCACCCACCCTATGAATGCACCCCTTCCGCCGGCCCCACCCGCCACTCCAGCGCAACCCGAATCGCTGATCGAATACCCCTCACTTTTTCCGATCAAAGTCATGGGCCTCAAGGTCGACGGCTTGCTGCACGCCATCACGATGATCGCGTACGCATTTGACCCGGCCTTTGACGCCAGCACGATTGAACTGCGGGAAAGCAAAGGCGGCAAATACCTCGGCATCACCGTCACCGTCACCGTCACCAGCCGCGAGCAACTCGACGAGCTGTACCGCACGCTGTCAACCCACCCGATGGTCAAGGTGGTGCTGTGAGCGCGGCCCGCTGAGATGCTGTCCGCGACGCCTGCAGCGCTGCCGCAGATCGAGTTGCACCAACTCGGACGGGTCGACTACCTGACCACTTTTGAGGCAATGAAAGCCTTCACTGACAGCCGTGAACCGCAAACGCCCGACGCGCTGTGGCTGTGCGAGCATTCGCCGGTTTACACCCAAGGTCTGGCCGGCAAGGCTGAGCATGTTGTGAGCCCCGGCAACATCCCGGTAGTGCAAAGCAACCGCGGCGGCCAAGTGACTTTTCATGGCCCCGGCCAAGTGTTGGCCTACCCGCTGATCGACCTGAAACGCGCCGGCTATTACGTCAAAGAATACGTTTACCGCATTGAAGAATCCACCCTCAAAACACTGGCGCATTTTGGCGTGACCGGCCACCGCGTGACCGGCTCGCCCGGCATTTATGTGCGGCTCGATGACCCGACATCGCACGCGACGCTGAGCGGCCCACGCCATCCGGCCGAGCCGTTTCGCGGCCTCGGCAAGATCGCCGCGCTCGGCATCAAGGTGAGCCGGCACTGCACGTACCACGGCCTGGCCCTGAATGTGGCGATGGACCTTGAACCCTATGCCCGTATCAACCCCTGCGGTTACGTGGGGCTGCAGACCACGGATCTTTCTACAATCGGGGTTTCGGTGAGCTGGCAGGAAGCCGCCGACGTGTTGGGCCACAAGCTCGCCACCTACCTTTCTCCCTGATGTCTCTCCAAGACGAGAACCCTATGAGCACACTCGAAAACGGCAACCCGGTCGTCCGCGAAGTCCAGAGCCAGCAAGACTACAACCCACTGGCCAAGCAAAAAGCAGCGGCCAAACTTTCGCGCATTCCCGTCAAGGTCGAGCGCGCCGAAGTGCTCAAAAAACCTGATTGGATTCGCGTCAGAGCCGGCAGCCCGACCACCCGCTTTTACGAGATCAAGCAGATCCTGCGCGAGAACAAACTCAACACCGTTTGTGAAGAAGCCAGCTGCCCAAACATCGGCGAATGCTTTGGCAAAGGCACGGCCACCTTCATGATCATGGGCGACAAATGCACGCGCCGCTGCCCGTTTTGCGACGTCGGCCACGGCCGGCCTGACCCACTCGATGTGAATGAGCCGGAGAATCTGGCCAAGACCATCGCCGCCCTGAAGCTCAGCTACGTCGTTATCACCAGCGTCGACCGCGATGACTTGCGCGACGGTGGCGCCCAGCATTTTGTGGATTGCATCACACGCATTCGCGAACTCTCGCCGCGCACGCAGATTGAAGTGCTGGTGCCCGACTTTCGGGGGCGCGACGACCGCGCACTGAGCATCTTGACCTTGGCGCCACCTGACGTGATGAACCACAACTTGGAAACCACCGCGCGCCTTTACAAAGAAGCGCGCCCCGGCAGCGACTACCAGTTTTCGCTGAACCTGCTGAAAAAATTCAAGGCGCTGCACCCGAACGTGCCGACCAAAAGCGGCATCATGGTCGGCTTGGGCGAAACCGACGAAGAAGTGCTGCAAGTGATGCAGGACATGCGCGATCACCAGATCGACATGCTGACCATCGGCCAGTACTTGGCACCGTCCACCTCACACCTGCCGGTGCGACGCTACGTCCATCCGGACACCTTCAAGATGTTTGAAGAGCGGGCTTACGCGATGGGCTTTTCACATGCGGCGGTGGGCGCCATGGTGCGTTCGAGCTACCACGCTGACCAGCAGGCGCATTCGGCCGCCGAAGCGGTCGCGCTGGCAGCGGTTCGCTGACGCAAGCGCTGCAAAAACTACAGCAGCGAAGCCGGGTCTTCGCTGTCAATCACGTTTTGTGACCACGCCTTCAGCTTGCTGGTGTCGGCCCGCAAAATTTCTTGCTTGACGGCGAGTATTTGCGATGGGTGCATCGAAAAACTCCGCAGCCCCAGCCCCAGCAGCAGCCGCGTCATGCTGGCATCGCCGGCCATTTCGCCGCAGACGCTGACGCCTTTGCCCTGCGCATTGCATTCGGCGATGGTGTCGGCCACCAAGCGCAACACGGCCGGGTGACACGGGTCGTACAGATGCGCCACGGCTTCGTCGGCACGGTCAATCGCCAGCGTGTACTGAATCAGGTCGTTGGTGCCGATGGATAAAAAGTCGAAGTACTTGAGAAACAGCTTGAGCGTCAACGCCGCCGCCGGAATCTCGATCATAGCGCCCAGCTTGACCTCGCCGTAAGCCACGCCTTGGTTGTCGAGCGTGGCCCGCGCATGGTCAATCAGCGCCATGGTCTGGCGAATTTCCGAGGCGTGCGCCAACATCGGCACCAGCAGGTTCACCCGACCGTGCGCCGCCGCCCGCAAGATGGCCCGCAGCTGGGTCAAGAACATCGGTGGGTCTGCCAAACTCCAGCGAATTGCCCGCAAGCCCAGCGCCGGGTTGAGCTGCGTTTCTTGCGCCTTGGTGTGTCGGTCCAGCGGCTTGTCGGCGCCAATGTCCACGGTGCGAATGGTCACCGGCAGACCCTGCATACCGTCCATCGCCTGACGGTAGGCCAGGTATTGCTCTTGCTCACCGGGCAGATTGCCAATGCGGCCCATGAACAAGAATTCGCTGCGGAACAAGCCGACGCCGACAGCACCCGCCTTGACGGCGCCTGCGGTGTCTTCAGGCATTTCAATGTTCGCCAGCAGCTCGATTTTTTGACCGTCCAAGGTCAACGCCGGCGTGTGCAGCAGACGGTTCAGCCGCTCGCGCTCCAGCTCGCCCTGGCGTTGCCTGAAAGCGTACTCGGCCAAGATAATCGGCGACGGGTCGACGATCAGCACGCCGGCATCGCCGTCGATGATGACCCAGTCGTCTTGCTTGATCAGCTGACTGGCACTGCGCGCGCCGACCACGGCCGAAATGTCCATGCTGCGGGCGACGATGGCGGTGTGCGAGGTGCGGCCACCGACATCGGTGGCAAAGCCGACAAACATACTCTGCTTGAACTGCAGCATGTCAGCCGGCGACATGTCATGCGCGACCAGCACCAAGGGCACGTCCAAGCTGTCGCCCAGCAGCAAGTCTGACTGCAATTTGCGGCTGCCTTGGCTTTGCAGTTGCACCGGCGACGCGACGCCTTTCATGTGGCGCAGAATGCGTTCGACGACTTGCTCCAGATCGGCCTTGCGCTCCCGCAAGTACTCGTCTTCCATCTCGTCGAATTGCCGCGCGATCATCTCGTACTGGGTGGTCAGCGCCCACTCGGCGTTGTAGTGACGGTCGGCAATCCAGCCTTTGACGCCGCTGACCAGCTGTTCGTCTTGCAGCAGCATGAGGTGCACATCCAGCAGCGCCGCCAGCTCGCTGGGGGCGTCTGACGGCAGTTCTCGCTGCAGGCGCGAGATCTCTTCGGTGACCGCATTGCGCGAGACGCGCACGCGTTGAATCTCTGCCTCGACCTGGCTGGCATCGACAAAGTAATGTGCGACGTCAGCCCGGCTCGACACCACCAGCACCGCGCGGCCCATCGCAATGCCGCGCGAGACTGCCAGGCCGTGAATCGAGAATGTCATTCGCCCTCGCCAAACTTGTCGGCAATCAAAGCCAACAAGCCTTCCATGGCCGCTTGTTCGTCGGTGCCGCTGGTTTCCAGCTCCACCGTGCTGCCGATGCCGGCGGCCAACATCATCACGCCCATGATGCTCTTGGCATTGACCCGGCGCTCACCACGGCTGAGCCAGACTTCACACGGGAAGCTGCCGGCGAGCTTGGTCAACTTGGCCGAAGCGCGGGCGTGCAAGCCCAATTTATTGCTGATGGTTGTGCTGGTCTTGATCATGGTTACGGCGATTCTGGTTTTGGGGAGCGGTGATGGCCACTTGCAGCACGCCCTGGGTGGCGCCAATCAGCGCGCGCGCCACCAACGCGTCCAGCGTTTCATGCCGGTACGACACGGTGCGCAGCAACATCGGCAGGTTGACGCCGGTGATCAGTTTGGAATGCACGCCATCGACCAGTTTTTGCGCCACGTTGCAAGGCGTGGCGCCAAAGACGTCGGCCAACACCAACGCATCTGGCGTGCCGAGTTGGTCCAGCATGATGCGGGCTTGCGCCAGCGTTTCTTCAGGCGGCGTGTTGGGCTGCACGTCCAGCGCGGCCACAGCCTGCGGGTTGTCCGTGAAAACGTGCGCGATGCACTGGCGAAGCGCCGAAGCCAAGGGCGCATGGGCGATGATGAGGATCCCGTTCATGGGTGTGAATTATCCACTTTGCCTTGAATAAACCAGCCGTATGAGGCGATACAGCAACACAAAAAGACCCCCATGGCCGCCTGAAAACTGGCCACTTCGGACAAGCCGGCGGCTTTGAAGCCGTCAACCAACAGTCCAATCCCCCACTGCACCACAAAGACGCCGGAAAAAATCATCAAGTTGTAGGCTGACAGGGCGCGCCCGACAAGCGAGGGCACAAAGGCCATTCCGACCGCCGGCTGGGCCAGCCCGAGGACGCTGGAGGTCATGCAGAAAATCGTCCAGCCGAGCCAGCCCGTGCTGCTCGCGCCAAAGATGTTGGCGGCCAATGCCAGCAGGCTCAAAGGCACGCCCCAGGCCAGCAATCGCTGGGCGCCCCAGCCTCGACTGACCAGCCAAGGGGCCAGCATGCCCCAAGCCCAAAAGGTCACCAACATGCAGGCGTTCAGATAAAACAAGCCTGTCGCAGACTCTAGCGGCGTGTAGCCCGCCACCCGCACCATCCACGGCCCAGCCCACAAGGTCTGCACGGCGATCACCCCGCCGTAGTTAAAGAACGCCAGCGGCGTCATGGCCTGGAAATACCGGCTGCGCCAGATGGGGCTATAACTCGCCGGGCCAGTTTCGGCCGACGCTGGCGCAGACGCCGCAGACGCCGCAGACACCGCAGACACCGCAGACACCGCAGGCGCAGGGGGCACGATCCAAACGATCACCGCCATGCACAACAGAATCAACATCGCCAGCAGCCAAAACAGCGGACGCCAACCGGTCAGAGGCATCAACCACTGCACCGGCAAGGTCGAGGCCAGCATGCCGAGTGACCCCGTCATCAACATCCACGAATTGGCGCGCAGCAAAGAGGGACCGTCCAGCCAGCGTCGAAAACCCGTCAACGGCGCCATCAAGCAAGCACTCACGCCCATCCCGACCAGCACCCGCGCGGCCAGCAACCAGGCAAAGCTGCTGGCCATCGAAAATGCAACGCAACCGACGACCGCGAAACTCAAAAAATACAAGATGACGCGCTTCGGACCATGCCGGTCAAGCCAGCGCCCCAAGGGCAACTGCATCGCCGCAAAACCAAAAAAATACCCGCCTGCCAGCAAGCCGAGGTCGCTCGCCTGCAAGCTGAATTCCTGCGTCAACACCGGCGACAAGGTGGCGGTGATGGCCCGCACCAAGGTCGAGCAAAAATAGGCTGCAGCAAAGGCCAGAAACACCAGCCCCGCAGTTCTGCGGTCAAGTCGCCCGTTGTCGGACGGCGGTGCTGTGTCAGCTGAAGTTGTCATGTTGGGCGGGCTGGTGGACTTTGTCATCAGTCAAATTTAAGACTGGCGAAATAAATTTCTGCCGCTACCGGTTCGATGGCTGAGGCGTACATCACCACCTGCACCACCTGCGAGCCCTTGCTGAAGTAAGCCGCCCAGCCGTTCACGGCACTGCCATCAGCCCGCTGACCCTGCGCAAGCACCAGCACGGGGGCTGGCTGCGCCGAGGCACCTGGCACTCGCAAAGGGCGTGATTGCGTGGCGGCGGGCTTGGCCTTCATGTTGGCCAAAGTGAGGTTTTGCCACTGCGCTAAGACCTGCGCCACCTTGGCCGTGTCTTCCAGGTCGGCGACCGCCACAGCAAAAGTAGCAGCCCCAACGTCGCAGCCCAGCATGCTCATTTTGGTCGGCTGGCCACCCAAAGGCACGGTTTTCTCGCCCTGGTCGGGCTTGCAGGGCAGCAACAGAGTGAGCCCGCTGTTGCCCGATTGAACGTCGCGCCAATTGAGTTTTGGACTGCAGCCCACCGCGATCAACAAAGCCATCAGGACCGTCCAAAGCCAAACTGCCCGAACAACCCGCGTGGACACAGCAGCAGGCAAAACGGGCTGTTCGGCGCCCAAACAAGGTAAAGCAGGAAAGATCATGAAAAGAGGTGTCAAAGCGAGAATTTACTTTTGAGCGCAACAAGAGAAAAAGTATTTCAAGCCTGACTTTACAACCATTCATGTGGCGGCCTTCTGGCGGCTCAGTGTGAACGATGATTCTTTTGCAGCGAAATCGCCTGAACGCACCAAAGTAGAGCGTTTTTAGTGTGCATTCGCACCACTTTGGAGGCGTCGATGCCTCGGAATGAAGCGCGACCCCAGACCCATGGTGGCGCAACCCTTGCTTTGATTGGACTATCTTTCACTCCAACCTCAGGATCCGCCCATGAATCGCAACGACATTACCGAGAAAATTATCACCGTCAAAGTCAGCAAAGGCATCACTTGGGAGTCTGTGGCGAAAAAAGTCGGCCTGAGCAAAGAATGGGTCACCGCCGGCTGCCTGGGTCAGATGACCTTCGACGACAAGCAGTCCAAAGTCATTGGCAAAATTTTTGGCCTGACCGTCGAAGAACAAAAGTGGCTGCAAGTCGTGCCCTACAAAGGCTCGCTGCCGTCACAAGTGCCGACCGACCCACTGATCTACCGCTGGTATGAAATCGTCAGCGTCTACGGCACCACTATCAAAGAACTGATTCACGAAGAGTTCGGTGACGGGATCATGAGTGCGATTGATTTTTCGATGGACATCGTGCGTCAGCCAGACCCCAAAGGGGACCGCGTCAACGTGGTTTTGTCGGGCAAGTTTTTGCCGTACAAGCAGTACTGAGCGTTCTAAGCGCATTGAACCGTTGGCGACGGGGCAAAATACAAGGATGAACTCTCTTCAAGGTATCCGCGTCCTCGACCTCTCCCGCGTATTGGCTGGCCCGTGGTGCACCCAAACACTGGCCGACCTCGGCGCTGATGTGATCAAAATTGAGCGCCCCGGTGCCGGTGACGACACGCGCAGTTGGGGCCCACCCTTTTTGCACGACAACGCCGGCCAAGAAACCCACGAAGCCGCTTACTACCTAGGCACCAACCGCAACAAGCGCTCGGTCACCTGCGACATTTCTCAGCCGGCCGGGCAAGCGCTGATTCGTCAGCTCGTCCTGCATTGCGATGTGTTTGTGGAGAACTTCAAGGTCGGCGACATGGCGCGTTACGGTTTGGACTACGCCGCGCTCAAAGCCCTCAACCCGCGTTTGGTGTACTGCTCGGTCACCGGCTTTGGCCAAACCGGCCCGTATGCCGATCGCGCCGGTTACGACTACGCCATCCAAGGCATGGGCGGGCTGATGAGCATCACCGGTGAGCGCGATGACCTGGGCGGCGGGCCGCAAAAAGTTGGTGTTGCTGTGGCCGACCTGATGACCGGCATGTACGCCACCGTTGGCATTTTGGCAGCGCTGCGACATGCCGAAAAAACCGGCGAAGGCCAGCAAGTCGACATGGCACTGCTTGACACGCAAGTCGCTATGTTGGCGAACTTGGGCGCGAACTATCTGGTCAGCGGCCAAGTGCCGGGCCGCGCTGGCAATGCGCATCAAAACATCGTGCCCTACCAAGTGTTCGAAGTCGCAGCCCATGCCGATGGCAGCAAGGACCATCTTATTTTGGCGGTTGGCAACGACTCCCAGTACGCCAAATTCTGTGCTGCAGCCGGTGTGCCTGAATTGGCCAGCAACCCTTTGTTCGTCAAAAACCGTGACCGTGTGCTGAACCGCGCCCAACTGGTGCCCTTGCTCGAAACCGTGATGAAAAGCCGTGACAAGGCCGACTGGCTGACCAGGCTGGAGGCCGCCAAAGTGCCTTGTGGTGCGATCAACCATTTGGGCGAGGTGTTTGCAGATCCGCAAGTTGAGGCCCGTCAGATGGTGGGAACTTGGCAGCATCCGCTGAAAGACAGCTTGCGCTTGGTGGCCAGCCCGCTCAAGCTCAGTGCCACACCGGTGCGCAGCGACTTGCCACCGCCGTTGCTTGGCCAACACACCGAGGAAGTGCTGCGCAGCGTGTTGAATTACTCCGCCGCGCGCGTGTCCGAATTAAAAACCAAAGCGATCATCTGATGGCTAATTTTGTGTTGGTTCATGGTGCTTGGCACGGTGCATGGTGCTGGCGGCGCGTTTCCGAGTCTTTGCAGCAGCGTGGCCACCGCGCCTATGCTGTCACACTCACTGGCTTGGGTGACCGGGCCCACCTGTTGTCGCCGGCCATCACACTGGAGACGCATATTGAAGACGTGCGTCGACTGATTGAAGCCGAAGAACTCAGCGACGTGGTGCTGGCCGTGCACTCTTACGCCGGCATGATTGGCACTGCCCTGGCTGATCGGATGGGTGGGCGCCTGAAGCACCTGGTGTACGTCGACGCCGTCGTCCCAGCGCCTGGCGAAAGCTGGAGCAGCACGCATGCCAGCACCACACAGCAACAACGTCTTGCAGCGGCCCAAGCCAGTTCGAATTTCAGCTTTCCGCCGCCCGACCCAGCGCTGTTCGGTCTGCACGGTGCCGACCACGTGTGGGTACAACGTCGGCAAACACCGCACCCTGGCAACACCTACCGAACGCCGCTGCAATTTGAAGTCCAGCGCGTCGCAGCCACACCCCGCACTTTTGTCAGTTGCACCGCGCCTGCGCTGGCCACCATTGAGGTTTGCCGTTTGCGCGTGAAAGATCCGGCGTTCTGGGGCGGCGCCTGGGGGCCTGGCAGCCAGTTGCTTGAGATGCAGACCGGCCATGACCCGATGATCAGCGACCCAGCGGCCCTGACACGCATTTTGCTGGACTGTGCGGCCTGACGCCGAAGATCGATGCAGATTAAGATCCAAGCCATGATTGCGTTTTTCATGAGCCCTTTTTTCAGCCGTTTTTCTGCCTTGAGCCGTCCTGTTGGGGCCGTGCTGCTGGCTTTTGGAATGGCCCTGAGCCTGTCTGCCTGCAGCAGTTCTCAAGCTGCGCCTGAGACCACCTTTGTTCTTTTAGACGGCAGTACAACCCGCACAGGCGACTTCAAAGGCAAGGTCGTGTTGGTCAATTTTTGGGCCACCAGTTGCGTCACCTGCGTCGCTGAGATGCCCAAGTTGATCGCAACGCATCGCAAATACGCCAGCCAAGGCTTTGACACCGTGGCGGTGGCCATGCGCTACGATCCGCCCAGTTATGTGGTCAATTACACCGAAACGCGGCAGCTCCCGTTCAAGGTTGCCATCGACAACACCGGCGCGGTGGCCAAGGCTTGGGGCGATGTGGCGCTCACTCCCACCACTTATCTGCTCGACAAACGCGGACAAATCGTCAAGCAATACGTCGGTGAGCCTGACTTTGCAGCCCTGCACCAATTGATCGAGAAGCTGCTGGCTCAGACCTGAGATGGCATGTGGTTGGCTGGTGACAGGCTGCAACCTAGGATCCGTTTTATTTATTCCGAAAAGCGTCGTGGCAGGCCTTGCAGGTTCCTGCGGTCGCCGTAAAGGCGGTTTTCACTGCGTCCAAATTACCGGTTTTGGTCGCCACCATCAGCTTGGCGCTCTCTTCGACCAATTTGTCGCTGGCTTCTTTGAACTTCGCTTGCTCAGTCCAGATCTCAGGTTTGGCTTTGGTGTCGCCGCCTTTGTCCGTTCCATGACCGAAAGCTGCCCACGGCAATTTGGCCAAAACCGCCACCAATTCAGCATTGTCGGCGGCAACTTTCGCGTCAAATGGGGCGCGACCAGAAGTCATCGCGCCAATTCGGCCGAAATGTTGGTTCATCACGAACAACGCACTTTGTCGGTACTCGATGGCGGTCTCGACTTTGGCAAACTGTGCCGACGCGGGCACCGCCACAGTCAGCAAATTTGCTGCTGTGGCGACAAGCGCAAAAAATTTCATGAACTTCCTTTGGGAGTGGCTCGAACGTGTCATTTTGACGAAATTGACATTAATTGCGAAGTTTAGCGAAAATACGCAGCAATCAATATCCACTGATTCACTATTATTTTGAAAGCCACCATGCGACCCGAGCTGAGTTTGACATCTGTGCGCGTCTGGGATCTCCCAACCCGTTTTTTTCACTGGGCGCTGGCTATTTGCTTCAGTGGTTTGATCGTCACCGGAACTGTAGGCGGTGAGATGATGAATTTTCATTTTCGCTTTGGTTACAGCGTTCTTGCCTTGCTGCTGTTTCGCCTTGTTTGGGGTGTTTGGGGGGGTCGCTGGTCGCGCTTTGGCAGTTTTTTGTTCGGCCCCAAAGCCACGCTCGATTACCTCAAAGGGCCGCAAACTCCGGGCGCTGTAGCAGGCCACTCCCCCTTGGCGGCGCTGTCAGTTTGGGCTCTTTTGTTCTTTTTGATGGTACAGGTTGCATCTGGTCTCATCAGCGATGATGAGGTTTCCTTTGCCGGACCACTGACACATCTGGTGTCCAATGCCTACGTCAGCTTGGCCACCAGTTACCACGCTGATGTCGGCATGTGGATCTTGCTGGCTTTGGTGTTGCTGCATTTGGCTGCGATGGTGCATTACACGCGCCGCAAACACCGCTTGGTGATCGCTATGCTTCACGGTGACAAGCAATTATTTGGCTCGGTGCTGCCTTCGCGTGACGATGCGCGGTCGCGGTCACTGGCCCTCGCCATATTCACGCTGTGTGCAGCTGCAGCCTATGCGGTGTCTGCTTATCATGCACCCGCGTTTTAAGCTGACCAGACCTTGCTTTGCGCGGCCATTCTGTTTTCACAACGCCCAGCTCACCCAAAGAGTTGTCGCTGACTCGCCAGATTTTTGAAGAGTACGCGGATCAGTTGGGTGTTGATTTGTGTTTTCAGAATTTCAAGGCTGAGCTCGAAGATTTGCCTGGGGAGTACGGCGCGCCAAGGGGCGCATTGCTGCTCGCCTGGGTTGACGGCATTTTGGCCGGCTGCTGCGCTCTGCGACAGATCGACAATGTGGATTATCCGAACGCTGCAGAAATGAAGCGCTTGTACGTTCGCCAGCCCTACCGCCGCACAGGCCTGGGTCGGAGCCTGGCTGAAACCGTGCTGAACATCGCCCGGGCAGCGGGTTACCACTGCGTGTTACTCGACACCCTCGACGACATGGCGTCCGCCCGTGCGCTGTATGTCGAAATTGGTTTTGCGGCGATCCCGCCGTATTACTGCAACCCTTTGCCGGGCGCACATTACATGAAGGCCGACTTGTAAGGTCAGCCCATGGTGGCAATGCGCCATGACCCCATGACCCCATGACGGCATGACGGCATGACG
>JBBAPN010000033.1:0-6258 GCA_040400815.1 Polaromonas sp. | reverse complement strand
CATGACGGCATGACGGCATGACGCCATTACGCTTTAACGTGCGCCAGCATGGTGGCAGCATCACTGACTTCAAACTTGCCTGCCGCTTCCACATTCAGGGCGGCAACCTTACCGTCCTTGATCAGCATCGAATAACGGCTGCTGCGCAAGCCCATGCCCCGCGCAGTAAGGTCCAGAGTGAGGCCCGTGGCCTTGGCAAAATCGGCACTGCCATCCGCCAACATGCGAATTTTCCCGTCGGTTTTTTGGTCCCGTGCCCAAGCACCCATGACAAAGGCATCGTTGACGCTGACGCACCAGATTTCATCGACGCCGTTGGCCTTGAGTTCGTCGAACAAGCCTAAATAACTGGGGATGTGCTTGGCCGAGCAAGTCGGTGTGAAAGCCCCTGGCAAGGCGAACATTGCGATGGTTTTGCCAGCCGCGGCGTGGGTCACTTCAACAGCGTTAGGGCCTAGGCTGCAGCCATTGCCTTCGACTTCAGAAAATTCCATCAGCGTGCTCGCCGGAAGTGTGTCGCCAACTTTGATCATGTGCAGTCCTCTTTTGCGGGTGAAAAAATGCGTTTGTATTGACGCTGATTATTTTGTACCAGATACAGCGACTGTGCTGGTTAGAAGCTGAAGTCAGAAAAACGCTGCCGTTCTTTTTCGACAATGAAAAACGGCCCACAAAGTGGACCGTTTTTCGGAAGCGTCGTTGTCAGTCTGAAGGAATTAGACAACAGCCGCTTTTTGCAGCAGCTTGGAAACAACCCAATTCTTGGTTTTAGAAATTGGACGACTCTCCGTGATTTCGATCATGTCACCCATCTTGTACTCGCCCTTTTCGTCATGGGCGTGGTACTTACTGGACAGGGAAACGATCTTGCCGTACAGCTCGTGCTTGACACGGCGTTCGACCAGCACGGTCACAGTTTTGGCACGCTTGTCACTCACCACCTTGCCAACCAAGGTGCGCGTGAGGGATTTTTTAGGTTCCGTCATTTGTTGGCTCCTTGCTTGACGATGGTTTCGACCAAGATAGTCTTGGCGCGAGCGATGGCACGGCGGGTTGAGCGCAGTGTGGCGGTGTTGGTCAGTTGTTGCGTGGCTTTTTGCATGCGCATGCCAAAGTGTGCTTTTTGCAACGCTTTGACTTCTGCTTTCAGGCCGTCAACGTCTTTTTGGCGCAGTTCAGTCGTGTTCATTTGTGTCATCTCCTGATTACTGGCCAATCATGCGACTGACGAAAGTGGTGCGCAGCGGCAGTTTGGCAGACGCCAAACGGAACGCTTCACGGGCCAACTCTTCAGACACGCCAACGATTTCAAAAACAATTTTGCCGGGCTGAATTTCAGCCACGTAATACTCTGGATTACCTTTGCCGTTACCCATCCGAACTTCAGCGGGCTTTTGGGAAATTGGCTTGTCTGGGAAGACACGGATCCAGATACGACCACCACGTTTGACGTGACGGGAAATCGCACGACGTGCGGCTTCAATTTGACGAGCAGTCAAGCGACCGCGGTCGGTGCACTTGAGGCCGAAGTCACCAAACGCGACCGAGCTACCCCGGGTTGCGACGCCGGTGTTGCGGCCTTTTTGCTCTTTGCGGTATTTTCTACGAGCGGGTTGCAGCATGATTTATCTCCGTGATTAGACTGATTACTCAGTCTTGGCACCGTCAGCTGCTGCAGCTGGCGCGGCTTTACGAACGCGCTTAACGGTGGATTTCGAAGCATCGGCGTCAGTCGCCTCCGCAGGTTTGTCGCTGCCATCAGCAGGGGCTGTGTTGACGCCACCGACCGGGCCACGTGCAGGACGTGCGCCGCGAGCAGCAGGACGTTCTGTACGCTCACCTGGACGGGCATCGCGACGTGGGCCGCGTGGCTTGCGTTCTTCATCAGCGACTTCGATCATCTTGGCGCCGGTGCCATCGTTACGACCGAGGGTGTCACCTTTGTAGACCCAGACCTTGACGCCGATCACACCGTAGGTGGTCTTGGCTTCAGAGGTACCGTAGTCGATGTCGGCGCGCAGAGTGTGAAGTGGCACGCGACCTTCGCGGTACCACTCGCAACGAGCGATCTCAATACCATTCAGACGGCCAGACGACATGATCTTGATGCCCAGGGCACCCAGACGCATGGCGTTTTGCATGGCGCGCTTCATAGCACGACGGAACATGATGCGTTTTTCAAGCTGTTGGGTGATGCTGTCAGCGATGAGCTTGGCATCAATTTCAGGCTTGCGAACTTCTTCGATGTTCACGGCGACTGGGACGCCCAATTGGCGGCTCAGTTCTTTCTTGAGGTTCTCGATGTCCTCGCCTTTTTTGCCGATCACAACGCCCGGACGTGCCGAGAAAATCGTGATGCGTGCATTTTTGGCAGGACGCTCAATGATCACGCGGGAAACCGCAGCGCTCTTGAGTTTGAGCTTCAGGTACTCGCGCACCTTGATGTCTTCAGCCAGCATGCCAGCGAAGTCTTTGTTGCTGGCGTACCAGCGGCTATTCCAGTTGCGGCTGATTGAAAGGCGGAACCCGGTAGGGTTGATTTTTTGTCCCATAACCTGTCTGTCCTTTAGTTGCCAACAACCACGTACACATGGCACGTTGGTTTGCTGATACGGTTGCCGCGGCCTTTAGCGCGAGCGGAAAAACGCTTCAGCGTGGTGCCTTGTTCGACGTAGATGGTCTTGACCTTCAACTCGTCGATGTCGGCACCGTCGTTGTGTTCAGCGTTGGCGATGGCGGACTCAACCACCTTCTTGATGATGCCCGCAGCTTTTTTCTGCGTGAAATTCAAGATGTTGAGGGCCTGATCCACTTTTTTACCGCGGATCAAATCAGCGACCAGACGGCCCTTGTCGACCGACAGACGAACGCCCCGGAGGGTTGCACGTGTTTCCATGGTCTTTCCTTACTTTCTGACAACTTTTTTGTCAGCCGGGTGACCTTTGAAAGTCCGGGTGAGTGCGAACTCGCCCAGCTTATGGCCAACCATTTGATCGGTGATATAAACCGGGACGTGTTGCTTGCCGTTGTGCACGGCGATGGTCAAACCGATGAACTCGGGCAAGACCATAGAGCGACGCGACCAAGTTTTGATCGGCTTTTTGTCTTTGTTGGTAACGGCTTTATCAGCCTTGGCTACCAAATGGTGGTCGACAAAGGGACCTTTTTTGAGTGAACGTGTCATGGCTTAACCTTACTTCTTGCGACGCGAAACAATCATCACTTGCGTGCGCTTGTTGTTGCGGGTGCGGTAGCCTTTGGTCAGGTTACCCCATGGATCGACAGGATGGCGACCTTCGCCGGTCTTGCCTTCGCCGCCACCGTGTGGGTGATCGACCGGGTTCATGACCACACCGCGAACGGTAGGACGAATACCCATCCAGCGCTTCGCACCGGCTTTGCCCAAACGGCGCAAGCTGTGTTCTTCGTTGGCGACTTCACCGATGGTGGCACGGCATTCGATGTGGATCTTGCGGACTTCGCCAGAGCGCATACGCACCTGAGCGTAAGTGCCTTCACGGGCCAACAAAGTTGCCGAAGTGCCAGCGGAACGAGCGATTTGGGCGCCCTTGCCGATTTGCATTTCGATGCAGTGAATCGTCGAACCGACCGGGATGTTGCGAATTGGCAGAGTGTTGCCGGCGCGAATCGGGGCTTCTGGGCCGCTGATCAGCGTGGCGCCGACTTCAAGACCGCGCGGGGCGATGATGTAGCTGCGCTCGCCATCGGCGTAACAAACCAGCGCAATGTGAGCACTGCGGTTAGGGTCGTACTCGATGCGCTCGACCTTAGCCGGAATCGCATCTTTGTTGCGCTTGAAGTCCACCACGCGGTAGTGGTGCTTGTGACCGCCACCTTTGTGACGCGTCGTGATGTGCCCGTTGTTGTTACGGCCGGCTTTCTGGAATTGCGGCTCCAGCAGCGGCGCGTAACCTTCACCTTTGTGCAGGTGATCACGGGAAATTCTCACCATGCCACGCATGCCTGGTGAGGTGGGTTTCATTTTAATGACAGCCATGATTACGCAGTCTCCCCACCGATGTTCAGCTCTTGACCAGGCTGCAAGGTCACGTAGGCTTTACGGACATTGTCCCGGCGGCCGACAGACTTGCCAAAGCGCTTGGTCTTGCCCTTGGTATTGAGAACGGCCACTGCCTTGACGTCGACCTTGAACATCAGCTGCACGGCAGCCTTGATTTCATACTTGGTAGCGTCTTGCAGGACCTTAAACGTCACCGTGTTGGTCTTCTCGGCGATCATCGTGGCTTTTTCAGACACGATGGGCGCGACAAGAACCTGCATCAGGCGACCTTCGTCGAATTTGGATTTTCTTGAGAAAGGTTGCAGGGCGCTCATGCGAACATCTCCTTGAGTTTGTCCATGGCAGCCTTGGTGACCAGAACCTTTTTGTAGTGCACCAGCGACAGTGGATCTGCGTAGCGTGGCTCAACAACAAGAATGTTCACCAGGTTGCGTGAGGCGAGGTACAGGTTTTCATCAACTTCATCAGCGATGACGAGCACCGAAGTGAGGTTCATGGCCTTGAATTTGTCAGCCAAGACTTTCGTCTTTGGTGAGTCAACTGTCAGCGAATCAACCACGGCCAAACGACCTTCGCGAGCCAACTGGGAGAAGATCGAAGCCATACCGGCACGGTACATCTTCTTGTTGATTTTGTGCGTGAAGTTTTCATCAGGCATGTTCGGAAAAATACGACCACCGCCACGCCACAGCGGGGAGGATGTCATACCAGCCCGTGCGCGACCCGTACCCTTTTGTTTAAAAGGCTTCTTGGTCGAGTGACGAACTTGCTCACGGTCTTTCTGAGCGCGGGTGCCTTGGCGTGCGTTGGCCTGAAAGGCCACGACCACCTGGTGAACCAGGCTTTCGTTGTATTCACGACCGAAAACGGTATCAGGCACATCCACTTTGGATGAAGCAATACCTTGGTCGTTCAGGAGTTCGACTTGCATCAATTCGCTCCTTTGGCAGTATTGGCGGACTTGACCTTGATGGCAGCACGAACCGTGACAAAACCACCTTTTGAGCCAGGCACTGAGCCGCGGATCATCAGCAGTTGACGGGCTTCGTCGATGCGCACGATGTCAAGGTTTTGCGTGGTGATGGTGGCATCACCCATGTGACCCGTCATGCGTTTACCAGGAAACACACGACCAGGATCTTGCGCCATACCGATGGAGCCAGGCACGTTGTGCGAACGGCTGTTACCGTGCGTGGCACGCTGCGACTTCATGTTGTGACGCTTGATGGTGCCGGCAAAGCCTTTACCAATCGAGGTGCCCTGCACATCCACCAACTGACCGACGGCAAACACAGCAGCAGCTGGCACAACAGTGCCTGCAGCGTACTGGCTTGCGACGTCAGCCGCAACACGGAATTCTTTCAGGATCTCACCAGCTTCAACGCCTGCTTTCGCAAGGTGGCCGGCGGCCGGCTTGGTCACGCGCGATGCTTTGCGCGCGCCGAATGCAACTTGGAGTGCATCGTAGCCGTCATTTGCTTCGGTTTTTACCTGGGTAACACGGTTGTTAGACACATCTACCACTGTGACAGGAACGGTATCCCCATCATCAGTGAACAGACGCATCATGCCCACCTTGCGGCCCAGCAACCCGAGGGAGTTGCTTTGACTCATTGTTTTCTCCGTAACTTCCACCGCTGCGACTTCAATTGGCCACAGACGTTTTGATGTGAAAGACTGTTAATAAAACTCCTCCGCGCACGCATAGCGTGTTTAGAGCAGCCTATGATTATAGCGCTTTATTTGCTTATCGGCAAATAAAGCGCCAGACCCTTGGTCTTATTGGGGCTGCGGTCTTGCGACGACTCCCCCGTTTTTGCTTACTGCAGCTTGATTTCGACGTCCACGCCAGCTGGCAGATCGAGCTTCATCAACGCGTCAACAGTTTTGTCTGTGGGGTCAACAATGTCCATCAGACGCTGGTGGGTGCGGATTTCCAACTGGTCACGGCTGGTCTTGTTGACGTGCGGCGAGCGCAAGATGTCAAAACGCTTCATGCGGGTTGGCAAAGGCACGGGGCCCTTGACAATCGCGCCGGTGCGCTTGGCGGTGTCAACGATCTCGGCGGCTGACTGGTCAATCAGTTTGTAGTCAAACGCTTTGAGACGGATACGGATTTTTTGCTTTGTTGCCATGGTTAATTCCTTGGTTGTTGCTGGAATTAAGCGATGATCTTAGCGACGACACCAGCGCCGACGGTCCGGCCGCCTTCACGA
>JBBAPN010000032.1:0-26128 GCA_040400815.1 Polaromonas sp. | reverse complement strand
GGCTCTTACAGCAAGAAATGCCCAGTTGATCTGATGATTGACTGGGCTTTTTCTTATTTCAAATTTTGCATTCCTGAGCCGTCCATCTCCATCGTCTGGCATTTCTACCTTGTCGGTCAATGTGGCATCCCTCCATTGACTACGGTTAAAGGGTTTGATTAAGGCAAATACAGGGAAAACCCGTACATTAGCTTTATGACTTCTGCATTGAAGCTTCTCAAAGCGTCTTACATTGCGGGCAAAGACTTGTTCAACCCGAAGTTGTTGCAACGCTACCGCAGGGCAGCGCCGAATGCAGTCTTGGTTCCGATACGTTCGCTAGGCCCTAGCCATGCCGAACGAATCTCCGTGCATTTGCTCAGTTTGCCGTCTGCCGATCGGTACCTGCGGTTTGGTTACGTGGCCAGCGACGAACAGATTCAGCGCTATGTAGCGAGCTTGAATTTTGATCGTGACGAAATTTTCGGGATTTACAACCGCCGACTTGAACTGATCGCCATGGCCCATTTAGCCTTTGCAGTGGAGGCTGATTTCACCAGTTGCGCAGAGTTTGGCGTGTCTGTTTTTGGACCATCGCGTGGTCGTGGTTTCGGTGCACGTTTGTTTGCGCGTGCCGTTATGCACGCGCGTAACGAAGGCGTCCAAATGATGTTTATCCACGCTTTGAGTGAAAACACCATCATGCTCAAGCTCGCCAAAAACGCAGGAGCCATCATTGTGCGTGACGGCTCGGAGAGCGACGCTTACTTGCGGCTGCCGCCCGCTGACCTCGAGTCCCGGGTTGCAGAAATGGTCGAAGAACGATTGGCGCAAACTGACTACCAGCTGAAGGTGCAAGCGCACCGTTTTTGGGGGTTTTTGCGCCTGATGCAAGAACTCCGGCAGGGCGTAAGAGATGCGCAAGACCGTACGTCCAGCTGATTTGACGAGCTAGCGCCGTGGCCCGCAGTCAACTGAAATAAATTTCGGCTATCCTTGCAGGCTTATTCACTACCGAACACCGCAGTGTCCGATGCCCCCCCCAGTCGTCCTCTTAAAACGGAAGACAAACGCGGCTTTTTGCAAAAGCTCGCAGAAATGCTTCACCCCGGCCCCGATTCCAAGGACGAATTGATCGAGACCTTGGTCGAAGCGCAAGAAAATGATGTGATCGGCGTGCAAAGCCGCGAAATGCTCGAAGGCGTGATTCGGATGGCCGACATGACCGCTGGCGACGTCATGGTTGCCGCAACGCGCATGGACATCATCAACATCAACGCCCCCTACGAGGAGTTGTTGCATGTGATCATCGACACAGCTCACTCGCGTTTTCCGGTGTATGAAGATCATCGAGAAAACATCATCGGGATTTTATTGGCCAAAGATTTGCTCAAACTGCAACGAGCCCCAGAGCTGAACATTCGGGCTTTGCTGCGGTCTGTCGCTTTTGTGCCAGAAAGTAAAGGCTTGAACGATTTGTTGCGTGAGTTTCGCGGTAACCGCAATCATTTGGCGGTCGTCATCGACGAGTTTGGCCGCGTAGCGGGGCTCATCACGATTGAAGATGTGCTGGAGCAAATCGTCGGCGAGATTGAAGATGAGTTTGATATTGCGGAAGATGCTGGCGATATTTTCGGCCTTGGCGACCGCACTTACCGCGTCAGTGGCGACACCGCCATCGAGCGCGTCAATGAAGCTTTTGGGGTGAATTTGCCAGAGTCCGACTTCGAGACGATCGGTGGCTTGGTGGCCCACGAAATGGGCCATGTGCCGAAGCGCAGCGAAAGCGTCGCATTGTGCGGTTTGCAATTCATCGTGCTGCACACCAAGGGCGGGGCGGTACGCTGGTTCAAAGTCTCGCCCGTCAGCGTTGTTGCCGCGTCTGCCGACGTGCCCGCTTCAGTTTTGCGATGATACCGCCCGCGCCTGGCGCCACCCGCCCACTCAGTTGGGGGTCGCTGTTAAGTGTGTTGCTGGCCGGTTACGCGCACGCACTCAGCATGGCTTGGCCGTTCGCTGCGGTGGGGAGTTTGGCCACCGGACAAGCCTGCTACGGCTTGCAATTGGGGTCACTGACACTGCTGGTTTGGCAACTGCTGCGCTGTCCTTGGCCTGCTCAGGCGGCGCTGCTCGGCTGGCTTTTTGCCGTGTCGATGTTGTGCGGCACGTTCTGGTGGTTGTTCATTTCCATGCACCTGTACGGTGGTTTGCCAGCAAGCCTGGCTGTGCTGGCGGTGTTGGGATTGGCGGCTGCCTTGGCCCTCTACTACGCGGCTGCAGCCGGCCTGTTCGTCTGGCTGGTACCCCGTTCGGCGTTCGGCCGCGCCAGTGTGTTTGCGGGCGTGTGGCTGCTGGCCGAAATAGCGCGCGTGAAGTTGTTCACCGGCTTTCCCTGGGGCGAAGGTGGCTATGCGCACATCGACGGCTGGGCCTGGCCGGTGGCGGGTTGGGTGGGCGTGCATGGGCTGACTTGGCTGGCAGCTTGGGTGGCCGCTTTGTTGGCCGCACTGCTGCTAGGCGCCCGTTCAAGAAACTGGGCCCTGAATCGAAAACCAGCCATGGCTTGCGTCGCCCTGCTCGTGGTCGCTGTGGCTGTTTCAACCTTACGGCCAGCGACTTTGGTGCCCACAACAGTAAAAGCGCCAAGGCCCGCGTTGTCAGTCACCCTGTTGCAAGGTAATATTCCGCAAGATTTGAAGTTCCAGCCGGGCACTGGCGTGATGGACGCGCTGCGGTTTTATGGCAATCAGCTGTTGCAGGCGCAGACCTCACTGGTGGTCTTGCCCGAGACAGCGATTCCGATGCTGCCGGAGCAGCTTCCAGCGGATTATTGGCAGGCCGTGAAAGAACGTTTTGCCAACGGTGAACAAGCCGCGCTGATCGGCATCCCTCTCGGCTCAGCGCAGAACGGTTACAGCAACTCTGTGCTCGGCCTGAAACCAGGCGCTGCTGACTATCGCTACGACAAACATCACCTGGTGCCTTTTGGTGAGTTTGTGCCGCTGTTTTTTCATTGGTTCATCGACATGATGCAGATTCCGTTGGGCGACTTCAACCGTGGCGGCTTGGCCCAAGTGCCATTTGAATGGCGCGGCGAACGATTGGCGCTCAACATCTGCTACGAAGATTTGTTTGGTGAGGAGTTGGGTGCGAGTTTCAAAGACGCAGCCACTGCGCCGAGCATCATGGTCAACGTCAGCAACATCGCTTGGTTCGGCAACACGGTGGCGATCGACCAGCATTTGAATATCGCCCGCATGCGCGCGCTTGAATTCGCCAGGCCGATGCTGCGTGCCACCAACACCGGCGCGACCGTGGTGATCGACGCGCAGGGGCGCGTCACGCACGCGCTGGAGCGTCATACCCGCGGCGCGTTGGTGGCCGACGTGCAAGGCGTCGACGGCCTGACACTGCATGCGCGTTGGGTCTCCCGCTTTGGCTTGGCGCCTTGGTGGCTGTTGGGTTTTGCGACTGTGGCGTTGGCGCTGCTGAACCGCAGAGGCGAGCCAAGACAGCCTTTCGCGTGAAGCCTTGGGCAGGCGTATTTCGCCCGTGGCAGCCGCGTAAAATAAGTGCTTTAACGGATCACAGCGCTTCTCAGCGCGGCACTGCTTCAGGCGCGGCTTGGCGCGTCTTGCTTGGCTCCAGAACAACGGTTGTATGCTCACTTTTCAGCAAATTATTCTTACGCTACAGTCCTACTGGGCTGACAAAGGCTGCGCCCTGCTTCAGCCTTACGACATGGAAGTCGGTGCCGGCACCTCGCACACTGCTACGTTTTTAAGAGCGCTTGGCCCGGAGCCTTGGAAAGCCGCTTACGTGCAGCCAAGTCGCCGCCCGAAAGACGGCCGTTATGGTGAAAACCCCAACCGCCTGCAGCATTACTACCAATACCAAGTCGTGCTGAAACCCGCGCCGGCGAATATTCTGGAGCTGTACCTCGGCTCGCTCGAGGTGCTCGGTTTTGACCTGAAAAAAAACGACATACGCTTCGTCGAAGACGATTGGGAAAACCCAACACTGGGCGCCTGGGGTCTGGGTTGGGAAGTCTGGCTGAACGGCATGGAAGTCACGCAGTTCACTTACTTTCAGCAAGTCGGCGGCATTGATTGCCGGCCCATCACCGGTGAGATCACGTACGGGTTGGAGCGTCTGGCGATGTACCTGCAAGGCGTCGACAACGTCTATGACCTGACTTGGACTGAAGGTCTCAGTTATTGCGACGTCTACAAGCAAAACGAGGTTGAACAATCGACCTACAACTTCGAGCACAGCGATGCGGACTTCTTGTTCATCGCCTTCAACGCGCATGAAAAACAAGCCCAACATTTGATCGGCGTACAACTGGCGCTACCCGCTTACGAGCAAGTCTTGAAAGCAGCGCACAGCTTCAACCTGCTCGACGCCCGTGGTGCCATTTCCGTGACCGAGCGTGCCGCCTACATTGGTCGCATTCGCAACCTCGCGCGCGCCGTGGCACAAAGCTATTACGAGAGCCGTGAACGTCTTGGCTTCCCCATGGCACCCCGCGAATGGGTCGCACAGATGCAAGCCGTCTTGCCGGCCTTGACGAAGAAAGCGGCGTGAGCGTGATGACGATGACATCCCAAAACCTGTTGCTCGAACTCTTCGTTGAAGAGCTGCCACCCAAGGTGTTGAAAAAACTCGGCGACGCCTTCGCCAGCGTGCTGCACGAGCAGCTCAAACAGCAAGGACTGGCGACCGCCGAATCACAGCTCACCGCCTACGCTTCACCGCGCCGGCTGGCCGCCCACATCACCAACGTGGCGGCGCAAGCGGCTGACAAAGTCGTCTCCCAAAAGCTCATGCCGGTCAGCGTCGGTCTCGACGCCGCAGGCAACGCCACACCCGCCTTGCTGAAAAAATTGCAAGCGCTGGGCGCAGATGCGTCCGTGGTGGCTGGTCTGAAAAAAGTCATGGATGGCAAAGCCGAAGCGTTGTTTCACGACAGCGTGGTCACCGGCGCGACGCTGGCCCATGGCTTGCAAAAAGCCTTGCTCGAGGCCATCGCCAAACTGCCCATTCCCAAAGTCATGAGCTACCAGTTGGAAAGCGACTGCGCGTTGCCCGGCTGGAGCAGCGTCAGCTTTGTGCGCCCTGCGCATGGCTTGGTGGCACTGCACGGCTCGGCGGTGATTCCGCTGCAGGCGCTGGGCCTGAAGTCCGGCAACAGCACGCAAGGTCATCGCTTCGAAGCGGCTGTCTCGCCGGTGCTGATCGCGCACGCCGATGCGTACGCGGCCACTTTGCTAAAAGACGGTGCCGTGATCGCCAGTTTTGTCGAACGCAAGGCCGAGATTGCGCGCCAATTGGCCGCTGCCGCGGCCAACATAGGCGGCGCTGTGCTGCCGATTGAAGATGACGCCCTGCTGGACGAAGTCACGGCCTTGGTCGAGCGGCCAAATGTGCTGGTTTGCAGCTTTGAAAAAGAATTTCTGGACGTGCCGCAGGAGTGTCTGATCTTGACCATGAAGGCAAATCAGAAGTACTTCCCGCTGCTCGACGCGGCCGGCAAGCTGACGCATCAGTTTTTGGTGGTCAGCAACATCAGCCCGGCAGATGCTTCGGCCGTCATTGGCGGCAACGAGCGCGTGGTCCGGCCACGGCTGGCCGACGCCAAATTCTTCTTTGACCAAGACCGCAAAAAGACGCTGGCTTCCCGCGTTGCCGGCTTGGACAAGGTGGTTTATCACAACAAGCTCGGCAGCCAAGGCGAGCGTGTCACGCGCGTGCGGGCAATTGCCCGCGCCATCGGCCAGCAACTCGGCGGCGAGGCTTTGGCCGCGCAGGCAGATCAAGCCGCGCTGCTGGCCAAGACCGATTTGGTCACCGACATGGTTGGCGAATTCCCCGAGTTGCAGGGCGCGATGGGCCGCTACTACGCGCTCAACGACGGCTTGAGCAGCGACGTCGCCGATGCAATTGAAGACCATTACAAACCGCGTTTTGCGGGTGACGCTTTGCCACGCAATCCGGTAGGGCTGGCGGTGGCGCTGGCCGACAAGCTGGAAACGCTGACGGGCATGTTCGGCATTGGCAATTTGCCGACCGGCGACAAAGACCCGTTCGCCTTGCGCCGACATGCCTTGGGCGTGGTGCGCATGCTGGCCGACAAAGAGCTGCCCTTGAGTCTTGATGTGTTGGTGCAAACCGCAGGCCAAGCATTTGGCGACAAAATTGAAAATGCTTCGGCGGCCTTGCTGGATTTCATCTATGACCGGCTCGCTGGCTCCCTGCGTGAGCAGGGCTACAGCGCGCAGGAAGTTGACGCCGTGTTGGCGCTGCGGCCACAACGGCTGGGTGATGTGGCACGCCGTCTGGTGGCCGTCAGGGTGTTCGCTGCCTTGCCCGAAGCGCCGGCCTTGGCCGCCGCCAACAAGCGCATCGGTAACATCCTGAAAAAAGCCCAAGAGGTCGACGCCCATGTCAGCCAAGTGCTGTTGAAAGAGCCGGCTGAAATCGCGCTGTTCACCGCCATGAACGGCGTGTTGCCGCAAGCCCAGGCGCAGTTTGAAGCGGGCGACTACAGCGGCGCGCTGCAAACGCTGGCGGCCTTGCGTGAGCCGGTTGACGCTTTCTTTGAAGGCGTGATGGTCAACGCCGAGGAACTCGATTTGCGGCTGAATCGGCAGGGCTTGTTGAAGTCCTTGCATGTGGCCATGAACCGCGTCGCCGATTTGTCGCGATTAGCGGCATAGCCTGTTAGATATTGAGTCACTTAATCGATGAGGCATCGCTATGGGAACCACCCTGAAACTCGTCATCCTGGACCGCGACGGCACCATCAACAGCGACAGCGAGGACTTCGTCAAAACGCCTGAAGAGTGGCTGCCCTTGCCCGGTGCACTGGAGGCGATTGCCCGGCTCAACCATGCTGGCTGGCATGTGGTGATTGCCTCGAATCAGTCGGGCTTGGGCCGCGGCTTGTTTGACGTGGCGGCGCTTAACGCCATGCACGCCAAGATGCACAAGATGCTGGCCGCTGTCGGTGGCCGTGTCGATGCGGTTTTTTATTGCCCGCACAGCGCCGAAGAAAGCTGCGTCTGCCGCAAGCCTGTGCCGGGTTTGTTTGAACAAATCGGCCTGCGTTTCGGGGTCTCGCTCAAAGGCGTGGCGACTTGCGGTGACTCGCTGCGTGACGTCGTCGCGGGCGTTGCAGCCGGCTGTGAGCCGCATCTCGTAATGACCGGAAAATCGGCCCGCTACTTGGGCGGCGGGCACCCAGAAAACCTGCCTGCAGACACCCGGATGCACAAGGACTTGGGGGCTTTTGCAGATTTTTTAATCGAACGAAGCGCACTTTCCACTGCCACCACAACGCCCTGAAACCTGAAAACCCGAGTTCTGTAGTTTGGCCAAAAAGCGTTCTGCAGGCTCTGTCTGCCACTTTAAAGATATTCATGCCACTGATCCGCTCCGTCCTTCATTTGCTTTGGATGACCCTCACCGTGATTCCTTGGGCCATCGCCGTCCTGTTCGTGTCACCGTTTTTGACCAGCACCAAAATCTACTGGATGTGCGCCGGCTGGCTGCGTTTGGCGGTTTCTGGCGGCACTTTTTTGCTGGGCATTCAGAACCGCGTCAGCGGCATGGAAAATTTGCCCCAGGGTGCGACCAGCGGCTGCGTGTTGCTGGTCAAACACCAAAGCACGTGGGAGACTTTTTCGATGGTCACGCTGATGCCGCATCCGCTGGCCTATGTGTTCAAAAAAGAGCTGTTGCGCGTGCCGTTTTTTGGCTGGGCCATGGGCCGCATGGACATGATTCACATCGACCGCAGCAAGCGTACCGAAGCCTTTTCTAAAGTAGTAGAGCAGGGCCGCCGGCTGATGAGTCAAGGGGTTTGGGTCATCATGTTTCCGGAAGGCACGCGCATCGCACGCGGCCAACAAGGGGTTTACAAAAGTGGCGGTACGCGGCTGGCGATTGAAACCGGCACGCCCGTGATCCCGGTGGCTGTGACTTCGGCCAAATGTTGGCCACGCAAGGCCTTCATCAAGCGGCCCGGCATTGTCGACATTTCGATTGGCAAGCCGATCAGCAGCGTCGGCCGCAAGCCGGAAGAATTGATGCGCGAAGTGCAGGCCTGGATTGAAGCCGAGATGCGCCGTCTGGACCCAGACGCCTATGTGCACGAAAAGGCGCCCGCGCGAGGCAAGCACTGAAACGCTGGCCCCCGGTGGTCTGTAAACTAACGCATGCTTAAGTTTCTTCAGCGAACGCTTGACTTGTTGGCGCCGGAACAGACGCCGGGGTTGTTGCCGATCAGTTTTCGGCATCCACAGGCCAGCCGAGAAGCGCTGTTGTCGGGCGTGTTGGTGGGCTATGCCTTGAAGCGTGGCAAGCGTCGCACGATTGGTTTTTCAGTCGGTACGGAGGGCTTGTGTGTGAGTGCGCCCACCTGGGTGCCGCTGGCTGAAATCGACCGCGCTGTGCAAGAAAAAGCCAGCTGGATCTTGAAAAAAATACAGGAAATGCGCGAGCGTCACAGCCGCATGGAGTCGGCCCGCATCGACTGGCGAGACGGTGCGACCGTGCGCTTCATGGGCGGTGAGCTGGTGTTGTTGTTGGCGCCGACGCAGCCATTGCCCGCCGCCGGTCTGGCGCGGCACAGGCAGGCCTTGCCGGGCGTTGATGCGGTGTATGTCGTCGAGGGGGCGGATGGCGTGGTGCGTCAAATGCTTCAGCTGGGCTTGGCTGGCAGTGCCACAGCCGCGCAGATCCGCGATGCCGCGCAGGTCTGGCTCATGCGTTACGCCAAACAACTGTTCGAGGAGCGGCTCAATCACTATGCGCCGCTTTTGGGCGTCAGCTGGCAGCGCCTGAGCCTGAGCAGCGCCGGCACGCGTTGGGGCAGCGCCAGCTCAGACGGCTCGATCCGTTTGCATTGGCGGTTGGTTCACTTCAAGTTGTCGGTGATCGATTACGTAGTGGTGCATGAGCTCAGTCATTTGCGCGTGATGAACCACAGCCCGCGTTTTTGGGAGACTGTCCGCTCTATCGTTCCCGACTATGCAGAGTTGCGCCGCCAGCTCAAAGCGGAGATGATTCCCAATTGGTGACCGTGGGCGGCAAATATGGGAAGTTACTGTGGGAGCTAATCGTGGGCGGCGCCGCGTGAGCGGTGCGACAGTCGTGGTACAAAGAGTTCTATTCGACTGAAATGTTACAAATCTCATTTTTTGCGTCTTGCGCCGTTTGAACTTGCATGAACGATAAACAAATTCTCGTTGTTGAAGATAACCCAGACCACCTGGAGTTGACCGTGCTGACCCTGAGAGAGCAGGGCGTCACAGCGGACGTTGTGGTGGCGCGGGACGGCGCTGACGCGCTTGATTACCTGTGGGGCCAAGGGGCGTTTGCGGGGCGTGACACCCAAAAGCAACCCAATCTGGTGATGCTGGATTTGAAGCTGCCGAAGATTTCAGGTGTCGAGGTGTTGCGCCGCATGCGCGACCACCCGCTAACCGAGTTCGTACCGGTGGTCGTGATGACTTCCTCTGGCGAGCAGTCCGACATGGTGGCTTGTTACCGAAACGGCGCCAATGGTTTCGTGATCAAGGCAGTTGATTTCCGGGCTTTCACTGAAAACCTCAGCCACCTGAAAGCCTATTGGTTGGGCGTTAACGAGGCGGTTCTGAGCCACTGAAGCGGTAAATGCCGTCAGCGCTGAGTTGGCGTTGCAGACGGCCTTCAAGCCAAAGCCAGTGCAAATGCGCAATCGCCTCACCCATGGCGAAGGTGGTCTGGTGCAAGTCCAGGGGGCGTTTGAACATGACCGGCAAAATATCTGCGGCGTGGCAGGGGCTGGCCCTGCAAGCGGCCATCACCTCCTCTAGACGGTCGCGGTGATGGTCATGCAATTGCTGAATTCGGGTGTGCAAGCCTTCAAACGGTTTACCGTGCGAAGGCAGCGTCAAGGTGTTTGTCGCGAGCGGCTTGAACTTGTCGATAGAGTCTAAAAAAAGCGCCAAGGGGTTGGACTCGGGCTCGATGTCATAGACGCTGATGTTGGTTGAAATGCGCGGCAGCACCATGTCCCCGCTGATCAACACCGGCGTCGGCAAGGCGGCGTCATCGCAATACAGAGCGATGTGTTCTGGGGCATGGCCGTAACCGCTGATGCAACGCCAACGCCTGCCGCCAATGCTCAGTTGCATGCCGTCCGTGAGCCTTGCAAAACTGCTCGGAAGATCAGGCACCAAGCTGGCGTAGTCACCGGCGCGGGTACTGATTTGCTTGAGCGAGTCAGCGTCAACCAGGCCGTGCAACGACAAGAAATGGGCGGCTTTGTCACCACCAAAACCGACACTGCTGCTGCGCGCCAAACGAGCGGTGTAGTAGTCTGTTGCGCTGATCCAAAGCCGAGCGTTCCAGCGTTCGCAAAGCCAGTGCGCCAGCCCGATATGGTCAGGGTGCATGTGCGTGACGATCACGCGCAGCACCGGCAGGCCTTCGAGTTGGCTCTCAAAAATGGCTTCCCATTGCGCTTTGGATGTCTCCTGAGCGATGCAGCAGTCGACGACAGTCCAGCCGATCCGACCGTCGATCTCGTCTCGCAGCAGCCACAAATTAAGGTGGTCCAAGGCAAAGGGCAGGGCCATCCGAATCCAGCCAATGCCGGGCGCGACCTCGAGTGCCGTGCCGCTGGCCGGCAGATGGTCGCCATGTGGATAATTCAACTGCTGTTCAAGGAGGTTCATAAGGGCCTGGCGCTGCGCTACATTTGAGATTGACGTTGACGTCAACGTCAATAAAGTCAATTGTAGATGGGCCGTCCCGTCGAACAGGCCAAGCATTCTCTCCCTGCGCCATCTCCACCAAAGGCTTTGCCCACACCATGGCCACCACTTACACCATCGGCGACCTCGCCAAAGAGTTTGACCTGACGACTCGTGCCATGCGTTTTTACGAAGATATGGGCTTGTTACAGCCGCAGCGCGAAGGTCCGGGCGGTCGCAACCGAATCTACACCGCCCGCGACCGGACCCGGCTGAAGCTGACCTTGCGAGCCAAACGTTTGGGGCTCAGTTTGAGTGAGGCCAAAGACATCATTGACTCTTACGACAGCCCGCGCGACACGCTGCCGCAGATGCATAAATTTCTCAGCGTGTTGGCCGATCACCGGCAACGCCTGGAAGCGCAAATGGCTGACTTACAGGCCAACCTGGAGGAGATCAAGGGGCATGAGAAAGAAGCCCGGTCTTTGCTGCTGAAGGCGGCTAAAAAAGCCGCCTGATAAATGAGCTTGCCATAATTGACCTTTACGTCAACGTCAACATCAAACCAAAGGCCCTTCCCCATGAGCATCGCCGAATCCGCGCACACCCTCAGCCCGAGCGAACTGTTCCAACGGGTTGAAGCCAGCTTTGTTCGACAAGGCATGATGCAGCACCTGGGCGCGCGTTTGATACGTGTTGAGCCTGGACTGTGCGAGATAGCGCTGCCGTACTCAGACCGCGTGACCCAGCAGCAAGGCGGCTTTCATGGCGGTGCCATGGGCGCGTTGGCCGACATCGCTGGCGGCTACGCGGCTCTGACCGTTGTGCCCGTCGGCATGGAAGTCACCACCGTCGAATACAAGATCAATTTCTTGGCGGCATTTCAAGGCGGTGAGTTGCGCGCTGTCGGCCGGGTGCTGAAGGGCGGTAAGCGCATCATTGTGGCCGCCGCAGAAGTCCAGCACGTGGCTGCCGACGGTAGGGTCTCCGACTGCGCCGCAATGCAGCAAACGCTGGTACCGGTGCCAAAGACTTACTGATTCAATCCAAACTTCAAGGACATGCCATGACCCTGCCAGGACTCAATTTTCAGCTCGGCGAAGAGATCGACGCCTTGCGCGATGCGGTGCGTGAATTTGCACAAATAGAAATCGCACCGCGGGCCGCTGAGATCGACTGCAGCGACCAATTTCCGATGGACTTGTGGCGCAAGATGGGCGAGCTGGGCGTGCTCGGCATCACCGTCGGAGAAGAGCTCGGCGGTGCCAACATGGGCTATCTGGCGCACATGATCGCGATGGAAGAAATCTCGCGTGCCTCAGCTTCTGTCGGCCTGAGCTACGGCGCCCACAGCAACTTGTGCGTGAACCAAATCAAGCGCAATGGCACGCCTGAGCAGCGCCAAAAATACCTGCCCAAACTCATCAGCGGCGACCATGTGGGCGCCTTGGCCATGAGCGAGCCGGGGGCTGGCTCTGACGTCCTCAGCATGAAGCTGAAGGCCGAAGACAAAGGCGGTTACTACCTGCTCAATGGCAGCAAAATGTGGATCACCAACGGCCCGGACGCCGACACCTTGGTGGTCTACGCCAAGACCGAGCCAGAGTTAGGTGCGCGCGGTGTCACCGCCTTTTTGATCGAAAAAAACATGGCCGGTTTTTCTGTCGCGCAAAAGCTCGACAAGCTCGGCATGCGCGGCAGCCACACCGGAGAGCTGGTTTTCAACAACGTCGAAGTGCCGGCGAAAAATATTCTGGGCGGCTTGAACGGTGGCGCCAAAGTGCTGATGAGCGGCCTCGATTACGAGCGCGCCGTGCTCACTGGCGGACCTCTGGGCATCATGCAATCCGTCATGGACAGCGTCATCCCCTATATCCATGACCGCAAGCAGTTCGGCCAAAGCATTGGCGAGTTTCAACTGATTCAAGGCAAGGTCGCAGACATGTACACCGTGCTGCAAGCCGGGCGCTCATTTGCCTACACGGTGGCCAAAAACCTCGACCTGCTGGGTCTTGAGCATGTGCGGCAAGTGCGCAAAGACTGCGCCTCGGTGATTTTGTGGTGTGCTGAAAAAGCCACTTGGATGGCCGGCGAGGGCGTGCAGATTTTTGGCGGCAACGGCTACATCAACGACTACCCGCTGGGGCGCTTGTGGCGCGATGCCAAGCTCTACGAAATTGGCGCGGGCACCAGCGAAATCCGCCGCATGCTGATCGGCCGTGAGCTGTTTGCAGAAACCTGCTGATGCGTGGCCGCCTCGCCAACTGACTAAGATTGCGCCCATGACAACCTCGATCAATGATCTTTTCGCCCACAATCGCGCCTGGGCCGCGCAGATGGAAGCCGAGCGGCCCGGCTTTTTCACCAGCTTGGTGCAGCAGCAAACGCCCAAGTACATGTGGATTGGCTGCTCTGACAGCCGCGTGCCGGCGAATCAAATCACCGGGCTAGAGCCTGGCGAAGTCTTCGTCCACCGCAACGTCGCCAATGTGGTGGTGCATTCAGATCTCAACGCGCTGTCGACAATTCAGTTCGCCGTCGAGCGGCTGAAAGTCGAGCATGTGATGGTGGTTGGTCACTACGGTTGCTCCGGCGTTCGTGCGGCCCTGGAAGGCGCGCGCATCGGTTTGGCCGACAACTGGTTGCGCCACATTCAAGATGTGCGGGATCGGCACCAATCGCTGCTCAGTGACATTGCTGAAGGCGCTCGCTGCGACGCTCTGGTCGAGCTCAATGTGATCGAGCAAGTCGTCAATGTGGCGCAAAGCACGGTGCTGCAAGACGCTTGGTCGCGGGGTCAAAACGTCTCGCTGCACGGCTGGGTTTACGGCATTCATGACGGTTTGTTGCAAGACATGCGCGTCACGGTCACCAGCAACAGCGGTCTCGAAGTCATGTACCGAGCCGCCGTTCAGGGCGTGGCCAAGGCACCGCGCCGCTGAATGTCGGCAACGCAAAAACTGACGCCTGTACGGCGATCAATATTTAATTGAACGGAGACGCAATGACTGATTCGATCGTGATTCTCGGTGCTGCCCGCACGCCCATGGGCGGCTTTCAGGGCGACTTTTCCTCACTGGCGGCGCACGATCTCGGCGGTGCCGCGATCAAGGCCGCCATGGAGCGCGCCGGCATTTCACCGGCCTTGGTCGATGAAGTGTTGTTCGGCAATTGCCTGATGGCTGGGCAGGGCCAAGCGCCCGCGCGGCAAGCCGGTTTCAAGGGCGGCTTGCCAGCCAGCACGGGCGCCGTAACGCTGTCCAAGATGTGCGGATCGGGTATGGAGGCGACGCTGTTGGCGCATGACCAGTTGATCGCCGGCAGCCGCGACGTGATGGTTTCCGGCGGTATGGAAAGCATGACCAACGCGCCGCATTTGTTGCTGAAAGGTCGTAGCGGCGTTCGCATCGGCCACGACCGTATCTATGACCACATGATGCTCGACGGCCTCGAAGACGCCTACGAACCCGGCCGCGCCATGGGCACCTTTGGCGAGCAGTGCGCCGACAAATACCAGTTCACACGCGAAGCACAAGACGCCTTCGCAACAGCCAGCGTGCAACGCGCCCGGGCAGCGATTGCGTCTGGCGCCTTCCAGGCCGAGATCACGCCGGTGACGGTCAAGGGCCGTGCCGGCGACAGCGTTATTGCTATCGACGAAGGCCCGGGCAAGGTCAAGCTTGAGAAGATGTCGGCGCTGCGCCCCGCGTTCAAAAAGGACGGCACCATCACGGCGGCGTCCAGCTCGTCCATCAATGACGGTGCGGCCGCATTGGTGCTGGCACGCGCCTCCACCGCCAAGACCTTGGGCGCGACGCCGATCGCCCGCATCGTCGGCCACGCCACGTTTGCCCAAGCGCCGGAGTGGTTCACCACCGCGCCGGTGGGCGCGGTGCAAAAGCTGCTGAAAAAAATTGGCTGGCAGGTGAGTGATGTCGATTTGTGGGAAATCAACGAGGCCTTTGCGGTGGTGCCGATGGCGGCCATGCAAGAGCTCGGCATCAGCCACGACATCGTCAATGTCAACGGCGGTGCCTGTGCCTTGGGTCACCCGATCGGTGCCAGCGGCGCCCGCATCATCGTCACCTTGTTGTATGCCTTGAAGGCCCGTGGCCTGAAAAAAGGCGTGGCAACTTTGTGCATTGGCGGCGGCGAAGGCACGGCGCTCGCCATCGAACTGTTGTAACCAGATTAACGAGGAAAAATCATGGCCATCACCAAAGGATTTCGCGTACTTGTCGACCAAGCCATGAGCGAGGTCACCACCTACAGCGTGGCCCAAATTCGCGAACGCTTGGGCGACCCGAAGCTGCAAATTGTGGACATCCGTGACCCGCGCGAATTAGAGCGCGGTGGCACGCTGCCGGGCGCACTGCTCGCGCCGCGCGGCATGTTGGAGTTTTGGGTAGACCCCGATTCACCGTATTTCAAACCGGTGTTCGGTGACGAGTCGCGCGAGTTCGTGTTGTTTTGCGGTGCTGGCTGGCGCAGTGCGCTGGCCACCAAAGCCCTGCAAGACATGGGCATGACCAACGTCGCGCACATCGACGGCGGCTTTGCCGACTGGGCGGAACAAGGCGGGCCGGTGCAGACGCTCGAAGCGCACAAAGTCGCCAGCCGGCCACCCGCCAAGGCGTGATGTTGCGAGCCAAGTCAACGCCCGTGTGCAAGGTTTGAGGCGTCTTGCAGCCGACTGAGTCCTGCCCGTGTGGCCGCGAAGCCGGCCCGCGCAGGGCTTTGTCGTTCGCCGCTTGCTGTGGTCGCTATATGCAAGAGGGGTTTGATTCGCCTGCGCCCGACGCCGAAACGCTGATGCGCTCCCGTTACAGCGCTTTTGTGCTGCAACAGGCCGACTACCTGCGCGCCACCTGGCACGTCAGCACACGGCCCGCAACACTGGATTTTGAGCTGGGCGCGCGCTGGTTGGGGCTGGAGGTCAGGCGCCATCAAATGACTGGCCTGGACAGCGCGGAGGTCGAATTTGTGGCGCGTTACCGGCTGGGCGGCAAGGCTACGCGGCTGCATGAAAAAAGCCGCTTCGTGCGCGAAGCCGCACTTTGGTGGTACGTCGACGGGGATTCGATCTAACAGGGCTGCGCGCTGGCGTCGATCCAGCGGCATGCCTCTGGCCGAGTTTCTTCCCCGTATCATCAGTGAATGAAGTTTCAAGCTGTTTTATTCGATTGCGATGGCGTGCTGGTGGACAGCGAGGCCATCACCAACGGCGTGCTGCGCGACATGTTGCAAGAGTCCGGCTGGACGCTGACGCCGGCGGAGTGCATGCGCATCTTTATTGGCAAGGCCGTCAAAGACGAGCGGCTCTTGATCGAGACGCGCACCGGCCAGCCCATGACCGAAGACTGGATGTTGCGTTTTCGCGAGCGGCGCAACCTCGGCTTGGTGGCGGGCCTGCAAGCCATCCCCAACGCGGTTGACGCTGTCGCCAACATCCACGCACGGTACGGCGGGCTGATCGCTTGCGCCTCGGGTGCTGACCGTTTCAAGGTCGAGCTGCAATTGGATAAGTGCGGCCTGATGCCCTACTTCAAGGACTTCATTTTCAGCGGCCACGAGATGCCTCGCTCCAAACCCGCCCCCGATGTTTATCTGGCGGCCGCGGCAGCCTTGGGCGTCGACCCCCAACGCTGCGCCGTGGTGGAAGACACCGTCACGGGCGTGGCGGCCGGTGTCGCGGCTGGCGCCACGGTGTTTGGCTACAGTCCGCCCGAGGCCGGACATGACGCCCCGATCGCCTTGCGCGCTGCGGGCGCCGGCGTCATCTTCACCGACATGCGGGCGCTGGCGGGCCTGGTTTAAGGACTGCCGGACTGCATGGCGTTTGACGGTAAACCTTGCCCATTTTGGGGTGCTCGCAAGGGCTGGCGCCACGCAAAAGCTGGGCGGTGCTAAGCTTAGACTTCAAATTTTCAGTTCCCCATCAGAATTTAGCGAGAAACACCATGCCCGGACTTCTGCCCAACGTTGACCCTGACGGCCTGCTTGAGTTTTCGGTGGTTTACACCGACCGCTCGTTGAACCACATGTCCAAAAGCTTTCAGGGCGTGATGACGGACATTTCCAGCATCCTCAAAGATGTTTACAAGGCGCATTCGGTGGCCTTGGTGCCCGGCAGCGGTACTTACGGCATGGAAGCCGTGGCGCGTCAGTTTGCCGCTGGCAAGCATGTGATGGTCATCCGCAACGGCTGGTTCAGCTACCGCTGGACGCAGATTTTTGAGATGGGCAACATCCCGGCCACGCACAGCGTCATCAAGGCGCGCCAAACCCACGCCGGCGCGCAAGCACCGTGGGCGCCGGCACCGATTGCCGACGTGGTGGCTGCGATTGCCAAAGAAAAACCGGCGTTGGTGTTTGCACCGCACGTCGAGACCTCCGCCGGCATGATCTTGCCCGACAGCTACCTGCGGGCAGTCGCCGATGCTGTGCATGCGGTCGGCGGCTTGTTTGTGCTCGACTGCATCGCCTCTGGTGCGATGTGGGTCGACATGCAAGCCAACGGCGTCGACATGTTGATTTCCGCACCGCAAAAAGGCTGGAGCAGCTCACCTTGCTGCGCCATGGTCATGCTCAGCGAGCGCGCTCGTACGGCCATCGACGGCACCACCAGCTCAAGCTATTCCTGCGACCTGAAGAAGTGGTTGCAGATCATGGAAACCTATGAAAACGGCGGCCACGCTTACCACGCCACCTTGCCGACAGACGCCCTCATGCGCTTGCGCGTGGTGATGCAAGAAACCCAGGCCTACGGTTTTGCCAAGATCAAAGCTGAGCAAGAATTGCTGGGTCACAAAGTCCGCTCCATGTTTGAAAGCCGCGGCTTGCCGAGCGTCGCCGCCGAAGGCTTCAAGGCCCCGGGCGTGGTCGTCAGCTACACCACCGATGCCGATATCCAATCGGGTAAAAAGTTTTTGGCCCAAGGCCTGCAGACCGCTGCCGGTGTGCCGCTGCAATGCGACGAAGGCGCTGATTTCAAGACCTTCCGGGTGGGCCTGTTTGGGCTGGAAAAGTGGCACCAAGTCGATCGCACGGTGGCTAATTTAGCCGGCGCGCTGGACCGCCTTGGCTTGCACCAGCCGGTGGCTGAAGCGCTCGCTGTCTGAACCTGCTGCAAAGTTCGATGACCAATTCACCGATTGACTGAAACAAGAGATGTGTCCATGAAATGTGCGTTGGTCGGTTCCCGTTTTTTCGCCGCCTCTGTCTTTGAGGCCTTGCGCCACGAGGAAGGCATTGAGTTCACCAGCATCGTGGCGCCGTCTGCCGATGACCGGTTAGCGTTGGCCGGACGCGCCGTTGGCATGGCGGTGCATGTGCTGGCGAACCCGAAGATGGTGCCGGGCGAGGCGATTGCCGAGGGCACCGACCTGATCATTGCTGCCCACACCCACGCCCGGGTCAGTGACGACGCGCTGGCGCGTTCGCGTTTGGGCGGCGTCGGGTATCACCCGTCGCTGTTGCCCCGACACCGCGGCATTGCAGCGGTCGAGTGGACGATTCTGGAAGGCGACGCCATCGCGGGCGGCTCGGTTTATCACTTGGCCGATGGCTGGGACGCCGGTGCCATCGCCGCGCAAGACTGGTGCTTTGTCAACCAGGGCGAAACTGCCCGCGAGTTGTGGGAACGCGCACTGGCGCCGATGGGCATTGCCTTGTTGCGCCAAGTGGTGCAGATCGCCCGCCTGCAAGGCAGTGTTCCGGCCAAGCCGCAAGACCCCCGTTTTGCCACCCGCGCGCCGATGATCCGCAAGGCGGTGGTCTTGACCGAGGAGTCATCGCCAACCGTCACCTCACTGGTGGTCACGATCATTGGTGCGGACCGTCAAGGCATCGTCAGTTCCCTGGCGGAGCGGGCCCAGCGCTTTGGTGCCAACTGGGCGGCGAGCCGCATGACCCGGCTGGCCGGCGAGTTTGCCGGCATGGTTCATTTGGAAGTGCCGCGCGAGAACGCCGACGCATTGGCGACGGCGTTGCGCGCTCTGGCGTCGAGTGGTTTGCAAGTCATGGTGGCCAGAAGCGATGGCGCGAATGTGGCCAACACCTTGCGCGTGGTCGAGCTGGAACTGGTCGGCGAAGACCGGCTCGGCATCGTCAGCAACCTGACCAAGCTGTTGGCCGGTCGCGGCATCAGCATCGAGAGCATTCACACCGACATCCTGCGCAGCGGCGTGTCGGGCAAGCAGACCTTCAAGGTTGAAGCGCATCTGCTGGTGCCGATCAGCGTGTCGGTCGACGCGCTGCGGCAAGAAGTTGGCTCACTGGCCCGCGAGATGATGCTTGATATCGCCTTGGGCGAACGGCAGAGTTCTGGCCTCTGAGTTAGTCTATCAAGCCCCGCCGAAAATCGGTCGGCGTGCAGCCGGCCCAGCTGCGAAACGCCCGGGTAAAACTCTTTTCATTGCGAAAGCCGGAGGCTGCGGCCACTTGCTTGATCGGCTGTGTCGTGCGCAGCAACAAGTCTTTGGCCTTTTGGCTGCGCACCTCGTCTTTGAGTTGTTGCAGCGACGCGCCTTCTTCTTGCAGTTGCCGGTGCAAAGAGCGCGGTGACAGGTTGAGCGCCGCAGCCAGGGTGTCTGCGTTGTGGCTCAACACGTCTGATTTGCTCAGCACTTGACGCACTTGCTGCCCCAACAAACGGTCGCGGCGATACGGCCGCACCGTCAGTGGCAAGGCGCGTTGCAGCATCTGCTGGAGCGATTTTTCATCACGACGCAAGGGCAAAGCCAGATAACGCGCGTCAAAACGCAGCTCAGCCTGCGCGGCATCAAAGCGAATCGGGCCCGGAAACATCAGCGCATAGGCTTCGGCGTGCGGTGGTGGGGCGAACGGGAAGTGCGCGCCTTGCAGCGCAATCCGGGAGTCGATGTACCAGCAGGCCAAACCGTGGATGTTTCGCAGCACATGCACCAAGCAAAACTCGCGGGCGCCTTGCCCGTGCCGTGCCAGATCGCCGCGTTCTTCCAGCACGATGGCCGTGCTGTCGCCGAGCGTCACCAGCTTGAGATGAATATCGTCGGTCAACAAGGCGTGGTGGCGGCACCAGCGCTTGAGCGCCATACCCAGATCAGGCGCGCCCAGGGAGGCGCGGGCCAGCATGCCGTAACTCCCCCATGGCAGTCGCCGGCTGAAAGCGCCCATGGCTTCGTCGTCCAGCGCTTGCATGGCGGTGCCAGACAAGACCTCCATTTGACGCGTCGTGATGTTGGCGTCTGGTTTTTTCAATTGCGCTGGCGTGATCTGTGCCAGCTTGAGCGCACTCGCTGGGCTGAGTCCGGTGCGCTGGTAGGCCGCTTCAATTTCTCTGACGTAGGCCATGGGCGTTGCTGCAACCGGTGCTTGAGGAGGCGTTGTCGCTGTTGGAAGCGTTGCAAGCGAAGAAGGGGGCTGGTGCGAAAGCATGAGCCGAGTTTGCGCGAAGCTGGCAAGATTTGCAACCTTTGTGGCGGCGCTTTGGCTGCTTTTGAGTCTAAGCTCTCGCATCAGCGCTTGCATCACGCCGCGCCTTGCAAGGAAGTGACCCATGACCGTTCTGGAAACCAAGCTCAACGCCCGCTCTGCTGACTTTCAAGCCAACGCCGCTGCTTTGCGGACGCAAGTGGAAGAACTGCGCAGGCAGGTCGCCGTCGTCGCAGCTGGCGGCGGTGAAGTGGCCCGCGCCAAACACGTCGCACGCGGCAAGTTGCCGCCGCGTGAACGGGTGCAGATGCTGCTCGACCCCGGCACGCCTTTTTTAGAGTTGTCACCGTTGGCGGCGTTGGCGATGTACCCCGACCGCGACGGCACTGACAGTGCGCCTTGTGCGGGTGTCATCACCGGTATCGGCCGGGTTAGCGGCATCGACTGCCTGATCATTTGCAATGACGCCACGGTCAAAGGCGGCACCTATTACCCGATGACGGTGAAAAAGCATTTGCGGGCGCAAGAAGTCGCCCTGCAAAACAACTTGCCGTGTATTTACCTGGTCGACTCGGGCGGCGCCAACTTGCCGAACCAAGACGATGTGTTTCCGGATCGCGATCACTTCGGCCGCATTTTTTACAACCAAGCCAACATGAGCGCGCAGGGCATCGCGCAGATCGCCGTTGTCATGGGCTCGTGCACCGCTGGTGGCGCTTATGTGCCCGCCATGAGCGATGAAACCATCATCGTCAAAAACCAAGGCACGATTTTTCTGGGGGGACCGCCGCTGGTCAAGGCCGCCATTGGCGAGATCGTCTCGGCTGAAGACCTGGGTGGTGGCGATGTACACACGCGCTTGTCAGGCGTGGCCGACCACTTGGCGCAAAACGATGCGCACGCGCTGACGCTGGCCCGACAAGCCGTGGCCAGTCTGAACCGCAGCAAGCGGGTGGAGCAATCGCTGCGCACACCAGCGCCGCCTTTGTATGACCCGGCCGAGCTGTACGGCGTGATTCCACTGGACACCCGCAAACCGTATGACGTGCATGAGGTGATTGCGCGCATCGTCGATGGCAGTGAGCTGCATGAATTCAAGGCGCGTTTTGGCGCGACGCTGGTCTGCGGCTTTGCGCACATTGAAGGCATGCCGGTCGGCATCATCGCCAACAACGGCGTGCTGTTTTCCGAGTCGGCGCAAAAAGGCGCGCACTTCATTGAGCTGTGCTGCCAACGCAAAATTCCACTGGTGTTTTTGCAGAACATCACCGGCTTCATGGTCGGCCGCAAGTACGAAAACGAAGGAATTGCGCGGCACGGTGCCAAGATGGTCACCGCGGTGGCCACGGCCAGCGTGCCGAAGTTCACCGTCATCATTGGCGGCAGCTACGGCGCGGGTAATTACGGCATGTGCGGCCGGGCGTTTTCACCTCGGTTTTTGTGGATGTGGCCGAACGCGCGCATCTGCGTCATGGGGGGCGAGCAAGCTGCTGGCGTGTTGGCCACCGTCAAGCGAGATGGCATTGAAGGCCGCGGCGGCAGTTGGAGCGCCGAAGAAGAAGCCGCCTTCAAGCAGCCGGTGCTTGACCAGTTCGCGCACCAGTCCAGTCCTTATTACGCTAGCGCGCGTTTGTGGGACGACGGCGTTATCGATCCGGCCGACACGCGCCGCGTGCTGGCCTTGGGTTTGTCGGCGTCGCTGAATGCGCCGATTCCCGAGCCGAAGTTTGGCGTGTTTCGCATGTAAGGCATGTAACGCAGCTTCAACATCAACATCAGAAAAAACAACCTGGAGATCCGCATGAAAACAATTTACGACTGCCCTGAACACGAACTGCTGCGCGACCAGATTGCGCGCTTCATCGCCCGCGAGGTTGAGCCGCATGGCGCCGCCTGGGAAGAGGCTGGCATGGTGCCGCGTGATGTGCTGCGCCGCATGGGCCAAGCGGGTTTGCTCGGCCTCATGTATGACTCGGCTTACGGCGGCGGTGAAGGTGATGCGCTGACCAATTTGGTGTTTGCCGAGGCGTTGTCGCAGTCAACTTTTGCCGGCTTCATCATCACGGTACTGGTCCACACCGACATGGCCAGCCCGCACTTGCACCATGCCGGCAGCGCCGAGCAAAAAGCCAAGTACCTGCCGCGCGTCACCGCCGGCGAGATGATCACCGCGGTCGGCATCAGCGAACCCGGCGCCGGCTCAGACGTGGCGGGCATCCGCACCTCGGCACGGCGCGAGGGTGACGAGTGGGTGCTGAACGGCACCAAGATGTTCATCACCAACGGCGTCCATGCAGACCTGTATTTCATCGCCGCCAAGACCGGCCCAGGCCGCCGCGACATGTCGATGTTCATCGTTGAAAAAGGCACGCCCGGTTTCTCGGTCGGCCGCGCACTGAAAAAATCGGGCTGGATGTCCTCCGACACGGCGGAGCTGATTTTGGACAACTGCCGCATTCCCGTCGGCAACCTGCTGGGCGAAGAGAACCGGGGCTTTTACTCGGTGATGAAGAACTTTCAGACCGAGCGCATTGCCTTGGGCGCGATGGCGGTCGGTCACTGCACGCGGGCCTTGCAGTTGACGCTGGACCACGTCAAGCAGCGCCAAGCGTTTGGCGGCACGCTGTGGGACCAGCAAACCATTCGCCATCGCATCGCCATGCTCGACGCCAAAACCCGCGCTGCACGCCAGTTCATGTACCACTGCGCTTGGTCGGTGACGCAAGGCCAAGACATCGTGCAAGAAGTCTCGATGCTGAAGGCATTGACCGGCGAGCTGGTGAACGAAGTGGTGCAGACCTGCCAGCAATTTCACGGCGGCATGGGCTACATGCGCGAGACCGCGATTGAACGCCTGTGGCGCGACGCGCGCGTGCTGGCGATTGGCGGCGGCGCGACCGAGGTGATGCTCGAAGAAGTTGCCAAACGCTATTGATAAAACGGACGAACCCATGACAACACAAGACGCTGTTCTCGATATTGTTCGGCCCTCTACCCACGTGGCCGAGGTCTGGCTGAACCGCCCGGATGTGCGCAACGCCTTCAACGCGGAGTTGATCGCCGCGCTGACCAGCACCTTTGCCGCGCTGTCAGCCGAGCCAGATCTGCGCGTCATCGTGTTGGGTGCGCGCGGCAAGGCTTTTTGCGCCGGCGCTGACCTGAACTGGATGCGCGCCATGGCTGATTACAGCTGGGCGCAAAACCGTGCTGACGCGCAAAAGCTCGCCGACATGCTGTGGACGCTGGACCAATGCCCGGTGCCCATCGTCGGCCGTGTTCAAGGGGATTGTTACGCCGGCGGCATGGGGCTGGCGGCTGTTTGCGATGTGCTGGTGGCTTCCGATAACGTGACTTTTTGCCTGTCTGAGGCACGCCTTGGTTTGCTGCCCGCCACCATCAGCCCGTATGTTTTACGCGCCCTCGGCACGCAGGCCTCGCGCCGCTACATGGTGACGGCTGAGCGCTTCAGCGCCGCCGAAGCGCACAGTCACGGACTCGTGCATGTGCTGTGTTCGACTGAGCAACTGGACAGCCAAGTGACGGAGCTGGTGACGACGCTGGTGGCCAATGGCCCTTTGGCGTCGCGGGCTTGCAAGCTGCTGGTGCGCGACGTCAGCGGCGCAGCGATCGACGAAGCGCTGCGCGCCGACACCGCGCGCCGCATTGCCGACATTCGGGCCAGCGACGAAGGTCGCGAAGGCCTGCAGTCTTTTCTACAAAAACGTCCACCAAGCTGGTTGGCTGCGCCGACTGCCCCGTAAAGAAAGCGGTCTATTGCCATGTTCATGTTCAAGAAAATACTGATCGCCAATCGCGGTGAAATTGCCTGCCGCGTCGCCGCCACAGCCCGCCGAATGGCCATCAAAACAGTGGCGGTGTACTCAAATGCAGATGCCGACGCCAAGCACGTGACGGCCTGCGACGAAGCCGTGCACATTGGCGGCAGCGCGCCCAAAGACAGCTATTTGCGCTGGCAGCGCATCATCGCGGCGGCGCAAGCCACGGGCGCTGACGCGATTCACCCGGGCTATGGTTTTTTGAGCGAGAACGAAGAGTTTGCGCAAGCTTGCGCGGACGCAGGTCTGGTCTTCATTGGCCCGCCAGCCTCAGCCATCAAAGCCATGGGCCTGAAAGCCGAGTCCAAGCGGCTGATGGAAAAAGCTGGCGTGCCGCTGGTGCCCGGCTACCACGGCCCTGACCAAGACCCCGCGCTGTTGCAGCGCGAAGCCGACCGCATCGGTTACCCAGTGCTCATCAAAGCCAGTGCCGGCGGTGGCGGCAAGGGCATGCGCGCGGTCGAGTCATCCGCAGACTTTGCTGCTGCACTGGCCTCTTGCCAGCGCGAAGCCATCAACAGCTTCGGCGACGATGCGGTGCTGATTGAAAAATACGCCCAGCGTCCACGCCACATCGAAATCCAAGTTTTCGGCGACACGCATGGCAACTACGTGCATTTGTTCGAGCGTGATTGCTCGGTGCAACGTCGGCATCAAAAAGTGCTGGAAGAAGCGCCAGCCCCCGGCCTGACCGAAGCCATGCGGCAAGAGATGGGCGAAGCCGCGGTGGCGGCTGCGCGCGCGGTGCATTACGTTGGTGCTGGCACGGTGGAGTTCATTGTTGAGCAACGCGCAGGCGGCATGACTTTTTATTTTATGGAGATGAATACGCGCTTGCAAGTAGAACATCCGGTGACCGAAGCCATCACCGGGCTGGACCTGGTGGAGTGGCAGTTGCGGGTCGCCGCCGGCCAGCCCTTGCCACTCAAGCAAGCGCAGTTGCGTCGGCAGGGCCATGCGATCGAAGCGCGTATTTGTGCCGAGAGCCCCGACAACCAGTTCTTGCCGGCGACCGGCACGCTGCAGGTCTACCGTCAGCCGGCCTGCACGCGCTTTGAACGCGCGGACGGCCCTGTTCATGTGCGGATTGACGACGGCGTGCGTGAGGGCGATGCGATCTCGCCGTATTACGACTCGATGGTGGCCAAGCTGATCGTGCATGGCGACACCCGCGAACAAGCGCTGGCGCGCATGGACCAAGCGCTGAGCGAGTTCCACATCGTCGGTCTGCAAACCAATGTGCAGTTTTTGCGGCACGTGGTGCAGAGCCAATCCTTTGCCAAAGCTGATCTCGACACCGCGTTGATTCCGCGTGAGGCGGACGTGCTGTTCAATCAAGAAAAACTCGGCCTGCCGCTGGCCGTGGCCGCGGCGGTGGCGCTCACTTTGGAAGAAGAAAAAGCCCGCGAGACGGCCGATCCCTTCAGCCGCACCGATGGCTGGCGCGTGCACGGCCCGAGTCAGCGTCGCTTTGAGTTTGAGTTTCATGGCGAGTCGCAGGCGGCTCAGCTGGCGCGTGCGCATGACGGCACGCTGCAATTGGCGCTGGGCGATGCGCGCCTGGCTTTGCGCTACACCTCAAAAGCCCAAGGCTTGCAACTCGAGCTCGACGGTCAGCGTCACCTGTTGCAGGTCTACCGGCGCGGCGAGGTGCTGCATGTGTTTGGCGCGATGGGGGCCACGCAAATCACTGAAATTGATCTGCTGGCGCACGCCGGCGTAGCCCAACACGAGGGCGGCCATTTGACTGCCCCGATGCCGGGCAAGGTCGTGTCGTTTCAGGTCAAGGCCGGTGACACGGTCAGCCGCGGTCAGGCGCTGGCGGTGATGGAGGCGATGAAGATGGAGCACACCATCGCCGCGCCTGCCGATGGTGTGATCGCCGAGATTTTGTACGCGCCCGGCGACCAAGTGCTGGAAGGCGCGGAGTTGCTGACCATGGCGGCCTGAGCGCATCAATTTTGAAGCCGCATTCGTCGCTGGTCAGCGCTTGGTAAGCGCGGCCCACTACGCTCACCCCCACATTAACTCTGTGGAGACTGCGACATGCATGACGACTTGGTTCAGCGAATTGCGAGCCATCCTAAATACCAGGAGCTGAAAGCCAAACGCTCGCGCTTTGGCTGGTGGCTCACCTTGGCCATGATGGTCGTTTAT
>JBBAPN010000031.1:0-27242 GCA_040400815.1 Polaromonas sp. | reverse complement strand
CGTCACGTCACGTCACGTCACGTCACGTCACGTCATGCTGCTGACACAAGCCAATTACAAAATGGTTTTAATGACATTTCGTACCCAGAGCTTGCGTGAAGAATTTGCCAACAGCCTGAGCCACGGTGCGGCCTTGCTCGCCGCCATCGCTGCAGCGCCAGTGTTGGTCGGCACGTTGCATCAACCCGCTGCGCATGCCCATTCAAGCAATTTTTTCAACCTCCCCTTTGTCGGCGTGTTGGTGTTTGCGTTGACGATGGTTTTTTTGTACTTCACCTCGACGCTCTACCATGCGCTGCCCGAAGGCCGCGCTAAAAATATTTTTCTTAAGTTAGATCACGGCGCAATTTATTTTTTCATCGCGGGCAGCTACACGCCTTTTGCGCTGGGCGCCATGGAAGGCCCACGCAGCTGGCTGCTGCTCGGGCTGGTGTGGTCTTTGGCGCTGACCGGTGCGACTTTGAAGGTCATTGACCGCCTGTCGACGCCATGGGTGTCAACTCTTCTTTACGTGCTGATGGGCTGGTTGGTACTGATGGCGGCCGTGCCGATTGTGGAGCGCGTCTCGCTGCCCGTTTTCAACTTGCTGGTGGCAGGTGGGCTGGCTTACACCGTGGGTGTTATTTTTTTTGCCCTGGACTCCAAGCTTCGCTACGCACACACCGTCTGGCACGGCTTTGTTGCCACCGGCACGGCTTGCCACTTCTTTGCCGTGATGGGCTACGTCGCTTGAACGGGTGCTATGCTCGCCCGCACAAACAACTGAACCTTTATGCAAAATGGAACCCGACTTGCGGCTGTGGACTTGGGCTCCAACAGCTTTCGACTTGAACTTGGCCGCTTCGATGACGGCCAAATTCATTACACCGAATACCTCAAAGAAACCGTGCGCCAAGGCAACGGTTTGGACGCCCAAAGAAACCTGACCCCCGAAGCCATGCAACGCGGCTGGGAATGCTTGGCGCGTTTTGGCGAACGCCTCGCTGGCTTCAAAAAAAACCAAGTTCGGGCGGTTGCCACCCAAACGTTGCGCGAAGCCAATAACCGCGATGAATTTCTCAGCCGCGCTCACCAAATCCTAGGTTTTCCAATTGACGTGATTGCAGGACGCGAAGAAGCCCGCCTGATTTACCAGGGCGTCGCGCATTTGCTGCCGCAATCCACCGAGCGCAGGCTGGTGATTGACATTGGTGGCCGCTCGACAGAGATGATATTGGGTTGCGGGCTGGAAGCCAAGAGCATGGAATCTTGGCGCGTCGGAAGCGTTGCCTGGTCGATGAAGTATTTCCCGGATGGCTTGCTCAGCGCCCGCGCTTTCAACAGCGCTGAAATCGCTGCCAAAGCCGTGTTAGACGAAGCCATTCAAACCTTTGGTCGCCCGCACTGGGACACCGCCTACGGCTCGTCTGGCACGGTCGGTGCTGTCAGCGATGTGCTGGCAGCCGCTGGCTGGCCCGCCGACGTGGTCACCCGAGAGGGGCTGGATTGGCTGCTTGAGCGACTGATCAAAGCCCAAAGCGGCGACCGTTTGAAAATGGAAGGCCTGAAAGACGACCGCCGGGCGGTGATCGGTGGTGGGGTGAGTGTGCTGCGGGCAGCCTTTGAGTTGCTCGACATTGACACCATGCACACCGCTCAAGGGGCCTTGCGCCATGGCGCCCTGTACGACCTGCTGGACCGGCAAGAAACACAAACCGACCTGCGATCGCGCACTGTGCGTGGCTTGACACGCAAGTTCCATGTCGACTTGACCCACGCCGAGCGGGTCAGCCGAATTGCCTGTCAGTTGCTGGCCATGACGCATCAAGGTTCTGCTGAAGAATTGCAACGCTTCAAGCAAAAAATTGACTGGGCGGCCCAGTTGCACGAAATCGGCAGCCATATTTCGCACAACGAACCGCACAAGCACGGCGCCTACATTTTGGACAACGCCGACGCCCCAGGCTTTGCCTTGCCGGAACTGCACCGCCTGAGCCTGCTGGTGCTTGGGCATCGCGGCAAACTGCGCAAGCTGGAAGCTGACTTTGCCGACAACATTTTTGTCCAGCAACTGCTGGCTTTGCGGCTGGCCGTTATTTTTTGCCACGCCAGGCGCGAACCCGACCTGAATGGCGTGCAATTGAAGGTCGAAGGCAACCAATTTTCACTGGCTTACCGGCCCGGTTGGGCAGATGCTTTTCCGCAGTCGGCTTACCTGTTGAGAGAAGAGTCTTTGGCCTGGGAGAAAACCCTCAGCGCGCTGACTGTCAAAGAGGCTTGAAGCTGGCGGGCTTGCGAGGGTTTGAGTGAACCGTGTAAACTGTATAAATCGTTAATTAACTTTTTTACAGGATTTCACCATGTCTGCCCTCAAAAACTCCAGCAGCCTCACGGCCCAAGTCGCTAGCAAGCCAGCTGCACCAGTTAAAGCCAAAGCGGTTACCAGCAAGCCCTTGGCCAAAAAGCCGGTCGCTGCGGCCAAACAACCCGCTGTGAAGCCAGCAGCGACCAAGCCGGTGCAAACCAGCAAGCCGGCACATGTTGCCAAACCAGCACCGGCTGCCAAGCCAGCTTTGACAGCCAAACCAGCACCAGCAACCAAGGCAACACCAGCAGACAAGACCACAGCGGCTGGCAGCGCTGTCAAAGTTGAAAAAGTTAAAAAACCAAAACTGATTCGCGACAGCTTCACCATTCCAAAGGCCGAATACGTGGTGATTGAAGCCCTGAAGGAACGCGCTGGAAAACTCTCCCGTGCGGCCAAGAAAAGCGAATTACTGCGCGCTGGCATCAAAGCATTGGCCGCCATGTCGGACGCTGCATTCTTGAGCGCATTGACGGCTGTGCCGACCATCAAGACCGGTCGCCCTTCGGCTGAAAATTAAAGAAATTCAGGCGATTGTACGGTCACCACAACGGTCTGAACGAGACCGTCGCGCTCCCGGCTTCGCAGCCACCAGATGGCCCCTTTGCGAAAAGAAAGCTCATCACCTTCCACCCCCAGCAGGCGTGTCACAACCTGTCCGAGTGTTGGTTGGTGACCGACCACCAAGACCGGCAGCTTGCCCAGAGGCCACTGGACCAAGGTCAATAAATCGTCAACCGACGCCCATGGTGCGAGTTCGGGGCAAGTCTTGTATTTGCGGCTCAAGGGGACAACCGTTTGTTCACACCGCATGGCGGGGCTGACCAGCACCCGCGCACTGCTGGTTAAAGTGCGGTCAACCCATTTGGCCATGCGGCTGGCTTGCTTGTGCCCACGCGCTGACAAACAACGGTGCAGGTCGGCATCGGAAACACTAGACGGACCAGGCGAAACTGGACCAATGTCAGGTCCATCTTCAGCATCGGCGTGTCGCCAGAGAATCAAATCCATCACACCCTCCCAGTGGCCAGGTTACTAAATGGTTGAAGCTTGCTTTAACGCTTTGTCAAGCGCGGGCTTTTTCACCTTCAATGATTTGGCCGCTGGCGTCTTGGGCCGAGCTTGTGCTGACTTCAAGGGCAGGCGCTTGGCGTCAGCCGAGTAGCGTGCCATCAAGGCCGACTGGGCACTTTGCTTGCGGCTGCGCGGCTGGACCACGGCGCGCTGGTAGGTGCCGTCGGACTGCAAGTCCCAGGCGTCTTGGGTGTCATGCAAATAAGACACCAAGCATTCGTCAATGATCCGTTGGCGCAGCACCGGATCAGTGACCGGCCAAGCCAGTTCAATGCGACCGAACATATTGCGATTCATCCAGTCGGCGCTGGACAAATACAGGGTTTCTTCGGTGCCCGCACGGAAATAAAACACCCGCGAATGCTCCAAAAACCGACCGATGATCGAGCGCACCCGAATGTTGTCGGTCAAGCCCGGAACCTGGGCTGGCAACATGCAAGCGCCGCGCACGATCAGATCTATCTTGACGCCCAGTTGGCCCGCTTTGATCAAGGCCCGCATCAAACCTTCGTCGGTCAAGGCATTCATTTTGGCGATCAAGCGGGTCTCTTGCCCGGCGGCCGCAGCGACACCCAAGGACTCGATCATCTCGACCATTTTGGCGTGCAGTTGCAAAGGCGCCACCACCAACTGGCGCAGCTTTGGCAAACGACTTTGGCTGGCCAGATGCAAGAAAACGTTTTCAACATCCAGCGTCAACAGCGGGTTGGCGGTCAGGTAACTCACATCGGTGTACAGGCGAGCTGTTTTCGGGTTGTAGTTGCCCGTTGACAAATGGGCATAGCGCTTGAGTTGCTTGCCTTCACGGCGTGTCACCAGCAACATCTTGGCATGTGTTTTCAAACCGACCACGCCGTAAAGCACTTGAGCACCAATCGACTCCAGCATCTCGGCCCAGTTGATGTTCGCTTCCTCGTCAAAACGAGCTTTCAACTCAACCACCACCGTGACCTCTTTGCCGCGTCGGACCGCTTCCCGCAACAAAACCATGAGTTCCGAATCACTGCCGGTGCGGTAAATGGTTTGCTTGATCGCCAGCACTTGAGGGTCGTTGACGGCCTCGCGCAAAAACGCCAACACGCCGTCAAAGCTTTCAAAGGGCTGATGGATACAGACATCGCCTTGCTTGATTTTCTCAAACAAGGAATCAGAATCGGCCAACTGAGGGGGGTGCGATGGCTTGTAAGGGGCAAAAAGGAGATTTGGCGCCTTGATCAGATCGACCAACTGGGTCAGTCGAACCAGATTCACGGGGCCATTGACACGGTAAATCGCTTCTGCGGGCAACTGAAACTGTTGCTGCAGAAAATTGACCAAGTGGGTCGAACAACCAGACGACACTTCAAGACGCACGGCCTGACCGTAGTGACGCTGCTCCAGCCCGGCACGCAAAGCCGTGCGCAAGTTCAACACATCTTCTTCGTCAACCGCCAAGTCCGAATGCCGCGTGACCCGAAATTGCGAGAACTGCAGAACATCGCGGCCAGGGAATAAATCGGTGAGATGGGCGCGCACCACGCTGGACAAAGAGACAAAAAGCGACCGGCCGTCACCGCTTTTGTTGGGTATTTGAATGACCCGCGGCAGAACCCTCGGCACTTTCACAATAGCGATGTCGTTTTGCCGACCGAACGCATCTTTGCCGCCGAGACGAACAATGAAGTTAAGGGCCTTGTTGGCGACCAAGGGAAATGGATGCGACGGGTCCAATCCGACTGGAATCAGCAATGGCCTGACCTCCCGCAAAAAGTAGGCTTTGACCCAACGCCGTTGGGCCGTGTCGCGCTCACTTTGGGACAACAAATGAATACCGTGCTTTGCAAGCTCCGGCATCAAGGTTTCGTTGAACAACTGGTACTGGCGCGCAACCATCTCATGGGCGCTGGCAGACAAGGCCCTGAAAACATCCGCCGCAGCAGATTGACCACCGCCCTGCAGGCTGACAGACGCCAGATGAGGGGCCGCCCGAACTTCAAAAAATTCGTCCAAATTAGACGACACGATGCAAATGAAGCGCAAGCGCTCTAGCAGCGGCACTTCGGGACGAGTTGCCAAGTCAAGCACTCGCTCATTGAAGGCCAAGATGCTGTTGTCACGGTCCAAAAATTGAAGGGGCGGTGTGTCCATTTTGCGCAGCGCATCAGGCTGATCGTTGGAAAATGACATTTAAAAATAGAACCTGTAAATTGACTTGCAAACGCAGCTCAACTATGAAACATATCACATAATTGTCGTATTGTAAAAAAAATCGTTACAAATTAGTGACAAACACATGCGGAGACAAATTTAATCAGGGGCAACCGAAAAGTGCTTTCGATAACGGGGCGGTAAATCTGCAATGCGCATCATCATCGGCAAGTCGGCCGAATTGAAATCAGGGTCCCAGGCTGGCGCCCCCAGAACCTTGGCGCCGAGGCGCAAGTAGCCTTTGATGAGCGCCGGCGGCTCGACCCGCAGCGCGTTGTCCAACTGTTCGACCGGCAAGGCCAGACGCGGCGTGACATGCCAGTCAATGGTTGCCAAATGCGTTTCTCTCAGTTGCCGCCAAATGCTGGCCGCCGCATGACCGCTGGGCGTGCCGTTGTGCTGCATCGGGATGCTGGCGCAACCAATCATGGTGTCGAGCTGGTTGCGCGCCATGAACTGCGCCAGAGCGCCCCACAACGCCAGAATCACCGCACCCTGACGGTGCTTGGCGTGGACGCAGCTGCGACCTAACTCAACCATGCGGTTGCGCAGTGAACGCAAACGGGTCAGGTCAAATTCGAGGTCGCTGTAAGTACTGCCCGCCCGCTTGGCCTGGGTCGGCGTCAAAGCGCGGTAGGTGCCAATCACTTCTTGCGTGGCCTCGTCACGCACCAACAAGTGTTCGCAGTAGTCGTCGAACAAGTCGATGTCGTGGCCGGGAACTTTACACACCAAGCGGGCCCCCATTTCCACCGCAAAGACTTGGTACCTCAGGCGCTGCGCCTCTCGGACTTCGTCTTGATGCCGAGCCCAGCTGACCTGAATTTTGGTCGGCGCAGGCCGGACATCCAGGGTTTCAGGGATTGTTTCAGGGTTTCGATGAAGTAACCCCCGTGGCAACTCTATCGGCGACAGGGCGTACGTGGGATTCGGCAGTTCTTTCATTGGAAGGTCCTAAAGAGTTGTCGTCGACGTTGGGCGCTGACGTGGAAACCATGACAAACCGTCAAGCCAAGGCTTGGCACCCGGCACGAAATGCAGACCACCGGGCCCATTCGCCATCGCTTGGGCTGTGCAACGCAAAATACGCAAGCTGTTTTTTTGGGCAGCGCTCAAGCTGTTCTGCTCTGCTGCTTGGCACGTCTGACCTTCGGGCGCATGTTGTTTCATGGCCTTGAGTTTGAAGTTTCAGCGTGACGAGGTCATGTCGAATGCATGACATATTGGTGACTTAGACCACGCTGATTGGCGTTCGCACGGCAAACTTTGGCAGCCGCTGACGCGGCGGCTGGGTTACAGCGTCGCTTGGTTCACACGGGTTGACAATGCCGCCGCGCTTTCTTTGCGCTCGCTGTAGCGGTCGACCAGCCAAGGCGAGGCGTCGCGCGTCAGCAGCGTGAACTTGAACAGCTCTTCCATCACGTCGACCAGACGGTCGTGGTAGGGGGACGGCTTCATCAGGCCCGCTTCGTCGAACTCAAGAAAGGCCTTGGCAATCGACGATTGATTCGGAATCGTCAGCATGCGCATCCAGCGACCCAGCACGCGCATCTGGTTCAAAGCGTTGAAAGACTGCGACCCGCCAGAGACTTGCATCAACGCCAGCGTCTTGCCTTGGGTTGGCCGAACCGCCCCCACGCTCAAAGGGATCCAGTCGATTTGCGCCTTCAAAATGCCGGTCATCGCACCATGCCGTTCGGGTGAACACCAGACCATGCCTTCAGCCCAGGCCGCCAGTTCGCGCAGCGCTTGCACTTTGGGATGCGACTCGGGCGCATCGTCCGGCAGCGGCAAGCCACTGGGCGAGAAGGTCCGCGTCTCTGCCCCCAGGGCCTGCAGCACTCGGGCCGCCTCTTCGCTGGCGAGCCGGCTGTAAGAGCGCTCGCGCAACGAGCCATACAGCAGCAAGATGCGCGGCGGATGGGTCGCCGCACCGTGACCGTTCAAATTCAGCACCGGCTTGACAAAGTGAGCCGGGTCAAGCGACAGCACAGCAACAGTTTTCAACAGACTCTCCTTAAGGTTCATGGCGTTCATTTCAAATTTCAAGCTGTTTCAAGCTGTTTCAAGCGCAGCATGCGCCAAGGCCATGACCTCGTGCGGCGGCCAGGTTTTGAGTTTGTGGTCACTCCACACCTGACGCCAGCGCCGCGAACCCGGCAAGCCATGGCGCAGCCCCAGCATGTGCCTGGCAATGGCACTCCAGGGCGTGCCGTGCAAGGTTGATTCACGCGCCATGTAGTCGACCATCTGGGCCTCAATGTGTTCACGCGTGCGCACTTGTGCTGGGGCGGCATCGCCGAAGAAATCCGTGTCCCAAGAAGCCAGCCACCACGGGTTGTGATACGCCTCACGGCCGATCATCACGCCGTCGATGTGCTGCAGTTGCGCGCGCACTTGCTCGGCGGTGTTGATGCCGCCATTGAGCATGATGTTCAGTTGTGGAAAGTCGACTTTCAAACGATGCACCAGTTCGTAGCGCAGCGGCGGCACTTCACGGTTTTCTTTGGGCGACAGACCTTTCAGCCAAGCATTGCGGGCGTGGACGATGAAGGTGTTGCAACCGGCCAAGCTGACGGTGCCAACAAAATCACGCACAAAGTCGTAGCGCTCGCCTTTGTCGATGCCGATGCGGTGCTTGACCGTCACCGGCACACTCACCACGTCGAGCATGGCCTTGACGCCGTCGGCGACCAACTGCGGTTCGGCCATCAGGCAAGCGCCAAAAGCACCCCGCTGCACGCGCTCGCTCGGGCAGCCGCAATTCAAATTGATCTCGTCGTAACCCCACGATTCCCCCAGCCGGGCAGCCTCCGCCAAATCAGCTGGCTCGCTGCCGCCCAACTGCAAGGCCAGCGGATGCTCTTCAGCGTTGAAACGCAAATGCCGCGGCACATCACCATGCAGCAAAGCACCGGTGGTGACCATTTCGGTGTACAGCAGCGCGTGGCGGCTCAGGAGCCGGTGAAAGTAACGGCAATGTTTATCGGTCCAGTCGAGCATCGGGGCAACCGACAAGCGGCTCGCCAAACTGTGTTGATTGAATGAAGGATTTGTCACTTTTAAAAGTCTGTCGGTCAATGTACAGATGCGCTTGTTGACTGCAAATGCACAGTAAAAGAGCTTATTTTCGCAGCAGCCCTTGTCGATTGTCAGCGCAATTTAGGGCAAAACCACACAGCCCGGTAGGGTCAGCACACAACACAGACCGTTAAACGGGACTAACGGTCTTTGCTCACTGACGGGCCGGCTTACCTGCGCAGTGTCGGCAAGCCAACGCCGCTGGCTTCAAAACCGCCATCCACGGCCAACACCTGGCCATTGACATAACTGGCCGCCGGACTGCACAGAAAACCCACAGCGGAGGCAATTTCGTCGGTGGTGCCATAGCGATTCAGCGGGATGGCGTCGTAGTAGTCGGAGCGGATGGCCACGCTGTGCACCAGCTTGGACATTTCAGTGTCGACCGGTCCAGGGGCGATGGCGTTCACGCGAATACCCACGTTACCAAGCTCGACCGCTTGCTGCTTGGTCAGGTGAATGATCGCCGCTTTGCTGGTGCCGTAGGCGACCCGCAAGGTGCTGGCGCGCAGGCCGGAGATCGAGGCGATGTTGACCACGCTGCCGCCGCCGGTTTTAAGCATCACGGGTGCACAGGCTTGGGTGCATAAAAAAGCGCCATCCAGGTTGGTCGACAAGACGTGCCGCCACTCTGCAAACGTGGTTTCACCTATCGGTTTGAAAACGGCCACGCCGGCGTTGTTAACCAAGGCGTCAATCCGGCCAAAAGTGGCCTCTACCTGGCTGACAGCGTCTTGCACCTGCTGCGGGTCCGAGACGTCGCAGTGCAGGGTGATGACCTGAGCGGGCCGCGCCAGCGCGCTGGCCGTATGGGCCAGCGTGTCGCGGTCAATGTCCAGCAAAGCAATCCGGTGACCATGGGCCAAAAACCACTGACCCACGGCCAAACCGATGCCTCTGGCGCCGCCGGTGATGACAGCCACAGGGCTAGATTCGTTTACAAATGTCATGCGTTTTCTCCAAAAAAATGCTCAATCATCTTGCGTCAAGGCATGGCCTTGCAGTGCGGTCAATTCGCGGCTGGCCTGCATCAAGCGGTTGCCCAGCATGACGCTGCGACCCGGGCCCAGCCGGCTTTCAATGGCGGCGATGCTGATGGACGCCACCGGACGGTTGTTGCTGTTAAAAACCGGCACGCCAACCGCCCAACTGCCTTCAATGATCAGGCCCGGCTGCACGCAATAGCCTTTGTCACGCGTTTGGCGAATCAGCTGCCAGACAGCCTCGTCGGTGCAGCGGGCAAAGCTGTTGGCGCGCAGGGCCAGGTTGCGAGCCAGCACATCCTCGACTTCCGCGTCCGACAGCGCGGCCAGCAGGGCGCAAGCACCAGCTCCCACCCCCAGCGGCCAGCGGTCGCCCGGCTTGATAAGTTGGTTGCGGATCGGGAAATCGCCTTCGTGACGTGACAGGCAAATGCTTTCGTAGCCGTGCAGTACCGTGAAAAACACCGTGTCGCCAGACTCCATCGCCAGCATCCGCAAGGTGGCTGCAGACAAGCGCTGCAGCGCGTAACTGGGTTCTGCGGCCAAACCTACTGCAAACGCCTCCGGACCCAACCGGTAGCTGCCCGATGAGCGGTCGTGCACCACAAAGCCTTCGTCGACCAAGGTGCGCGTCAAGCGGATGGCGGTTGATTTATGCAGCTCTAGGCGACGTCCAATCTCGCCCATCCGTAGACCTGCAGGGCCGGTGCGCGTCAACAAGCGAAGCACTGACAAACCGCGACGCAGTGTCTGGGCACCCGCAACCTCGCGTGCGACGAGTGGGAGTGCGTTTTTGTACATCGCAAGATTTTAGGGTCCCCACACGCCCTCACCAGGCTGGTAGTAACCCTGACTCACTCAGTCACATATTGAACCTGTTTGTGCATGTTCGGGGGCTAAAAAGGTGAAATAAAAATCTGCTGTCCCTTAACATCAAAGGCATTATCGATAACAAAAGTCAGGGTGAGTCGCAAGCGGTTCACATGCTAGAGCTCAAAAGGACAATTTATGCCGACAGGTCAACGAAGCCCAGTCCATATGGTGGGCTGGTCGCATTCCAAATTCGGCAAGTTTGACCAGCTCGATGCCGAGGTCTTGCTGGCCGACGCCGTGCGCGATGCGCTCAACGATGCGGGTCTGACCGCCGATCAGATAGACGCCGTGGTGGTGGGCACTTTCAACGGTGGTTTTGTCAAGCAGGATTTCCCGTCATCGCTCGCCATGAACGCCCAACCCGGGCTGCGCTTCAAGCCTGCGCTGCGGGTTGAAAATGCCTGCGCAACCGGCTCCGCCGCTATTTATGCTGGCCTGCAAGCGATTCGGGCCGGCGATGCCGAGGTGGTGCTGGTGATCGGCTACGAGCGCATGAACGGCCTGGCCACGGCGGAAGTGGGTGATGTTCTGCTGAAGTGCGCCTACGTCAAGGAAGAAACCTCCAGCGCCGGTTTTGCCGGTGTTTTTGCAGGCATTGCGCAAACCTATTTCGACGCTCACGGCGACGCCAGTGATGCCCTGGCCCGACTTGCCGCCAAGAACCACCGCAACGCCATGGCCAACCCCTACGCCCATGTCCGGCGCGATCTGGGGTTTGATTTTTGCAATACCGTGAGCGACAAAAATCCCCGGGTGGCCGGACCGTTGCGCCGCACCGATTGCTCGATGGTGACGGACGGCGCTGCCGCATTGGTTTTGTGCAGTGACAAAGCCCTGAAAACCGGTCAATTCCGGCGTGCAGTGCAGTTCAGGGCCGCCAAACAGGTGAACGACTTCCTGCCCGTGTCACGCCGCGACATCTTGCGGCTCGAAGGGGCTCAGCGGGCTTGGCAAGCGGCCTTTGCCGAAGCAGCCTGCAGCCTGGCCGATTTGTCGCTGGTCGAGACCCACGACTGTTTCACTATCGCCGAATTGTTGGAGGTTGAGGCCATGGGCCTGTGCGCGCCGGGCCAAGGCGCGGCCATCATTCGCGAGGGCCAGACCGAACGTGGCGGACGTTTGCCGGTCAACTTGTCGGGTGGACTGAAAGCCAAAGGCCACCCGATCGGTGCCACCGGGGTGTCCCAGCATGTGCTGGCCGCCATGCAACTGGTGGGTGAAGCCGGTGACATGCAGCTTACCGGAGCGCAACTCGCAGGCGTCTTCAATATGGGTGGCGTTGCAGTAGCAAATTACGTCAGCATTTTGGAACGCTCGGCGTGAGCGCGGCGGGCCGCAAGCTGTCAGGCATCTTGGAACTGCCCCAAATGCCGCAGGGTTTGCAGCAGGTCATGAACCTGGGTCAACTGCTGACCCAGACCGCCCGCAAGTACCCCGGTCTGCTCGGCTTCATTCAGGGCCATATGAGTTGCCACTGGGCCGGCATCAATGCCAGGGTCGACGCGCTGGCGCATCACCTGAAGTCGCTGGGCGTTCGTCCAGGGGAGCGCATTTTGGTGCAACTGAACAACGGTCTGCCATTGTTCGAGTCGGCTTGGGCGGCTTTCAAATTGGGCGCCGTCTGGGTGCCAGTCAACCACCGGCTGACGCCTCTTGAAGTGGCCTACATCGCCCAGTCCAGCGGCGCTGTGCTGATGATCACGCAAGCGGCTTTTGAGGCCCACTTGAGCGCAGCCCGGACCGCTTCGTCGGCGCTGCGGCAGGTTTTGCGCACAGACCAGAGTGATTACGCGGCGATCACTTCGGCGGCGACTGAGCCTTTTGTGGCTGCCGAGGTCACCTACCACCATCCCTTGTGGTTTTTTTTCACCTCCGGCACCACCGGGCGGCCCAAAGCCGCTGTACTGACACATGGGCAGATGGCTTTCGTGGTGACCAACCACCTGGCCGATTTACTGCCAGGCCTGCGCCAAAGCGATTCCTCACTGGTGGTGGCCCCGCTGTCACATGGCGCGGGCATTCATGCCTTGGTCAACGTTGCGCGCGGCGCCGCCAGTGTGCTGCTGCCGGGCGAAAGCCTGGACTGCGAAGCGGCGTTCGAGGCCATCGAAAAATACCAGATCAGCAATATCTTCACGGTCCCGACCATCCTCAAGCGGCTGGCCGAGCACCCAGCAGCCAAACGCTTTAACCACGCCAGCCTGAAGCAGGTGATTTACGCCGGTGCGCCCATGTACAAGGCCGACCAGCAGCGTGCGCTGGCTGCACTTGGGCCGGTGATCGTTCAGTACTTTGGGCTGGGCGAAGTCACCGGCAACATCACTGTGCTGCGCACCGAAGAACACTTAGAGGACGGCGGTGCGCTGCTCGGATCTTGCGGCACGGCTCGCAGCGGCATGGAAGTCGCGGTACTGGACGAGCAATCTCAGCCCGTTGCGAATGGCCAGCAAGGTGAGTTGTGCACGCGTGGTCCGGCTGTATTTGCCGGCTATTGGGACAACCCGCAGGCCAATGAACAGGCGTTTCGCGGTGGCTGGTTTCACACCGGCGACCTGGGTGTGATGGACGAACGCGGCTTTGTCACCATCACCGGGCGTTCATCTGACATGTACATCTCGGGCGGCTCCAACGTCTACCCGCGGGAGATTGAAGAAGCCCTGATGAGCATGTCCGAAATCGCTGAAGCAGTCGTCTTTGGCATACCCGACCCGCAATGGGGCGAGTTGGGTGTGGCGGTGTTGGTGGCGCGCGACCCCTCGCAGACGGTCGAGCTGGACCAGGTGCTGGCGCATTTACAGCCACTGCTGGCCAAATACAAATGGCCGCGCAGCATTGTTTTTTGGCCGTCGGTGCCCAAAAGCGCCTACGGAAAACTGGTCAAAAAAGACATCCGAGCCGACTACCTTGCTCGCATGGCGGCAGCCGTGACGTTGTCAGCGCCGGCCTTGTAAGCCGACAAACTGCCGACCCTGCCATTGTTAACTTTTCACAAACCCCTTTTTTTCGATCCTTCCAACCAGGAGCTATTTCATGACCCTCACACGCCGCCATCTGCTCACCAGCGCCAGCGCCTTGACCCTTCCCGTTGGCAATCTTTGGGCGCAAAAAGCGCTCTTTACGCTGAAATACGGCAACAACCTGCCAACCACCCACCCGATGAACACGCGGGCCAACGAGATGGCCGCCAAAATCAACGCCGAGTCCAAGGGCCGGATTGACTTTCAGGTTTACCCGAACAACCAACTCGGCAACGACACCGACATGTTGTCGCAGGTGCGCTCGGGTGCGCTGGACTACTTCACTCTGTCGCCGCTGATTTTGGGCACCTTGGTGCCCGCCGCACAAATCAGCGGCGTAGGTTTTGCCTTCAAGGATTACAGCCAGGTTTGGGCCGCGATGGACGGCGACCTGGGAGCCCATGTTCGCAAACAGATCGCAGCAACTTCCAGCCTGTTCGCATTTGAAAAAATTTGGGACAACGGCTACCGTCAGATGACCTCGAGCAGCAAACCCATCACCAACCCAAATGACCTCAAGGGCCTGAAAATTCGCACACCGCCGAGCCCCTTCTGGGTTTCCATGTTCAAGGCCTTTGAAGCCTCGCCAGCGACCATCAATTTTGCCGAAGTGTATTCATCGCTGCAAACCAAAATTGTGGATGCGCAAGAAAATCCGCTGGCCATCATCGCCACGGCCAAACTCAACGAGGTGCAGAAATTCTGTTCAATCACCAACCACATGTGGGACGGATTTTGGTTTTTAAGCAACAAAAAATCGTTTGAACGCTTGCCCGCGGATCTGCAGGAAATCGTCACCCGCAACGTCAACGCGGCCGGTCTGAACGAGCGTGCCGACGTCAAGCTGCTCAACGACAGCCTGCAAGCAGACCTCAAAAGCAAGGGCATGGTCTTCAATACCACCGACGCGGAAGCTTTTCGGGCAAAACTTCGCTCGGCCGGTTTTTACGCAGAATGGCATAAAAAATTCGGTGACGAGGCTTGGGCCGTCCTCGAAAAATACACCGGCAAACTGTTGTGAGCCAAGGCCTGCATTCGCCCATCGAGCCTCACGCCGAGCTAGATTCCGGCTCGGACGGGCCACGCTGGCTGAGCCAGCTCGAGACCTGGCTGGGTTGGCTGGTTGAAATACCGGCGGCACTTTTGGTGCTGGCGGACATGCTGGTGCTGTTTTCAGGCGTGGTCTCACGCTATGTCTTACACACGCCCCTGTTTTGGTCTGATGAACTGGCTTCGATCCTGTTTTTATGGCTGGCCATGTTGGGCTCGGTGATCGCCTTGCGCCGCGGTGAACACATGCGCATGACGGCGTTGGTCAGCAAGGCCGGTCCGCAACGTCGGGCCTTGCTGGAACTGCTGGCCATCTCAGCCTCACTCGCATTTTTAGCCATGGTCGCCTGGCCCGCCTGGGAATACGCGGCGGACGAAAGAGCCATCACCACACCAGCGCTGGAAATCTCCAACCTTTGGCGAGCCGCCGCATTGCCGGTTGGTATTGTCTTGATGGCTGTTTTCTCAGTGTTGCGCCTGTTGCGTTCAGCGCGTCTTGGCCAGTCACTGCAGGCCATACTGATGGTGACAGCCATCGCCGGCGCTTTTTGGCTGGCCTCGCCGCTGTTTGACGGGCTTGGCCGCTTGAATTTGCTGATCTTTTTTGTGCTGGTGGCCGGGGGCTGTGTGTTTGCCGGCATACCCATAGCGTTTGCCTTCGGTCTGGCCACCTTTGGTTATTTGGCTTTGAGCACGTCGACCCCGCTACCAGCCATTGTGGGCCGCATGGACGAAGGCATGTCGCACCTGATTTTGCTGGCGGTGCCGCTGTTTGTATTCCTTGGCCTGCTGATTGAAATGACCGGCATGGCCCGCGCCATGATTGCCTTCCTGGCCAGTTTGCTGGGCCATGTCAGAGGTGGCTTGTCCTATGTGTTGGTGGGCGCGATGTACCTGGTTTCGGGGATTTCTGGCTCCAAGGCGGCTGACATGGCGGCGATTGCCCCGGCCTTGTTTCCTGAGATGAAAAAACGCGGCTCCAAACCTGGCGAGTTGGTGGCCTTGCTGTCGGCCACCGGCGCGCAAACCGAAACCGTCCCGCCCAGCCTGGTCCTGATCACCATTGGCTCGGTCACTGGCATCTCGATTGCAGCCCTGTTCACGGGCGGCTTGCTGCCAGCCGTGGTGTTGGGTTTGATGCTCTGTTTGGTGGTCTGGTACCGTCACCGCGGTGAAGATTTAAGAGGTGTCAAGCGCCCACCATGGCCTGAAATTGGCCGGCTTTTTCTGATCGCGCTGCCGGCCCTGGCTTTGCCATTCGTCATTCGCGCAGCGGTGATCGAGGGCGTGGCCACGGCAACCGAGGTCTCGACCATCGGCATTGCTTATTCAGTGTTGGCAGGCGTCTTGATTTACCGCCAGTTCAGCCTGCGCAGAATCATTCCCATGCTGGTCGACACGGCGTCACTGTCGGGCGCCATTTTGCTCATCATTGGCACCGCTACCGCCATGGCTTGGGGGCTCACGCAGTCAGGCTTTTCGCGTCTGCTGGCCGAGAACATGGCCGGACTGCCGGGCGGCGCGCCGATGTTCATGGCGGTGTCCATCCTGGCCTTCGTGGTGATGGGCTCTGTGCTGGAAGGCATTCCAGCCATCGTACTGTTCGGGCCGCTGCTGTTTCCGATTGCCCGGGCACTGGGCATTCATGATGTGCATTACGCCATGGTGGTCATTTTGTCGATGGGCCTGGGGCTGTTTGCGCCGCCGCTGGGGGTGGGCTACTACGCCGCCTGCGCCATTGGACGCGTCAACCCCGACGAGGGTATCGGACCTATTGTGGGTTATCTGCTGGCTTTGTTGGTGGGCACTGTCATCGTTGCAGCCATCCCGTCGCTTTCAATTGGGTTTTTGTGACCCCGACAAAAAAACTCATTGCGGGTAGTTGCGGATCACGGCGGCGTCATCGAGCGGCCCCCACCCTTGGCCACTGGCTTGGGTGAATTGCAAAAAAGCCGCGTGTGCCATGGAAGCCGGAAAAGCGTATTCGCGGGCTGAATCGAGCACCAGGCTCATGTCTTTGACAAAAATGTCCACCGCCGAAGTCACGTCCTCGAATGACTCGGCGACCATCCGCGGCCCCCGGTCACCGAGCATCCAACTCGACGCTGCACCGCTTTTCAGAATCTCGAGCGCTGTGTCCGGTGGCAAACCGCTGAGTCTTGCCAGGGCCAGCGCTTCGGCAGCAGCGGCAATGTGCACGCCGCACAACAATTGATTGATGACTTTCATCTGACTGCCCTGGCCGGGCGTTGGGCCTAGAAAGAACAATTTGCTGCAAAAGGTCGACAAGACCGGCCGCACCCGCTCGAAAATACCAGGTTCTCCAGCGACCATGCCCGTCAAGGTGTCATTTTTGGCGCCGACTTGGCCACCCGTCACGGGCGCGTCGATCAAATGAAGTTGCATCTGCTTCAGGCGATCAGCCAACTGACGCACATACTGAGGCGACATCGTGCTGCAAGCCACAAACACCGCTCCCGGCTTCAGGCTCGCGGCGAGACCGTCCTTGCCAAACAAGACCTCGTCAGTCTGTCGGTCGTTGACCACGAAACTGACCACCACATCGCAGACCTCGCTGACCGAGGCAGCATCTGTTGCAGCCCGGCCACCGACCGATTCGAGCCACACCAGGGCGTCGGGATGGGTGTCACGCCCTAGCACTGAGAAGCCTTTTTTCAGGAGGTTGGCGGCGACACCCCGCCCCATGGCACCCAGACCGATCAAGCCGACCGACCCTGCGTTTGGATGGATTGAACTCATTTTTTTCTCCTTGTTCTTTGTGATTTTTGACTTGGCTACACCACCCATCAAAGCAATGCCTGGATACGCGCCACGATGGCCTGGGCTGAAATGCCATAGCGATCATGCAAGGTTGGCAAAGCACCCGCAGCCAGAAACTGATCTGGCAGCGCGATCTGGTGAAACGCCGGCCAGACCCCTGCCCGCATCAGCACACCGGCGACCGCCTCACCCAGGCCACCGATGACGCTGTGGTTTTCAGCCACGACCACCAAGCGCCCGCTGCGCGCGGCCTCGCGCAGAATGCTGGCCTCGTCCAAAGGTTTGATCGTTGGCACGTGTAAAACGGCGATATCGGCCGCACCGCCGGCCATGATGGCCGCCACTTCCAAGGCCCGCATGGTCATGATGCCGCTTGAAATCATCAACACGTCCCGACCATCACGCAGCAACTTGGCTTTGCCAATTTCAAAGCTGTAGTTGTATTCGTCCAGCACCAGCGGTACTTGTCCGCGCAGCAAGCGCATGTAAACAGGACCCTGATGGGCGGCCACCGCAGGCACCATCTGCTCGACTTCGAGCGCATCGCAGGGATCAATCACCGTGAGTCCGGGGATGCAGCGCATCATGGCGAGGTCTTCAGTGGCTTGGTGGCTTGGGCCGTAACCAGAGGTCAGTCCTGGCAAAGCGCAGGCCATCTTCACGTTCAGATGCTCTTCGGCAATCACTTGGTGAACAAAGTCATACGCCCGCCTGGTTGCAAAGACCGCGTAGGTGCTTGCAAAAGGCACGAAGCCTTCCTTGGCCATGCCGCCGGCAGCGCCCATGAGCAATTGCTCGGCCATGCCCATCTGAAAAAACCGCTCCGGATACGCTTGCGCAAACAAATGCATGTCGGTGTATTTCGAAAGATCAGCCGTCATGCCAACGATCTCAGCTTGTTTCGCCGCCAGTTCAACCAACGCTTTGCCAAAAGGGGCTGTGACCACCCGCTGGCCTTCGCTGGCCATCGAAGCGATCATGGCCGAGGTGCTTAGTCTTGGTTTTTTCTGAACGACTGGCTTGTTCATGCTGTGCCCCTGGCTTGACTCGCATGGCTTTGATCAAGTTGATCGATCGCCAGCTGCCATTCCGACGGCTCGACACGAATGAAGTGGTTTTTTTCGCGCGCCTCCAAGAAAGGCACGCCCTTGCCCATCAAGGTGTCGCAAAGAATGACGCGAGGCTGCGCATCGGGGTGTTGACGCGCAAGATCAAAGGCCCGTTGGACGGCCTGCAGATCATTGCCGTCGATACTCTGCACAAACCAGCCAAAGGCCAGCCACTTGTCAGCGACCGGTTCAAAGCGCATGACTTGATTCGAGTCTCCATCGGCTTGCTGATGGTTGATATCGACGGTCACAATCAGATTGCCCAACTTGTGGTGCGCCGCCGACATGGCGCCTTCCCAGGTCGCACCCTCATCGAGTTCGCCGTCAGACATCGAGTTGTAGACAAACGCCGGGTTGTTTTTGCAGCGCAAAGCCAAAGCCATGCCCACTGCAATCACCAGCCCTTGACCGAGTGAGCCACCCGATATTTCCATTCCAGGGGTGTAAGTTGCCATGCCAGACATGGGCAGCCGACTGTCATCACAGCCGTAGCTTTCGAGCTCATCTTCGCTGAGAATCCCAACTTCCATCAAGGCGGCATAGTGCGCAATCGCGTAATGACCGTGCGACAGTAAAAATCGATCCCGACCCTCCCAGGTCGGATCGTTCGGGCGCAGGGTCATGGCATGGCAATAAGCCACCGCCAAAACATCTGCAATGCCCAGCGCTTGACCAATATAGCTTTGGCCTTGAACTTCCCCCATGCGCAGGGCAAAGCGGCGGATATGGTAGGCGTGGTCTGCCAGGGTTAAGTGAGCGGCGGGCATGGTCAAGCAGTCAAAAAATCAATCAATTAGCCATAAATTAGCCATGAATCAGCATGCCACCGTTGACGTCGAGGGTGATGCCGGTCAAGTAGGTCGACAAATCCGAGGCCAGATACAGGCAGGCGTTGGCAACGTCGCAGGCCTGACCCAGCCGATTAAGTGGAATGCCCTTAAGGATCTCGACAAGCAGTGCTTCACTCAACATGCCGCCGGTGATGTCCGTGTCGATCAGGCCGGGCGTGACACAGTTCACTCGGACATTGGCCGGCCCGAGTTCACGCGCCATGGCTTTTGCCAAACCAAGAACACCGCCTTTGGCCGCGGAGTAATGCGGCCCCCAAAAAATCCCGCCCCCGCGCTGGGCAGAGACCGAAGAAATGCAGATGATCGAGCCTGACTGACGCTCGCGCATGTGTGGAATCACAGCCTGGCTCATGTAAAGCGTGCCGCGCAAGGACACGTCCGTCACCGCCTCGTAGTGCTCGGGTTGGATGTCCATGATTTTCAAGGGCTGCGTGATGCCAGCGTTGTTGACCAAAATATCAATCCGACCCAGCTGTTCAATGACTTGTTGCGCAGCCCGATCACACTCAGACTTGTTCGTCACATTGCAAACCAGACCCATGTGCTCTGAACCGATGTCAGCCGCTGCCGCCTGCGCCGCTTGCAAGTCCAAATCCAAAATAGCGATTTTGGCGCCCTGCGCAGCAAATGCACGGGCCGTCGCCTTGCCGACGCCGCGCAGCGAGGCGGCCCCGGTGATCACCGCCACTTTATCTTTTAACAACACAGGCGCGCTCCTTGAGGCATTGAAACAATTCGCATACCGATTGTTTTCAGGTTCTGCCGCGCCCGCAAGAAGTTACAGTTCAACTGGCGTTGAAAATAATGATTATTCGGGTTAACCCATGCACTTACCGTCATTCAAAGGGCTGATCGCCTTCGAGGTGGTCGCCAGACTCGGCAGCGTGAGCAAAGCGGCCCATGAACTGAATCTCACCGTTTCTGCCGTCAGCCATCAAATCGCCAAGCTCGAGGACTTCGCCGGTTGCCAGCTGTTTGAACGTTCCCCGCGTGGTCTGAGCCTGACCGGCGTTGGCGCGCGCTTTCAACGCGACATCGCCGGCGCAATGGAGCAAATAGCGCACGCCGCCCAGCACGCTCGATCAGCCGAAGCCATCGAGGTTTTACGGGTGCATTTGTCGCCGACCTTTGCGTCACTCTGGCTGATGCCCAGACTGCCGGCCTTTCGCGAACAGCACCCCGACATTCGGGTTCAGTTGTCGGTGTCCCACGCCGAAGCCGACTTTTCTCGCGCTGATGTGGATCTTGACATCCGCTATGGGGCTGCCAAGTGGCCGCATCTGCATGTCGAAACCATCTTCCGCGAGCAGATCCTGCCGCTGATCAGCCCGTCCCTCAAAGCCCAGCTGAAGATCCGCCAACCGAGCGACTTGGTGGGGCACCATTTGATTGACTCCGCCGTCAATCTGGTCCAGTGGCCGGCCTGGTTTGCGGCCAACGGCGTGGCACAAACCCCGTTGGCCTATGCCCTGAGTTTTGACCGCGCCTACATGGTGATTGACGCGGCCAGCCAAGGACTCGGGATCGCCCTAGAAAGCCAACGGATGGCCGATACGGCCCTCCAAAACGGCCGCTTGGTGGCGGTTTTTGATGACGACCGAAGCATCTGCGTGCACGCGCATCACCTGGTTTATCCGAAGCAACATGCACGCTGGCCACGGGTCGAGAAATTCACCACTTGGCTCAAGCAGACCGCCGCGAGCTGAAGCCCGGCCATCACACTGTGCGTTTTTTTTGGGACCGGCAAGCCTCCGAGCAATACAACACCGATTCCCAGTTTTTAGCCCAAGCTTTGCGCCACGTCATTGTGCGGCCACACACCGCACAGGGCTTACTGGGCAGAGATTGCTTGTTGCCTTTGAAGTCTTTTTTCATCATGCGTCAGCTGAACAAGTCGCCCTGGGTGGAGGTCTTTGCTGGCGCCAGGACAGCTTTTCGGACAGTCTGGGACAGACGACTTTGGCCGGTTGCCGGCAAACCGCTTTTGCGCGAACCATGACGCGCATGGACGCTGCCAGCCTCCAACCGGGCTTGCGCCGTTTGCCGCAAGGGATACAACCGGTCTTTGGCCGCTTTCAGGGCGGACTTTTCGTCGACGATGGGCGTCGGGTAGTCGGTACCGATCAGGCAGCCCGACATGCGTTGCACGCTGATGTCCATCTTCCAAGGTTCAGCCAAAAAAGGCAAAGGCACCCGCGCCAACTCTGGCAGCCAGCGACGAATGAACAAGCCCTCGGGGTCTTGGTCATGCGCCTGCTTGGTGGGCGAATACATGCGCAAGGTGTTGATGCCGGTGGTGCCGCTTTGCATCTGCATTTGGCTCCAGTGAATACCGGGTTCGAAGTCCAAAAATTGACGCGCTAAAAAGAGACCGGTTTGACGCCAGTGCAACCACAGGTGGTAGCTGGCAAAACTCACCAGCATCGCCCGCATGCGAAAGTTCAGCCAACCGGTGGCGACCAAGGACCGCATGCAAGCGTCCACCATCGGGTAGCCGGTTCGTCCACTGCACCATGCGGCAAAGTACGCTGGATGGAAGTCATCTTCACGCAGCCCGTCGCAAACGCGCGCAAAGTTCCTGAATTCAATGCCGGGCTCATCTTCCAGTTTTTGCATGAAATGGCAGTGCCAGCGCAGCCGCCCGGCAAAGCCGCGCAGGGCGTAGGCCAGGCTGCGGTCGGCGGTGTTGGCGATAACGGCCTCGGTGGCTTGGTGCACCGTGCGCATCGACAACGTGCCAAAAGCCAGGTGCGGGCTGAGTCGACTGCAGCCGTCCTCAGCGGAGAGAGGACTTGACAGCGCTTTGCGGTAACCATGACCGCGCAGTTGCAAAAAAGAATGGAGCATGCTGTGCGCCGCTTTTTCGCCAGCCGCTTGCAGCGTCTTGCCATGCGGCGCAAAACCGAGGCTGCCGAGGGTGGGCAAGTCAGCTAGGTCGAAGGCCACTGCAGCGTTGAATCCTGCGCCCGTCAGATGCAAGGGCGCGTTCATCCGAGCCTGCCAACGCTGGGCCCAACCGCTGCGGCTGGCAAGCCGTCGGACCACACCCGTTTGAGTAAATTCCTGCCAGCCAAGCTGTTTGGAGCGGCACCATGCAGCCACCTCCAGGTCCCGCTGGTAAGACCAGGCAGAGCCGGTTTCTTCGTGACTGAGCAAAGCGGTGAATCCGAGCTCCGCGTGCAATTCAGCCAACACACGGACCGCCGGGCCTACTCGGACCAACAAGGGCAAACCGCGCAAGGCCAAGGCAGCACGCAACTCCTTCAGGCAGCCCAACAAAAAATCCACATGGCAGGCGTCACACTCAGGGCTTTGCAGCCAGTCGGGCTCGACTATGAACAAGCCAAGCGCGTCGTCATGACTCTGCGCCTCCGTTAACGCAGCATGGTCGTGCACACGCAGGTCGCGCTTGAACCAAACCAGAGCCCTTTGACGCAACACCACAGCGCCCTTTATTGCCGGCTGTGCGATGCGCGGTGTCGCAGCAAGGCTTTACCCCGCAACAGCGCATGTTTGGTCACGCGGCCGGCCATTCTTTTGCGCCACATCTTGAAGGACGAGGACTTCATGTGCAGCCGCATCAGCGTAACCACCGCCGATTCGTTCAAACCGAACTGCGCTTGAATGGCCTCAAACGGGGTGCGGTCTTCCCAAGCCATCTCGACAATCCGCGATATGTCCGCCAGCGTCAGTGCTTCGCAGACCAGTTTGGCACGGCACGTCAAGGGCTTGCCAATCGCGAATCAGGGCTGAGTTCGGCTGGCAACTCGGGCGGTTGGCACATTTTTTCACCGTCCCAGACTTGACCGCACCAGCAAGCGCCTTGCGCATCAATGAGGCAGGTGCCGGTGCCGCAGCAGCGTTCATCGTCTTGCATGAGTCTCCAATCAAAGTTGGGTAGATTTTGACCACTTCCGCATGCCGCAGATCGGCTTGAGGTTATTCGAGGACAACCGTTTTCTGTGGTCATTCCCAACGTGAAAAAACCTGCCTAAGGCAGGTTTTTTCAAAAGCGTGAAACGCTTTCAGCCCATGTGCAAACCGCCGTTCAGTGAAAAGTCTGCGCCGGTGGCGTAACCGCCTTCGTCGGACGCAATCCAAGAAATAATGGAAGCGATCTCTTCTGGCTGACCGAGCCGTTTGGCTGGCACGCCGGCGACGATTTTATCCAATACATCTGACCGAATCGCCTTGACCATGTCGGTGCCGATGTAGCCTGGGCTGACGGTGTTGACGGTCACGCCTTTGCTGGCCACTTCTTGCGCCAGCGCCATGGTGAAACCATGCAGACCGGCCTTGGCTGTCGAGTAGTTGACCTGGCCAAACTGGCCTTTTTGACCGTTGACTGACGAGATATTGATGACGCGCCCAAAGCCCGCTTCAATCATGCCTTCAATCACCTGTTTGGTCACATTGAACATGCTGTCCAAGTTGGTCGAAATCACGGCATCCCAGTCGGCCTTGCTCATCTTGCGAAACTGGCCGTCACGCGTGATGCCGGCGTTGTTGACCAGCACGCTGACCGGACCGTGCTCAGTTTTGACTTTATCGAAAGCGGCTACGGTCGACTCCCAATCACCGACGTTGCCAACCGAGGCGTAAAAAGTGTGGCCAAGCAATTTTTGCTCTGCCAACCATTTGCCTGCGTCCCGCGTCGGGCCGCAACCGGCAATGACTTTGAAGCCATCTTTGTCGAGTCGCTGGCAAATAGCCGTCCCAATGCCACCCATACCGCCCGTGACGTAAGCTACTTTTTGTGTCATGTCTTGTCCCTATGGTTGTTGTCGAAAATCATTTTTTACACGTCGATGCCAACTGATGTCAGCGCCGTGGGCCTGGCCTTGAATCAGCGTTCGAGTGTCAGTGCTACACCCATGCCACCGCCAATGCACAGGCTGGCAATGCCTTTTTTAGCGTCGCGGCGCACCATCTCGTGCAGCAGCGTCACCAAAATGCGGCAGCCGGACGCGCCGATCGGGTGACCAATCGCAATCGCGCCGCCATTGACGTTGATCTTGCTGGTGTCCCAACCCATTGCTTGGTTGACCGCACAAGCCTGGGCCGCAAAGGCCTCGTTGATTTCCAGCAAGTCGAGGTCTTGGGCGTTCCAGCCGGCGCGTTGCAGCGCCTTGGCCGAAGCCGACACCGGACCCATGCCCATCAGGGCTGGGTCAAGACCGCTGGTGGCGTAACTGGCAATCCGGGCCAGCGGCGTCAAGCCCAAGGCGGCGGCTTTTTTGGCCGTCATGACCATCACCGCAGCGGCGCCGTCGTTGATGCCCGACGCGTTGCCGGCGGTCACGCTGCCGGCCTTGTCGAAGGCTGGGCGCAAACCGGCCAAGCCATCGGCATTGGATTTTCGGTTGATGAATTCGTCGGCTGAAAAAATGACCGGGTCGCCCTTTTTCTGGGCGATCGAAAACGGCACGATCTCATCTTTGAACTTGCCGGCATCTTGCGCCGCTGCAGCCTTGGTTTGGCTGGCCAGCGCGAAGGCGTCTTGCACAGCACGGTCAATGCCGTATTTCTTGGCGACGTTTTCAGCCGTGATGCCCATGTGGTACTGGTTGTAAACGTCCCACAGGCCGTCGACGATCATGGTGTCGGTCATCTTCCAGTCACCCATGCGCTGGCCGTCGCGCGAGCCATTCAGCACGTGCGGCGAGGCACTCATGTTTTCTTGACCGCCGGCAATGACAATCTCGCTGTCGCCCGTGCCGACCGACTGCGCGGCCAACATCACGGCCTTCAGGCCCGAGCCGCACACCGCATTGATGGTCAGGCCAGGAATAGCGTGTGGCAGGCCCGACTTGAGCACCGACTGACGCGCTGGATTTTGCCCCACACCCGCCGCCAACACTTGGCCCATGATGACTTCACCGACGAGATCGGCCGGCAGGCCGGTGCGTTCCATCAAGGCTTTGATGACCGCGGCACCCAACTCGGTGGCAGGCGTCTTGGCCAGCGAACCGCCAAACTTGCCGACGGCCGTGCGAGCGGCTGAAACAATAACGATGTCTTGCATTTTTAACTCTTTTTTCTAGTTGACAGGGGTTCGCGAACAGGTAAGAGGAGCGCCGATCAGGCCTTGGCCTTGACTTTGACGTAGCGGCCAGGCGCAGGTTCGATGGCTTTGTAGCTGCGACTGCCGTAGGTCTTGGGTGCAGCAATTTGCTTGCCAGCTTGGCGCTTGAGCCAAGCCGACCAGTCCGTCCACCAACTGCCGGAATGCTCAGTCGCCCCGGCCAGCCATTTGTCGTGCGTGGCCGTCAGCTTGTCACTGGTCCAATACGAGCGTTTGTTTTTGGCCGGCGGATTGATCACGCCGGCAATATGGCCTGATGCACCCATGACAAAACGCTTCGTGCCTTTGAGCACTTGGGTCGAGGCATAAGCCCCTTGGATCGGCACGATGTGGTCTTCACGCGAGCCGTAAATATAGGCCGGCATGTCGAGCTTGGACAAATCAATCGGCTGACCACAGACGGTTAATTTGCCGGGCTTGATGAGGTTGTTTTCGTAATAAGTGTTGCGCAGATACCAAGCGTAGAACGGTCCGGGCAAGTTGGTCGAATCGCTGTTCCAGTAGAGCAAGTCAAACGGCGGCGGTGTTTCGCCTTTGAGGTAATTGCCCACCACGTAATTCCAGACCAAGTCGTTGGGCCGTAAAAAGCTGAAGGTCGAAGCCAAGTCCTGACCCTTTAGCAAACCGCCCTGCCCCAGCTGCATTTCGCGGAACTTGACGGCCGTCTCGTCAATGAAAATATCCAAAATGCCAGTGTCCGAAAAATCCAGCAAGGAGGTTAAAAAAGTCACGCTGGAGACTGGCTTTTCGCCGCGCGCCGCCAGCACGGCCAGCGCGGTCGCCAAGATCGTTCCACCGACACAAAAGCCAAGCGCATTGATGCTCTTGGCGCCGGTGATCTCACGCGTGACCTGAATCGCCTGAATCGCCGCGTGCTCAATGTAGTCGTCCCAGGTTTTGTCTTGCATGGACTCGTCCGGGTTGCGCCAGCTGACGACAAAGGTGCGGTGGCCTTGCTCGACGGCGTAACGGATCAGCGAATTGGCAGGCTGCAAGTCGAGGATATAAAACTTGTTGATGCAAGGCGGCACCAACAGAAAAGGCTTTTCATGCACTGTGGCGGTCAGCGGCAGGTACTCCAGCAGCTGGAAATAGTCGTTCTCAAAGACCACCGCACCTTCGGTGGTGGCGACATTTTGACCGACCTCAAAATTACTTTCATCGGTCATTGAGACGTGACCCTGCTGCATGTCGTGCAGCAGGTTTTGCAGGCCTTGGGCGATGCTTTCGCCCTTGGTGTCGATGGCTTTTTTCTGCGCTTCGGCATTCAGGGCCAAAAAATTGCTGGGAGCCGCAGCAGCCAGCCATTGCTCAACAGCGAAGCGCACACGGGCGCGGGTTTTCTCGTCGCCCTCAACAGCTTCCGCCATGCCCATCAAGGCTTGCGAATTGAGCATGTAGGAGGAGGCGGAAAAGTGCGCCAGCGGATTGCTCTGCCAGACATCGGCCGAAAAACGCCGGTCTTGTGATGCGCTGGCGGCGGCCGAGCTGGGTGCCAAACCTTGGTTCCACAATGTGCTGGCTTCTTTGATGTAAGTTTGCTGAATCTCCAGCATCTTGGCCGCATCAAACTGGAGCGCCGGTAAACCATTGGTGGCTGAGGGGGAGCTCTGCATCGAAAGGCTGGATTTCACTGCTTTTTGCAGGCTTTCACCCAGGGTTTCTTGGAACTGCTGAGCGACTTTGGTCCAGTTTGATTCAAAATTCATGTTGCCTCTTATTTATGACATGAGCGGTGAGCCGATGGTCTTTGAACAAGTTTTGGATGCCAAAGCTTGGCATTGCTCTAACTATGTCTAAATATCAT
>JBBAPN010000030.1:0-27341 GCA_040400815.1 Polaromonas sp. | reverse complement strand
GCAGTCTGAAGCGACTTACAAACCCAGATTAACCCATTGGGTTTTTTCATCTAAGGCTGACCACGACGAAGTACAAAATGCAGTACCGCTGGCTACATGGTGGCTACATGAACCGCAAAGAGAAAAGCCTCGCTACTAACTTAATAGCAGCGAGGCTTTGTATCTATTGGTGGGACGTGCGGGGGTCGAACCCACGACAAACGGATTAAAAGTCCGCTGCTCTACCAACTGAGCTAACGTCCCACTTATTCTTTTTGGCTCTCCTCTGAAACAGTTTTTGTCTGCTTTAGCTGAGCCTCAAATTATAGCGTCTTTTTTTGCCTGTTTTGAAAACCAGATGCAATTTTATCAAGGAGCCAACCCGCGGCGCAAACGCCGAACGCTGATGTGACACTGACCACCGATCCGTAGCCGTGACAATTCAGGCTGCCATCGTTGGCATTGTTGGGATCGTTTTGGGAGTCGGTAAGTTTTCCGATGTCAGATGGCACATCAGGCTGTTGGATCGGCTCGCGACTGAAAACACAGGCGACGCCGATTTTTCCAACTCGGGCAGCGCCCTGCTCCTTGCGCAGTCGGTAACGCAACTGCGCCAGCAAGGGGTCGTGGGTGGTGAGTGAAAGGTCTTCGATGTCAACCCGGTGCGCGTGACGCTTGCCGCCTGCAGCACCAACCGCGATGAAGTTAACGCCATGTTGAACCGCCCACGCGGCAATGGCAGTTTTGGCTCTTACTTGGTCGCAGGCATCCAACACCGCCAACGGTGCAGCCGTGTCCAAAATTTCCAAGCCTGCGATATGCGGCCAGTTACTGGCGTCAACAAATTCTTCAATACAAACCACTTCACAGCTTGGGTTGATGAGCGCAATGCGCTCGCGCATGGCTTCGACCTTGGACTGTCCCAGCGTGCTCTCCAAGGCATGCAATTGGCGGTTGATGTTGGACTCCGAAATATGGTCCAGATCAATCAAAGTGAGTTTGGCCACACCGCTGCGGGCAAGTGCTTCTGCAGCCCAAGAGCCGACACCACCCAAGCCCACCACCACGGCGTGCGCTTGGCGAATGCGCTGTGCGCCAACCTGGCCATAAAGACGCGCAAGACCGCCAAAACGACGCTCAAGATCGGCCGGCGCAGGCGCCACTTCAAGTGGGAAAACTGCAGCCATCACAGGGCGCGCTCAAGGCGCCAGATTTGGCAGTGAAGGCCGGCAACAGCCCCCAGCAATATCGCCGCCAAGGCCACGAAACTGGTTGCACTCAAGGTCGAAATACCCGACAAGCCCTGACCAATGGTGCAGCCCATGGCGGCCACACCGCCGACCCCCATGAGCATGGCGCCGACAAGATGGTTAGCGGTGTCCGCACTGCCACCGAAGCCTTCCCAGCGAAACGATCGGGTCAACAAGGCATACGCCGCGGAGCCAACCACCACGCCGACAACAGAAACAATGCCCAAGGTCAACTGCTTGCTTTTATCGCTGTAGAACATGAACCAATCCAGCGTGTAAGCCATCGGCGAGACAAAGCTCATGGCCTCGGCACGGCCAGAATTGGTGGCTAAAAAAACCGACTCTAAGGTCTCAGGATGCTCCGCCACAAAACCCATGCTGGCGCTGACCCACCAGAGCGCCGTGATGATTGCACCCACACCAAAACCTGCCAGCAAGTTGTCAATTTGAAGAAAATGCCGACCCGCCATCGCCCACAAAATCAAACCCAAGCCAAGCACCAGCCCGACAACCCACGAGGCTGTCCCCGGCGTCATGCCGCTGGCCGTCGCAAACCACTGACCCAGGGTTGCGGGCGTAGAAAAGTCAATGGCCACGCTGTCCACTGTTTTGACACGCAACACCGCCGTGATCCCTTTGAGGGTGGCAAAAGCGGACAGACCCATGACAATAAAAACCACCAGCGACTTGAGGTTGCCGGCGCCCAGACGGAGCAACGTTTTGCTGCCACAACCCGATGCCAGCACCATGCCAAAACCAAACAACAAACCGCCCACCAAAGCCGAAAGCCAAAGCATGCGGCTGGACACGTAAAGTGTCTTGGTCGGGTCAATCAGCCCGGCAGCGGCCAGCCCAGCAAACCCAAGCATGGCAACACCGGCAGCCAGACCCCAGACGCGCATGCGTGTCCAGTCGCCCATGCTGACGATGTCGCTGACGGCGCCCATGGTGCAAAAGTGGGTGCGTTGGGCAATCACGCCAAAAAGAGTCGCCAAAGTAAAGGCCGCCCACAAAATTTGGCTGTTGAGCGTTTGAAGTGCTGAAATATCCATGCCCGCATTTTAGGCGGCGGTAAGCGCAGGATTACTTCAATTTGCTCAGGCGTTCTTTGCCCAGCTTGGCAGCCTCAGACTGTGGAAATGTTTTGATCAATTCGTCCAGTGTTTTGCGTGCGCCCTTGAGGTCTTTCAGTTCAACCTGACAGTTGGCCACAGACAGCAAGGATTCTGGGGCCCGCAGATGAGCCGGTGCAACCGTCATCAAAGCGCGGAAATTAACCACAGCCGCTTTGTAGTCACGCTGGGCGTACTGGGCATTGCCCAACCAAAACAAAGCTGAGGGGTTGTAGCCACTGCCGGGGTAACGCTGGCTGAAATCAGCAAAAGCATTTTGGGCTTGAGCAAAGTCGCCTTTGCGCAAGCTTGTCAACGCAGATTCGAAATCACGTGTTTCAGCAGGTTCTGCGACGAACTCCAGGCCGTCTACTTGAACCTTGCTCGGTTCAAATTTTTTGAGCCGGTCTTGTTGCGACTGCAGGGCTAACAGCAAGTCTTTTTGTTGGAGTTGAACCTCCGCCAATTCACGTGAAAATTGCTCGTCCTGACCACGCAAGCGGGCTAATTCGCTGCGAGAATTTTCAATTTGACCTGACAAGTCCAAGACGCTGCGGCGCAGTTGCTGAAGCTGCGCGTTCAACTGGGCTGTCTCTTCGCCAGCTTTGCGAAGCTCTTCAGCGCTTCGCTGCTGAATCAGTTCAACCTTTTGCCGCAAGTCCAAAATGGCCTTGCGGGCATCGTCATCCTCAAAAATAGCGGCATTGACGGCACTCGTGGACAGCCACAACATGGCCAACACAACCGCCCGGCAACGGGCTGTCCAGAATGGCGTCACGGCCTTCGCCCCTGATGTCATCGGTAGTTGATTTCAGCGCGGCGATTTTTGGCGAAGGCTTGTTCAGTGTCGCCCGTCATGGCTGGCTTTTCTTTGCCAAAACTAACGGCTTCGACCTGGGTTTCTGCAACGCCCAGCAACGACAACGAACGGCGAACGGCTTCAGCGCGTTTTTGGCCTAACGCCAAGTTGTATTCACGACCGCCACGCTCGTCGGTGTTGCCTTCAATGGCAATCTTGCGGTTCTTGTTGGCGGTCAGAAAACGGGCATGGGTTTCAATCGCGCCCTGAAACTCAGGATTGATGGTGAAGCTGTCGTAGTCAAAATAAATGACACGGGCGACGCCCACAGGGCCGGCCGCGGTTGTCTCTGTGCTGCTGATCTCGACCGGTGCGACCGCGCTTCCTACGGCCTTGCTGGTGAGGTCACCGGCAGCGCCGGCGCCAGCAGCTGCGCTGCGGTCCTCTACAGGAACATCGCTCAACTTGACACTGGAACCGCAAGCGGCCAAAAACAAAGACAGGGTGATTACGGAGAAAACAGAAGAAATACGTTTCATAGAGACCTCGTGAAAAAACAAATCGAAATAAAAAAACAAAAAACGAAAAAATTTAACGCTGGAAAGGTCCCCAGTCAGGCTCGCGAATATCACCGCTCGCGCCCGACAGACGGGCTTTGATTTTTCCGTCCAGCGTGGTGGTCATCAAGGCCTCTCGGCCCTGCTGCTGGGTGGCGTACAAAACCAGCCGACTGTTGGGCGAAAAGCTGGGAGTTTCATCCGCGCTGGTGTCTGTGATGGGCGTGCTGACACCATTGGCCAAGTCCATCAAATGCAGCTTGAAAGCGCCACCGACTCTGGATATGTAAGCCATCCATCGGCCGTCAGCGCTGAGCGCGGGGGATATGTTGTAAGAGCCATTGAAAGTGACGCGCTGCGGGCTGCCACCAGTCGGCGCCATCTTGTAAATCTGCGGTGCGCCGCCCCGGTCACTGACGAAATAAATGCTTTTGCCGTCGGCTGAATAAGTCGGTTCAGTGTCAATGCTGGACGACTGTGTCAGGCGACGCGGCTCACCGCCATTGGCGTCGATTGCAAAAATTTGGGAGCCACCCTCGCGGCTGAGAGTGGCCACCAGTTGACGTCCGTCGGGGGCCCAAGCGGGTGCGCTGTTAGAGCCTTTGAAGTTGGCCAGCAAGCGGCGCTTACCAGTGGCAACATCATGGGCATAAATCACCGGCTTGCGTGACTCAAAAGACACATAAGCCAGCTGTCCACCGGTCGGCGACCAAGAGGGCGAGATAATCGGCTCAGGGCTGGTCAACGCCGACTGAGCGTTTTCACCGTCGGAGTCAGCCACCCATAAATTGAAACGGTTGGCGGTTTTGGTGACGTAGGCGATGCGGGTTGCAAAAACGCCTTTTTCACCGGTCAACTTTTCATAAATAAAGTCCGCCACGCGGTGCGCCGCCAAGCGCAGATCAGCCGCTGACACCACATGGCTTTGACCGCCCAGATCTTGGCTGCGAAGCACATCCCACAAACGCACCCGCACATCGAAACGACCATCAGCCAACTTGGAAATGCTGCCAGTGGCCACTGAATCGGCGCCGCGCTGACGCCATGCTGGAGCGTCAAACTGGGTTGTTTCATCGGCCTGTAAACCAGCCGGATCGACCGTGCGAAACATGCCGCTGCGCTCCAAGTCGGCTTTGACAATGGTGCTGATATTTTGGGGCGCCTGCGCTTCACCTTTGAAAATCGGCAAAGCAATTGGCAACTGCGTCAGGCCGATGCCGGAAACTTCAACACGAAATTGAGCCCACGCCGGAAACGCACCGGCTGCCAACACCGTGGCGCAGGACATCGCTTTCAAGGCCCCGCGTCTTTGAAGAGGGAGCTCACAGAAATGATTTGTCAATTTGGCAATCCCATTCATTCAAATCGAAACGCTAGGTTAGGTTAGGCTAGGCTACTGTTTGTAAGCCCTGCATGTTACACACCGGCAAGGTCAATACCGAAGCCAAAAGTCTAATCGAAACAAATGAACACCAAATACAGCCAAAAGAGGCGTCCATCGCATCAAAGCACGTAGACTCCAGCGACATGTCATTTCTGTGAACGTCACCGACAATGCCTGCCGAGCAGACAACCGGAGAACAGCTCTTTGATTCACACTTCTTCGACGCAAGCAACGCCACAAGCATCCGCCAAGCCGGGCCAAAAACGCTCTTTTTCGGCCAGTGTCAGACGGCTCTGGCCGTACTTCAGCAGCTCTAAAAGCGGCTGGATCCTGGCCATTGCAGCGACCTTGATGGCATCTGCCACCGAACCGATGGTGCCGGCCCTGTTAAAGCCCTTGTTGGATCACGGCTTCAAGACCGACGGCGCGCTCAACATTTGGCACGTTCCAGTGGCCTTGATGCTGCTTTTCAGTGTCCGCGGATTGGCCGGATTTTTGGCTCAGTTCGGTTTGGCCCGCGTCACCAATTTGGGGCTGCAAAAACTTCGCGAAGCGATGTTTGACAAGATTTTGAGCGCCCGCTTAGGTTTGTTCACAGAGCAAACTTCGAGCACGATTGCTAACACGGTTGTCTACGAAGTCCAGAATGGCTCGAACTTGCTGGTCAACGCCGTCATGCGCCTGGCGCGTGACGTGCTGAGCATGCTGGCCTTGGTTGGCTATCTGCTGTATTTAAACTGGCAGCTGACACTGGTTGTCGCGCTGATTTTTCCTGCTGTCATCGTGGTTGTTCGGATTTTGTCAAAGCGACTTTACCGGCTGACCAAAGAAAGCCAAACCGCCACCGACGACCTGGCTTATGTGGTTGAAGAAAACGTCTTGGCCCACCGTGACATTCGGCTGTATGCCGCGCAAAAGATCCAATCAAAACGGTTCCACCAGCTGAGTTTGTCGCTGCGTCATTTGTCTAACAAATCAGTCATTTCGCATGCCGGCATGAGCGCCATCACGCAACTGCTTGCGGCTGTCGCGCTGTCGGTGGTGGTGTCTATCGCCTTGCTGCAAAGCGCTGACGGTGCCACCACAGTCGGCAGTTTTGTGGCTTTTGTCACCGCCATGCTGCTGCTGATTGCGCCCATCAAAAGCCTGTCGGATGCAGCTACACCCATCACCCGCGGCATTGCCGCGTTGGAGCGCGGCTTGCATCTTCTCGACCAAATCGATGATGAAACCAGCGGCACCTTCAGCAAGCCAAGAGCCACCGGCGAGATCACTTTTGAACAGGTCTCGGTGCGCTACAACGACGACGCGAAGCCGGCCTTGAATTTGTTCAATCTGAGCATCCAACCGGGTGAAACCATTGCGATTGTCGGCACATCAGGCTCAGGCAAAAGCACACTGGTGAATCTGCTGCCGCGCTTTCGGGACGTCACTTCCGGCGTCATCCGGTTGGACGGCGTTGCGCTGGAAGCCTGGAGCCTGACCTCGCTGCGCGAACAATTTGCCTTTGTCAGCCAGCACGTGGTGATGCTCAACGCATCGATCGCCGCCAATGTTGCACTTGGTCAAGCGATTGACCGGGCGCACGTGCTGCATTGCTTACAGGCCGCCAACCTAGAAAAGATGATGGCTGAACTGCCGAATGGCATCGACACTTTGCTGGGCCACAACGCCATGCAACTGTCAGGCGGCCAACGCCAGCGTTTGGCGATTGCCAGAGCACTTTACAAAGACGCACCGATTTTGATTTTGGACGAAGCCACTTCGGCGCTCGACACAGAGTCTGAGCAGGCCGTTCAGCAAGCGATTGAAAGGTTGACATCGAATCGAACCTCGCTCCTGATTGCCCATCGCCTGTCAACCATTCAACATGCCGACAGAATCATCATGTTAGAAGGCGGACGCCTGCTGGAGTCTGGCAGCCATGCCGAATTGTTGGCCAAAGGCGGCGCTTACAGCCACCTCTACCAGCTAGGCTTCAACATCAGCAGCAAGTCCCACTGAAAAACGGCAGCCTTTAAAGCAGCACGATGTCGTAGTGCTCTTGCGCCATCGCGACTTCCGATTGCAATGAAATCGGCTTGCCGATGAAGGCGCTCAAACCAGCCAAGTGCTGGCTTTCTTCGTCCAAAAATAACTCGATGACTTGCGGCGCCGCCACCACGCGAAACTCACGTGGATTGAACTGCCTAGCCTCGCGCAGTATTTCTCGCAAGATGTCGTAGGTCACGCTGCGGGCCGTCTTGACCACGCCCTTGCCGCCACAAGCGCTGCACGGCTCGCAAAGTTGATGCGAGAGCGACTCACGCGTGCGTTTGCGTGTCATCTCAAGCAAACCCAAAGCCGAAAATCCGTTGACCGTGGTCTTGATGCGGTCACGCGCCAGCTGTTTTTTGAACTCGACCAGCACCGCGTCGCGGTGGTTGTCGCGCAGCATGTCGATGAAGTCAACGATCACAATGCCGCCCAGATTACGCAACCTGAGTTGCCTGGCAATGGTTTGTGCCGCTTCCAAATTAGTTTTGAAAACAGTTTCATCAAAATTGCGCGCACCGACAAAACCACCGGTGTTGACATCGACCGTGGTCAGCGCTTCGGTCTGGTCGATGATCAGGTAGCCGCCCGACTTGAGCTCGACCCGGCGCCCCAAGGCTCGCGCGATTTCTTCGTCGATGTTCAACAAATCAAAGATCGGCCGCTCACCCGCATAAAGCTGAATTTTTTTCAACGTGGCGGGCATGAACTCGGCGGCGAAGGTTTGCAGCTGCGTGCACTGCTCCCGTGAATCAACGCGAATGGATTGGGTGGTTTCAGACACCACATCGCGCAACACGCGCTGCAACAAGTTGAGATCTTGATGCAAAACTGACGTCGGCGGCAAGCGCAAGGATGCACCTTTGATGCGCGCCCAAGTCTTGCGCAAGTAGGCGATGTCTTCACCGAGTTCAAGGTCGCTCGCATCTTCGCCATTGGTGCGCAAAATAAAACCGCCGCCTGTCTCACCGGCGAGCGCCTGCAGACGCTGGCGCAACTCTTCACGCTGCTTGGGCGGGATCTTTTGCGACACGCCGATGTGCCGGTCTTGCGGCAAAAACACCAGCAAGCGGCCAGCAATGCTGATCTGCGCTGTCAGCCTTGCGCCCTTGGTGCCCATCGGGTCTTTGAGGACCTGCACCATGATGGCCTGGCCCTCAAACAGCTGCTTCTCAATCGGCAATGCGGCTGCGGTTTCGGTCTTGCCGGGCTCGACTTCAGCGTGACGATTGTTGATGCTGCTCATCAAATCAGCCACATGCAAAAAGGCGGTGCGGTCGAGCCCGATGTCGATGAAGGCCGACTGCATGCCCGGCAACACGCGCACCACCTTGCCGAGGTAGACATTGCCGACCAAACCGCGTTCGAGCGAACGTTCGACATGGAGTTCTTGCACTGCGCCGTTTTCGACCACGGCAACCCGGGTTTCTTGGGGTGACCAATTGATCAGAATTTCCTGAGACATGGGAGCGGTCCTGGTGTCAGATCTTCACGCCGACGGCGCGCAAGAGCAATGAAGTTTCATGCAGCGGCAAACCCATGATGCCCGAATAACTGCCGTTGATGCGGCTGATGTGCATCGCCGCCCTGCCCTGCACCGCGTAAGCCCCGGCTTTGCCCATCGGCTCACCAGAGGCCACATAGGCTTTGATTTGGGGCCGCGTCATAGCGGCAAAGGTGACGCTTGAAATGCTCAGCGTTTCGAAAGTCTTTTTGCCGTGCTGCACAGCCACCGCCGTCAGCACGCGATGGGTCGCGCCCGACAACAGCGTCAACATGCGAGTCGCATCGGCGTCGTTCGAAGGCTTGCCCAAAATGGTTCGACCCAGAGCGACTGTGGTGTCAGAACACAGCACCGGCGCGGCCGGCAAGCCTTGGCGCTGCAGGCGCGCCACAGCCGCTTGCAACTTGAGCCGGGTGACACGCTGGACGTAGGTCGCAGGCGCTTCACCCCCGTGCACAACCTCCAGTGCTTCAGCGTCCTCAGCCGGGTCCGGCAACAGCCGCTGAAAAGCCAAACCCAGCTGCTCCAGCAACTGCGCCCGACGCGGGCTTTGCGAGGCTAGGTAGATGAAATCAGACATGGCTATTCGCGATGGTAGGGATGGTTCACCGTGATGCTCCAAGCGCGGTACAGTTGCTCTATGAGCAACACCCGCACCATCGCGTGGGGCAACGTCAGGTCGGACAGGCGAATGCGTTCATGGGCGGCTTGTTTGAAGCCGGGGTCAAGCCCGTCAGGCCCGCCGATGACAATCGCCACGTCATCGCCTTCCCGCTGCCAGTGCCGCAGTTTGTCAGCCAAAGCGACGGTGGTGATGTTGCTGCCGCGTTCGTCTAAAGCGACGATGCGCATGCCTTTGGGAATCGCCGCTTCAATTCGCGAACGCTCTGCAGCGAGCAAATTTTCAAGGGTTTTAGAAGCGCGGGCCTCGGTCTTGACCGCCTTCAGCTCAACTTTGAGTTCAGGCGGAAAGCGTTTGGCGTAGTCGTCGTAGGCGGTCTGCGCCCAGTCGGGCACCCGTTGCCCGACTGCGACGATTTGCAGCCTCATGCGCTCCGGGGAGTTTTCTTGGCCGCGACCTTCTTAGTCGGCACTTTCTTGACTGCTACCTTCTTGGCCACAACCTTCTTGGCAGCGACCGGCTTAGCGGCGACTTTTGGCGCGACCGGCTTTTTCAGGGCAGCCGTTTTGGCAGCCAAGCTTTTTGGCGCGGCCCTTTTGACTGGTACTGTTTTTACCGGCTCGGCAGCAACCGACTTGACCACTGGTTTAGCACGCGGCTTGGCGGTGGCCTTAGGCGGTGCGGTGTTGGTGACGATGGCTTTGACCGCCGCTTTGACGGACGGCTTAGGAGCCGCCTTGGCTGCGCCGCGATTGGCGGGTGCTTTCTTGGCGGCTGTTTTGACGCTAGCCGGTGCTGGCTCGCCACTGACACGGCCAGCTTTCCTGGCGGCGTTACGGGCCACGGTACGTGCCGCTGTGCGGCCGCTAGGCGCTTGTGCGACGACCGCTGCGGCCTCAGCCGCAGCCAAAGCGGCAGCACGGGACGCTTTGACCAGCGGTGCGATAGCGCCAAGTTTGAGCTTGACAGGCTTGTCGCCCCACAGCTCTTCAAGGTGGTAGTACTGGCGAATCGTCGGCTGCATGATGTGTGCCACAGCCGCGCCGCAATCGACGATGATCCATTCGCCGTTTTGCTCGCCTTCAATGCGGGGTTTGCCAAAACCGGCTTCACGCACGGCATCGCGCACGCTGGCGGCCAGAGCCTTGGTTTGACGATTCGACGTACCCGAAGCGACGATGACGCGCTCAAATAGCGAGGTGATGTGCTCGGTGTCAAAGACCTGAATGTCCTGCGCCTTGACATCCTCCAAGCCATCGACAATGGCTCGCTGTAGTTTTTGAATGTCTTTTTTGTCGGCGCTGGTGGTGATGTCGGTCATGCTGTGGTGCTCAAGGAGAGGTTGGGTGGGCTTGGTACAGCCCATGGAGTGAAATATAACGCGCGACGGCGTCCGGAACCAGTCCGGCGAGATCTGGCGGCGAGCTATGGGGTGCGCCGGTGTGAGAGGCAATGAGTTGACGGATCGCCGTTGCGCTGACAGTCATGGGTGGCAGTTGCAGGTGAATGCGCTGTCGCAAAACAGGCTGTGGAACCAGCACATCAGGTGAGGTGCCGACCTGCAGCGGGCGTTCCACTGCACACACTGTTGCGCGATGGAGTATATCCTGCCACCGGTGCCACTGACTGAAAGCGGCCAATTGGTCGCCGCCCATCAACAGAAAAAACACGCTACCAGGGTGTTCTGCTTGCAGCGCTTGCAGGGTGTCAATGGTGTAGCTCGGCCCATTTCGTTTGATTTCCCGGTCATCCACACTGACGCGCGCAAGGCCGCTGAAGGCCAGCTGCGTCATGCGCAGTCGATGGGCCGCGGCGCTCAGCGTTCGATCTTTGTGCCATGCAAAACCTGTTGGGATGATTTTGAGCTGGTCCAGCTGCAGCTGATCTATCGCTGCTTGGGCCAGCGCCAAGTGGGCTTCATGCGGTGGGTCAAAAGCACCGCCAAACAGTCCGATGCGCATCAAACCCAGTCTCTGCGAACCAAAAAATCGCGCGTCAAAGCTGCTTCTGGCGATTCCGGCGGATTTTCACGGCGGTACGACCAACTCGTCAGCGGCGGCATCGACATCAAGATAGATTCGGTGCGGCCGCCAGACTGCAAACCAAAATGCGTGCCGCGGTCCCAGACCAGATTGAACTCGACGTAACGACCGCGTCGGTACAGCTGAAAATCTCGCTCAGCTTGACCATACGGCATGCCCATGCGGCGTTCAACGATGGGCAAGTACGCCGTCAAAAAGGCGTTCGCCACGCTCTGCATCATGGCAAAACTACGGTCCATGCCGAGCTCTTGAAAATCGTCGAAAAACACGCCACCAATGCCGCGTTGCTCTTGCCGATGCTTCAAGTAAAAATACTCGTCGCACCAGGTTTTGAAGCGCGGGTATTTGTCCTCGCCAAACGGCGTCAACGCGTCCTTGCAAGTCTGATGAAAATGCACCGCGTCTTCTTCAAAAGCGTAAAACGGCGTCAGGTCCATGCCGCCGCCAAACCACACCGCGGGCACGCCCGAGGCTGGCGTGGCGGTGAGCATGCGGACATTCATGTGCACCGTCGGCACATACGGGTTGCGCGGGTGAAAAACCAGCGACACGCCCATGGCCTCAAAGGGTGCACCCGCCAGTTCCGGCCGATGCTGCGTGGCGGACGGCGGCAGACGGGCGCCCCGCACATGCGAGAAGCCACAACCAGCGCGCTCAAAGACCCTGCCCTGCTCCAGAATTTGCGTGACGCCATTGCCCTGCAAGGCTTCGCCAGGTGCTTTTTCCCAGGCGTCTGAAACGAAGCTGTGGCCGTCGAGCGCGGCCACAGCCGAGGTGATGCGCTCTTGCAAGCCGAGCAAAAAAGTTCGGCCGGCTTGCGCCGATTGTTCTGAAGAAATGGTCGATGACATGGCTGAAACCGGTCAGGACTTGATGGCCCGATAGCCGATGTCTTTGCGGTACTGGGCACCATCGAAATGAATTTTGGACGCCAGCTCGTAGGCCTGCTTTTGAGCCTCTTTCACGGTGCTACCCAAGGCGGTGACGCACAAGACACGGCCGCCAGAAGTCAGCGCTTCGCCTTTGGCTGCGGGCACCGTTCCCGCATGAAACACCATCACATCGGCCTCCTCCATTTTCTCCATCGATGGCACGCCGCTAATCGGGTCGCCCTTGCGCGGATTGAGCGGATAGCCGTGCGCGGCCATGACCACGCCCAGCGCCGGTCTACGGTCCCATTCCAGTTCGACTTGGTCAAGCTGACCCGACGTGGCCGCCATCATCACGTCATACAAATCTGACTTCAGGCGCATCATGATCGGCTGCGTTTCTGGGTCGCCCATGCGGCAATTGAACTCCAGCGTTTTCGGGTGGCCTTCGGCGTCAATCATCAGCCCAGCGTACAAAAAGCCGGTGAACACAATGCCGTCTTGTTCCATGCCTTTGATGGTCGGCATGATGATTTCGCGCATGGCGCGCGCATGGACCTGCGGCGTCACCACCGGGGCCGGCGAGTAAGCGCCCATGCCGCCGGTGTTCGGACCAGCGTCAGCGTCGAGCAGGCGTTTGTGGTCTTGGCTGGTCGCCAATGGCGTGACGTTTTTGCCATCGCACATGACGATGAAACTGGCTTCTTCGCCTTGCAAAAATTCTTCGATCACCACGCGGGCGCCGCCTGCGTTGTGCATCACACCCAGCGGGTTGAAGCTGGCGTCCGGCGCGAGCATGAAGTCAATCGCCTCGTGCGCCTCATGCAGCGACATCGCCACCACCACGCCCTTGCCGGCAGCCAGACCATCAGCTTTGACCACGATGGGCGCGCCCTTTTTGTCGATGTACGCGTGCGCAGCGACCGGGTCTGAAAAGGTTTCGTACTCGGCCGTGGGAATGCCGTGGCGCTTCATGAAGGCTTTGGAAAAAGCCTTCGAGCTTTCGAGTTGCGCGGCGGCTTGGGTCGGGCCAAACACACGCAAGCCGTGGGCCCGAAAGTCGTCGACGATGCCGGCGGCCAGTGGCTGCTCAGGGCCGACCACCGTCAAGACGATTTTTTCAGCCAAGGCCCATTCGCGCAGCGCTTTGATGTCCGTGATGGGGATGTTTTCAAGACGCGAATCCAGCGCTGTTCCGCCATTGCCGGGCGCCACATACACCGCTTGCAACTTGGGGGACTGCGCCAGCTTCCAAGCCAAGGCGTGTTCACGGCCACCGCTGCCTACAACCAAAACTTTCATACCAATACTTTCATGCCGAAGCTTTCATTTTTTTAAATTCAGGGAGCGGTTCAAAGCGACAGCGCCGCGTTGTGAAAGACGGCTTGGGTGTCGTCCAAGTCTTCCAAAATATCGAGCAGTTTTTGCATTTTGTGCGCATCGTCGCCGCTCAGCTCAATGCTGTTTTCGGCCCGCATGGTGACTTCGGCCACCTCGGCGATCAAGCCCGCAGTTTCAAGGGTGTTTTTGATCTTTTCAAAATCAGCGTACGGCGTCAACACTTCAATCGCACCGTCAACATCGGTAATCACATCGTCTGCGCCAGCGTCGAGCGCCAGCTCCATCACCTTGTCTTCGTTCACGCCAGGCGCATAAATCAGCTGGCCGCAGTGCTTGAACTGAAAAGCCACCGAGCCTTCGGTGCCCATGTTGCCGCCATGCTTTGAAAAGGCATGCCGCACTTCGGCCACGGTGCGCACCTTGTTGTCGGTCATGCAGTCAATGATGATGGCCGCGCCGCCAATGCCGTAGCCCTCGTAACGCACTTCTTCGTAGTGCACGCCTTCCAGGCTGCCGGTCGCCTTGGCAATGCCGTATTTGACGTTTTCGCTTGGCATGTTGGCGGCCTTGGCTTTGTCAACGGCCAGTCGCAGGCGAGGATTGGTGCCCAGGTCACCGCCGCCCATGCGTGCGGCGACCATGATTTCACGCATCACACGGGTCCAGACGCGCTGGCGCTTTTCATCCTGGCGACCCTTGCGGTGTTGAATATTCGCCCATTTACTGTGTCCGGCCACGAAGAATCCTTCTGAAATCGATGAATTGATTTAATCTAGCGCTGCATTTTACTTTTCGCCTGACGGGCCGCCAAAACTCTGCTGAAACACAGGAAACCCCGACCGATGAACCCGCCCAACACGCCCAGCTTGAGCCCAACAGCCGCGCAAAAAACCAGCGCCCCGCTGACGTTGATTGACCATCCATTGGTGCAGCACAAGCTCAGCCTGATGCGCAACAAAGACGCCAGCACCAACACCTTTCGCACGCTGTTGAATGAGCTCAGCATGCTGATGGCCTACGAAGTGACCCGCGACATGCCGATGCAAACAGTCGAGATTGAAACCCCGCTGGAGACCCTGCAGGCCAAGGTCATCGACGGCAAAAAGCTGGTTTTGGTGTCGATCTTGCGGGCTGGCAACGGTATTTTGGAGGGCATGTTGAGCGTGGTGCCGAGTGCCCGCGTCGGTCACATCGGCCTGTACCGGGACCCGACCACGTTGGCGGCAGTAGAGTACTACTTCAAGATGCCGCAAGACATGCAAGAGCGCGACATCATCGTCGTCGACCCGATGTTGGCCACCGGCAATTCAGCCATTGCCGCCCTAGCCCGGCTGAAAACACTGAAACCTAAATCTATCAAGTTTGTTTGTCTGTTGACCTGCCCAGAAGGCGTCGCCGCGCTACAGGCGGCACACCCGGATGTGCCGATTTTCACCGCCGCCATCGACCGCCAGCTCAATGAAAATGGCTACATCTTGCCGGGCCTGGGAGATGCGGGCGATCGGATTTTTGGCACGCGTTAGTTGCGCCAGATCATGCTCATCAGGGCATGATTCTGGGAAAATGCCAGATTCCAATAACCGACACCTCCGCCTCGCTGGGCGACTTTGAATTCGATATGCCTGACTTTCTCACCGCCGCCCTGTATAAATTTGTCGACCTGCCGGACTTCGCCGAGCTGCAAGCGCCGCTGCAGGCCTTTTGCGAAGCGAACGATGTGCGCGGGACCTTGCTGCTGGCAACCGAAGGCATCAACGGCACCATCGCCGGCCCCGAGGCGGGCGTGCGCGCAGTGCTGGCGCATTTGCGGGCTGACCCGCGCTTGGCCGCGCTGGCGCACAAAGAAGCCCGCAGCGACAAAGCCCCTTTTTATCGGATGAAGGTCCGCCTCAAGCAAGAAATCGTGACCATGGGCGTGGCAGGCATCAACCCGAACCGCATGGCCGGCCAGTACGTCAAGCCGCAAGATTGGAACGCCCTCATCAGCGACCCAGACGTGGTGCTGATCGACACCCGCAATGACTACGAAGTCTCCATCGGCACGTTTGAAGGCGCGATCAACCCCGCCACCAGCAGTTTTTCTGAACTGCCAGACTGGGTGCGCCGTGAAATGGGACCGGAAGGTCGGCTGCAAGACCGCAATGGTAAAAAACCCAAGGTCGCCATGTTTTGCACGGGCGGCATTCGCTGCGAAAAGTCCACCGCTTTCATGCGCACCCAAGGTTTTGACGAGGTTTTTCACCTCGAAGGCGGCATTCTCAAGTACCTAGAAACCGTGCCTGAAGCGCAGAGCAGTTGGCGTGGTGAGTGCTTTGTGTTTGACGAGCGCGTCTCGGTCGACCACGATCTTCAGCCAGGCAACTTCGCACTGTGCCGCTCCTGCCGCGACCCGGTCAGCGCTGAAGACAAGCTGTCGCCACTGTATGTTGATGGCGTGAGCTGCCCCGGCTGCCACGACAAGACCACGGAAGCCCAAAAAGAAGGTTTTCGGGAACGCCAACGCCAAATCGCTTTCGCCCAACAACGCAATGAAAGGCACATCGGTATTCAAAGGGGTTTGCCGGCCAAGCCAGCTGAGCCAGCGCAAGGCTCGGACAAGTCAAGCGCCTAGCCATGCAGGGCACGCTGCCGGTCTTGTATTCGTTTCGCCGCTGCCCTTATGCCATGCGGGCCCGGCTGGCGCTGGCCATCAGCGGCCAAGCCTGTGAGTTGCGCGAGGTGGTACTGAAAGCCAAGCCAGCCGAGCTGCGAGAAGCCTCCACCAAAGCCTCGGTGCCCGTGCTGGTGTTGCCCAGCGGCGAAGTGATCGACCAAAGTCTGGACATCATGCGCTGGGCCTTGCAGAAAAACGATCCGGCGCAATGGCTGCCGACCAAACCTGCGCAAGTAGCGCAAGTGCAAGCGCTCATCGACGACTGCGAGCAAACATTCAAACAGCACTTGGATCGGTACAAGTACCCGAACCGATACGACGGAGTGGACGCATTCCAGCAGCGTGCAGCGGCTGCCGTCTGGTTGCAGAGTCTGGCGCAGCAACTCAGCGTCGAAGGCTGGCTGTTTGGCCCAGCAACCTCACTCGCCGACATGGCCATCGCGCCCTTTGTGCGGCAATTTGCGCAGACCGACCCGCTCTGGTTTCAGCAACAAGACTGGCCCGCGCTTCAAGCGTGGCTGAAGCGCATCGTCTCTAGCGCGTTGTTTGACAGCGTCATGCACAAATACCCAGCGTGGCAAAGCGGAACCATCGGGCTTGTTTTTCCTGGGCCGGTGTTTCCTGCACCTGTGCTTGCATCGCCATGAAAAAAGCCCGCTGAAGCGAACTTCAGCGGGCTTTTTAAAAGAGCAGCTGGATCAGTCAGCCGTCGCCGCTTGCGGCTCTGGCTTGGCCTTGCCTTCTTTCTTCGGCAGCGGCTGAATATCTAATTTGACCTCACCAGACTCAACACCCTTCTCGTCTTTGGTGATCGTCATGTCCACCGTCAAGCGACCACCGTCGACCAAGCGGCCAAACAGCAATTCGTCGGCCAAGGCGCGGCGAATCGTGTCCTGAATCAGGCGTTGCATCGGCCGTGCGCCCATCAGTGGGTCAAAGCCTTTGCGGCCCAGGTACTGGCGCAAGGTGTCGGTGAAGGTAACTTCGACTTTCTTTTCTGCCAGCTGAGTTTCCAGTTGCAGCAAGAACTTGTCGACCACCCGCAAGATAACCGACTCGTCCAGCGCCTTGAAGCTGACCGTGGCGTCCAGACGGTTGCGGAACTCCGGCGTGAACAAGCGCTTGATGTCGGCCATCTCGTCACCCGCTTCTCGCGGATTGGTGAAGCCGATGGTCGCCTTGTTCATGGTCTCGGCACCGGCGTTCGTCGTCATGATGATGATGACGTTGCGAAAGTCGGCCTTGCGCCCGTTGTTGTCGGTCAGCGTGCCGTGGTCCATGACCTGCAGCAAAACGTTGAAGATGTCTGGGTGGGCTTTTTCGATCTCGTCGAGCAGCAGCACGCAATGCGGCTTCTTGGTCACCGCTTCGGTCAGCAAACCACCTTGGTCAAAACCGACATAGCCCGGCGGCGCGCCAATCAGGCGGCTGACGGCGTGGCGTTCCATGTACTCTGACATGTCAAAGCGGATCAGGTCGATGCCCATGATGTAGGCCAGCTGTTTGGCGGCTTCTGTTTTGCCGACGCCCGTGGGGCCGGAGAACAAGAACGAGCCAATCGGCTTGTCGCCTTTGCCCAGACCCGAACGCGCCATCTTGACGGCCGAAGCCAGTACATCGATGGCTTTGTCTTGGCCGAAAACGACACTTTTCAGGTCACGCTCAAGAACCTTCAACTTGCCGCGATCGTCGTTAGAGACATTCGCGGGCGGGATGCGCGCGATCTTGGCCACGATCTCTTCGACCTCGGTTTTGGTGATGGTTTTCTTGCGCTTGGACGGCGGCAAAATCCGTTGGGCAGCACCGGCCTCATCGATCACGTCAATCGCCTTGTCGGGCAAATGACGGTCGTTGATGTACTTGGCGCTGAGCTCAGCCGCCGCCTGCAGCGCGGCCACGGCGTACTTGACGCCATGGTGCTCTTCAAAGCGCGACTTCAGACCTTTCAAGATCTCAACGGTTTCTTGCACCGTCGGCTCGACCACGTCGACCTTCTGGAAGCGACGTGACAAGGCTGCGTCCTTTTCGAAAATACCGCGGTATTCGGTGAACGTGGTGGCACCGATGCACTTGAGCTGACCCGAGCTCAGCGCCGGCTTGAGCAAATTCGACGCATCCAGCGTGCCGCCAGAAGCTGCACCCGCACCGATCAAGGTGTGGATTTCGTCAATGAACAAAATGCCATTCGGCTTGTCTTTGAGCGCTTTCAAGACGCCTTTGAGGCGCTGCTCGAAATCACCGCGGTACTTGGTGCCGGCCAGCAAAGCGCCCATGTCAAGCGAGTAAACCTGCGCTTCAGCGAGGATCTCTGGCACTTCTTTTTGTGTGATGCGCCAAGCCAAGCCCTCGGCAATCGCGGTCTTGCCAACGCCGGCTTCACCGACCAGCAAGGGGTTGTTTTTGCGGCGGCGGCACAGAATTTGAATCACCCGCTCAACCTCGTACTCACGACCAATCAACGGATCGATCTTGCCTTCTTTGGCGAGCTGGTTCAGGTTCTGGGTGAACTGCTCTAGCGGCGAAGACTTTTCTGACTTTTCGGCGGATTCTTCGGCTTCAGCCGCGCCCTCGCCGGCCTTGGTCGGCTCAGGCGGATCGGTCTTTTTGATGCCGTGCGCAATGAAGTTCACCACGTCCAGACGGGTGACACCCTGCTGGTGGAGGTAATACACCGCATGCGAATCTTTTTCACCAAAGATGGCCACTAACACGTTGGCGCCGGTGACTTCTTTTTTGCCGTTGCCGGTCGACTGCACATGCATGATGGCGCGCTGAATGACGCGCTGAAAACCCAACGTCGGCTGGGTGTCCACGTCGTCGGTACCCGCCACTTGCGGCGTGTTGTCCTTGATGAAGTTACTCAACGCTTTGCGTAAATCATCCACATTGGCAGAGCATGCGCGCAGCACCTCGGCGGCACTGGGGTTGTCCAGCAAGGCCAGTAACAGGTGTTCCACGGTGATGAATTCGTGGCGCTGTTGCCGGGCCTCGACGAAGGCCATGTGCAAGCTGACTTCTAATTCCTGGGCGATCATTGATTTTCCTTTCGGCTTGCTACATAAATTTTATAAACGGTTGAAGAGCAGATTGGGGCATTTTTCATAATTCAACAGGCTCGCTGACACATTGCAGCGGATGACCGTTGCGACGGGCCGATTCTGTGACCTGATCGACCTTGGTGGCCGCAACATCTTTGGAAAAAACGCCGCAAACGCCTTTGCCGTCGAGATGAATTTTTAACATGATTTGGGTTGCGGCTTCGCGATCCTTGTTGAAGAACTCCTGAATCACCACCACCACGAACTCCATCGGGGTGTAGTCGTCGTTCAGCAGCACCACTTGGTACATCTGTGGCGGCATGACCTTCTGGGTGCGCCTTTCCAGGACGACGGAACCCCCACCTTGACCCTCTTCTGTTTGAGAAGGCGTTGACAAGGGCGCTTTTGGTAGCGCGGGAACTTTGGGAGATTTCGTGGCCATAGATTTCATTCTAGCGAGCACTTTGAGTTGAGGCATCATTCTGGGCCATTGCACTTGCAATGCAAATTTTTGAAGCCCTCAACTTGTCAACATAAAGTTGACAAATATTAAATCAAAAACGAATTAAAAAAATTTAAAGCGTCGCTGTCAACCGCTGGCTGCGCTTGCCGTTGTGGGTTTAGTCCATCAAATCTAATGGGCCTTGTTTTCAAACTTCGAAGGAAATTCCAAATGAGCAAAATTCTCGCCATCATGATCTCTGGTCTTTTCGCTGCAACTGCTTTTGCTCAAGTTCCAGCAGCCAAGCCAGCTGCCGCACCGACCGTTGCTGCCGCACCTGCCGCGGCCCCGGCGGCCCCAGCGGCTAAGAAAGAAGACACGAAGCCAGCGGCGAAAGCTGACAAAAAGGCTGACAAAAAAGCCGCTAAGAAAGACAAAACAGCAGCTGCGCCAATGGCCAAAAAAGAAGACGCCAAGCCAGCCGCCAAATAATCTTTTGTATTCACTCAATGCCCGTCTTAGGCGGGCATTTTTTCGTCGCCACTTTGGACCACTGACCAGTTAACAGAATCATTCCGAGCGGAACAGGGCACAAGCTTGAGGGAATCTTCACCAAACCGCCCTTTCGGCCCTTGTCGGCCCTTGTCGGCTCTTTTCGGCCCTTGTCGGCCCCAGCCTGCTTTACCCGCCAGCAACTTGCGGGCTTTATCATGCAGGCCATGAACAACCGACATTCGCCGCTCCGCACTGCGGTCGCCAGAACCTTCAAATCGCTTTGGATTGCCTTGGCCTTTTCAGCCTCCGGCGCACTTTTTGCCCAAGACGCGCCTCAACTTGACCTGCAACGCACCATGCTGACGGCCGGCATGTACCAAATCACGGCGCAAGTCGCGCTGACTTCCCCACAGCGCCAAGTCGGTCTGATGCACCGCAAAGAAATGCCTCAGCAAGAGGGCATGATTTTTGTTTTTGAAGAGCCTTCGCAGCAGTGCTTCTGGATGAAAAACACGCTGCTGCCGCTGACCGCCGCCTTTGTGACGGACGATGGCACCATCGTCAACCTCGCCGACATGAAACCGCAGACCACCGACTCGCACTGCTCTGTCAAACCAGTTCGCTATGTGCTCGAAATGAACCAGGGCTGGTTTGCCAAAAAAGGCATCAAAGCAGGTACACGCCTTGGGGGGGCGCTGTTTGAGGCCAAGCGCTGAGACACCTTCGGGCAGCACAAACTGGATTGAGCCCGCTCATTCAAGGTGCTCAAAGCGCTGCTGCTTTGGCTTTGCGTGTGATGGCTGACAAGGTGCCGCGGGTGCTGATGACTTCCGGGTCCAGCATGATTTCAATCAAAGTGCCTTCTGCGCGACTCAGAGCGGCCAACAACTCGGCTTCAAATTCGACTGTGTGCGTGATCCGCACGCCGGCATAACCGTAAGCGCGGGCCAGCGCGGCAAAGTCTGGGTTTTTCAAGCGCGAGCCGCTCTCATGCTCGGGGTATTCGCGCTCTTGGTGCATGCGAATGGTGCCGTACATGCCGTTGTTGAGCAGCACGATGATGGTTTTGGCGCCATGTTGCACGGCCGTCGCCAACTCTTGGCCATTCATTAAAAAATCGCCATCACCGGCGATGGTGAAAACCACCCGTCCGGTGGTGATCGCCGCGGCAATCCCAGCGGGCACGCCATAGCCCATGGCGCCGACGGTAGGCGCAAGTTGCGTTTTGTGGCCTTTGGCAAGACCGTGGTGCTTGTAAAAACGATGCATCCAACTGGCGAAGTTGCCGGCGCCGTTGGTCAGCACCGCGTCTTCCGGCAAATGCTGTTGCAGCAGACCGACGATGGCCGGCATGTCGATCTCACCGGGCAGCGCTTGCGGCACCAGATTACCCAGGTAATCGGCGTTGGCTGAAGCACTCCATGCCTCCCACGCCACCGAGACGGGTGCTGTCAACACTTCCAGAGAGCGGGCCGCCGCATTCATCGTCGCGTTGATGGCCAAGTCGGCCTGAAAAACGCGATTCAATTCTTCCGCGCTGGCGTGAATGTGCACCAGCTTTTGCTTGGGGCTGGGCGCTTCGATCAGCGTGTAGTTGCCGGTCGTCATCTCGCCCAAACGAGGGCCGATGGCAAGGATCAAGTCGCACGCTTTGATGCGTGCTGCCAGCTTAGGATTGAGCCCAATGCCCACATCACCGGCGTACAGCGGATGGTGGTTGTCAAAGGTGTCCTGAAAACGAAACGCGTTGCCCACAGGCAGCTGCCAATTTTCGGCAAAGCGTTGCAAGGCTTGTGCGGCTTGCGGCGTCCAGCCGCCACCGCCAGCAATCACCAACGGCCGTTTGGAGGCCAAGAGCATTTCGCGCAGCGTTCGCAAAGCGCCCGGGTCGCTCCACGCTTGCACCGCTTCGACCCGCGGCAAGGGTTGAGCAGCGGTCATTTTTGTCAGCATGTCTTCTGGCAAGACCAGCACCACCGGTCCGGGCCGGCCATTCATGGCGGTGGCAAATGCGCGGGCGATGTATTCGGGAATCCGATCAGCGTCGTCTATGCGCTCGACGCGCTTGGCAAAACCTTTGGTGCTGGGCCCGAAGAAGCTGGTGTAGTCGACCTCCTGAAAGGCTTCGCGGTCGCGGCAATCGCTCGCCACGTCGCCGACCAGCAGCACCATCGGCGTGGAGTCCTGAAAGGCCGTGTGCACGCCAATCGACGCGTTGGTGGCGCCCGGGCCGCGCGTCACCATGCAAACGCCGGGTCGGCCGGTGAGTTTGCCGTGGGCTTCGGCCATGAAGGCGGCACCGCCCTCTTGCCGACAAATCACAAAATCAATCTGGCCTTGGCGCGCATGCAGCCCGTCTAAAACGGCGAGGTAACTTTCGCCCGGAACGCCAAAGGCGTGCGTCACGCCTTGGGCAATCAAACAGTCAACGATGAGGTGGCCGGCAAGTTGTGAGGTCATGCCGGCATTGTGCCGCGATCGACGCCCTTCTTTGGGCCGTCCATCACTCAGGGGTGCTTTTATCGTTGTCTGCGCCGCCGGCGGCCAGCGCTTGTCGATCGAGTTCATCGTCAGACAAATGCGGCGCATCTTTCAGCGCCTGCAACTCCTCTAAGAATTCTGCCGTTGGTGCTTCATGCTCCAGCAAAACCTCTTCGAGATTTTGCACACCCGTTTCTACAGGCGCTGAAGCAGAGTGCAGCTCAGTCGGGGGAACGGGGAATTTATCACCCAATTCAAACTTCAGAGCCTCGGCTTTTTCATCAACCCAGTGAGAAAAATCACTCTCTGCTGAAGGCGTGTGGGATTGAATCACGATCTTCTCCTTGCCGGTTGATGCGCCTGACAAATTGACAGGCCTGCAAATAAGCCGGCCCGAGAAGGACGCGGCTGGCTTTCATTATGAAGAAACCATGCCTTGCGCGCCAGCGGCATTTCAAGAAAACGTCAAGCCATCACCAACGCCGTGCGGCGCACCCGCTGAACATTGAAAGCGCTGACGATCAAGACCCCTTGCACCAGCGCCAAGCCCATCAACACACCACGGAAATGACCGTGGTCCATCATCAAACCAAAAATCAGCGGTGACAGTGCCTGGCCGATGTCCAGCCCCGAATACACCACGCCGTAAACCCGGCCAGTGGCATTGTCAGGGGTTGAGCGTTTAACCAACAGGTCGCGCGATGGTGCCGCCAAGCCGGAAGAAAAGCCCATCAACGCAAACAAAACCGGTACCACGCTTGGCGAGGAAAAATGACCAAAAGCCAGGGTCACGGACATCACCGCAGCAAACCCAAAACCCAGACCGACAATGCGTTCACAACGGGCCGGATTGACCGCTAAAAAACCGCCACTGACCATGCCGCAGGCACTGCCCACCATGTAAACCGTCAGGCACATGGCCACCAAAGACAAGGGCACGTCATGCAGGCGACGGGCCGCTTCAGGCGCAAAAGCCTGGACCACGCTCAAGCCGATGGCGTAGACAAAAAAGAAGCCAAAGCACATCCAAACCGCTGGGATCTTCAAGAAATCCAGGTTGCCTTCTGGGGCTATTGCTGCCGAAATCTTGGCCGGCAGCACTGGCGCCAGCGTCAACTGACGGCGGTTCAAAACCAGCACCGCCAGCACGGCAAAAGCCACCAACGAAGCCGCCACCAGCGCGACCCGCCACGAATAAGCCAGCGTCAAGCTGACCACCAAAGCGGGGGCCAAGGCCCAACCCAGGCTGCCCGTGATGCCGTGAACGCTGTAGGCATGGCCCAAGCGGGCGGAGCTGACTTTGCGGTTGATCAGCGTGTAATCAACCGGGTGAAACACGCCGTTGCCAACACCCGCCAACACCGCAAAGCCAGCCAGCATCCAGTAACTGGTGCTGATGGCGTAGCCGAACGCCGCCAAACCCAGCAGGCTCAAACCAGCAAAAAGAATCGGCCTGGGGCCAAAGCGATCGACCACAAATCCGGAGAGGGTCTGCACGGCACAAGAAACAACGAAAAAAATCGTCATTAAAAACCCGAGCTGGGCGTAACTGACGCTGAACTCGTCCTTGAGCCAAGGAAACAATGAGGGCAGCAGCAACTGGCTGAAGTGGCTGACCATGTGCGCCAAGCCGACCAAACCCATGACGCCGACGTCTCGGCTCAAAGGGACGCTGCTGTTCAAAGTATTTGAGGTGTTCATGGCCTTATCGTAACGAGATCAAGCTTTTTTTCAAAACAATGCCTGGCCGATGAATTGACCCGGTTGAGCGCCGGGTGGGCAGGCGAACAAGCCACTGCCGACATGGGTCGTGAACTGGTTCAGCATGTCGATCTGCGCCATCTTGGTAAAAATTCTAGAAAACCCCGTCCGCGGGTCTTTTTGATAGCACTGAAACAAAAGCCCCGCATCGAAGGTCATCACTTGCCGCCACGGCGGCCAGCGCTCTGCAACGCGGGCAATGCCGTTGTCGTAGGAGAACGCTCTTCTTAAAATTTGTGCGCCACCGTTGTTTTCGGGCGCCGACAAAGCCACGTGCGAGTTGTCGCTGGTGATCAGATTGCCGTCTTTGTCTTCACGCTCCAAGTCCAGCGCGTCAAACTCTTGGGTCTTGCCAATCGGCGCGCCGGTGGCTTTGTGACGCCCGACGGTTTCCTCTTGGAACGCCAGCTTCATCTCGTCCCAGTGCGCCATTGAGATTCTGATCGGCCGAATCACCATGTAGCTGCCACCGCGCAGCCATGGCGGCGCTTCGTTACCGACCCAAACGAAGTCGTTCATCGCTTGCGGGTCTTGGGCGGCGACATTGACCGTGCCATCTTTGAAACCCATCTGATTCCGGGGCGTTTCATGGGGCTTGAAGTTGCCGTTGAAGCCGGTTTGCGCCCAGCGCATGACCGCTATGCCGTTGGCGACTTGGGCCAGCCGCCTGACGGCGTATTCGACAACTTGCGGGTCGTCGGCACAGGCCTGAAGTGACAAGTCACCACCGGTTTTTTCGGGCACCAATTGGTCACCAGCGAAGCGTGGCAAATCGGTCAATGCCTCGGGGCGTTGTGCGCGCAAACCAAAGCGATCGACGCCGTTTTTATCAAACAGGCTGGGGCCAAAACCAAAGGTGATTGTCAAGCCGGCTTGGGACAAACCGACCGCTGCACCAGAACTCTTGGGGCTGAAGTTGGGATCAGCCTGCAGCTCAAATTGTTCGGCTGCTTGGGTCATTTCTGCAGCCGCAGCAGTCCAGCCTTTCAGCAGCCGAATCAAGTCGTCACGCTGCGACGAGAGCATGTCGAAGGCGATGAAATAAGTCTGCTTTGGCGCTGGCGATGCGATGCCCGCTTGATGCTTGCCAAAGAAAGGCTCGGTCTGATTCAGCGTTGGACTGACGGCCGCCACTGCGCTGGTTGTCACGGGTGCCGCGATCGCCGCGGCGACCGCACTTTGCAGAAAAAATCGCCGCGACGGTCTGGCCTGATGGTTCATGGGGTGGCAATCCGAATGGCGTTGATGTCGTCTTCAACGTAGTAAAAACTCTTACCGTCCGGGGCCATCGCCAAACCGAACAGATTGCCGTTGCCTGGCGGCGATTGGGCTTGGTTGGCGTTGAGCCAATGGGCATAAATTTGTTGGCCTGCGATCGGGTCAATTTCAACCACTTGGCCATTTTTACCGTTGCAGACAATCAAGTGCCCCCTGTCGGTCATGACCATCGACAAGGGCCACGCCAGCAAGCCGTCTTTCGTCACCAAACGGCCTTTGCCCGCACTGTCTGTGCGTGTGCTGGCTTGCGCAATGGCGGTGATCTCGTTGTCCAAACCGTCAGTGATGTAGAGCGTGTCATCTGCGCCCAAAGCGAGCCCGGTCGGGCCGAGTAAAAAGTTGGCCAAATCGGCGCGGTGCGAAAAACCATGACCGATCACTGTTTGACTTTCAATCACGGGTGGTTTGTCGGCTGGAATCGACAGTTCTAAGCGCAAAACAGTTGCGCTGTGCAGAACCACCGGGTACTGCGTTTTGGGGTCAATCACATCCGGGCTCGGCACATCAAAACCGGCCATGCTGATGAACAGCGTGGCCGTGTCACCGCGGTCAACCGTCGCCATATTGCCCCAGGGACCGTTGATCGTCGGCCCGGCCCAGGTCGCCACGTGGCGTCCGTTGGCATCAAAAATCAACAAGCAACCGTCGCCTTTGGTGCGCGTGGTGCCGTCCGTGCTGGGCGTACTGCCAACAATCAGCCAACCGCTTTTCAGCAAGGTCATGGCCGTGCTCAAACCCACGCCACCGGGGCAGTCCTTCAGCTTTTGCGGCACTTGTGCAAAAAGCTGGGTCTCTTTGGTGCTTGGTCGGTAGCGAACAACCGTCGTTCCGGTGCCTTGCAGGTTGGAGATGTTGTTGAAGTTGTCGACCAAGACATCGCCTTTTTCGATCAACCCCATGGACACTGTTGCAACGATGATGGCGTAGGGATTGACATCGCCATTGTCGGGAATGGTCGACGACAAGAATTTGTGCTTTTTAATGGTTTCCAACAAGCCTTTAGGCTCTGCGTGGGCGGTCGACAGCCAGGTCAGGCCCAGCCCCCAACCAAGGGTCAAAAGAATCAATGCACGGGAAATTCTGGTCATGTTTTTTCTCAAAAAACTCAACAATTACAAACTCAAAAGGAAATATTGGTTCGCACGCCCACGACCAACTCGTTTTGAATGCGCGAGCTAGGGTGGTTGGGATTGGCCAAACCCGCGCCCGGATTGAAGACATACTGAAGGTCAGGCTGAATTTGGATCCAAGGCTTCAGTTGGTATTGGTAGCTCAGTTCGACAAAGTTTTCATGGCTGCGAATCGGCCCGTTGATGCCCGTGAACGCGTTGATATTGGCATCCGATTGAGCCACCCGCGGGCTCACATGCGCATGACCCCAGCCGATACCAATGGTGTCGGCCGGTCGATTGCGCAAAGGGCTGTGCATCAACAGACCCAGATTGAGGCTGGCATCGATCAAGTTGCGATCCCTCAAAGGCGTTCCCATCACGCGCGCAAAAACGGCAAGCGTTCGATTGGGGTCCAATTCATCGCGCCAAATCAGCTGATCGGCAACAGCGTAAAAAGCATAATTGCCTGAATGTTGCAAGGCGTTGCCGTTGCTGGCGGGGTCAGACAATGACCGGTCGATGGTGTCCAGCGCCATGTCTGAAAAACGGTTGCTGTTGTACCAAGCGCCGATCTTGTAAGTCCAGCCC
>JBBAPN010000029.1:0-29294 GCA_040400815.1 Polaromonas sp. | reverse complement strand
GACTCCGAGCCGGAATTAGCACTGCCGCAAGCGGCTGTGCCGCCACCCCAATTGCGCAGTGGCGACAGTCTTGAAGCTGAAAGGCCCTCGCCGTCGCCGCTGGGCGACTCTTGGGCGGCGTTGGTCCAAACGCTTATTTCCGCTGAGCTGATCGCTGGGCTGGTGCGTGAGCTGGCGCTGCAGTCTGAATTGCAGTCGCAGGACAAGGGCGTTTGGACTCTGCGGGTTGAGCGCCAGTCGCTCAACCACGCCGGTGCTTGCGACAAACTGCTGTTGGCTTTGCAAGGCGGCACTGAGACGCTGCTCCTGACCCGCTTGCAAGTCGAAGTCGGTCCGGTGAACGACACCCCTGCACGGCGCAACACAGCGGCTCAGTCGGAGCGCCAGCGGCTTGCCGAAGAAGTCATTGAAAATGACCCTTTTGTGCAAGACATGGTGCGCCAATGGGGCGGCCGTGTGGTGCCCGGCAGCATCCGTCCACTGGCCCTTGACTCGGCCCCTGTATCGGTCGCCACACCAGCCTTAGCCACAGCATCGGCAGCAGCCAAGCCGATATGATCCAAACACGCATTCAAGACCGCACTTAAAACCCATCACCAAGAAAGCAAAACATGTTTAACAAAGGGCAACTCGCCGGTCTCATGAAGCAGGCGCAAGCCATGCAGGACAACCTGAAAAAAGCGCAAGATGAACTGGCTTTTATTGAAGTCACTGCCGAAGCTGGTGCTGGCTTGGTCAAGGTCACCATCACCTGCAAACACGATGTCAAACGCGTTGAAATTGATGCCAGCTTGCTGGTGGCCGACGACAAAGAGATGCTGGAAGACTTGGTCGCCGCTGCGTTCAATGCAGCCGTGCGCAAGGCGGAAGATTTGAGCCAGGAAAAAATGGGCAAGATCACCGCTGGTATGCCGGCGTTGCCCGGCGGCATGAAGATGCCATTCTGATGATTCGTCTGGCGCAGGTCGATGCTTAATGGCTGATTCAAACGCACTGGAAGGTTTGACGCAGGCCTTGCGCCGCTTGCCTGGCGTTGGCCTCAAGTCAGCCGCGCGCATGGCGTTTCACTTGCTGCAAAACGACAAGCCCGGCGCCTTGCAAATTGCCCAAGCGCTGGCGCATGCGGTTAACAGCGTGAAGCATTGCGCGCTGTGCAACACCTTGACCGAGCAAGACGTTTGCATCACTTGCCAAAACCCGCAGCGCGACCGCAGCCAGCTCTGCGTGGTGGAAACGCCTGCTGATCAAGCGGCACTTGAACGCACGCTGGCTTACCGCGGCTTGTATTTTGTGTTGATGGGCAAGTTGAGTCCGCTGGACGGTGTGGGACCGAACGAGATCGGGCTGAAGAAACTGTTTGACCGTGTGCTGCCTAAAGACGCGCAGGGTGAGCCTTTGTCGGCGACTGAGCGCGAAGTTCAGGAAGTGATCCTGGCGACCAATTTCACCGCCGAAGGCGAAGCCACTGCCCACGTGATTGCGCAGGCCTTAAAAAGCCGTGGTGTGCAAGTCACGCGGCTGGCCCGTGGCGTGCCGGTGGGCAGTGAGCTCGAATATGTTGACTTGGGCACCATCGCCCATGCTCTGGTTGACCGACGTTAAAAATCGTTGAAAGGCGCTTCAAAATCATGCTTCCAAATTTCACAATTGCACACTGGTGCGTGCTGGCAATGGCTTTGTTGCCGGTGGTTTGTGCGGGCATTGCCAAGTCCGGCATGATGCGCACGCCGCCGGGTGCGGGGGGGTACGACAACCTTGACCCGCGCAGCTGGTTGCTCCGCCAGACCGACTGGCGAGCGCGCGCCAACAACGCCCAAGCCAACACCTTCGAGGCGCTGCCGTTCTTTTTTGCGGCTGTCATCGTGGCCCACCAGTTGCAAGCGTCGCAGTGGCATGTCGATGTGTTGGCCCTTTCTTTTGTGGTTTTGCGCCTTTTTTATGTGGCGGCCTACGTGGCCAACAAGGCTAATTTGCGCAGCGTAATTTGGATGTTGGCCCTGCTGGCCAATGTCGCGATTCTGTTCGCTGGGTTTCGCTAAGGCGGGCATGCATCCGGCGCATTTTTGACCTTCTCTGAGTACAAACCCGCACGGGAATTTCCCGATGCGGGTTTTTTATGGTCTGGTTAAGCTTATAGCCAGAATAAAAATGTAAGAAGGACAGCGCATGACCCGACCAGACGGGATTTCCCGCCGACAAGTCGGCCGAGCTGGGCTGTTGCTGGCTTCTTCCCTGGCTGCATTGGTCGCCCACCCTGCGCTTCAGGCTCAGCCCCGACCCAAGCTTGAGCGGACGCGGGTCGTCGTCGCCGTTGGTGGTAAAGCCTCGTTCAGTTTTTTGCCATTGACGATGGCCGAGCAACTCGGGTACTTCAATGCCGAGGGTTTGGACTTGGAAATCAACGACTGGGGCACCGGTGCCCGTGCTTCGCAAGCGGTGGTTAGTGGGGCAGCAGATGTTTGCTCTGGAGCTTTTGCCCGGACCATTGAGTTGCAATCCAAAAGTCATTTCTTTCAAGCCTTTTTGGTGCAGTCTCGGACGCCGCAGGTCGCTGTTGGCGTGTCGGTGCGCAACTTGCCCCAGTACAAATCCGTGCTAGACCTGAAAGGCAAAAAAATAGGGGTCAAGGAACTTGGTTCGTCGGCTTATTTGACGACCAGTTTGCTGCTCGCCCGCTTTGATATAAAGCTTGGTGACGTGAGTTTTGTCGAAGTTGGCTCGACTGCAAGCGCCCTGAGCGCGCTGCGTGCTGGTCAGATTGACGCTATCTGCCACAGCGAACCGGTGATGACCATGCTGGAGCAAAAAGGCGATGTCAAAATCATCGCGGAGACCCGCACACTGAAAGGCACGGTCGATGTCTTTGGCGGCCCGATGCCCTCGGCCTGTCTTTTCAGCTCGGGTGAATTCATCCAGAAAAATCCCAACACCTGCCAAGCGTTGACAAATGCCATGGTGCACGGCTTGAAGTGGCTGCAAACCGCCGGTCCTGCCGATATCATCAAGACGGTGCCCGAAGCCTACTTGCTGGGCGATCGGGCTTTGTACTTGGCGTCTTTTGAGCAGTTGCGCGAATCCATTTCACTTGACGGTTCGATGCCCGAAAGCGGTCCGCGCACCGCCTTGCGGGCACTCGCCAATCTCCATACCGATGTCAAAGCCGAGCAAATCGACTTGGCCAAAACCTTCACCAATGTGTTTGCGCGCCGCGCCAAGGAGCGCTTCAAGGCCTGACGCTAAGCGCCTGCAGTCATTGGCGTGTTGCCTTTGAGCTCACATTGGCTTTTGCTTTTGCTTTGAATTTGTTTTTGCTGTGGCCTTGACGCTGCGCTGGCTGCTGGTCTTGGCTTTGACGGGTAAAAACAGCAACACCGATTGCCCCAACTTGAAGCTGCTGTGCGTCGCGACTTGATTCCAGTCGGCCACTTCGAGTGCGCTGACCCGGTAACGCCGTGCCAAAGCGGTGACGGTTTCACTTTTACGGGCCTTGACGTTGACCCGCCGCGTGACCACCTCAGGGGCCAAACTCAATTGGGCGTTGTCGGCTACGTGACTGTTCACATCATTCTGGACCTTGGCTGAACGCGGCACCAGCAAGGTGGAGCCGGTCTTGATCAGCATACGAGGTGGAATGTTGTTGATTGAGCGCATTTCGCTTTCGCTCATGCCCGTGCGTCGCGCCGCTTCGCTGGCCGCCATGGTGCTGGGCACGGTCCAAGTCGTCCAACTGGCGTACTGGCCCCGCGAGTAGGCTTCAAAGTTGCGTTCAAAGACTTTCGCGCTGTCCCATGGCAACAAAATTTGTCGCATTCCAGCCGCCAAAATTACCGGTTGGTGGACTGAGGGGTTGAGGGCTTTGAAGTCTTCGAGCTTGACATCGGCCAGTTGCGAAGCGAGCGCCACGTCGATGTCGCGGGAGATCGCCACTTCTTGAAAATACGGGTGATTTTCAATCAAGGGCAGTTCGGTTTTGAAGGCTTCTGGGTGCGCCACAATATTTTTCACGGCTTGCAGTTTCGGCACATACAAACGCGTTTCGGCCGGCATGTTCAGGTCTTCGTAGCCGGTGCCGAGGCCGGCTTGCTTGTTGCGCGCAATGGCGCGGCCAACGCTCCCTTCGCCCCAGTTGTAAGCGGCCAGCGCCAAGTGCCAGTCGCCAAACATTGTGTGCAGTTTTTGCAGGTAATCCAGCGCCGCGCGGGTCGACGCCAGCACATCGCGCCGGTCGTCCCGAAAGATGTTCTGTTTGAGGTCGAAATAAGTCCCGGTTTTGGGCATGAACTGCCACATGCCAGCGGCTTTGGCGCTGGAAACCGCTTGCGGATTGAAGGCGCTCTCGACGAAAGGCAGCAAGGCCAGCTCGGTCGGCATATTGCGCCGTTCCAGTTCTTCAACGATATGAAACAGGTACTTGCTCGAGCGCTCGGTCATGCGCTGAATGTAATCTGGCCGGCTGCTATACCATTGCTCGCGGTCTGACACCAGGTCGTTTTGCAGGTCGGTCATGCGAAAACCTCGCCGAATTCGGTCCCATAGCTCGACCGGCGCTTGGAGCGATGCCACCGCTTGAGTCGTGCTGCTGATCGCATCGATGGATTGCAAGGTTGTGCTGGGCGCCACGCCAACCCCGGCTGGGCGCTTTTTTTGTGGCACGACTTCGGCCTGAACTTGCCTTGCAGGGTCCAAGCTGCTGGCTGTCGAGTCGGCGGCTACCGTTGGTGTGGCCGAGGGTGTCGCGCAACCTGGCAGCAGCGACAACAGGCCCGTTAACAGTGCAGCGCAAACGATCGTGTCAGCCATGTGCCGGTGCTTGCGAATGGCCTGGGCCGGTCGCCAGCAAAAAAACAATGCGTCGGGGAAATTGAATGTCATAAAGTTGAGTCGTTTTCAGCGCCTTGGGGCGGGTGCGTGAAGTGTCGAAAGGCAAGATCATCGCATCGCCAGGACATCAGAAAGCCAGTCTGAGCTTGTCTGCATGACTAAAATCAATAATGCATTAAAAGGGCTGCTTCCTCAGGGAGGCGAACCACAAGGCCTGTGTCAAACAGCCTGACGCCAAGGTTTGCTGAACTTTTCAAAAATTGAGACGAACACATGCAGTGGTTTGGATGAGCACTGAAATTATAGGTTTGACGGATTGGTTGAAAACACCGCCCGGTGACTACTTGCTGGCGTGGGAGCGCGAGCGTTACGACCAGGCGGTGAGTGACCTGTTTGGCTTTCATGCCTTGCAACTGGGTTTGCAAGGCATCGACACCTTGCGTAGCAACCGCATGCCCCATCAATGGTTGGCGCTGGATTCGATTCACAACTCGACGGTCAACGCGTCCAAGGACGCTTTGAATCTGAACCCTGAGCCCTCGCCGAGTTTGCGGCGAGTTGCACTTTTATCCCATTCGAGCGCTTTGCCTTTCTCTGCCAATAGCTTGGACTTGGTGGTTTTACCGCACACGCTGGAACTGAGCCTTGACCCGCACGCCACTTTGCGCGAAGTTGAGCGCGTGCTGGTGCCTGAAGGCCGAGTGGTCATCAGCGGCTTGAATCCGGCCAGCCTGTGGGGCTTGCGCCAGCAACGTGATCATCTGCGCAGGCGGTTGGGTTTTGGTGACATGTTTTTGCCTGAGCGCGGGGAGTTCATTGGCCACTGGCGCTTGCGAGACTGGCTGCGCCTGCTCAGCTTTGAACTCGAGTCAGTCCAATTCGGCGGCTACCGACCGGCCTTCAGCAGCGCCCGCTGGCTGGCGCGTTTCGCCTGGATGGACGTGGCGGGTGCGCGTTGGTGGCCGATTTTCGGTGCGGTGTATTTTTTGGTGGCGACCAAACGCGTGCGCGGCATGCGCTTGCTGGGGCCAGCCTGGAAAGACCGAACGGCCCGCGCACCAACCCCCAGCGCGGTGGTCAACAAACAACCTCCGGCAAAATCGCTGGCTACGCCGTCTCAGCCTGCTTCGCCTGCTACGCTCCCTAGGCCATCCGCGCCGTCTGCGGCGGCCCCTCTTTTTTATTCAACCGACACATCCCATTCATGACAGACCTTCAAGCCCCGGCCGCGCCGGTGGTGATCTATACCGACGGCGCCTGCAAAGGCAACCCTGGCCCCGGCGGCTGGGGCGCGATGCTGACCTCTGGCGGCACGGTCAAAGAACTTTTCGGTGGCGAACTCGGCACCACCAACAACCGCATGGAAATCATGGCGGTGATCGAGGCTTTGTCGGCGCTTAAGCGGCCTTGCCAAGTCACGCTCTATTTAGACAGTGAATATGTCCGCAAAGGCATCACGGAATGGATTCACGGCTGGAAAGCCCGCGGCTGGCGCACAGCGGCCAAAGCGCCGGTTAAAAACGTCGACCTCTGGCAGCGCTTAGATGCCTTGGTGGCTTCAGGCGGGCATGAAATCGACTGGCGCTGGGTCAAGGGTCACGCCGGTGACCCTGGCAATGAGCGCGCCGACACCTTGGCCAACAAAGGGGTTGACATGGCCTTGGCGGCGAATCGCTCTTCAGCCCGGCTTTGAGTGTTTTGATCGCTTTGTCAACAGCAGGTAAATGGGTGTTCAAGCGGTCTTTTTCAGGCTCGGCCAGCCTGCGTTAACGATACAGTCGGTTACATTGATTGCCTGACTGATCCTGCCCGAAACGGAAGCTTTTCTCATGGCCTCAAAAGTTATTTATCCCTTGGTGGCCGCCGTCGGCATCGTCACGCTTGGTGTGGCGGCTTGGTGGTATCAAAACCAGCCAAGCAAGTCCTCGGCTGAAGCGCCCTTGGCGTCGGCCCCGGCGTCCGGCGTTCAAAGTGCCACGGGCAAGCCTTCGGTTGAAGTCGCCCGAGTGGAGCTCATGAAGTTAGTCGACGACGCCTCGGCCGTCGGTTCGTTGCGCTCGCGTCAGGGCGTGATCTTGCGACCCGAGATCAGCGGGCGCATCACGCAGCTCAACTTTCGCGATGGTGACCGCGTCAAAGCCGGCCAGTTGCTGGTGCAGCTCGATGACCGCTTGCCGATGGCCCAAGTTCAGCAGGCCAAGGCTGAACTCGGCATTGCTGAGGCCAACCACAAGCGCAACCAAGACTTGGTGGCGCAGAACTTCATCAGCCGCCGCACGGTCGACGAAAGCGCCGCCTCACTGCAAGTGGCCGAGGCCAAGCTGTCCCTGGCCGACGCAACCGCGGCCCGGCTGAAAATCTTTGCACCCTTTGACGGGCTGGCGGGCATACGCTTGGTGAATGTTGGCGACTACCTCAAAGACGGCGCTGACATTGTCAATATTGAAGACATTAAAGCGGTTTTTGTCGACTACCGTTTGCCTGAACGTTACCAATCCCAAGTGCGTCGAGGTTTGACCGCCGCGTTGGAGCTGGACGCGCTGCCGGGTCGTCAATTCACGGCCATCGTGCAAGCCATTGATCCGCTGATTGATGCGAATGGCCGCTCGGTGGGGGTGCGTGCCTGTGTTGACAATCGCCGCTTGCAATTGCGGCCCGGCATGTTTGCGCGTGTCAACACTATTTTTGGTCAGCGCAATGACGCCCGCATGATTCCTGAAGAAGCCATCGTGCCGCAAGCTGGCAAGCAGTTCGTCATCAAGCTGATGCCAGGGCCTGACGGCAAGGGTTCGGTGACGCAGCGGGTCGAAGTCAAGGTCGGCCAGCGGCTGCCGGGCAAGGTCGAGATTGTTCAAGGCCTGGAGGTTGGCGACACGGTGGTCATCGCCGGCCAACAACGCATTCAGCGTGACGGTACGGCGGTGCGGATTCAAGACCTTGCGGTTGCCAGCGTTGTTGCAGCTTCGCCAAAGCCGGCAGCCCCCTCCCTGCCGCCGCTCGCCGGCGCTGACCCGTGCCGGCTCAGTGCGTTGGACGCCCCCCGTCAAGCCGATGCGGTCTCGCGCAAGTCCGCACGCACAGCCAGCTGATTTTCTTGTGGGCGATCAAAGGAACCCCTGACCATGCAAATTGCTGAAGTTTCCATTCGCCGGCCGGTGTTCGCCAGCGTGCTGTCGCTGTTGATTGTGTTGATTGGCGCGGTCAGTTTCAACCGTCTGACGGTGCGTGAATACCCGAAAATTGACGAGCCCGTGGTGACCGTCAGCGTCCGGTATCCGGGCGCGTCGGCAGAAGTCATCGAGTCGCAGGTGACCAAGCCGTTGGAAGACTCGATTGCCGGCATTGACGGCGTTGACGTGATCACCTCGATCAGTCGCGCTGAGCAGGGCCAAATCAGTGTCCGTTTCCGGCTTGAAAAAGATGCCGACTCTGCCGCCGCCGAGGTGCGTGACCGAACTTCTCGGGTTCGCAACCGTTTGCCACAAGCGATCGATGAGCCGGTCATTGCGAAAGTCGAGGCGGATGCATTTCCGGTCATTCAAATTGCCTTTTCCAGCGACTCCCTGACGCAATTGCAAATCAACGACTTGGTCAATCGGATCGTCAAACCGCGCTTTCAGACTGTCACCGGCGTCGCCGATGTGCGCATTTATGGCGAGCGTAAATACGCCATGCGGGTCTGGCTCGACAGCGACAAAATGGCCGCTTTTCGGCTGACCAGCCAAGACGTCGAAGACGCCATCAGGCGCAGCAACATGGAGCTGCCAGCCGGCCGCATAGAGTCGCAGCAGCGTGAGTTCAGTGTGACCTCGCAGACCGATTTGATTCGCCCCGCCCAGTTTGGTGACATTGTGGTGAAAACCGTCAACAGCTTTTCGATTCGGGTGCGTGACGTCGCGAGGGTTGAGGAAGCTGCGGCCGACGAGCGAACCGCTATTCGGATCAACGGTCGGTCGGCGGTGGCTGTCGGCGTGATTCGTCAGGCCACGGCCAACCCATTGGATCTTTCAAAAGGGGTGCAAGCAGCGCTGCCCAAACTCCAGGCGGATCTGCCCGCCGGCATGGTGATTGACGTCGCCAACGACAACGCGGTGTTCATCGACCGTTCGGTCAAAAACGTTTACCGCACGATCGTCGAGGCAGTGTTGTTGGTGGCGCTGGTCATTTTTGTGTTTTTGCGGACTTTGCGGGCGTCGATCATTCCCATCGTCACCATTCCAGTGAGTTTGGTGGGCACTTTTGCATTGATGGCGCTGGCGGGCTTCTCTATCAACACACTGACCTTGTTGGCGCTGGTGCTGGCGATTGGCCTGGTGGTCGATGACGCTATCGTCATGTTGGAGAACATCTTTCGCCACATTGAAGAGGGCATGGACCCGTTTTCAGCCGGTATCAAAGGGGCCCGTGAAATCGGTTTTGCCGTCGTCACCATGACGGCTACCCTGGTAGCGGTCTACGCGCCACTGGCTTTCACGCCGGGGCGCACGGGCCGGTTGTTTGTGGAGTTTGCGCTGGCGCTGGCCGGTGCGGTGGTAGTGTCAGGTTTTGTCGCCTTGACGCTGACGCCAATGATGTGCACGCAGTTGCTGCGCCACAACCCGAAACCGAACCGCTTTGACCGCGGCATGGAGAGCTTGCTGACCGGCTTGTCCGAGCGTTATGGCCATTTTTTGCGGTGGCTGGTGACCAGTGGCTACCGGCCTGCGGCCCATGCTGGTCTGGCTGGCCGTCTCAAGGCTGGGTTGTTGCAGGCGCGCTGGCTGGTGCTGCTGGTGATGCTGGTGAGCGCGGCGGCGATTGCGGTGGTGTTCCCCACCATGAAGCAAGAACTCTCGCCGATGGAAGACCGGGGCGTGATCTTGGCCAACGTCAATGCGCCCGACGGTGCCACCTTGAACTACACCGACCGCTACGCCCGGGCGTTGGAAAAAATGGGTCAACCCTTCAAGGAGTTCGACCGAATTTTTGTGATTGTGGGCAACCCGACGGTGGCGCAAGCCAGTGTCATTTACCGGACTGTGGACTGGGATGATCGCCAACGCACGACGATGGACATGGCACGCGAGCTAGGCCCCAAATTCGCCAGTTTGTCGGGTGTCACGGTGTTCCCTGTCACGCCGCCTTCGCTTGGACAAGGTTTTCGCGAGCGACCGCTCAACTTCGTCATTCAGACCTCTGAGAGCTACCAGAACCTGAATGCGATGGTTGCCAAGGTGCTTGCTGAGATGAACAAGAACCCTGGCATTGTCTCGCCCGACGTTGACTTGCGTCTCAACAAGCCCGAGCTGCGCATCAACGTCGACCGCGAGAAGGCGGCCGATTTGGGCGTCAGTGTCGAGGTGGTCGCCAAAGCGATTGAAACCCTGCTCGGCGGTCGCAATGTGACGCGCTACAAACGCGATGCCGAACAGTACGACGTGATCGTGCAGACCGAGGCCAGTGGCCGCAACACGCCGGATGATATTGAGCGCATTTACGTGCGCGGCCGCAATGACGCGATCATTCCGCTGTCGGCTTTGGTGAAGGTGCGCGAAACCGTCTCGCCGCGCGAACTGAACCACTTTGGTCAGCGCCGTTCAGTGACCATCACGGCGAATTTATCCGCTGACTATTCGCTGGGCGAAGCCTTGCGCTTCATGGACCAGACGGCGGCCAAAATTCTGACTGCCGGTTACAGCACAGACCTGAATGGCACGTCACGTGAGTTTCGCAATTCGCAGGGTGCCTTGGTGATTGTTTTTGTGCTGGCGCTGGTGTTTATTTTTCTGGTGCTGGCGGCGCAGTTTGAAAGCTTTGTCGACCCGCTGGTCATCATGCTGTCGGTGCCGCTGTCAATGATCGGCGCCTTGTTGGCCCTCAAATGGAGTGGCGGTTCGCTGAACGTATATTCGCAAATCGGCCTGATCACCTTGGTCGGGCTGATCACCAAACACGGCATCTTGATTGTCGAGTTCACCAATCAGTTGCGGGCTCAAGGCCTGGAGATGATCGACGCGGTGGTCAAAGCTTCAGCGCAACGGCTGCGGCCGATTTTGATGACCACCGGTGCGATGGTTTTGGGTGCTTTGCCGCTGGCGATGGCCACCGGTGCGGGGGCTGAAAGTCGGATGCAAATTGGCTGGGTCATTGTCGGCGGTATGTCGCTAGGGACACTGCTGACGATTTTCGTGGTGCCGACCATGTACACGCTGTTGGCCCGAAAAACGATTCCTGGCGCGAACACGCAAGCCGTGCATGACAGCCCGGCGGCGGTCGGTCACTGAACCTTGCCAGTGGCTTTAAATCGCGCCGTCAAACATCATCACGTCGAGCAACTCGCCAACAGCCACGTTGCCTTGGGCGTGGTGCAGCACGATCAGGCCGTTGGCTTCGGCCATCGAACTCAACACGCCCGAGCCTTGGTTGCCAGTGGTGCGCACTTGCAAGGAGCCGTCGGCAGCCGTTGAGACCCAACCGCGCTGGTATTCGGTGCGACCGGATTTTTTGCGGATGGGCTCTTGGCTGTGGGCTTGCAGCAGGGGCGCTGCGCTGTCGGTACAGCCCATCATTTGCAGCAAAGCGGGCCTGACAAAAGCCAAAAAAGTCACCATCACGGCGACCGGGTTGCCGGGCAGGCCAAACAACACGGCACCGATTCCTTCGTTGTCTTTGGCTGTTATCCGGCCAACCGCCATCGGCCTGCCGGGTCGCATGGCGATGCGCCAGAAGTCCACATCACCGAGTTTTTTCATCATCGCTTTGGTGTAGTCGGCTTCGCCGACGCTGACGCCGCCGCTGGTGATGATGGCGTCGGCCTGCGCTGCAGCTGTACGGAAGGCGGCTTCCAGCAGGGCCGGGTCGTCTTTGACCACGCCCAGGTCAATCACCTCGCAGCCGAGCCGCTTCAGCAGGCCAAAAGTGGTGTAACGATTGCTGTCGTACACAGCGCCTTCACGCGGCGGCTCGCCCAGCGACAGGATCTCGTCGCCGGTTGAAAAATAAGCCACACGCAGCTGCCGCCAGCAGGGCAGGCTGGGCAAACTCAGCGATGCGGCCAAGCCGAGTCGGGCCGGTGTGATGACTTGGCCTTGCAGGAGCGCCGGGTGGCCTTGTGCCAAGTCTTCACCACGCAGGCGCCGGTTGTCACCGGCTTTCAGCAGGCCCGCTGGGATGACGATGAATGCAGCGTCAGCCTGCAGCCGCATGACTATTTCTTGCGGTACCACGGTGTCAAAGCCTGCCGGCATGATGGCCCCGGTCATGATCTTCACGCAGTCACCCAGACCCGCCGTACCGGCCCAGGCTTTGCCGGCCAGCGCCGTGCCAACAACTTTGAGTTGCAGCGGGCCATCGGCTTGCAGCTGGCTGCCGTCAAAAGCATAACCGTCCATCGCCGAATTGTCGTGCGGCGGCACGTCCAGCGGGGAAATGACATCGGCAGACAGCACCTTGCCCAGCGCGTCAAACAGCGGCTGCTCGGCGCTCTCGGTCACGGGCGTCACCAGCCGCTGCAAAAAGTCCAGCACCGCTTTGGCGGGCAATGCCTGCGGGTCGTAGCCCTGCAGCTCGGCAGCAATTTGCGCAATGGTTTTCATGGGTTTGGCAGGCAGACGGTTACAACAGCTCGGCGGCTCAGCGGCTCAGCGTCTTTCGAGCTGGTGCAATTCGGCCAGCGTGTTGGCGTTGATGAAGGCTTTCGGGTCGTCGCCGGGTTGGTCAAACGGCACCAGCACTGTTTTGTGCAACGCCGTCCAAGCGTCGATTTTGCGGCCGCCACCCTGGGTGAACCGAACCACGCTTTCGAGCAGTTCTGAGTGCATCAGGCAAAACACCGGTTGAGCGCGCAGTTGGCCATCGGTTTCAAGCGCCGCCGCCATGGCGATCTCAGCGTCCTCGGCTTCGAGTGCCGCTGCGAGACGCGCCACGAGGTCGTGCGGAAACAAGGGCGTGTCGCAAGGCACGGTCAGCATGAAGCTGGTTTCGCAGCGCTCCAAGCCCGTCAAAAAGCCCGCCAACGGTCCGGCGAAGTCCCCCAGGCTGGTGGCATCCGGCCAGACCGGCACACCAAACGACTCGTAGGCGGCCAGGTTTCGGTTGGCGTTGATCAGCAACTCACCGACCTGCGGGCTCAGCCGCAGCTGCGTGTGCAGCGCCAGCGGCACGTCCTTGAAGTTCTGCAAACCCTTGTCAACCCCGCCCATGCGCGAACCGCGCCCACCCGCCAAGATGAGCCCGGTAATTTCTGAAATTTCAATCATGTGTTTATCCAATCACCCGCCGATGTAACTCATCTCAACCCGCCGCCCGGTGTCGGGTGGCGAGGCGTCTGCGGGCAGTTCTGCCCGCATTTCTGAATAGCGGTCGGTGCGCGACTGCCAGATATGGCCGACGGCGCCGCCGATTTGGTCGTCTGAAAAGTTGCCACGCAGCAAGGCCCGCAGGTCTTGCCCTTGGCTGGCGAACAGGCATAAAAAGAGTTTGCCCTCGGTCGACAGTCGGGCCCGGTTGCAGTCGCCGCAAAAAGCGTGCGTCACGCTGCTGATGACGCCGACTTCGCCGCCGCCATCGGCGTAGCGCCAGCGCTCGGCGGTTTCGCCGGCGTAGTTGGGGTTCACAGCCCGTAGGGGGAATTCGGTTTGCAGGCGTTCAATCACTTGGGCTGAGGGCAGCACTTCGTCCATGCGCCAGCCGTTGGTGGCACCGACGTCCATGTATTCAATGAAGCGCAGCACCACGCCTGAGTTGCGAAAGTGGCGTGCCATGGGCAAGATTTCGGCGTCGTTGGTGCCGCGCTTGACGACCATGTTGACCTTGATCGGTGCCAAGCCAACCCGTTGCGCCGCCTCGATGCCTTTGAGCACGTCGGCCACCGGAAAATCGACATCGTTCATGCGTCTGAAAATCGCGTCATCCAGCCCGTCTAAGCTGACCGTGACGCGCTGCAGTCCGGCGTCTTTCAGGCTTTGGGCTTTTTTGGCCAGCAGCGAGGCATTGGTGGTCAATGTGATGTCCAGCGGCTGACCGCTGGGCGTCTGGATCTTGGCCAGCATCTCAATCAGCACTTCGAGGTTTTTTCGCAGCAGCGGCTCACCACCCGTCAGGCGAATTTTTTCGACGCCGTGGGCTACAAAAATCCGCGCCAGACGCGCGATTTCCTCAAAACTCAGCAGCGAGCTTTGCGGTAGAAAAGCGTAGTCTTTGTCGAAGACCTCGCGCGGCATGCAGTAGCTGCAACGAAAGTTGCAGCGGTCGGTCACGCTGATGCGCAAGTCACGCAGCGGTCGGCCCAAGGTGTCCGACAACAGGCCGGTGGGCGTTGGGAGATGAACCGGCACGTGAGGCACACGGCTGGCGTAGCGGATGTCCGCTATGGGGATGATTTTTTCTGACATTTCTGACGTAGAAGCTAGTCCCTTAATTTACCTCATCGCCGGGGTAGGTCATGGCAACAGCCGGCAAAACCTTGATGGCGTCGCCATTGTTTGTGCGTTTGAAGATCGGCCGCCGGGTTACGATCAACATGGTTTTTTCGTCGCTGGCACTGGGCTTTAAATCGGCCCTCAACCCGGAAATCTTCAAGCACATGAAAAGCGCTCTAGACATTTTGCCGCGCTATGCGCTGCCCGAACTCACGCGCTTTGTCACTGCTTTGTTCAGTGCCACGGGCATGGACGACAGCAAAGCCGTGGCGATTGCCGATTCCTTGGTGACTGCGGACTGCATGGGTCACAGCACCCATGGTCTGGCCTTGGCAACTTGGTATTTAGAGGCGGTGCAAAGCGGCGCCATGGCCATCCGCGGCGAGATGCGGGTGGTCCAGGACCGTGGCGCTTGCCTGACTTGGGACGGTCAGCGTCTGCCTGGGGCGTGGCTGATCTCGCGGGCCATCGACACGGCTTTGGCGCGGATTGAGCAGCATGGCGTGGTGACGCTGGTGATTGCCAACAGCCATCACACGGGGGCTCTCGCGGTGTATCTGCCGCGGCTGACCGAGCGCGGCCTGCTGGTGCAGCTGGTCTGCTCGTCACCGGCGGCGCGTGGTGTGGCACCGTTCGGTGGCACCGAGCCGCTTTTTTCGCCGAATCCGATAGCAGCCGGCATCCCGACGCAGGGCGATCCGATCTTGCTGGACATCAGTTCCTCCATCACGACGCTGAACAGTGCCCGCCAGTTGGTGGCGCGTGGCGAACGTTTTCCGGGCCCTTGGGCGATGGACGCAGATGGCCAACCCAGCGATGACCCGAATGTGGTGGTCAGTGGCGGCGGTTCGCTGTTGCCGGTCGGCGGTTTTGACCACGGCCACAAAGGTTACGGCATGGCTTTGCTGGTAGAAGCGCTGACGCAGGGCTTGTCAGGCCAAGGCCGGGCAGACCAGCCACAGTTTTCAACCGTCAACATTTTTTTGCAGGTGACCGATCCCGCTGCGTTTGCCGGGCTGGACGCTTTCACGCGTCAATCGCAGTGGCTGGTCGACGCTTGCCACGCCAACAAGCCGCTGCCTCAGCGGCCCCGTGTGCGCTTGCCGGGTGAGCAGGCGATGCAGCGCCAGCGGCAAGCGGCAGCCAACGGCGTGCCCGTGAAGGCGGCGGTGATGGCTGCGCTGCGGCCGTTGGCGCGGGCGGCGGGTCTGGCATTGCCAGTCGCGCTGACATCCAATTTGAGCTGATTTGAATGGACTCTGCGCTCCGAAGATAGCGCCGGCTCAACGGTTAAAAAGCTCGATTCAGTAAATATCAGGCTCGCCCACCGGTGCGCCAAACGAGGTTTCAAGGTAGTCGAAGTCACAGCCTTGGTCGGCTTGCATGATGTGCTGGCTGAACATCCAGCCGTAGCCGCGGGCAAAACGTTTGGGCGGTTGGACCCACGCGGCTTTGCGCACGGCCAGCTCGGCGTCGCTGACGTCGAGGTGAATGCTGCGGGCCGGGACATCAACGCTGATGAGGTCGCCCGTTTTGACGAGGGCCAATGTGCCGCCGATGTAGGCCTCAGGCGAAACGTGCAAGATACAGGCGCCGTAGCTGGTGCCGCTCATGCGGGCATCCGAGATGCGCAGCATGTCTTTCACGCCTTGCTTGACCAGCTTGGTGGGGATCGGCAACATGCCCCATTCCGGCATGCCCGGGCCGCCTTGGGGTCCGGCGTTGCGCAAGATCATGATGTGGTCTGCCGTGACGTCGAGGTCCGGGTCGTCAATGGCTTTTTTCATGCTCGGGTAGTCGTCAAACACCAGCGCCGGGCCGGTGTGTTTGAAGAGGTGTGGCGCGCAGGCGCTGGGCTTGATGACGCAGCCATCGGGCGCGAGGTTGCCCTTGAGCACAGCCAGCGCGCCTTCGGCATAAATCGGGTTCGACAGCGGCCGGATGACGTCGTCGTTGTAGACCTCGGCGCCTTCCAAGTTTGCGCCTATGGTTTGGCCGGTGACTGTCATGGCGTCAAGCTGCAAATGGTCTTTGAGCACGTTCATCATGGCGCGCATGCCGCCCGCAAAATAGAAGTCGGCCATCAAGTAGGTGTCGCCGCTCGGCCGGATGTTGGCGATCACCGGCACCTTGCGGCTGGCTGCGTCAAAGTCTTCTAAGCCCACGGCGCAGTGCGCACCGGCGCGGCGCGACATGGCCACCAAATGGATGATGGCGTTGGTCGAGCAGCCCATGGCCATGGCCACGGTGATGGCGTTTTCAAACGAGGCGCGGCTGAGCAGTTTGGCCGGTGTCAGGTCTTCCCAGACCATGTCCACTATGCGCCGACCACAATCGGCGGCCATGCGCACGTGGTTGGAGTCGGTCGCCGGAATCGACGAGGCACCCGGCAGCGTGAAGCCGCACGCCTCGGCAATGCCGGTCATGGTGCTGGCGGTGCCCATCGTCATGCAGTGGCCGTGGCTGCGGGCGATGCCGCCTTCAACTTCAATCCATTGCTTGGCCGTGATTTTGCCGGCGCGTCTTTCATCCCAGTATTTCCAAGTGTCTGAACCAGAGCCCAGCACTTGGCCTTTCCAGTTGCCGCTTTGCATCGGGCCAGCCGGCATGAAAATGAAGGGGTAACCGGCGCTGAGTGCGCCCATGATCAGGCCCGGCGTGGTCTTGTCGCAGCCGCCCATCAGCACCGCGCCGTCGATCGGGTGGCTGCGCAGCAGCTCCTCGGTCTCGATCGCCAGCAGGTTGCGGTAAAACATGGTGGTCGGCTTGACGATTGTTTCAGACAGCGAAATCGCCGGCAGTTCAATCGGGAAACCGCCGGCTTGCAAGATGCCGCGCTTGACGTCTTCAACACGCTGCTTGAAGTGACCGTGGCACGTGCCGATGTCGCTCCAGGTGTTGATGATCGCGATCATGGGTTTGCCAACCCAGTCTTCTGGGCCGTAACCGAGTTGCATGACGCGTGAACGGTGGCCAAAAGAGCGCACATCGTCGGGTGCCATCCAGCGCGCGCTGCGCAGTTCTTCGTAGGTTTTTTGGGTCATGGGATGCAATTCAGGTCGGGTAAAGTTGTATCTCGCAAGCTTGCACCCATTCCGGCCAAAAAGGGCAGAAGCAGCCGAAATTTCTAGCCCTTGTGCCGAACATTGCCACTTCAGGCGATTCTAGACAAGGACCAGGCCCGAACCCGAGTGTGTGCAAAGTTGAGACGGGCAGGGCCTTGCTTTGGGCCAAGGATTTAGAGCTTGTTGAAATTTACGGCCCACATAAATTCGACTGTCAAACATAGATTCAGTACACTGACCGTCAAATTTCAGGGCTTTGCTTTTCAAGGTTTTTCATTTGCTTGAAGGTTTTTATGTTTCAAAAAAATACTTGGTATGTGGCCGCCACGGCAGATGAAGTGTTGGCCAAGCCTTTGGGCCGCATGGTCTGTGGCGAGCGCATGGTGTTTTTTCGCGGTCTTGATAACCGGGTCGCTGCTCTTGAGGATTTTTGCCCGCATCGGGGTGCGCCGCTGTCGCTGGGTTTTGTCAAAGAAGGCCGCCTGGTGTGTGGTTATCACGGCTTGGAGATGGGCTGTCAGGGCAAGGCCTTGGCCATGCCTGGGCAGCGGGTGCAGGGTTTTCCGGCGATTCGCAGTTACCCGGTTGAGGAGCGTTACGGCTTTATTTGGGTCTGGCCGGGCGAGGCGGCGCTGGCCGATGCCCATACCATTCCGGTGCAAGACTGGCACGGCCACCCGGACTGGGCTTTTGGCGGCGGTCTTTACCACGTCAACTGTGGCTACCGGCTGATGGTCGACAACCTGATGGACTTGACGCATGAAACCTATGTGCATGCCAACAGCATTGGCCAGCGGGAAATCGATGAGACAGCCAGTCAAACAGCGGTGGATGGCGACCGCGTGGTGACCAGCCGTTTCATGTCTTCGGTCGAGCCGCCGCCTTTTTGGAAGCTCGCCTTGCGCGGTCACAACTTGGCTGACGACGTCTTGGTGGACCGCTGGCAAATCTGCCGTTTCAGTCCGCCCAGCAACGTGATGATCGAGGTCGGCGTGGCGCATTTGGGGCATGACGGCTACAACGCGCCGGACGAATACAAGGTTTCCAGCATCGTCACCGACTTCATCACCCCTGAGACCGAAACATCGATTTGGTACTTCTGGGGTATGGCCCGCAAATTCAAGCCAAATGACGAGGCTTTGACCGTCGCGATTCGTGAAGGGCAGGCCAAAATTTTCAGCGAAGACTTGGAAATATTGGAGCGCCAGCAGAAAAACTTGACCCTCTGGCCGCAGCGCAAGTTGCTCAAGTTGAATATTGACACGGGCGGCATTCAGTCGCGCAAAGTCATCGACCGTCTGCTGGTTGCAGAAGGCCAAACCCCTGACTTGAACGCTTAAGGAGCGCTGCGTGCTGAATGCCACTTTGACCGTTCGGGTCGCTCAAAAAAACACCGAAGCACTGGACATTGCGAGCTTCGATTTGGTTGCCGCCGATGGCCAGTCGTTGCCGGTTTTTTCTGCTGGATCGCATGTGGATGTGCATTTGCCGGGCGGTCTGGTTCGGCAGTATTCGCTGTTCAACAACCCGGGTGAAGACCACCGTTACCGGATTGCGGTGTTGAAAGATGTCCATTCGCGTGGCGGCTCCAAAGCCATGCACGAGCAGGTCAAGGCGGGGGATATTTTGCAAATCAGCGCGCCTAAAAATCATTTCATGTTGGCGCATGAGGCCAAGCGCCATCTGCTGCTGGCAGGCGGTATTGGCGTGACGCCTTTGCTGTGCATGGCAGAGCGGCTGACCAGCATGGGCGCTGATTTTGAGATGCATTACTGCACTCGCTCTGCTGATCGCACGGCATTTCGAGAGCGGATGGCCCAGGCTGGTCTGGCGGCCAAAGTGGCTTTTCATTTTGACGATGCCGAGCCTGCGCAAAAGCTCGACATGGCCGCGTTGTTGGCGCGCCCGGAGGCTGGCGTTCACCTGTATGTGTGCGGCCCCACCGGCTTTATGGGCGCTGTTTTAGAGACGGCGCGCAGCAGCGGTTGGAGCGAAGCGCAGTTGCACGCTGAGTTTTTCAGCGCAGACCTTGCGCCCATGGCGACAGACGAAAGCTTTGAAATTCAGGTCTCAAGTTCCGGTCTGATCGTCACCGTCGACAAAGACCAAACGATTTTGCAAGCGCTCTCGGCGGCCGGCGTGCAGGTTTTCAGTTCTTGCGAGCAAGGTGTCTGCGGGACCTGTCTGACGCGCGTGATTGAAGGCGTCCCCGACCATCGGGACATGTACCTGACCGGCGAAGAGAAGGCCGCCAACGACAAGTTTTTGCCTTGCTGCTCGCGTTCTAAATCAGCCCGTTTGGTGTTGGATATTTAGTTTGGCGACGATGAAATCGACTGCCGAGTACGACCATTTGGAATTAGATCTTCACGATCAATTCGGCCATCTGATTCGGCGTGCGCAGCAAATCGCGGTGTCCTTGTTTCGTGAAACCATGCCGCTGGACATCACGCCGACGCAATATGCCGTGCTTCGCATGTTGCAAGAAGTTCCCGGCGTTGACCAGCTGACATTGGCGGGTTTGGTGGCACTGGACAAGTCGACCACCGCCGACATCTCGGTCAGGCTGGAAGCCAAGGGTTGGGTACGGCGCGAGGTCTTGCCGCGTGGTCGACGTAGCTTGACGCTGACGACAGAAGGTGAAGATGTCTTGACAAGCATGGCTCCCTCGGTGTGCGAACTGCGCGACAAGATGCTGGCCAAGCTTTCGCCAGAGGAAAACATCGAATTCAGCCGCTTGCTAAAAAAGTTCGTCCACTTGAACAACGAATTCAGTCGAGCACCACTGCAAGTTTTCAAAGTCGCTTGATGCCCGAACGTTCAAAAGCCCGCCGAAGCGGGCTTTTGAACGGATCAACGAAGGCCGGAAATCAGCCGTGGAACTTCATCATCAGCGGCACGATCAAGAGAGCCACGATGTTGATGATCTTGATCAGCGGATTGATGGCGGGGCCGGCGGTGTCTTTGTAGGGATCACCCACGGTGTCGCCAGTGACGGCGGCTTTGTGCGTGTCGGAGCCTTTGCCGCCGTGGTGGCCGTCTTCGATGTATTTTTTGGCGTTGTCCCAAGCACCGCCGCCGGTGCACATCGAGATCGCCAGAAACAAACCGGTGACGATGGTGCCCATCAGCAGGCCGCCCAGCGCAGCCGGACCCAGCAACAGGCCGACCAGAATCGGTACCACCACTGGCAGCAGCGACGGGATCATCATTTCTTTGATCGCGGCTTTGGTCAGCATGTCGACGCAGGTGTCGTACTCCGGCTTGCCAGTGCCGTCCATGATGCCTTTGATGTCGCGGAACTGACGCCGCACTTCAACCACCACCGAGCCGGCAGCGCGGCCGACGGCTTCCATCGCCATGGCGCCGAACAGGTAAGGAATCAAGCCGCCAATGAAGAGGCCGATGATGACCATCGGGTTGCTCAAGTCGAAGGTGATGGCTTTGCCGTAGGCTTCGAGCTTGTGCGTGTAGTCGGCAAACAGCACCAGCGCGGCCAAGCCGGCTGAGCCGATGGCGTAGCCTTTGGTCACCGCCTTGGTGGTGTTGCCCACCGCGTCCAGCGGATCGGTCACGGCGCGCACGCTGGCTGGCATGTCGGCCATTTCGGCGATGCCACCGGCGTTGTCGGTGATCGGGCCGTAAGCGTCCAGCGCCACCACAATACCGGCCATGCTGAGCATCGATGTCGCGGCAATCGCAATGCCGTACAAACCCGCCAATTGGTAAGACACCCAAATGGCGATGCAGACACAAACCACCGGCCAAGCGGTCGAGCGCATGGAGACGCCGAGGCCGGCAATGATGTTGGTGCCGTGGCCCGTGGTCGACGACTGGGCAATGTGCTTGACCGGCGGGTACTGCGTGCCGGTGTAGTACTCGGTGATCCAGACCAGCGCGCCGGTCAGTACCAAGCCGACCGTGCAGGCGCCGAACAAGGCCATTTGGCTGCCAACCGCCTTGATGGCGTTGTCAGGCATCAGCCAGGTGGTGACGAAGTAAAAGGCGATCAGCGACAAGCCGCCGGCAACCGCCAAACCTTTGTACAGCGCCGGCATGACGTTGGTCATACCGGGTGTGGCTTTGACGAAAAAGCAGCCAATGATGGACGCGATGATGGAGACCGCACCCAGCGCCAGCGGGTACACCACGGCGGCGGTGCCAGCGCCTGTCACCATCAGGGCGCCCAGCACCATGGTGGCGATCAGCGTCACGGCATAGGTTTCAAACAAGTCAGCCGCCATGCCGGCGCAGTCACCGACGTTGTCGCCGACGTTGTCGGCAATCACCGCTGGGTTGCGTGGGTCGTCTTCCGGGATACCGGCTTCGACCTTGCCGACCAAGTCTGCGCCGACGTCAGCACCTTTGGTGAAGATGCCGCCGCCGAGCCGCGCAAAGATCGAGATCAGCGACGAGCCGAAGGCGAAACCGATCAGTGGATTCAGCAGGTTGGCCAGATTCGAGGCCGGTGTGTAGTTGCCGTTGCCGACCAAAAACCAGTAAAAACCGGTGACACCCAGCAGCCCGAGTCCGACCACCAGCATGCCGGTGATGGCGCCGCCGCGAAAGGCGACGTCCAAGGCAGGGCCAATGCCGCGCGTGGCCGCTTGCGCCGTGCGCACATTGGCACGCACCGACACATTCATGCCGATGAAGCCGCAAGCACCCGACAGCACTGCGCCCACCACAAAACCAACGGCACTGGCCGTGTCGAGAAAAAAACCGATCAATATCGCCAGCACCACGCCGACGATCGAGATGGTGGTGTATTGACGGGCCAGGTAAGCGGCGGCACCGGTTTGTATGGCCGCGGCGATTTCTTGCATGCGCGGATTGCCCGCGTCTTGGGACAGGATCCAGCTGCGGGCCCAAAAGCCGTAAGCCACGGCAATCAGTCCACAGACGAGCGCCAAAATCAGCGCTGTGTTGTCAAGCATAGGTCTTCTCCAGTTGTTGGTCTTCAGGATTTCGGTGCAACGCCGGGGCGAACACCGCCTTGCGTTGCTTCCTCAACCCCGGATCACAACCCGGAGGCAATTGGCCAACGTGCGAAATTTACCGCTAAAACGTGACAAATCCGCGGCTTGTCAGGCTTGAATCAGTAAAATGAGGGTAAATACTGACCAAACTGACTCCGCTCAGCGTCGGTCTTTTCCCATCAACAACTCCAAAGTACCTTTCATCCCATGTCTTTATCCAAAGTGACTCCCGGTAAAAATGCGCCTGATTCCTTCAATGTGATCATCGAGATCCCGATGAACGCCGACCCAGTGAAGTACGAAGTTGACAAAGAGTCCGGCGCCATTTTTGTCGACCGCTTCATGAGCACGTCGATGCACTACCCGACCAACTATGGTTACGTGCCTAAAACCTTGAGCGGCGACGGCGACCCGGTGGACGTGTTGGTGATCACGCCCGTGCCACTGATCCCGGGTGTGGTGGTGACTTGCCGTGCGATTGGCATCTTGAAAATGACCGACGAAGCCGGTGAAGACGGCAAGGTCTTGGCCGTGCCGATCGACAAAAAATGCTCGCTCTACACCCAGTGGCAAAAACCGGAAGACATGAATCCGCTGCGCTTGCGAACCATTGCGCATTTCTTTGAGCACTACAAAGACTTGGAAGACGGCAAGTGGGTGAAGATTCAAGGCTGGGAAGGCCCGGAAGCGGCGCACAAAGAAATCATGGACGGGATTGCCGCTTACGACAAAGCTGCAGAATAAAAAGAGGGCGTCTGGCCGATAGACGCCTTACATTTCCCGCAGCGCATCCTAAAAAGGGAGAGGAACCAAGTCTCCAATCCCACCCCCTGCGACTTGTGATGTAATTTCAGATATGGATGAAACAGGGGTGTCTGGCGCTACAGCTGGTCTGAGAAAAACCCTAGGACCCGATCCAGATCATGCTGGCGTGGGAAGTTTCAGACAGCGTCGTTGTTGCCCAGCGCGCTCTTGTTTTGTCCACCTGCAGTCACTTCAGATGGATTCAATGACAACCGCTCCCCGCGCACCTTGCGCTTCCATGATTGTTCTCGGTGCTGGCCTCATGGGCCGGCTGCTGGCCGTGACGCTGGCCCAAGCCGGTCACCGGGTGACGGTCTATGAAGTCGGTGCCTCAGATGCCACCACCTCGGCCGCCCGTGCTGCCGCCGCCATGCTGGCGCCACTGGCCGAATCGGCAGTGACCGAAAACGGCGTGGTTCGCATGGGCAGCCACGGCCTCAAGCGCTGGCCAGAGCTCATCGCGCAACTGGCGCAACCGACCTTTTTTCAGCAAAACGGCACCTTGATCGTCTGGCACCGCCAAGACGCTGCTGAGGCTTCGCGCTTTCAGCGCCAGCTGGACACCACCGCCCGCGCCATGCCCGAGTTGCAAGCGGCCCAAACACTGGACGCCGCAGCCATCAGCGCACTCGAGCCCGCGCTCGGTCAGCGCTTTGCGCAAGGGCTTTATTTACCCGGCGAAGGCCAGCTCGACAACCGGCAACTGCTGACGGCCTTGCTGCATCAGCTGGAGCAACTCCAGGTCGAGCTGCACTGGAACAGTCCGCGTTCACCCGAAGAGTTTTCGCCCGGTCAACCCAGTACAACCGGTACAACCGGTACAACCGGCCAACCCGACTGGGTGTTTGACTGCCGCGGCTTAGGTGCCAAGCCCGAGTGGCAAGGCCTGCGCGGCGTGCGCGGTGAAGTGGTGCGCGTGCATGCGCCTGAAGTGACATTGCTGCGGCCGGTGCGTCTGGTGCACCCGCGTTACCCGCTTTACATTGCGCCCAAAGAAGACCATGTATTTGTCATCGGCGCGACCGAGATTGAATCCGAAGACATGTCACCGGCCAGCGTTCGTTCGGCGCTTGAACTGCTCAGCGCCGCGTACTCGGTGCACTCAGGCTTTGCCGAAGCGCGCTTGCTTGAAATCTCCACCCAATGCCGCCCGACCTTGATCGACAACCTGCCCGCCGTGCGCTTCACCGGCCCGCGTTCACTGCAAATCAACGGTTTGTACCGACACGGTTTTTTGATTGCCCCGGCCATGCTCGATGTTGTGATGGAACTGCTGGCCACTGGCGACAGTCAGCTGGCGCGCACTTTTGACCTGCGGGTTGACCACCTGCCATCGAAGCCTCTATGCAAATCTTCCTGAACCGTATCCCGCACGACATCGACGCTAGCGCCACGCTCGCCGATGCCTTGGCCTTGGCGCAGGCGCGACCGCCTTTTGCAACCGCACTCAACCTGCAGTTCGTGCCCAAGACCCAATACGCCGCCACACCGCTCAATGTCGGTGACCAAATTGAAATCATCGCGCCCATCACCGGCGGCTAAACATTCGTCTCATCCAGGAACAGATTCATGAACGACGCGTCAACTTCAGTGGCCGCAGACCCGCTGATCCTCTACGGCGAAACCTTCCAGAGTCGCTTGCTGCTCGGCACGGCCCGCTACCCGTCGCCCAGCGTCATGGAAGCCGCGCTGCGCCGCGCCAAGCCCGCCATGGTCACGGCATCACTGCGTCGGCAAGGCGTGGTCACGGCAGACGCCAGCAACGGCTTTTGGGAACTGCTCAAAAAGCTCGGCATTCCGGTGCTGCCCAACACCGCCGGTTGCCACAGCATGCAAGAAGTCATCACCACCGCGCAGATGGCCCGCGAGGTTTTTTCGACCGACTGGATCAAACTCGAACTCATCGGCGACGACTACACGCTGCAGCCCGACACCCTCAATTTGGTCGAGGTCGCTAGCCACCTGATCAAAGACGGTTTCAAGGTCTTGCCTTACTGCACTGAAGACTTGGTGTTGTGCCGAAAATTGGTGGATGTTGGCTGTCAAGCCGTGATGCCGTGGGCGGCACCGATTGGCACCGGCAAAGGCCCGATCAACCCTTACGCCATGCGCTTGTTGCGCGAACGACTCGACGTGCCGATGATTGTCGACGCCGGCCTTGGCTTGCCATCTCATGCCTGTCAGGTGATGGAGTGGGGCTATGACGGCGTGCTGCTCAACACCGCCGTGGCACTGGCGCAAGACCCGCTGATGATGGCCGGCGCATTTGCCGATGCCGTGCAAGCCGGCCGCGGCGCACACCGCGGCGGCGTGATGGCAGAACAAGAAGCCGCACAGCCCAGCACGCCCGTGTTGGGCACGCCGTTTTGGCACCACGCTGAGCACTGAACACCAGAGAAAAGAACCACCATGACAAACACTCAACAATCAATACCAGCTGCGGTCAAGTTCGACCACGAAGCCGTGGTGCAGGCCATCGTCAACGCGCATCAAGGGGCTTTCGGCTTAGCCGCGCCATCGCCCGTTTTGCTGACAGCCCGAGCTCAAGCCTCAGCGGTCTACACCGCCACCTACAACGCTGCTCACGAAGCCTGCCTGCGCATGGGTTTTATCGAGATCGATGCCGACTGCGTGGCCATGGCTTGGCAAGCGCAAACAGAACGCACCAGCAACTTTGACACCGCCCAATGGCCCACTGAACCCAACGACTTTGGCATTCAACCTTTGCCGCGCACTGACAGCTTCGCCCCTTGCCCGCAACAGCTCGGTTTGTACGCTGTGTTGCCTGACGCAGCCTGGGTTGCACGTATGGCCAAAGCCGGTGTTCCCACGCTGCAACTGCGCTTTAAATCTGAAGACCCCACCGCCATTGCGCGCGAAGTGCAAGCTGCCGTCAAAGCGGTACAAGGCAGCAACGCCCTGCTGTTCATCAACGACCATTGGCAAGCAGCGATTGCGGCCGGCGCCTACGGCGTTCACCTTGGCCAAGAAGACCTTGACACCGCCGACCTGAACGCCATTCGGCAGGCCGGGCTGCGCTTGGGGCTCAGCACCCACGGCTATGCAGAAATGCTGCGCGCCGACGCCCACGCGCCCAGCTACATCGCCATGGGTGCCGTGTTTTCCACCACCCTCAAACGCATGCTCACGGCGCCTCAAGGCACCGGCCGACTCCGCGCCTATGCCAGCGTGCTGCGCGACTACCCGTTGGTGGCGATTGGCGGCATTGATGCGGCTCGACTGCCTGCAGTCATGGCCAGCGGCGTCGGCTCCGCCGCCGTCGTGCGCGCGCTGGTCGCAGCCGCTGACCCAGAAGCTGAAGCGATTTACCTGCAATCTGAAATTTATAAACACAGCGCTTCAAAGCTTCAAAAAACGCAGGCTATAATCTGAGGCTTCATTCCTCGATAGCTCAGTTGGTAGAGCGCCGGACTGTTAATCCGTAGGTCCCTGGTTCGAGCCCAGGTCGAGGAGCCAGAACAAGCCGAACAGGCTCTAAGCCACTTGCTATTATTTTCAATAGCAAGTGGCTTTTTTTATGCCTATTCCTTTTCAGGCTAAAAGGGCATATTGAAGTGCCAAAATCAGAAATCAACAGAAAGAAAAACATGTCAGATAAAAACAAGCCACGCACTCACCTTGAGACATTCGACGATTTCGACAACGGCCTGTCAGACCTGATTGACCTGTGGTCAAGCGCCGACAAGAAAATCAGCAAAGCAGTTAAAGAGACTGCACTCGCCCATTACAAAGAAGATTTGGAAGCTGCGGCACTCGAATGGATTGACAACAAAGCCAAGTCCAAAAAATATGCGGCCATCGCTGAAGAATTGGCTGAGTTTGAAGACGCCCTGAAGTGAATTTCAGAGTCAGGCCAAAATGTGAGCGAGCTTGCTTGCGTCTAAGGCCCGTCTGCTTGACCCCACTTTTTTAGCGGCTGAGCTCCTTTTTAAATGTGTTCGTCGCAGGCTTTTGGCGTGCTGCTCAGGGGAACGGTGCTTTGGCTGCCAGTCGTCAACGCCAAAATCACAACACCATGTCGGCTTCATGCGCCCCCATCAGTCGAATCTGCCGCCGCAGCGCCGCCGTCGGGCCGCACATTCGCATGGCAAAAAACCTGTGGTTTTTTCAGCGCTTTCCCCGCAATAGGCAACCTGAGGACACCCAGCGCTCTTAAAACTTTTCAATAAACATGGCGAATTACGGGTTTACGCGCAAGTTGATTGCTGCTTTACAGTGCCATACTGGCTTTCATGTATTTGAAAGTTTGCAGCCACATATTTTGGTTCTTGCTTGATTTTTTGTATTCAGTTAAATCTAATTTAATAGCTATTTATTTTCAATCGCATCTAAATTTTATATGTTAAATATCTATTAAAAATAACTTTAGATGTCGTCGTTTTTTATCAACAACTTATATCAAATCACAGCAGTCTTAATAAGCCTCCCTCGGAGTGAATGTAAAACCCCATGTCAACTTTCAAAGTAGATGCCCTCGTTATCGGTGCCGGATTCTCTGGTATGTACCAGTTGCTTTGTCTGCGCGACAAACTGAAACTCAATGTGGCGGTGCTCGAGCGTGGTGCGGATGTCGGCGGCACTTGGTTCTGGAACCGCTATCCCGGTGCGCGTTGTGACTCTGAGAGCCATTCCTACCAGTACTATTTCTCGGAGGAATTGGCCAAGGAATGGCAGTGGACTGAGCGCTTCCCCGGTCATGCCGAAATTCGCGCTTACATGAATCATGTGGCTGACAAGTTCAACCTGCGGCCCAACATCCGATTTAACACCGCTGTCACCGCTGCACGCTATGACGATGAACTGAACCAGTGGCGTGCCACAACAGACACAGGTGATGTCTACGAGGCCAAATACCTGATCACGGCGGTGGGCAACATGTCGGCCGCGAACGTGCCCCAGATCCAAGGCCTCGACAGCTTTCAGGGCCAGTGGTATCACACCGGGCAATGGCCGCATGCCGGCGTGGATTTCGTGGGCAAAAGGGTGGGCGTGATCGGCACGGGTTCGACCGGCGTTCAAGCCATTCCAGTGGTTGCCGAAACGGCGGCTCATTTGACGGTTTTTCAACGGACCGCCAACTACAGTATTCCAGCGCGCAATGCACCGCTGAGTGAAGAATTCAAACAATACACGCATGACCATTACGATGAAATCCGCAACGTCATGCGGACCAATACCAACGGTGCACCTTTTCGGATTCAGAATATCAGCGCGTTGGCAATATCTCCGGAAGAGCGTCTGGCGATTTATGAAGCGGCCTGGGAGAAGGGTGGATTCCAGTTTCGGTCCACCTTCAACGATTTACTGTCAAACAAGATCGCCAACGACACGGCGTCTGAGTTCATTATTGGGAAAATTCGTCAAAAAATTAACGATCCACGCACGGCCGCCATCCTGACCGACATAGACCACCCCTATGCGGCCAAACGCCCGCCGATCGATAACCATTATTTCGAGGCCTATAACCGCCCTAACGTGTCGCTTGTCGATCTGCGCAACACGCCGATCGAGTGCATCACCGAGCGGGGTATCAAGACCGCCGATAGGGAGTATGCGCTCGACATCATCATCTTTGCCACCGGCTATGACGGCATGACCGGCTCTTTGCTGAAGCTCAATATCGAGGGCACGCAGGGCCTGCTTTTAAAAGATGTCTGGCAAGCCGGTCCGCGCAATTATCTCGGTCTGCAAATCCCCGGTTTCCCCAACCTGTTCACCATCACCGGCCCAGGCAGTCCCTCGGTTTTGACCAATATGCCGGTGGCTATTGAGCAGCACGTCGACTGGATCACTCAGTGTCTGGCCGACATGCAAAGCCAGGGTTTCGAAAAAATAGAGGCCACCGAGGCGGCCACGGTCAAGTGGCTGGAGCATGTCAGTGTGGCGGCTAACAAGACGCTGCTGCCGCTGGCCAAACACTCTTGGTACCTGGGTGCCAACATCCCGGGCAAGCCGGTCTTGTTCATGCCCTATGCCGGCGGCATGGCTCTTTACCGCAGCGAATCCGAAGCGATTGCCAAGGATTCGTATGCGGGATTCGTACGTTCTTAGAAGTTTATAAGTTCGCGCTGAGGCAAGCCTTGGTACTTGTCCGCCCTGTACCTTGGGTGAGCGTTTGCTGTCGCTTGGCACCAAGGCAACTTTAGACGGTCTAAATAGTCGTCCCTGAAAAATCCACTTTCAGCCCACGACCCAGTTCATCGAGG
>JBBAPN010000028.1:0-29814 GCA_040400815.1 Polaromonas sp. | reverse complement strand
AGGCATCCATATAAGACTCCCCATGCGTCGCGACATGTTTTTGAAATCCCTGGCCGTGTTGGCCGCCGCTGGTAGCTTGCCGCTGTCGGCCCTGGCCGCTGCCAATATCAAAATGATGATCCCCGCCAACCCCGGTGGTGGCTGGGACACCACCGGCCGCGCGCTGGGCAAAGCGCTGGTCGATTCAGGCACTGCTGCTACCGTCATTTTCGAGAACAAAGGCGGTGCGGCGGGGGCTTTGGGTCTGGCCCAGTTTGTCAACGGCAGCAAGGGCGATGCCAATGCGCTGATGGTCATGGGGGCGGTGATGCTCGGTGGTCAGATCACTGGCAAGCCGCCGGTCAGCTTGTCGCAGGCGACGCCGATTGCGCGCCTGACCAGCGAATACAACGTCTTTGTGCTGCCGGCCAACTCACCTTTCAAGTCGATGGCGGACGTCATTGCACAACTCAAAAAAGACCCGGGCAGCGTCAAGTGGGGCGGCGGTTCACGCGGCTCCACCGAGCACATTGCGGCGGCCATGATCGCCCGTGAAGTCGGCGTTGACCCATCGAAGATCAACTACGTGGCTTTTCGTGGCGGCGGTGAAGCGACGGCCGCTATTTTGGGCGGCAATGTCACCATCGGCGGCAGCGGCTACAGCGAGTTCGCCGAATACATCAACACCGGCAAGATGAAAGCGCTGGCCGTCACGTCGGACGCTCGCCTCAAAGGCGTGGCGGTGCCGACGCTCAAGGAGCAGGGCATCAATGTGGTGATCGGCAATTGGCGCGGCGTGTATGGTGCGCCCGGCATCACGCCAGCGCAGCGTCAGGCGCTCACGGATCTGGTGCTGAAAGCCGTCAAGACCAAGTCGTGGGCCGAGGCTTCTGAGAAAAACAGCTGGACGCCGGCGGTGCTCTCGGGCCCGGCTTTCGAGAAGTTTGTCGACGATGACTTCGCCAGCCTGCGCGCAACCATGGTCAAGTCCGGCATGATCTGAGCCCGCGAAGGCTTGATGCATTCGTAATACTGCCCGGTGCTCGCAAGACACCGGGCAGTTTGTTTGATTTTTATTGAGTGATGTTTGCCATGACTGCACCTGTTTCCCCCACCACGCCCCCATCGCATTTTCAGACGGTCATCGGCGTCGGCGTCATTTTGCTGGCGCTGGGCCTGGCCACCGGCGCATTGGGTATTTCGTCTGAAGCGGGTTATGGCGGTGTCGGACCGAACTTCTTGCCGTGGGTCGTGGCGCTGGCGCTGCTGCTGTGCGGCGGCTTCATGCTCTGGGAATCGCGCACCGGCGGTTTTCGGGCGCTTGACGAGCCGGCTGGCGCCGCCAAAGCCTATTGGCCCGGCTTCGTTTGGGTCTCGGCCGGCCTGTTGGCCAACGCGGCTCTGATCACCAGTATCGGCTTCATCTTCAGTTGCACGCTGTGTTTTGTGCTGGCGGTGCAAGGCCTTCGCGGGGCCCAAGGCGACAAGGACCGTAGGCCAAAGATGTGGCTCAAGGACATTCTGATTGGCTTGGCCATTTCAGCGCCGGTCTACTGGACCTTCACTCAATTCCTAGCCATCAATCTGCCGGGTATCACCGGCACCGGCTGGCTCTGAGCACTGTCATGGATATTTTCAATCAACTGATGCAGGGCTTTGCCACGGCGGCCACACCGGTCAACCTGCTGTGGTGTTTTGTCGGCTGCGCGTTGGGCACCGCCATTGGCGTGTTGCCGGGCATTGGCCCTGCGGTGGCGGTGGCGATGCTGCTGCCGATCACGGCCAAGGTCGAAGCCACGGCCTCGATGATCTTTTTTGCCGGCATCTATTACGGTGCCATGTATGGCGGCTCGACTACCTCGATCTTGCTCAACACGCCGGGAGAAACCGCCAGCATGGTGACGGCGATGGAGGGCAACAAAATGGCCAAGAGCGGGCGCGCTGGCGCAGCACTGGCCACGGCTGCCGTCGGCTCGTTTGTCGCCGGCACCATCGCCACGGTGTTGGTGACGCTGTTCGCGCCCGTGGTGGCCGAGTACGCGGTCAAGCTCGGCCCGCCTGAGTACTTCATGTTGATGCTGCTGGCCTTCACCACCGTGAGTGCGGTGCTCGGCAAGAGCACGGTGCGCGGCATGACGGCGCTGTTTGTGGGTCTGGCTGCTGGCCTGATTGGCATGGACCAGATCTCTGGCCAAGCGCGCTACACCGGCGGTGTGCCGGAACTGCTCGACGGCATTGAAATTGTCTTGGTGGCGGTCGGGTTGTTTGCGGTGGCCGAAGCCCTTTACGCGGTGCTCTACGAAGGCCGCGTGGTCGAAGAGCAAAACAAGTTGAGCCGGGTCCACATGACGGCCAGAGACTGGCGCCGTTCCTGGCCGGCGTGGTTGCGCGGCACCGCCATTGGTGCGCCGTTTGGTTGCATCCCAGCGGGCGGAACCGAGATTCCGACCTTCCTGAGTTACGCCGCAGAAAAGAAACTGGCCAAGGCCGATGTCAGAGACGAGTTTGGCAACCAAGGCGCGATTGAAGGCGTGGCCGGCCCCGAAGCGGCCAACAATGCCACCGTCACCGCCGCCATGATTCCGCTGCTCACGCTGGGCATTCCCACCTCCAACACCACGGCCGTCTTGCTGGGTGCATTTCAAAACTACGGCATTCAGCCCGGCCCGCAGTTGTTCACCTCGTCCTCGTCCTTGGTCTGGGCTTTGATCGCTTCGCTCTACATCGGCAACGTGATGCTGCTGGTGCTGAACTTGCCGATGGTTGGACTCTGGGTCAAGCTGCTCAAAATCCCCAAGCCGTACTTGTACGCCGGGATTTTGATTTTTGCGACGGTCGGTGTTTACGGCATGCGGCAAAGCGCTTTCGATCTCTTTTTGCTGTACGCCATTGGCTTGCTGGGTGTGGTGATGCGACGCTTTGACTTCCCGACCGCGCCGGTGGTGGTCGGCATGATTTTGGGCCCCCTGGCCGAAGCGCAACTGCGCAACGCCATATCGATCGGCGAGGGCAGTGCCATGGTCTTTCTTCAGCGCCCGATGTCACTGGCGTTGGTGGGCGTGGTGCTGGCCGTGCTGGTGTTGCCGCGTTTATCTAAGTGTTTGTCCAAGCGGTTGACGCGGCCCAAGCTGGCCTGAGCGCGCCGCGCGCGAGCGCCACATCAAGAGATAGACCGCGGGAATCACAAACATGGACAACAGGGGCGCAGTGATCATGCCGCCGATCATGGGCGCGGCGATACGCTGCATCACTTCCGATCCCGTGCCCGTCCCCCACATGATGGGCAGCAGGCCGGCCAGAATCACGGCGACGGTCATCGCCTTGGGACGAACCCGCAACACCGCGCCTTCCATGATGGCTTCGAGCAGGTCTGCATCTGTGGTCTTGCCTTGCGCCAGCTTGCTGTTCCAGGCTGTTTTCAAGTACAGCAACATGATCACCCCAAATTCTGCCGAGACACCGGCCAGCGCAATGAAGCCCACGGCGCCCGCAACCGACAGGTTGTAGTTGAGCAGGTACAGCAGCCAGATGCCGCCCACCAGCGCAAACGGCAAGGTCGCCATGATCAGCAGCGCTTCATCAAAACGCTTGAAGGTCAGGTACAGCAAGACAAAGATGATGAGCAGTGTGAACGGCACCATCAGCTTGAGTTTGGCGGTGGCCCTTTCAAGGAACTCAAACTGCCCCGACCAGGCGATGGAATAGCCGGGTGGCAGCGAGACCTTGTCGGTGACAGCGGCTTGCATGTCTTGCACGGCGGACCGCAGGTCGCGCCCGCGGATGTCGACGTAGACCCAACCGGTCAGTCGGGCATTCTCGCTGCGCAGCATGGGCGGGCCGTCGGTGATGCGCAGCTCGGCCACATCGGACAGCAGCAAGCGCTGGCCGCGCTCCGTCACAAAGGGCAGGCTGCGCAACTTGTCAATTGAATCGCGCAACTCTCTGGGGTAACGCATGTTGATGGGAAAGCGCTGCAGGCCTTCCACCGTCTCGCCGATGTTTTCGCCACCGATGGCAGCGCTGACGACAGACTGCACGTCAGCGATGTTCAGGCCAAAACTGGCAGCGGCATCGCGCTTGATGTTGATGTCAATATAGCGGCCGCCGGTCAGCCGTTCGGCAAACGCGCTGGAGACACCGGGCACGTCTTTCAGCGTGCTTTCAATCTCTCCCGTCAAGCGGTCAATGGTGGCCAGGTCGGCCCCAGCCACCTTGACGCCGACAGGACTTTTGATGCCGGTGGCCAGCATGTCAATGCGGTTGCGAATGGGTGGCACCCAGATGTTGGACAGCCCCGGCACCTGAACGACGCGGTCCAGCTCATCGATCAGTTTGTCCTGCGTCATGCCGGCTCGCCACTGGTCTTTCGGTTTGAACTGGATCGTGGTTTCAAACATCTCCATGGGGGCCGGGTCGGTGGTCGTTTCAGCCCGCCCAGCCTTGCCGTAAACACGGGCGACTTCCGGTATTGTCTTGATCAGTCGATCGGTCTGCTGCAGCAGCTCGCTGGCTTTGCCGGTCGACAGGCCGGGCAATGCGGAGGGCATGTAAAGCAAATCGCCCTCGTCCATGTGCGGCATGAATTCGCCACCGATGTGTTGCAGCGGCCAGCTGCTGATGACCAAGAGGGCAGCCGCCATCATCAGTGTGATTTTGGGCGCACGCAACACCCGGTCCAGCAGCGGCCGGTAAATGGCCATCAGCAGGCGGTTCAACGGATTGGATTTTTCATCGGGAATCCGTCCGCGGATCAAGTAGCCCATCAGCACGGGAATCAGCGTGACCGACAGGCCGGCCGCTGCGGCCATGGCGTAGGTCTTGGTGAATGCCAGCGGCGCAAACAGGCGTCCTTCCTGCGCTTCCAGCGTGAACACCGGTATGAACGAGAGCGTGATGATCAACAGCGAGAAAAACAACGCCGGGCCGACCTCCGCCGCCGAGTCACCAATCACCCGCCAGCGTGCCTCGCCCTTTAGTGTTTCACCCGGATGCTCATGGCCCCATTGCTCCAAGTGTTTGTGGGCGTTCTCGATCATGACCACCGCGGCGTCGACCATCGCGCCAATGGCGATGGCGATACCGCCCAGCGACATGATGTTGGCGTTGACGCCCTGGTAATGCATGACGATGAAGGCGGTCAGAATGCCGAGCGGCAGCGAAATGATGGCGACAAAGGCCGATCGCAAATGGAACAGAAAGATGAAGCACACCACCGCGACCACCAGAAACTCTTCGAGCAGTTTGTGGGTCAGGTTCTCGACTGCGCGCTCAATCAGCTCGGAGCGGTCGTAGGTCGGCACGATTTCTACGCCCTTGGGCAAACTGGCCTGCAAGGTCTGGATTTTGGCCTTCACGGCGGCGATGGTTTCCAGCGCATTTTTGCCGGACCGCATGATGATCACGCCGCCAACAGCTTCGCCCTCGCCATCCAGCTCACCAATCCCCCGGCGCATCTCGGGTCCGATCTGGATGCGGGCCACATCGCCCAGCCGGACCGACACGCCACCGAGCGTTGTCTTGAGCGGCACCGCCTGAAAGTCTTCCAGGCTCTGCAAGTAGCCCGAAGCGCGCACCATGTATTGGGCCTCGCCGAGTTCCAGCACCGAACCGCCAGCCTCCTGGTTGGCTCTCTGGATGGCCTCAGCCACCCGGGTGTGCGGGATGGCATAGGCGGCGAGTTTTTCGGGGTCGAGCACGATTTGGTATTGCTTGACCATGCCGCCAATGGTGGCGACCTCAGCCACATTCGGCACGGTTTTGAGCTCGTACTTGAGGAACCAGTCTTGCAACGCACGCAGTTGACCGGCGTCCTGGGTGCCGCTGCGGTCGACCAAGGCGTATTGATAAACCCAGCCGACGCCGGTGGCGTCTGGGCCGAGTGAGGCTTTGGCGGCTGCTGGTAGCTTGGACTGCACTTGATTCAGGTACTCAAGCACGCGGGAACGTGCCCAATACAGGTCGGTGCCGTCTTCAAACAGCACGTACACAAACGAGTCACCGAAGAAGGAATAGCCCCGCACTGTCTTGGCACCGGGCACTGACAGCATGGTGGTGGTCATCGGGTAGGTGACCTGGTTTTCGACGATGCGGGGGGCCTGGCCGGGATAAGAGGTGCGGATGATGACCTGCACGTCCGACAGGTCGGGCAGCGCATCCAACGGCATGCGCATGACCGAGTAGACGCCCCAGGCGGCCAGCATCACCGTCGCCAGCAGCACCAAAAAGCGGTTGACGATGGACCAACGAATCAGGCGGGCGATCACTTTTTAGCCCCCGTGTTGTTCAATGGCGTGATTTGCGTGATCTGCGGCAGTCCCTCGGCATCCATGTAGAACTCAAAACTCACCCGGTCGCCGGCTGCCATGTTGCGCGGCACGTCTTTGGCTGGCGGCGGCTTGAATTCCATCGTCATCGATCCCCACTTCAAGGCCGGGATGGGGCCGTGCGACAAGGTGATCGCTTCCTTGCTCATCGCTTCGATTTTGGCCTCGGTTTGGTAGCGTGGCGCCAGGTTGGCGGCGGCAGCTGGGGGCAAGGCATTGAGCCGGCCTTCCACCCCTTTCAGGCTGGCTTCGGAGTCGATCAGAAACTGCGAAGACACCACCACGCGCTGGCCGGCCTGCAGGCCGCGTTTGATTTCAGTCTGTCCGTCAGTTTCGATCCCGACCTCGACGTTGACCGGTCGGAAGCGACCGTTGTCTTCGGCCAGCATGACGACCGAGCGTGTGCCGGTCTGGATCAGCGCTTCAGTCGGTATGCGCAGCACCTTGTCAGTCCTCGCCGCCGTGAGCTGCATGGACACCAACATGCCGGGCACCAGGCGCGCGCCGGGGTTGGCCAGTTCCAGCCTGGCTTTCAGTGTGCGGGTTGCCAGGTTGACTTCCGGCAGGAGGGCCTGCACCTTGCCATCAAACGTCGTGCCGGGCAGCGCCGGACTGCGCGCCTGCACCTTCACACCGGGGCGCACCAAGGCCGCTTGGCTCTCGGGAATTTCTGCATTGGCCCAGACGGTAGACAAGCCATTGATGCGGAACAAGGTAGCGCCTGGCATGACGGTCATGCCATCGCGGACCAGCAGTTCCACCACCACACCACCGATCGGCGCCGTCAGCGTGATGCGGGCGTCCACCTTGCCGTTGATGGCGACGCGGCTGATTTGTGCGTCGCTCATACCGACCTGCCGCATGCGCTGGCGTGCCGCATCGACCAGCGACGTCAGATCGTTGCCCTGCATGCGCTGGATGGTCAGAAACTCTTCCTGCGCAGCGACCCAGTCGGGGACGTACAGGTCGACCAAAGGCTGGCCTTTGGAGACCTGGTCCAGCGTCGCCCGAACATACAGGCGCTCAACGTAAGCGGTCGCCCTGGCCTGAATGATGGCTTGATCGCGTTCGTTGAAGGCAATGCTGCCGATGGCAGACACCGTGGGCGACAAAGTCCCTTCCGTCACCAACGCTGTGCGCAGGCCGAGGTTCTGCTGAATGCGCGGGCTGACGATGACCGTGCCTTGGTCTGCTTCGCTTTGCGCATAAACAGGGACCAGCATCATGTCCATGAAGGGTGATTTGGCTGGTTTGTCGAACTGACTGCTCGGCACCATCGGGTCGTGGTAATAAATGATTTTGCTGCCGGTGACGGGATCAATGTCGCCGGCTTTGAGTCCCGCGCTGATGTGGCGCCGGGTCGCCTCCTCGCCTTGCGCCATGCTCATAGATGCGGCCGGGGTTGTCGGTGTTGCTGCAACGCTTTGCATAGCGGCGGGCAGGTCTGCTGCGCCCATGCTGCTGCCCCGCTTCATACCCAGGCTGTACAGCCCGTAGCCGCCCGCGCCGAGCAGGCCAGCCGTCAAGACGGCGGCTATCGAGAATGTCTTGTTCATGGCTGGTCCTTGGTGTGCTGCAGGGTCACGGTACTGGGGATGAGAAAGTGGAGCTGGGCCCACGAGCGCGCGGTTTCCAGCGCCAGGGTCAAGGTCTGTAGGCGCACCTCAATCTCGTCGCGGCGGGCTGCCAGAATGCTGGTCAGATCGCCTTTGCCGGTGCGGTAGGTCGTCAATGCCGCGTCCGTGCGCTGCTGGGCAGTAGGAATCATGTCGTTCTGATAGCGGGCCACCCGCTCCTTGCCGTTCTGCCAGTCATTGAGCCAGCCGCGCACCTCCGCCTCATGGCTGCGGAACAGGTCTTCGTAGCGCGCCTTGGCCTCGTTGACCAAGGCCAGTTTTGCGCTCAGTTCGCGGTCTTGGCGATTTTTCTGGTCCCATTGCAGCGGAATGGACACGCCGATCGACAGCATGTTTGAAAAGGCCGAACCACGCTGGGCGTAGCTCGCCTCGACACTCCAGTCGGATTGTTGGTTGGCTTGGGCCAGCCGCGCCTCGGTTTCAGCCGCGTCGATGTCGGCGCTGATGACCAGCAGGTCCGGGTGCTGCTTCAGGTGCTCACTGAAGGCCCCTTCCTGAAGCGAGGTGCTTTGCCACGGCGGTGTGCCAAAGGGAGAACGCTCTGCAACCTGCGGCCCCACCCAGCGGGCCAGTTGCAGACTCGCACCGCGCGCCTGCCGGTCGATTTGGCTCAGGCGATCTTCCAGTTGAATCACCGCGCTGCGGGCTGCGAAGACGTCCGCCTGACTGCCCCGGCCGGTGCGAAAACCGCTGTCGGCCGCCTGCACCTGCAGCCTGGTTTCTTGCAACTGCTGCTGGACGAACACGCGCATGGCCAGCGTGTAGTAGCGGTCCAGCCAGGCCAGCGCTGTGTCCCGCTCTACCTTGGCCTGACTGAGTTGCCGTTGCGCCAAGACCCGCTGCGCATCACGCTCAAACCGCTCGGTTCTGAGCTGGCGTTTTGCAGCACGGGGCAGCTCCTGCGCGATGCCGATGCGGCGCATGGTCATGAAGTCGCGCGTCAGGCTGAAGCTGTCTGGGCCATTGGCTGGCAAGTTGTCGATGCCGGCCTTGAGCACCGGATCGGGCAACTGGCCGGCCGCCAAAGCCTGCTCCCTCAGGGCTGTACTGAGCGCATCCTGGGCGACCAATTGCTGGGATCGATTGATGGCGATGCGCTGCGCCTCGGCCAAGGTCAAGGGATCGGCAGCCCAGGACGCCATGGGCAGCGCCATAGATAAGATCAGGCTGACCAGCGCAGCCCGGTGAATCGAGAAAGAAAAGGACATGAAACCTCCGGAGTACGAACAACCACCTGATGGATGCATCGCGATGCAATGCATTCATCAGGGCCTAGGTGGATTGGTGACTCAGAGGCGGAAGCAGCAGTTCCGGATAGACAGCGGCGGCGCTGTGCTGCGTTGCAAATGTGGCGTATGCAGAGGTGCGGCCACCAAGGTAGGAAGGGCGATCTGCAAGGCCGGAGCGCTGGGCAAAGCATCCACCGCCAGCAGCGAGAGCAGCTGGAATTTTTCAGCCGACTGGCTCTCCGCCTGACAGTGCGCTTGGCACAGATGGGGCTGCTCATTGTCCGTGGCCAGGGTCATGGATTCAGCGCAGGGCATGCCAGCCTCAGCCATCGCGGCGGCCTCAGCCACCTTGGCGCCGCTGCCCGGACAGGCGTAGGCCGCCACAGCCAATTGCATGAACAGCAAGCTGTACAGTGCAAAAAGCACGGTGATCAGGCGGTGACGAAAATTTCGGGGCATGGGCTGAGTTTATAGGATTGAGAGCAGACCTCAGCGCGGCGTGCAGCCAAAATGCTGACGGAGCCTCGGCTGGCTTGATCTCATGGATTACAAGGCAAGCCAAAGCGCTATAGCGTGCATGTCAACGGTCCGTGGTGCATCACGTTTGAATGGCAAGGTGAGAACGCGGTCAAACTAGATTTGGAAAATTATCACTAGGAGTGAATGATGCGTAAACGCGTACCGACTCATCCCGGAGCCATCCTGCGGGAAGATGTGCTGCCCAGTCTGCCAGGCATGTCTGTGAGTGCTTTCGCCCGTGGTCTGGGTGTTTCCCGTCAAACGCTTCACTCGGTGTTGGCCGAGCGAAGTGGCGTCTCCGCTGAAATGGCACTTCGTTTGGGCGCGCTCTTGGGCAATGGCGCGCAGCTCTGGCTGGACATGCAGACCCAGTTTGACCTTTGGCAGGCAGAGGCCAAGCTTCACGATGAACTGGTTCAGATGAAACCACTTGAGCAGTTGGCGATAGCCTGATTTCGGCTTGCAGCAAAGAGTGCTCAGACCTTCGCGCCCAGCGCCATAGCCTCAGCCCGGCTTTGAGCCAGCGCTGACACGTCGGGTGCTTCCTGCGTTGGCCAGCCGCTCAAGTGCTCTTCGCAAATGCTGGCCAGGGCGTCTGCCCATTCTGGGCTGTCGTTCAGGCAGCTGATGTAGTGGAAGGTTTCGCCGCCGGCGTGCAGAAAGGCTTCGCGGGCTTCGTCGTTCATTTCTTCCAGCGTTTCCAGGCAGTCCCCGGTGAAGCCGGGGCACATCACGTCGACCCGTTTGACGCCTGATTTGGCCATAGCGATCAGCGTGGGCTCGGTGTAGGGTTGCAGCCATTTGGCTCTGCCAAAGCGCGACTGAAAAGTCACTTTGTAGCGGTCTTTGCTGAGGCCCAAGGCTTCGCCCAAGAGGCGCGCGGTTTTGTAGCATTCGCAGTGGTACGGGTCACCGAGTTCCAGCGTGCGTTGCGGCACACCATGAAAACTGAAGACCAATTGCTCGGCCTGGCCGTGTGCGTCCCAATGCGCCCGGACCTGGCTGGCGAGCGCGGCAATGTAGCCCGCGTCGTCGTGGTATTGGTTCAAAAAGCGGAACTCGGGCAAGCGGCGCACTTTGGCGGCCCAGCTGTAGACCGCGTCAAACACGCTGGCCGTGGTGGTGGCGCTGTATTGCGGATACGCCGGCACGATCAGCACCCGGGTGATGCCGAGTTCTTTGAGTTCTTCGAGTTGCGAGGCCATCGACGGGTTGCCGTAGCGCATAGCGTAGCGCACCGCCACATGGTGGCCACGCGCCTTCAAGGCTGCGCCTAGCAATTGGGCTTGCTTGTCGGTCCAGATTTTCAGAGGCGAGCCTTCGGCAGTCCAGATGCTGGCGTATTTGGCCGCCGATTTTTTGGGCCGGATGCGCAAGATGATGCCGTGCAAAATCAGCCACCAAATAGGCTTCGGAATTTCAACCACCCGCTGGTCGCTCAAAAATTCGGCGAGGTAACGTCGCACCGCGGGCGTGGTCGGCGCGTCGGGCGTGCCGAGGTTGCAATACAACACTGCGGTGGTTGCACCGAGGGCCGGCACAGTGCCGTGGCTGAAGGAGGGTTCTTTTGAAAAGCGCATGTAGGATATTCTCTCCTACCTATGCTCGACATCACCAAAATCAGGGCGATCACCCTCGACCTCGACGACACCTTGTGGCCGATCTGGCCGACCATTGCACGCGCTGAAACGGCGCTGCAAGACTGGCTGCGGGGTCATGCGCCGCGCACATCTGCGCTGTTTGCCGACCCGGCTGCGCGCATTGCCTTGCGGCAGGACGTGATGGCGGCCCGGCCTGATTTGCACCATCAACTCAGCTCGCTGCGGCTCGAACAGATCCGTCTGGCACTGGGCCGTTCTGACGAAAACACGGCTTTGGCCGAACCCGCTTTCGAGGTCTTTTTCGACGCGCGCCAGCAGGTCACCCTGTTTGACGACGTGCACGCCGGGCTGGCGTTTTTGTCCGCGCGCTTTCCGTTGGTGGCGTTGTCGAACGGCAATGCCGACTTGACCCGGGTCGGGCTGAGTGGCTATTTCAAAGACAGCATCAGCGCGCAGGGTTTTGGCGTTGGCAAGCCCGACCCGCGCATTTTCAAGGCCGCAGCGTCGGCCGCTGGTGTCTTGCCTGAAGAAGTCCTGCACGTTGGTGACGATGCCGCTTTGGACGTGCTGGGCGCCTTGGCTTGCGGCATGCAAACCGTGTGGGTGAATCGCGAAGACCATGTTTGGACGCATGAAGCCGAGCCGCATGAAACGGTGACCACGCTGACCGAACTGACGGCACTTTTTTGACTTTTAAAAGCGAGACGCCATGACCTTGAAGATTTACGGCATTGCCGCCTCACGCGCCTCGCGCCCGCTTTGGGTGGCCCACGAGTTGGGCTTGGACTACGAGCACGTGCCAGTGCCGTACCAAGGCGGTAGCACGCGCACACCGGAGTTTTTGGCGATCAACCCAAACGGCCACATTCCGGCGATCGATGACGACGGCGTGCTGGTGTGGGAGTCGATGGCCTGCATGCTGTATCTAGCGGAGCGTTTCAAGGCGGCAGATGGCAGCAGCTTGGCAGCCCAAACCCCGTCTGAGTTGGCTGACATTTTGCGCTGGACTTTTTGGTCGGTGACGGAATGCGAAAAAGATGCGCTGACGGTGCTGATGCACACCGTCGCCATGCCCGCAGACAAGCGCAAGCCGTTGCTGGCTGAGGAGGCAACTCGCCGGCTGATGGTGCCGCTCGAGGTGCTGGAGCAGCACTTGCGCGGCAAGGCTGCCGAGCCGCTGGCTTACTTGGCGGGCGAGCGTTTCACGGTTGCCGACATTGCCGTGGCGTCAATCTTGGCCTGGGTTCGTTCAGCGCGTGAATTGTTGGCGGGCTACCCCTGCACGTCAGCTTGGTTGGAGCGTTGCTTGAAGCGCCCGGCGCAGCAGCAGGTGCGGGCCTTGGCTCGTGCCGTGGCCACGGCTTGAACTGAGCTTCAGTCAAGCAACGCGGCCGCTTGCAGACCTGAGCGCACGGCGCCTTCAAGCGTCGCTGGATACGGCCCAGCGATGTAGTCGCCGCAGGCCAGCAAGCCATTGGCAATCTGCGGGCCCGGGCGTTGCAAGTTGGGCGTGCAGGCAAAAGTGGCGCGTTTTTCGACGATGGTTTGCAGCAGTTCAAGCGGCAGACCCAACTGGCGCTGACCTTGCGCCAGCACTTGCGCGCTGATCTGCGTTTTATCGCCTTTGCTGGCGCTGACCACGAAGGCCAGCAGCCCGGTTGGGCCGCCGAGTTGGCCGCGGTCGAAGACAAACTGGGCGGGTTCGTTGGGGCTGGTGGGCAAGGCCAGCATCGGCTGGGACAAGCTGGCTGTCGTTGAGTTTCGGGTGGCCGAGCTCACTTGCGCGTAGACGGTCGCCAGCGCCTCGTACTGCAGGCTGTTGGTGAGTGCGATCCAGTGGGCGATTTGGGCATCAAAGGCCCTTGGCGTCGTGGCCGCCTTGAGCAACCGATCTGCCTCTGTCGGTGGGCAGGCGAGTATCAACGCATCAAATGTTTCGGCGTTGCCTTGCACGTCGCCGCCTCGGGCGTTGATGCGCCAGCCTTCAGCATCGTGCGTCAGTCCCTCGACGCGCACGCCAAGCCGCGGCGCAGGGCCGCGTTGAGCGAGCCAGCGCAAGGCCGCGTCGGGCAGCAGGGCGCTGAGGTCTGTGCGCGGCAGCAGCAGGTCGGAGCCGCCGGCATGGCTGAACAGGGCGTCTTGCATGATGCGCAGAAAAACCTGCGCACTGGCGCGCTCAGACGGGGTGTTCAGGGCCGACACGCAGAGTGGTTCCATCAGCCCCGCCATGGCACGCGGCGACAGGTCTTGGCACAGCGTTGTAACCGACATGTCAGCCGGGCATTCAAAGCCGCCAGCCTGCCAACGTCGGGCGATTCGGAGCAGCGACCATTTGTCTTGCCAAGCCCAGCCGCGTGCGCCCAGAATGCCAATGAGCGCTTGCACGGCCGCAGGCACGCGCCAAGCCGGAAAACTCAGCCCCTCGCCATTCGGGAATTCCAAGCGCAGTGGTACACGGAGCAGGGCGGTAGCGGTGTCAACACCCAGCGTGTGCATCAGGCGCAAAGTCTCGGCATAAGCGCCGATCAAAATGTGCTGGCCGTTGTCGAGCTGTAGGGGCTCACCGGCTACGGAAGTCTCAACCCGTCGGGCACGACCGCCAGCGATGCGCGCACTTTCAAACAGTGTGACTTGGTGGCCGCGTTGGGTGGCCTCGACCGCTGCGGCACAACCCGCCCAGCCGGCGCCCACCACAGCGACTTTCATGCCATGGTGCCAAAGGCTTGGGTTTTCCAGGCCAGCCAAAACTTGCGCAGCGGCGTCAGGCTGACGCGCTGGTGCAGCACTTGGTAGCCGTCGGCTTGGATTTCGCGCAGCAAGGTGCGGTAAATGCTGGCCATCATGAGGCCGGGTTTTTGGGCCCGCCGGTCGGTTGCGGGCAGCAGGGCCAGCGCCTCGTCGTAGAGGGCCAAAGCGCGCTGGGTTTGGAACGCCATCAGCGCGCTGAAGCGCTCCGAATATTGGCGATTCAGGATGTCATGGGCTTTGACATCGAACTGCTGCAGCTCGCTCATGGGCAGGTAGATGCGGCCGCGCAGGGCGTCTTCGCCGACATCGCGAATGATGTTAGTGAGTTGAAACGCCAGCCCGAGCTTGTGCGCATAGGCCGTGGTGCTGGTCTCGGTCTGGCCAAAGATGCGGGCCGCGACTTCGCCGACCTCGCCCGCCACCAAGTGGCAATACTGCTTCAAGGCGGGGTAGTCGAGGAAGCGGTTTTGCACCAAGTCCATTTGGCAGCCTTCGATGACGGCGAGCAAGTGCCGCGCTTCAATGCCATAGGTGGCGGCGCAGGGCATCAGGGCTTGCATGACCGGATGCGACGGCTTGCCTGCAAAGGCTTTGCCGACCTCGGATTGCCACCAAGCGAGCTTGCTGCCGGCCACGCCGGGGTCGGTGACTTCGTCGACAACGTCATCGACTTCGCGGCAAAACGCATAGAAGGCGGTGATGGCCGCGCGCCTGTCTTTGGGCAAAAAAAGGAAGGCGTAATAAAAGCTGCTGCCGGAAGCGGCGGCTTTTTGCTGAACGTACTGCGCTGGATTCATGTAATTATTGTCGCCGCAAGCACGGCCGTTTTTCGATTTTTGGCTAGATTTTGGCTACATCCAGAGCGTGCGCCAGCCCATCAACAGCGCATCGCGTTTGCCAATGACGGGCCGCTGCTGCAAGGTCGCAAAGTCCAGCTGCTCAATGCGCTCTGCTATGCGCAGCCCGCCTTGGACCACCAACCGCAGTTCCCAGCCGGCCCGGCCGGGGACTTGCTTGACCAGCGGTACGCCTTGGTGCATGAGTTGGCGGACCCAGTCGACGCCGTCCGCCACCAGGGCGCGCGTGTTGCTGGAGATTTTCTGGCGCAGCAACTCGGCTTCGGTCACACCATGCTTGGTTTGCAAATCCGCAGGCAGATAAACCCGACCGCGCGGAATGTCTTCGCTCAGGTCTTGCCAGAAGTTGACGAGTTGCAGCGCCGTGCAAATGCAGTCGCTTTGCGCTAAGGCCTTGGCGTCTTGCACACCGTAAAGATGCAGCAACAAACGGCCGATCGGGTTGGCCGATCGACGGCAATAGTCCAGCAACTCGGCTTGGCTGGCGTAGCGGGTTTGAACGATGTCTTGCTCAAACGCAGAGAGAAGGTCGGTCAGCAACGGCAGCGGCAATTGCCACTTTTGCAGCATCCGGCCGAGGGCATCAAACACGGCCGGCCAACGCGCTGAAACGGCACGGCCCTGACTAGCAGCGGTCAAGTCTGCCCGGTAGGCGGCCAAGTCGGCCAGTCTTTCGGCTGGGCTGGCGTCGCCTTCGTCGGCAATGTCGTCTGCGGTGCGCGCGAAGTGGTAGATGGCGGTGATCGGTGCTCTCAACCGAGCCGGGCACAGCAGCGACGCCACCGGAAAATTTTCGTAATGTTGAACCCCATGCATGCTGTGATTCTCGCTTGACAATCTCAACCGCCTATTTTAAATTACTAACCGCTCAGTCATTAGCGGGCATTTCAGTCCTTTTGTGCCAACCGTCTGCAAACCGTCTTTCCCATGAAAAAAATTATTTTTGTCGCCGTTGTAGCGACGCTTCTCAGTGGCTGCTCCAAACCGCAACCCACTGAAGAGCCGGTGCGCGCTGTCAAAGTGCTGACCCTGGGCTCGGACACTTTGCAGGCTGAGAGCGAGTTTGCCGGTGAGATCAGGGCGCGAATCGAGGTGCGCTTGGGCTTTAGGGTCGGCGGCAAGATCATCACGCGGCAGGTTGAATTGGGTCAGCGCGTCAAGTCCGGTCAAGTGTTGGCGCAGTTAGACCCGCAAGACTACAAACTCGCCGCCGATGCCGCACGGTCGCAAGCGCAGGCTGCTTTGACCAACCGTGACCTGGCCGCCTCTGATATCAAACGCTATCAGGACTTGCGTGCGCAAAACTTCATCAGCGCTGCCGAACTGGAGCGGCGCGAGGCCACCCTCAAAGCCGCTCAAGCGCAGCTGGAACAAGCACAGTCGCAGCTGACGACGCAAAGCAACCAAGCCGGTTATGCGGTGTTGTCGGCCAATGTTGACGGTGTGGTGACCGCCGTTGAAGCCGAGGCTGGACAAGTGGTGGCGGCTGGCACACCGGTTTTTAGGATTGCCGCAGATGGCGCACGGGATGCGGTGTTTGCCGTGCCTGAAGACCGTGTCACCTTGATGCGGCCGGGTTTGTCCATGCGGGTGACGGTCTGGCCCGAGCAGGCCGAACAAACTGGTGTGGTTCGGGAAGTCTCGGCCAGCGCCGATCCGGTCACACGCACTTTTCAGGTCAAGTTGGCCTTGGCTGGCAAGCCCACCGGGTTGGCCTTGGGCAGCTCCGTGACTGTGGCGATGAAGGCATCGACCGGCGCTGCTTTGCAAGGCCAGCCGGTGATCAAGCTGCCAACCTCGGCATTGCGCCAAGAGGGCCAGGGTACGGCGGTGTGGGTGCTGGACCCGGTCACCATGACGCTGCGCTCACAAGCAGTGCAAATTGCCACGGCAGACGGCAATGAGGCCGTGGTGGTCGCCGGTCTGTCGCCTGGTATGCAGGTCGTCAGTGCCGGTGTCCATGTGCTGACAGCTGGGCAAAAAGTCACGTTGTACCAGCCCCCACATGTGGCCAAGTGAGTTCAGCATGAAATCTTTTAATTTGTCGCGCTGGGCTTTAGAGCACCCGGCGCTCACGCGCTACCTGATGGTGGTTTTGATGGTCTTCGGGCTGGCGTCTTACTTTCAGCTGGGCCAAGACGAAGACCCGCCTTTCACTTTTCGGGCGATGGTGGTGCGCAGCTACTGGCCGGGCGCGACCGCGCAGCAAATGGCCGAGCAGGTCACTGACAAACTGGAGCGCACGCTGCAAGAAGTGCCTTACGCCGACAAGATTCGCAGCTACTCCAAGCCCGGTGAATCACAGATTATTTTCCAAATCAAGGATTCGTCAAAAGCCAGTGAAGTGGCCAATGTTTGGTATTCCGTTCGCAAAAAAATTGGCGACATGCGCGGCACGCTGCCGAGTGGTGTGCAGGGGCCGTTTTTCAACGATGACTTCGGCGATGTTTACGGCGTTATCTACGCCTTGGAGTCCGACGGTTTCAGTGCTGCCGAGGTCAAGGTTTTTGCCGATGACGTGCGACAACAACTGCTGCGTGTGCCGAACGTGGCCAAGGTAGAGCTTTTTGGTGTGCAAGACGAAAAGATTTTTGTCGAGATATCGCGCCAGCAAACTCAGTTGGGTCTGGACCTGAACCAGGTGCTGGCACAAATGACCCAGCAAAACGCGGTCGAATCAGCGGGCGCAGTGCAAACCCCGCTGGACGCCTTGCCGGTGCGCGTGGGTGGTCAATTCGAAGCCCTTGAGCAACTCAAGGCGATGCCCATTCGGGGCAGCTCTGGCAACCAGTTGCGGCTTGGCGACATCGCGGACATCAAGCGGGGTTACATCGACCCGCCAGCCATCAAGGTGCGCCACCAGGGCAAGCAAGTGATTGCGCTTGGCGTGGCCATGACCAAGGGCGGCGACATCATCGCGCTGGGCAAGTCGTTGACACAGCTGCGCCGCAGCCTTGACGCCAGTTTGCCGGCGGGCGTCAAATTGGTGCAAATCCAAGACCAACCGCAGTCGGTGATCAGCTCGGTCAACGAGTTTGTGGGCGTGTTGATCGAGGCGGTGTTGATCGTGCTGGCGGTCAGCTTCATCAGCTTGGGTTTGCACAAGCGAGCCGAAGCGGCGAGGTTGCCGTTGTGGCGACGCTATTACATCGACATGCGGCCGGGTTGGGTGGTGGGCATCACGATTCCACTGGTGCTGGCGGTGACGTTTTTGGCCATGAACTACTGGGGCATTGGCCTGCATAAAATCTCGCTGGGCTCGCTTATCATCGCCCTTGGTTTGCTGGTCGACGACGCCATCATTGCGGTGGAAATGATGGTCCGCAAAATGGAAGAGGGCTACGACAAAGTGCGCGCGGCGACCTTTGCCTATGAAGTCACGGCCATGCCGATGTTGACCGGCACCTTGATCACGGCCGTTGGTTTTTTGCCGATCGGACTGGCCAAATCGGTCACTGGCGAATACACCTATGCAATTTTTGCAGTGACCGTGATCGCGCTGGTCTTGAGCTGGATCGTGTCGGTTTATTTTGTGCCTTACTTGGGCACCTTGCTGCTGAAATCGAGGCCGGTGATGGACACAGCCGCGCAGCATGAGCATTTCGACACGCCTTTCTACAACACCTTTCGCCAAGCCGTGAACTGGTGTGTCGAGCACCGCTGGCTGACCATTGGTGCCACATTGTTGAGCTTTGCGATGGGCATTGTTGGCATGGGCCAAGTCCAGCAGCAGTTTTTTCCGGACTCCAGCCGGCCCGAAATTTTGGTGGATATTTGGTTTCCTGAAGGGACTTCTTTTGCGGCCAACGAGTTGACGGCCAAACGGGTTGAGCAGCGCTTGATGCAAGAGCTGGGTGTCAGCACGGTGAGTGCGTGGATAGGTTCTGGCGTGCCGCGTTTTTATCTGCCGCTGGACCAGATTTTTCCGCAGACCAATGTGACGCAGTTCATCGTCGTGCCCAAAGAGCTGAAGTTGCGCGAGTCCTTGCGCATCAAGCTGCCGTCTTTGCTGGCGACAGAATTTCCCGAAGTGCGTGGCCGCGTCAAGCTGTTGCCGAATGGTCCGCCCGTGCCCTATCCGGTGCAGTTTCGGGTCATCGGCGCAGACCCTGTGCAGCTGCGTGCGCGGGCCGACGAGGTCAAGGCTGTGATGCGTCAGAACAGCCATACCCGGGGTGTTAACGACAACTGGAACGAGTCGGTCAAAGTGCTGCGGCTGAAGGTGGACCAAGCCAAGGCGCGGGCGCTGGGTGTCAGCAGCCAGTCGATCGCGCAAACCTCGCGCATGGTGCTCAGCGGCACGGCCGTCGGCCAGTACCGGGACGGCGACAAGCTGATTGACATTGTGGTGCGCCAGCCGCTGCAAGAGCGGGGCGCCATCAGTGACATGGCCAATACCTACTTGCCAACGGCCAGCGGAAAATCGATTCCGCTGACGCAGATCGCCAAGCCCGTGTTGGCTTGGGAACCAGGCGTGATGTGGCGTGAAAACCGTGACTACGCCATCACCGTGCAAGGCGATGTGGTCGAAGGGTTGCAAGGCGCGACCGTGACGGCGGAACTCCGGCCAGCGCTGAAGGCCTTGGAAGACAAATGGCATCGCGACGGTTCAAACGCCTACCGAATTGAGGTCGCCGGCGCTGTCGAAGAGAGCAGCAAAGGTTCAGCGTCGATCGCCGCCGGCATTCCGATCATGTTGTTTTTGACCTTCACTTTGCTGATGCTTCAATTGCAGAGTTTCACCCGTTCTCTGCTGGTCTTCATCACCGGACCGCTGGGCGTCGCTGGGGTGGCGGGTGCCTTGTTGGTGCTGGGCCGGCCGTTCGGTTTTGTGGCGCTGCTGGGCGTGATCGCGCTGATGGGCATGATTCAGCGCAATTCGGTCATTTTGATTGACCAGATCGAGCAAGACCGCGCCCGTGGAGTACCCGCTTGGGAGGCGATTGTTGAGTCTGCGGTGCGGCGACTGCGGCCAATTGTGTTGACCGCTGCGGCGGCTGTGCTGGCGATGATTCCCTTGTCGCGCAGCGTCTTTTGGGGGCCGATGGCCGTCGCCATCATGGGCGGTTTGATCGTCGCGACGGTGCTGACCCTGCTGGCTTTGCCGGCGATGTACGCCGCCTGCTTTCGCGTCCAACGTGAAACGGCGCTGCCGGCTCAGGGCGCAAAAGAGACGCCCCAAGTTACAGGCTAAAATAGAAAGTTAGCCGATTTCAAACAGGAATTTTCAACGCCAACTTGCCAGTTCAAACCTGCAAGTGCTACCCAGTTGTTGATTTATGTTTTTTAGTTCAGGCGCGCGGGTGGCGAAATTGGTAGACGCACCAGGTTTAGGTCCTGACGTCCGCAAGGATGTGCGGGTTCGAGTCCCGCCCCGCGCACCACTCTTTACGGGCAGAACCGTCTTGTTTCAAGGCGCTGACTGCTCATTACCAAGCTGGATATTAGGAGAAGATCATGGCAGTGACTGTAGAAACGCTCGACAAACTGGAGCGCAAGATGGTGTTGACGCTGCCCGTCAACACGATTCAATCCGAAGTCGACGTGCGCCTGAAGCGCTTGGCCCGCACGGTCAAGATGGACGGTTTTCGTCCAGGCAAAGTGCCGATGAATGTCGTGGCCCAGCGCTACGGTTACTCGGTCCATTACGAAGTCATGAACGACAAGGTGGGCGAGGCTTTCTCGGTCGCAGCCAATGAAGCCAAGTTGCGTGTGGCCGGCCAGCCGCGCATCAGCGAAAAAGAAGGCGCCCCAGAAGGTGACCTGCAGTTTGATGCTGTTTTTGAAGTCTATCCCGAGGTCAAAATCGCGGATTTGGCAGGTGCCGAAGTGGCCAAACTCAGTGCTGAAGTCAGCGACGCCGCAATCGACAAAACGCTGGACATTTTGCGCAAACAACGCCGTACCTTCGCGCAGCGCGCGATGGACGTTGCCGCCCAAGACAACGACCGCGTGACGATCGATTTCGAAGGCAAAATTGAAGGCGAAACATTTCCCGGCGGCAAAGCCGAAGCTTTCCAGTTCTTGGTCGGCGAAGGCCAGATGCTGAAAGAATTTGAAGACGCTGTGCGCGGCATGAAGTCTGGCGAAAGCAAGACCTTCCCACTGAGCTTCCCTGAGGATTACCACGGCAAAGACGTGGCTGGCAAGCAAGCTGACTTCATGGTCACGGTCAAAAAGATCGAAGCCGCCTACCTGCCAGAAATCAACGAAGCCTTGGCCAAGTCGCTTGGCATCGCTGACGAAACGGTGGACGGTTTGCGCGTCGACATTCGCAAGAACCTCGAGCGTGAAGTCAAATTCCGCTTATTGGCACGCAACAAAAATGCGGTGATGGACGCTTTGCTGGCCAACGCCGAGCTCGATTTGCCAAAAGCCAGTGTGCAGGCTGAACTCGATCGCATGATCGAAGCCGCCCGTGCCGACCTCAAGCAGCGCGGTATCAAAGACGCTGACAAAGCCCCGATCCCGGATGACATCTTCCGCCCACAAGCTGAAAAGCGCGTGCGTTTGGGTCTGGTGGTGGCCGAGCTGGTTCGCAGCAATGAGTTGCAGGCCAAGCCAGAGCAACTCAAAGCGCACATCGAAGAGCTGGCTGGCAGCTACGAAAAGCCACAAGATGTGGTGCGCTGGTACCTGAGCGACAACAGCCGCATGGCCGAAGTCGAAGCCGTTGTGATTGAAAACAACGTGACTGATTTCGTGCTGGGCAAGGCCAAGATCAATGAAAAAGCCATCACTTTTGACGAGTTGATGGCGCAAAACTGACCTGAGGCGAAAGTCTTTGTTGAATCTGGGGCTTGTGCTTGACGGTGCAAGCCCCAGATTGATTTTAGGTACAGTAGAAATATCTTTTGGAGATAAACACAATGGTTGCAAATTACAGCTACGGCGGCTCTTACTCGGGCGCTCAAGGTCTCGGCATGGTGCCTATGGTGATAGAGCAGTCGGGTCGCGGTGAACGCTCTTACGACATTTATTCACGCCTGCTCAAAGAGCGTGTGATTTTCTTGGTAGGCCCGGTGAATGACCAAACGGCCAATCTGGTGGTAGCCCAGTTGTTGTTTCTGGAAAGCGAAAACCCAGACAAAGACATCTCGTTTTACATCAACTCCCCAGGTGGTTCGGTCACCGCCGGCATGGCGATTTACGACACCATGCAGTTCATTAAACCGGATGTGTCGACGCTGTGTGTCGGCATGGCGGCCAGCATGGGTGCATTTTTGTTGTCTGCTGGCACCAAAGGCAAGCGTTTTTCGTTGCCCAACTCGCGCGTCATGATTCACCAGCCTTCAGGCGGTGCGCAAGGGCAAGCGACGGACATTGAAATTCATGCCCGCGACATCTTGAAAACGCGTGACCAGCTGAATCGTATTTTGGCGGCCAACACCGGCCAGACGATCGAGCGCATCGAGCGCGACACTGAGCGCGATTACTTCATGTTCGCCGAAGACGCCAAAGAGTACGGTTTGATCGACCAGGTCATCGCCAAGCGGCCTTAAAAAAGCGGCTTCCGCGCCCCTTTGAAACGGCGTTTTCTGTAACAGAAAACGCCGTTTTTCTTTGGTTATCATTGGATAACAATTCTTCAGATACAGTCCCAATCCGGACACGTGAAAAGGCATCAGCAATGGCCGAGAAAAAAGGCACTTCCAGCGAAAAAACGCTTTACTGCTCGTTTTGTGGCAAAAGCCAGCATGAGGTGAAGAAGCTCATCGCAGGACCCTCTGTGTTTGTCTGCGACGAATGCATTGATCTTTGCAACGAAATCATCCGAGACGAGTTGCCCGCTGGGACCGACGCCAGCGACGCTCGCAGCGATTTGCCAACGCCCGCTGAAATCAAGGCAACGCTGGACGGTTACGTCATTGGGCAAGAACCGGCCAAGCGCATTTTGGCGGTGGCGGTTTACAACCACTACAAGCGACTGCGCCACAAAGACAAAGCCAAGAAGGACGATGTCGAGCTGACCAAGAGCAATATCTTGCTGGTGGGTCCGACCGGCTCTGGCAAGACCTTGCTGGCGCAAACATTGGCGCGCACCCTCAACGTTCCCTTTGTGATGGCCGATGCAACCACTTTGACGGAAGCCGGCTATGTCGGTGAAGACGTCGAAAACATCATTCAAAAGCTGCTGCAAAGCTGTAACTATGAGGTTGAACGGGCGCAGCAAGGGATTGTTTATATCGACGAGATCGACAAGATCACGCGCAAGTCGGACAACCCGTCGATCACCCGTGACGTGTCGGGCGAGGGCGTGCAGCAGGCGCTGCTCAAGTTGATCGAAGGCACGATGGCGTCGGTGCCACCGCAAGGCGGCCGCAAACATCCGAACCAAGACTTCTTGCAGGTCGACACCACCAACATTTTGTTCATTTGTGGCGGTGCATTTTCAGGGCTAGAAAAAGTCATCGAGAGCCGAACCGAAACCTCGGGCATTGGTTTTGGCGCCGCTGTCAAAAGCAAAAAAACCCGCAGCCTGACCGAATCCTTCAAAGACGTTGAGCCTGAAGACCTGATCAAGTTCGGCCTGATTCCTGAACTGGTCGGCCGTATGCCGGTGGTTGCCACGCTGGCCGAGCTGACCGAAGAGGCGCTGGTGCAGATTCTCACCGAGCCTAAAAACGCTGTCGCCAAGCAGTTCAGCAAGTTGCTGTCGATGGAAGGGGTGGAATTGGAGATTCGTCCCTCGGCGCTCAAAGCCATTGCCCGCAAGGCCCTGGCCCGTAAAACCGGCGCGCGTGGTTTGCGCTCGATTTTGGAGCAGTCACTGATTGACACCATGTATGAGCTGCCCAATACCAGCAATGTCGAGAAAGTCGTGGTCGACGAGTCGACGATTGAGGAAAACAAGCCGCCTTTGTTGGTTTACCGTGAGGCCGCCAAAAAGGCCTGAGGCCTGAAGTCGGGGAGTCAAGCCGGATAGCAAGCTTGAAATTCCGTCATCACCCCCCAAGTCTTCCAAATGTTTTTGTTGCCAGATGAGACTCCTCTTTGGTGGCTTACGTGAAAGGTTTTTATGTCTGGTCAAACTTTATTGCCACCGCTCCCGATCGATTTGCCTTTGTTGCCATTGCGCGACGTCGTGGTTTTCCCGCACATGGTCATCCCGCTGTTTGTTGGCAGGCCAAAAAGCATCAAGGCACTCGAATCTGCCATGGAGTCCGAGCGCCGGATCATGCTGGTGGCGCAAAAAGCCGCTGCCAAGGACGAGCCTTCAGCGGACGACATGTTTGACGTTGGCTGCGTGGCCACTATTTTGCAGATGTTGAAACTGCCCGATGGCACGGTGAAAGTGCTGGTTGAAGGTCAGCAACGCGCCAAAGTCAATAAAATTGAGGACGGCGAGTACCACTTCACCAGCAACGTCACGCCGGTGCAACCTGAAGTCGCCTTGCCAGGTGACAAGACCAGCGAAGTTGAAGCATTGCGCCGCGCAGTGATGCAGCAGTTTGACCACTACGTCAAACTCAACAAGAAAATTCCGCCAGAGATATTGACTTCAATTTCCAGCATTGACGATGCCGGCCGCTTGGCCGACACCATTGCTGCGCACTTGCCACTCAAGCTGGACGCCAAGCAGGTCATTTTGGACCTGAGCAACATCAAAGCGCGCCTCGAAAACCTCTACGAGCAGGTCGAACGTGAGGTCGACATCCTGAACGTTGACAAGAAAATCCGGGGCCGCGTCAAGCGCCAAATGGAAAAAAATCAGCGCGATTTTTACCTAAACGAGCAAGTTAAGGCGATTCAAAAGGAGCTTGGTGAAGGCGAAGACGGCGCAGACATTGATGAGATCGAAAAGAAAATCAAAGCGGCCAAGATGCCGCAGGAAGCGCGTAAGAAAGCGGACAGCGAGTTGAAAAAACTCAAGCTCATGTCACCCATGTCGGCCGAGGCGACCGTGGTGCGCAGCTACATCGATGTGCTGACGGGCTTGCCTTGGAGCAAGAAAACCAAGATCAAGCACGACCTGAAAAACGCTGAAGACGTGCTAAACGAAGACCACTTCGGCTTGGAAAAAGTCAAAGACCGCATTGTGGAGTACCTCGCAGTGCAGCAACGCGTCGACAAACTGAAGGCGCCGATTTTGTGCCTGGTCGGCCCACCGGGTGTCGGCAAGACATCGCTGGGCCAATCGATTGCCAAAGCCACCGGCCGTAAATACGTGCGCATGGCGCTGGGCGGTATGCGTGATGAAGCCGAGATTCGGGGCCACCGCCGCACCTACATTGGCGCTTTGCCTGGCAAGGTGTTGCAAAGCCTGACCAAGGCCGGAACGCGCAACCCTTTGTTTTTGCTCGACGAAATCGACAAACTTGGCACCGACTTCCGCGGTGACCCTTCGAGTGCTTTGCTTGAAGTGTTGGACCCGGAGCAAAACCATACCTTCGGCGATCATTACGTTGAGGTCGACTTCGACTTGAGCGACGTGATGTTTGTCGCGACGTCTAACTCGATGAACATTCCGTCGGCCTTGTTGGACCGAATGGAAGTGATTCGCCTCTCGGGCTACACCGAAGACGAAAAAACCAGCATCGCCATGCGTTACCTGTTGCCTAAGCAATTGAAGAACAATGGCGTCAAAGACAGTGAACTCGACATCTCTGAGCCAGCTGTGCGCGACATCGTGCGTTACTACACCCGCGAAGCGGGCGTGCGCTCGCTTGAGCGTGAACTGTCGAAAATTTGCCGCAAAACCGTCAAAGGGATTCAACTCAAAACGATGCAGGCCAAAGTGCTGGTCACGCCAGACAACCTGAATGATTTTCTGGGTGTGCGCAAGTTCAGCTACGGCCGTGCCGAAGAACAAAACCAGATTGGTCAAGTTGTTGGTTTGGCATGGACTGAAGTCGGCGGCGACCTGCTGACGATTGAAGCCGCTATCATGCCTGGCAAGGGCGTGATCACGCGCACCGGCTCGCTAGGTGACGTGATGAAAGAATCGGTTGAAGCTGCTCGCACGGTGGTGCGCAGTCGTTCACGCATGCTCGGTATTCGTGACGATATGTTTGAAAAGCGTGACATTCACATTCACGTGCCGGATGGCGCCACACCCAAAGACGGCCCGAGCGCTGGTGCGGCGATGACCACCGCCTTTGTGTCGGCGTTGACGGGCATTCCGGTGCGCGGTGACGTCGCCATGACGGGCGAGATCACGCTGCGCGGTGAAGTCACAGCCATCGGCGGACTCAAGGAGAAGCTGTTGGCGGCGTTGCGCGGCGGCATCAAAACCGTGTTGATTCCTGAAGAAAATGCCAAAGACCTGCAAGAAATTCCAGACAACGTCAAAAGCGGTTTGGAGATCATTCCGGTCAAATGGATTGACCAAGTTTTGGCGGTGGCCCTTGAGCGCATGCCGGTCCCTTTGTCTGATGAGGAAGTGGCTTTGGCGGCTGCAGCCATCGCCGCCAGCGCGGCGGCTGTGACGGCGCAAGCGGGTGCTGTTAAACACTGATTGATTCGTTCGAAAGTTTTTTAGCTTGTCTTCATAAAGAGGTCAAAATTCCAAGCTATAATTCGACCTGAAACGCGGGAGTAGCTCAGTTGGTAGAGCGCAACCTTGCCAAGGTTGAGGTCGAGAGTTCGAGACTCTTCTCCCGCTCCAAATTAAAAGGGCAGCACTTCATCATGCTGTCCTTTTTTATTCTGGAAGCGTCAGAAAATCGTTACATTGTCGTTTTTAATTTATTAAAACGGCGCGATAGCAAATCGGTTATGCACTGGATTGCAAATCCAGTTAGCCCGGTTCGACTCCGGGTCGCGCCTCCACTCCATTGCGGGAGTAGCTCAGTTGGTAGAGCGCAACCTTGCCAAGGTTGAGGTCGAGAGTTCGAGACTCTTCTCCCGCTCCAAATTAAAAGGACAGCACTTTAAAATGCTGTCCTTTTTTCATTCAGCAGAAAGCAAAAGACAGGGCAGGTGTAAAAAAAGAGGCTGACTCAGGTCTTCTCGCAATGCACCGGCTTCGAGTTCGTCCCTGATCTGCGACGTTAAAGTGGACAATTCAGCTTTTTAAAAGAGGCATAATTCCAACTAGCCCCGGTGGTGAAATCGGTAAACACAAGAGACTTAAAATCTCTCGATCGAAAGGTCTTACCAGTTCAAGTCTGGTTCGGGGCACCATTTTTATACGGGCTTTTTCAAGGGTTAAGCGACAGTTCCTTTTTAAACCCAAGTACCACCCATTCCGGCTCAGGCTGGTTGCAATCGAATCTCCAGGCCCGCTAGATGTTGGCCAACCGGGACAACAAATGGGTAAGATCAAATCTATGCCTAGTTACAACTCTCCTTTCGAAATTCATGTGCATGGTGAAGTGCCGTTGCGAGCCGATGTCGGCCTTGAGCAACTTGAAGAAGCGCTCAAGCCCTTGTGGAAGTACGCGGGTGCCAAGTCATTGCTGGACGGTGCGGCCAGTTCTTACGAAGAAGAGCCCGGCATTCGGCTTGACACGCAAGCGCACATGCTGCAATTGTGCTGGACGGTGTCGGGCGACGAAGATTTTCGTCAGGCGCTCGACGAGATGTGCATGGCCCTGAATGATTTGGCTGTCAGAGGTGCGCCGATTGAGGTCACCTTCTACGACGCCGATTTTGATGACGAAGACGAAGAAATGGACAACGCGGGCGATGCTCGCGACGACTTTGCCATGTATTTTGTCGGTCCAACGCCAGCGGCCATCATGCAGGTACAGCGCGATTTGTTGGTGCAAGACACCATCAGCCTGATGGAGCGGCACTTTGATGCTACCGAACTGGGCGAGGTGGTGGTGGCTGTAGACAGCCTCTTTGAGCGGCGCTTCACCTCTTTGGTGGATTCGATGCAACTTGGCAAGCCGCCGCGCGGCCAAGGTGGCTCTTCAGGGGGTTCGGGTCATGGCGGGGGACGCAAGCCGCGTCATCTTCACTGATTGCCTCAGGCTTCGAGCTGAAAGCCTAATCCGGCCAGATAAACCGCAACGACTTGTCCGCCCACCTCAACCAAGTCAAATGCTGCATGGTCGAGCAACCAGTTTTGGATCAAACCGTCCAGCAAAGCATGCAGTCCTTGCGCTGCTGTGGGCGCCGGCATGCGCAGCTCTGCCGACTCGGCCAGCGCGGACGCTGTCAGCCCAATTTCTATTTTTTCTAAAAAAGAGTTGCGGACACGCAGGTGCCGTGTGCGGACAGCCTGCAATTCGTCAACGTATTCCACCATCAAAGTGGCCACTTCAAAGACCCGACGCGTTTGGGTGTCGGTGGCAATACGTTGCAGGGCTTGTGCAATACCGCTGCGCATGTGGGCCAAAGGTTGGGCCGTTTCATCGTGCGCCAGAAACGCCAAGGAGGTTTCCAGCGGCAAGGTGACCCGGTCCATCATGGCGTTGAACAAATCGGCTTTGTCCTTGAAGTGCCAATAAACGGCGCCGCGCGTGGCGTCTGCCGCGCGTGCAATGTCCTGCAGCGAGGTGCGGGACACTCCTTTGGCTAAAAATAACCGTTCGGCCACATCCAGCAACCGATGCCGGGTAGCGAGAGCCTCTTCTTTTGTGCGACGAGCCAACGGAGGACCTTTCGATGTTGGCGTTTTTGCTGGGTGGTCCAATATACATACATAAATGTATGTAAACTTCGATTTTGTTAAAAATTGGCGTCCGCACAGTTCGTCAGCGTTGCCTTGGCGACGTTTCAGTTTTTGCCGATTTTGTTCATTTGAGGAACCGCATGTCCTTTTTAAGCCCATCTGTGTCTAGTTTTTGTGTGACCCGTGGACGTCGTTCCGCCGGAACCGTGTGGCTGGGCGCAGGGTTGTGCGCTGTTTTGCTGTTGGGTTGCGGGCCTGGCAAGCCAGGTGCTGAGCCCAATGCGGCCCCGCCGATGGCCCAAGTTGGGGTGGTGACGGTCGCCCTCGGAGAGCTGGGTGTGACGACGGAGTTGCCAGGCCGGCTAGAGGCGTCGCGCATCGCTCAAGTCCGAGCCCGCGTTGCCGGCATCGTGCAAAAGCGATTGTTCACGGAAGGCAGCGATGTGCAAGCTGGCCAGGCTTTGTTCACCATCGACTCGGCCCCTTACGCGGCGGTCTACGCCAGCGCCCAAGCCTCTTTGGCGCGGGCACAGGCGAATCTGGAGCAAGCCAGTTTGCTGGCGCAGCGCTACCAGCCATTGGTCAAAGCAAATGCCATCAGCAAACAGGACTTCGCCAATGCAGAAGCCGCGCAAAAGCAGGCTGAAGCCGACGTTGCGATTGGCAAGGCTGCTGTGCAAACAGCCAAAATAACGCTGGACTATGCCGCTGTCACGGCGCCCATTGCAGGCCGAATTGGCCGTGCCTTGGTGACCGAGGGCGCGCTGGTCGGGCAGGGTGATTTCACCCAGTTGGCGGTGGTTCAGCAGATCAACCCTATGTACATCAACTTCACCCAACCGGCGGCTGAAGTGATGAAGCTGCGCAAGGCATTGGAAACTGGCCAGCTCCAGCGCGCCACTGGCAGCGAAGCCGTTAAAGTGCGGCTGGTGTTGGAAGACGGCAGTGTTTACGCCCAAGCCGGTCGCTTGTTGTTTTCGGACTTATCGGTCGACCAGACCACGGGCCAGATCACGCTGCGGGCTGAAGTGCCTAACCCCAAAGGCTTGTTGCTGCCTGGTTTGTATGTGCGGGTGCGCCTCGAGCAGGCGCAAGTTCGCAATGCCATGCTGCTGCCGCAACAGGCGGTGACACGTTCGGTGCAGGGCGACACCGTGATGGTCGTCGCCAGCGATGGCAAAGTGGCGCCACGCAAAGTCAAAGTAGGCGAGTCGCAAGGCAGCCAATGGCTGATCTTGGACGGCTTGCAAGCTGGCGAGCAGGTCATGGTTGATGGCTTCCAAAAACTGCGCGGCCCAGCGCCTGTGAAGCCGGTGCCATGGACTGGCAAGTCTGATGCAAGTGCAAGTGCAAGTGC
>JBBAPN010000027.1:29721-30931 GCA_040400815.1 Polaromonas sp. | reverse complement strand
CCCCTGCACGTTCCCAAAGGTGATGATGCGCATCAACGATAGGCAAATCGGGTTCTAGGGCAGCTTCCTGTGTGGAAAGAAGCCATTCAGGCTGCACGTCAAGCATGCGAACAACTGGCAGGCCATCGGCGTGCGAGGCTGGCAACAAAGAGGAACTCGGCAGGGACTGAAATGTGTTCATGGTTGAGGCTTGAGCAACTTCAGCTGTTTGCAAACTCAAACCCGAGCGCTCGGGTGTAGTTGTAGATGCCGCCATCCTGAATGATCAGAAATTTAGCCCATTTGTCACCCTCATTGCGATGGGAATGCGCCGCTGTCGGCGGTGTCACGGTGGTGGCCCATTGCGACCAATCTTTGCGGCGACCGTCGACCATCGAATGGCATTGATGGCCTTCAATGACCAAGCTGACAGCGATAGAGTTGTGACGATGTGAACGTTGCGAGCCCCCAGGCGGAAGCGAATTCATGGCGACCGTTAAGGTCGGAAGCACGTTGCGACTGGCTTCTTGCAGGGTTGACGAAAAGATCAAGGCCGAACCGGCAATGTCGTTGCCGCGCCCCACCGAGTAAAGCAAATTAACCTGACGCTCAATGTCCTCGGCTGGAAAATGAACCACCTCGGTAGGCGCATCACCTACGGCAGGACCGCGCAAATGTTCAAAAGCCAACTGCGGCTCGTTGGTCACAATCCAAAGCACAGAGTCTTGCGCAGCGGCGCTGTGCAGATGGGAAAGGTTGCCGGGCAGCACGAACACATCACCGGCCTGCCAGTTGATCTGCTCGTTGCCGCAGACGCTGGCCCCAGAACCAACGATGACATACACCACCACGCCACTGGCAATAAATTCAGTATTCAAACTCTCACCAGCGCAGATCCTGGCGTAGCGCACCAGCACCAAAGGGGTGGTCGCCGGATAGGCGGTTCCGAGTTCCTGTGACCGGTCGCAAACAATCAGACCGCTGGGACTGTCAGGATTCAATGCGCGCGCTGGCTCGTCAGTGAAACTCTGGTCGGGCACTGCTGCCATTTTTTGGTTGAATGCATTGCCCGTGTTGAAGTAAAGTGCCCGAGCCTGCGCTGCTGAAATTGGCGCAGCGGCCCTTTGAACGGGCAAATCAGCGATCGATTTTGCTTGATTCACAGGCAGGGACTGAAGCGTAGGCGCTGACAAATCGGTCATGGACGTGCTCATTCAAATGAAAGTGAAAG
>JBBAPN010000027.1:25271-29621 GCA_040400815.1 Polaromonas sp. | reverse complement strand
TGAAAGTGAAAGGATCGATACCTCGGTATTAAATTACACACGAAGTGAATTTAAAAGACCAAAAAGATTTTTACACTTTCTTCAGAAATCAGCAAGATCCATCGAAGTCAAGCCATCGAAAAGCTTTCTTGCAAAGTACCCTTGAATTTTCTTGGCACAGCTGCGCACCGCAAAGATTCGCCAACATGAATCTGCATGTTTTCGCGCCCTACGTGGTACAAATTGAGCCTTGGCGGGGGCTGATCAGCAACCACCGCATCTTCTGAAAAACACCATGAACTACGCGTCAACCCGCAAAAAAAACCTCGTTCCAATGTTGATCGCTGCCATGGCGGCGTTGGCTGTGGCTGGGTTGGCAGCTGTGTTGACCGAGATCGGCCCTTGGTATCGAAGCTTGGTGCAGCCCTCCTTCAAACCGCCAGACATCTGGTTCGGGCCAGTGTGGACCTTGATTTTTGTGTCGGCCGCTGCCGCCGGGGCAAAGGCTTGGCTAGACACGCCTGACCGAGCCAGCCGTTACTGGCTGATCGGCTTGTTCGCCCTGAATGCTGGGCTCAACTCAATGTGGAGTTTGTTGTTTTTCAAGCTGCAACGCCCAGACTGGGCGTTGCTTGAAATTGGCTTTTTGTGGCTTTCCATCGTTGCACTGATGTGGACCATGAAAAGCTACTCGCGCGTAGCCAGCGCATTGCTGCTGGGCTATTGGTTGTGGGTGTCTTTCGCTGTTGCGATCAACTACGCCACCGTGCAACTCAACGGACCATTCAGCCGGCCTTTTTGATGTATGCGCTGCACCAAGCGTTGGCCGCGACCAACTTGCCAGCGAAGAGCGGGCATGCGCCGCTTGCATCTGCTGGTTTGCCTGCGTAGAGCTGGCAGTTTGAGCACTTCTGAGCGGCTTCGTGCTTGGGGTATTTCTTAGCGTCCACCTTGGTGGTGTCTGCCGCATATCCCAGCGCGGCTGCCTGTGGGTCTTTTTCTTCGACCTTGGCCTGCGCCATGGCTTGCGATGCGATCACGGCAGTCGAGCCGACGGCCAGTTGCAGGATGAAAACTCGACGATTTGTAGTTGCCATGAATGACTCTCTTTGCAGAATGGTTATTGAAAAATTGAATTCTAGAGCATTCAAATGACAGCTTTTCGGGGCTGCCGCCTGCAGCCACGCCTATCATCACTAAATAAACCCAGAAAGGCAAACCACCATGCTCGTTGAACAACGCACCTACACCACGCACCCGGGAAAATGGCGGGACTATTTGAACTTGTATGAGCAAGAAGGCTTGCAAATTCAGCAACGCGTGTTGGGCCGCATGGTGGGTTATTACTACACCGACATTGGCGAGTTGAACCAAATTGTCCACATGTGGGCTTACGAAGACTTGGCCGACCGCAACCAGCGCCGAGTCACGCTGGGCAAAGATGCGAATTGGCAAGCTTACGTTGTCAAAATGCTGCCCTTGCTGCAAAGCCAGGCATCCAAGATCTTGGTGCCTGCGCCATTTTTTGAACCGACATGGAAGACTATTTGAGCCGGCGCTCAAGCCAAAACGGCTGGGCAAGCTGCTTCCGAGGACTCGACCTGCTGGAGTTGTTCAAAGGCTGAGGGTTTGAACAACATTTGCCGCAAAGCAGCGCGCACATTTTCAAGCCGCGGATCTTGGGCATGTGCATCGTCTGTGGTGTCATTGATGCAGAAGAATGCAAGCCGCCCGAATTGCTGGGCGAGCAGTTGCAGTTCTGCCGCCTGCTGCAGATCGCCGGTGGAGACGTGACGGTGTTGGTATTTTTTAACGCGGGCCAAACCATGGGCCAACGCCCAACGCAAGACAAAGTCAGAAACAAGGGTCGGCTTGTCCCAAACTCTGAAGACAGTCGAGCGAACGCCCTCAAAAAGTTCCGCCGCTTCCACTTCAAGCTCCCACAGCAAAGACTTGAGCATGGGCCGCGGCGAATGGGCAAAAGTGCGAAAAGTGTTGGTGTAGTGCGGGTCCATCAGCCGCCCCGGTTGGACGAGACCGCCTTCAATCAACTGCGTTTGAGCCGCTGATTTTTGGGCCAGCCATTGGTTCGACAGACGGCAGGCGTTTTCGGGGGCCGTGGCATCGGTTTGCAATGCAATGTCAAGGACCTCAGGATCGTCAGACCATGCCACGTAAAACCCACCGGGCCAAAACCAGTCATCAAGGTGGACTGGTGCCCCGAAAAAGACATCATCATTGAGGTAAAAATAACGCTCGGAGAGACCAGGAATACGGTGAATGTAAGACTCAATATTGCTGGAATCAAAGGTCGGCAATGACGCCGCGGGAATCAAGGTCCGATGGTCCACCAGCGTCATCCGGCTGGATGTTTTCAGCCAGTCTGGGGTTTGTCCGTCGGTGACAAGGTAGACATGACCATGGTCTGGAAAAAACTCCTCCAGCGCTCGCAAACTGAAGAGAAGCTCGTCGTTGTCTCGAAAACGCCCTTCGACATTGCCAAACCTGGCGATGGCCTCAATGGCGTGGTTACCGGTTGCACTGAGCTGGCGCAATGCCTGGCGGCGTTTGGCACGCCAGCCCAAGTCTTGCCCATCAACCCAAAGATAAACAATGTCAACAGGAGAGTCGTCGGACGGGGCCGGCAGATCGTGGCGCATGGATAAAGAGGGGGCGGGGGTAACAGGCAAAACATCAATAGAGCGTCAGTGTAGTGAATTCATTCAATTGACATATTGCAGCAAGGGCATAACCACCAAAAACAACACCCGCAGCCCCAAACCAGCGGTGGTGTCATGCAGTGCTCCGGCGCGTAATTGACATAGCAGGCCGCTTGCTGGCCAACATCCGCTACTCGTAAACCACCTTCGCCAAGCCCCGATCCGCCTGCGCCATCCAGCTGGCCAGCGCGGCGTCGCTCGGGTAAAACTTCGCAGCGTCACCGAGCTGAAGTTCAGCCGTCGCGCCATCGCGGCGCAAGCTCAATCGAACTGACAAGCCGCGCAAGACTTCGCTCTCATCCAACGCTGAGACTTCGCGCTTGGGCGGGAAGTCTTTGACAAGGCGTGGAATGTCGGGCGCGCTGCCATTGACGGCCACTCGCAGGTATTTACCGAAGCGGCAACGCGCTTCTTCCAAGTCCCACACCTGCGTGACTTTGAGGCGAAAACCACCAGCAAAACGGTCTGGTTGCAAGCTGGCCTGAACGATGACGAGCTCGTCATCCTTCAGCTGGTTGCGGTGGGCATTGAGCACGTTTTCATCGGCGGTGGCTTCAATCACGGCGGTCTTGTCGTCGAGCTTGAACAAGGCCAGTTTGCCGCGCTGACCATTGATGACGCGCAGGTCATTGACGATGGCCGCGATGAGTTGCGGCTCGCGTGAATCGATCAGGTCTTCGATCTTGCGCTTGGCGAACTGGCGCACTTCGAGCTCGACCGCGTCAAACAAATGCCCCGACAAATAAAAACCAACCGCTGTTTTTTCGCAGGTCAGGCGCGTTTTCACGCCCCAAGGCATGGCTTCAACCAAGGGCGGTTCTTGCGTGCTGGCGGCATGCGAGTCCGACATGTCGAACAGCCCACCTTGGTTGGCATTGGCCTGGGTCGCAGCAGAGAACTCAAAGGCGCGTTCTACCGACGCCAACAGTTCGGCGCGGTTCAGGTGCAGGTTGTCAAACGCGCCGGCTTTGATGAGCGCTTCGACCGTGCGCTTGTTGAGTTTGGACTTGTCCACGCGCACGCAAAAATCATAAAGTGAGGTGAAGGGGCCACCCTCCTCACGCGCGGCAACCATCGCCGCAACCGCTTGCTCTCCCGTGCCTTTGATGGCGCCCAAGCCGTAGCGGATGCTTTTGTCGGTGATCGGCTCAAAACGGTAATTTCCGCGGTTGACGTCGGGCGACTCGAAGCTGATGCCCATGTTCACGGCATCCCCAAAAAGGATCTTCAGCTTGTCGGTATCGTCCATCTCCACCGTCATGTTGGCGCAGAAAAACTCGGCCGTGTAATGCACCTTGAGCCAAGCCGTGTGATACGCCAGTAGCGAGTAAGCGGCGGCGTGCGACTTGTTGAAACCGTAGCCGGCGAACTTCTCCATCAAGTCAAACACTTCGTCGGCCTTGGCTTCGACAATGTCGTTCTTGGCAGCACCGTCCCTGAAAATCTGGCGATGCTGCGCCATCTCGTCCGCATCTTTTTTACCCATGGCACGGCGCAGCATGTCGGCGCCGCCCAGCGTGTAGCCGCCCAGAATCTGCGCGGTCTGCATCACCTGCTCTTGGTAGACCATGATGCCGTAGGTTTCCGACAGCATGTCGGCCACCAGCGGATGCGGATAGATGACTTCTTCGCGGCCCTGCTTGCGCGCCAC
>JBBAPN010000027.1:0-25171 GCA_040400815.1 Polaromonas sp. | reverse complement strand
CGGCCACCAGCGGATGCGGATAGATGACTTCTTCGCGGCCCTGCTTGCGCGCCACGAAGGTGGGGATCAAATCCATCGGGCCGGGCCGGTACAGCGCGTTCAGCGCGATCAGGTCTTCAAGGCGGGTCGGACGCGCGTCTTTCAACATGCGCTGCATGCCGCTGCTTTCAAACTGGAACACCGCCTCGGTCTTGCCGTCGGCAAATAATTTGTAGACCTTGGCGTCGTCCAAGGGCAGGTTTTCAAAGGCGAATTTTTCTTGGCCGGCGTGACGCTTCATGATGAACTCGCGCGCGATTTCAAGAATGGTCAGCGTGGCCAAGCCCAAGAAGTCGAACTTCACCAGGCCAATCGCTTCAACGTCATTTTTGTCGTACTGACTGACCGCCGAATCGCTGCCGGGTTGCTGGTAAAGCGGGCAAAAATCAGTCAGCTTGCCGGGCGCGATCAGCACACCACCGGCGTGCATGCCGACGTTGCGGGTCAGGCCTTCAAGCTTGCGTGCCAGCTCCAGCAGCGTGCGCACGTCTTCTTCTTTGCTTTCGCGTTCGGCCAAAATCGGCTCGGCCTCGACCGCGTAAACCATCTTGTCGTTTTTGTCGCGGTCAGCCGGCGGCAATTGCAGCGAAACCGCTTGCCCGGGTTTGTTTGGAATCAGCTTAGAAATGCTGTCGCAAAACCCATACGGAAAGTCCAGCACACGGCCGACGTCGCGAATCGCCGCTCTGGCCGCCATGGTGCCGAAGGTGACAATCTGGCTGACGGCTTCTTTGCCGTATTTGGCTTTGACGTAGTCGATCACGCGGTCGCGATTGGTTTGGCAAAAGTCAATGTCGAAGTCGGGCATCGAGACCCGTTCCGGGTTCAAAAACCGCTCAAACAGCAAGTTGTATTGCAGCGGGTCGAGGTCGGTGATGCGCAGCGAATAAGCCACCAAAGAACCGGCGCCAGAACCCCGCCCAGGCCCGACTGGGCAGCCGTTGTTCTTGGCCCAGTTGATGAAGTCGCCCACAATCAAAAAGTAACCCGGAAAGCCCATCTTCAAGATCACGTTGATCTCAAAATCCAGCCTCGCCTCGTACTCGGGCCGCTTGCTTTCGCGCAGATTTTCGTCAGGGTACAAATGCAAGAGGCGCTCTTTCAAGCCTTCATGCGAGGCATGGCGAAAGTAAGCGTCAATCGGCAAGCGCACACCGTCCACTTCGGGCGTCGGGTAGTCGGGCAACATCGGCTTGCCGAGGTCGAGCACCAGATTGCAGCGCTTGGCGATTTCAATCGAATTGGCCAATGCAGACGGAATATCGGCAAACAGCGCGGTCATCTGCGCTTGCGACTTGAAGTACTGCTCGCGCGTGAACTTGCGCACGCGCCGGGCGTTGCCCAAGATCTCACCCTCCGAAATACACACGCGCGCTTCATGCGCCTCGTAGTCGTCATAGGTCAAAAACTGCACCGGATGCGTCGCCACCACGGGCAACTTGAGCCGCGCCGCCAGTTGCACGGCAGCCACCACATGGCGCTCGTCATCAGCACGTTCAGCGCGCTGCAATTCCAAGTAAAAACGGTGCGGAAAAAGGCCGGCAAAATACAAGGCACATTCCATCGCGCGGGTCTGGTCGCCTTGCACCAAGGCTTGACCCACAGCGCCAGTCTGGGCGCCCGCCAGCGCAATCAGGCCTTCGCCCAACTCTTTCAACCAGTCAAGCTTAATGACGGCTTGGTCGCGCACCACGTTTTTAGTCCAAGCGCGGGTCAGCAGCTCAGACAAATTCAGGTAGCCGCGGCGGTCTTGCACCAGCAGCAGCAGCCGGGCGGGTGGCGCGTTGGCGGCTTTGCCGGGCACCTCGACCCAGACGTCCGCACCGATCAAGGGTTTGACGCCCTTGCCGCGCGCTTGCTTGTAGAACTTGACCGTGCCAAAGAGATTCGACAGGTCGGTGATGGCCAGTGCTGGCTGCTGGTTGGCCGCTGCGGCGGCCACAATTTCATCGATCCGGTTGGTGCCGTCGACGACGGAGAACTCGGTATGAATACGCAAATGAACAAACATGGAAACCATTTTAGGCGTCACTTTGCCCACCTCAAGGGCTTGCTAAAAATCGATTTTTTAGTCTTTTCTTACAATCTGGCTGATCATGACCACCCTGAATATTGCGGCTTACGGATGCTCTGAATAACCCGCCGCCGATTGGCGCAGCGAGTCGGTAATTTTCAAATGTCGGAATTTCACGCGGATTCTTTCAAAGCAACGCCGTTTCCTGCGCCCATTTGGCTGCTTTTCAGCTCCTGCAGGGCTTTTCCCCAGCTTGTGGGCGCACTCATCCCTGCGCCTCCATCAGTTTGCCGCGCACCATCCACAAGTTCGACAGCGCAAACAGCGTGACGAGTTGGGCCGTGTTTTTCTTCAAACCGCGAAAGCGTACTTTCACAAATCCGAACTGGCGCTTGATCACCCGAAACGGGTGCTCGACCTTGGCCCGGATACCGGCTTTGATCTTCTCGGCTTTGTCGATCAAGGCATCTGCTGCGTTGTCTTTGTTCAAGGCCTTGCGTTTGCCCGGCCTCATGGCCACATGCCATGTGACATCGGCTTTCGCATCTGGACGCTTTTGAATGCCTTGGTAGCCCGCATCGCCGAACGCAACTGTCTCTTGACCATGCAGCAAACTGTTGCCCTCGGCCACGTCACTCACGTTGCCGGATGTGCCGCGAACCGTGTGCACCAGACCAGACTCAGCGTCAGCGCCGATATGCGCTTTCATGCCGAAGTACATCTGCTGGCCCTTCTTGCTCGAATGCATGTCGGGGTCGCGCTTGTGTTGCTTGTTCTTGGTAGATGAAGGCGCTGCAATCAAGGTGGCGTCCACAACGGTGCCTAGCTTGAGCAGCAGTCCGCGTTCAATGAGGATGTCATTCACTACAGCCAGAATCTGTTCCGCCAATTTGTACTTCTCCAGCCGGTGGCGAAAGCGCAGGATAGTGCTCTCATCAGGCAGGCGGCCAAACTCTTCAAGCTGAGCGAATTCCCGGTACAGCGGCGTGTCAAAGAAGGCCTCTTCCATGCCCGGATCGGACAGCGTGAACCACTGCTGCATGAAGTGAACGCGCAGCATGCTTTCCAAGGAGAACGGCGGTCTGCCGGTCTTGCCTTCCGGATAATACGGCGCAATGAGTTCGACCAACGCCGCCCACGGCACCACTTGCTCCATCTGCTCTAGGAACACTTGCTTGCGCGTCTTCTTGACGTTCAGATTGAGCTTCAGGCTGGCTTGTTTCATGGACGATATTTTCTCAGACTGGGCTTGCTACAGGCACACTGCGACCGGAGTTATGCAGAGGATCCTACCGGTTTGTCAGCCTCACCGACCTGCCCGCCTTGCAATACGCCATCTGCCAAGCGCTGGAGGGCAGCGAGATCAAGGGCACGGTCTTGTTGGCCGAAGAAGGCATCAATTTGTTTTTAGCGGGTGAGGCCCACAAAGTTCACGACTTTTTGACTTGGCTGCGCAGCGACAGCCGGTTTGCAGGCTTGGCGGCCAAAGAAAGCTGGTCGGAGACTCAGCCCTTTAAAAAGCGACTGGTGAAAATCAAGCCCGAAATCATCCGCATGAATCACCTGGCGATTCAGCCGGCCAGCGGCCGGGCGCCGGCGGTTGACGCCATCACCCTGAAGCGCTGGCTAGACCAAGGCCATGACGACAAGGGCCAAGCCGTGGTCATGCTCGACACGCGCAACGCCTTTGAGGCGGACTGCGGCAGCTTTGCCGGCGCGATCGACTGGCGCATCGACAAGTTCACCGAGTTTCCAGCTGCCTTCAAAGCCCACTTCAACGCCGACCTGAGCGCCGACATCAATGCGCTGCAAGACAAGACCGTGGTGAGCTTTTGCACCGGCGGCATCCGCTGCGAAAAAGCCGCCATTTTGATGCGCGAAGCCGGGCTGACCGATGTCTTTCAACTCGACGGCGGCATCTTGGCTTATTTTGAGCAAGTCGGCCAAGCGCATTACCAAGGCGGTTGCTTTGTCTTTGACGACAGGCGCGTGGTCGACGCGGCCTTGACGGCCCGGCCAGAGCTGGTCGGCACGGCGCAGCTTTGGGCCGGCCCTGCCTGAAAGAAGCACCGCGCGGCCCTTGTGCAGCACGTCAGGCTCCCAGTCCGAGCCCCAGAACTGCCCTTTATCTCGGAATTTGTCCAACTACTGGCTTATTCCTTCAAAACGTGCAGCACGTCTGAGCGGAATTCACGGTGGTACAAAATCAAAATCACCACCGCTGTGGCGACCACAAAAATCAAGGTCGAGAAAAACCAGGCGATGACCGCGAAGCTCAGGTAATAAGCGCGCAAACCGTCGTTGAAGGTTTCGGCGGCCAGCCCGACCATGCGGCTGGCGCGTGCAGCAAACAGCTCGCGGTCGAACTTGCCCGACGCAAAGTCTGCCGGCTCGGGCAAAGAGCCGATCAGCAAGGCGACAAAGGTGTACTGGCGCATCGACCAGCTGAAGCGAAAAAATGCGTACACAAAAATACCGATCAGCATCAGCACTTTCAGGTCAAAAACCAACACCGAGGTCTGCACTGCAAACGGTATTTCGCGCACCAGCTCACTGGCCCTGTCGGTGGTGCCCAGCAGCGCGAACAAGCCGCCAATGATGATGATGGTGGTTGACGAAAAAAAGGCCGGCGTGGTCGACAAGTTCTGCGTGATGATGCCGTCGATCACCCGCGGATCCCTCGAAGTGGCTTGCAGCAACCAGTAATGCCGGTAGCGGTTGGTGGCCCACAAAATAGACGGTCGCTTGAAGTTTTCGGTTCTTGAAAACGCTGAATAAGTCAGCCATGAACCAAAAAACCAAGCGATGGCCAGCCAGTCAAACCAGGGCAAGAGAGTAAAAATTCGCATGTTTGATTTTAAACATGGCAGTCGCTTCAAACGACACTCATCAGCGCCGTTGAAGCCACGTTTTCCTTGAGAATTCTGCCTTACTTGAAGCGGACTACAAGCTCAGCCACGCGCTGACCCAAAGCCCGCGCGGTGCTCAAGTCACCGGGCAGCATCTCGCTGGCACCGGCGTCTGAAGGCGACTGCGCCATCGCCCCACTGAACGCCCCCAAAAAATTGAGGTCGTTGCGGTCAGCGGCTTTGCTGTTGCTCGGCATCACGCCATGGCTGGCCCAAACGCCGCCATGCTGCATCGCCAGCGTGAACAAATAAGTCAGCGTCGAGCCTTTGTCGCCATTCAGCGACGCGCTGTTGGTGAAACCGGCGAACAGTTTGTCTTTCCAGGCTTGGGTGAACCAAGGCTTAGAACTGGCATCGGCAAATTTTTTGAACTGCCAACTGACGTTGCCCATGTAAGTCGGTGAGCCCATGATGATGGCGCTGGCCGCTGCCAGGGTTTCCCAGCCGCCTTCGGGCAAATTACCGTCGGCGTCAATCGCCACCAGTTCGGCGTCAGCGCCCTCGGCCACGGCTTGGGCCATGCGTTGTGTGTGGCCATAGCCGGAGTGATAAACCACTGCGATATTCGACATTTTTCAGTTTCCTTTTGGGTTGAATTGGGCATCCATGCGCCAAGCACCTGCGCCCCATGCCGCGATGCTCAGCAAGCCGCCGACTTTGGTGAAGCCCGCGGGAATAAACAGCAAGGCGATCAGGGCGCGGCCCAATAAGGGCAGTGGATTTTGCAGGGAGTTGAACATGAAACTCATTTTTTCAAAGATAAGAATAACAACTGAAACAGGCAGGGGAATTAAAAATAGGGGAAATCAAGCGCTCAAATCAAACACCAGCACTTCGGCATCTTGGCCGTTCGCCAAGTGCAAAGCGCTCTCGGCTTCGAGCTTGGCCGCGTCGCCAGCCTTCAGTTGTTGGCCGTTGACTTGCAACTGACCGCGAATCAATTGCACATACGTTTTGCGCTGGGGGTCGAGCGCCAAGCGGGCTTCCTCTGGACCATTAAAAAGCCCGGCATACAAACGCGCATCGGCATGAATCGTGACCGAACCTGCCGCGCCGTCTGGCGACGCCACCAGCCGCAGCTTGCCGCGTTTGTCGGCGTCAGCAAAACTTTTTTGCTCGTAACCGGGGGCAATGCCCGTCACATTGGGTTGAATCCAAATCTGCAAAAAATGCGTGACCGAGTCATCGGCATGGTTGAACTCGCTGTGCGAGATACCCCGCCCGGCGCTCATGCGCTGCACATCGCCCGGAGGAATTGACGCGCCGTTGCCGATGTTGTCTTTGTGGCCGATGGCACCACTCATCACGTAGCTGATGATTTCCATGTCGCGGTGACTGTGGGTGCCAAAACCAGTGCCGGGCGCAATACGGTCTTCGTTGATGACACGCAAATTGCCAAAACCCATGTGCGCCGGGTCGTGATAACCGGCAAAAGAAAACGAGTGGTAAGACTTGAGCCAGCCGTGGTCGGCGTAGCCGCGTTCGTCAGAAAGTCGCAAGGTCAACATGTCAAATCCTTTGATTTCAAGACGCCAACTTTAACGCTGCAACTGAAAGTAACAGTTGCACCTTTTTGGCGGCAAGATTGAAAATATTTGAACGAACACCGACCAAGCATCAACTGCAGGCGCGCTGAAAGGGCTGGTTTTGGGGCGCTCTGAAGGCGCTTGGGTCAGACGATCTTGACACTCAAGTTGGGCAAACCGTCGATGTGGCAATCAATCACATCGCCGCGCACCACCGGCCCGACATTCTCTGGCGTGCCCGAATAAATCAGGTCGCCGGGCATCAACTCAAACGCATCTGACAGCTTGCTGATCTGCTCGGCCACGCTCCATATCATCTGGTTCAGATTGGCGTTTTGCTTGGTCTGACCGTTCACCTTGAGCCAGATGTTGCCACTGGTGAACGGCCCGGTCTGGGTCGCCAAGTGCAGCGGTCCAATCGGCGCGGAGTGGTCGAAGCTCTTGCCAATCTCCCACGGTTTTTTCTCGTCGCCCAAAGCCCGCTGCAAGTCGCGGCGGGTCATGTCCAAACCCAGTCCGTAGGCGTAGACGTGCTCCAGCGCACGGGCCATCGGAATGTTGCGCCCGCCCTTGTTCAGCGCCGCCACGAGTTCGACTTCGTAGTGGTAGTTTTTGGTCAGGGTCGGATAAGGATGATCAGCCACCGTACCGGGCGCTACGTTTTGAATCGCATCGGTCGGTTTTTGAAAAAAGAAAGGCGGCTCACGTGTTGGGTCTGAACCCATCTCGCGGGCGTGCGCCGCGTAATTTCGGCCAATGCAGTAAATGCGTCGCACCGGAAACTGCATGCCGGAACCGACGATGGGCACATAAGTGACCGGCACATCAAACGGCGTTTTGATCTGATGAGTCTGCTGTACGGCGCTGCCCGGCAAAGCACAGCCGGCCAAAGCGCCCAAGCCCAAGGTGGCGGTGGTTTGAAACAGATGTCTGCGTTGCATGCGATTTCCTTTGTTTAAGGCTTGATCAGGCGATGACGGGGTTCGACAAAACACCGACACCCTCAATCTCAATCTCGATGGTGTCGCCGGCTTTCATCCAGACTGGCGGCGTGCGCGCATAGCCAACGCCGCCTGGCGTGCCCATCACCAGCACGTCGCCGGGCTCCAGCGTCATGGCTTCAGACAGCAGGGAGATCGTGCGGGCCACACCGAACACCATGTCGGTGGTGTTGGCGTTCTGCATCACTTGACCGTTCAAGCGCGACTGGATGCGCAAGCCGTTGCAGCCGGGCGGCAGTTCATCGGGCGTGACCAAGCTCGGGCCAAAGCCACCCGTAGCATCAAAGTTTTTGCCAATCGTCCATTGGCTGGTGCGGCGCTGGTAGTCGCGCAGGCTGGCGTCGTTGAAGCAGGCATAGCCAAACACGGCGTTGAGCGCGTCTGCCTCCGATACAAATCGCGTGCGCTGACCTATCACCACGGCCAACTCGGCCTCGAAGTCGAGCTTGTCTGACACTGCCGGCACTTGCAAAGGCGCACCGTGGGCCAGCAGCGAGGTGGCGCAGCGCAAAAAAACAGCGGGGTAATCCGCAATCGTGTTGCCACCCTCTTTAGCGTGGTCGTGGTAGTTCACACCCAGACAGATGATCTTGCCGGGTTGCGGCACGCAGGGCGCCAAAGTGACGGCGTCAAGCCGACTTGGCGTGGCAGCAGTCGCGCGCGCTTTCACATCGGCCAACAAGCCGGGCTGCAGCGCCGACAAGGCGATGAATTCGAGCAAACTCGCCGGCAACTGGCGGCCCATTAGACTGCTCAGTAGGCGGCTGTCAATGACGCCCGCTTCACCCGCTAAAACGCCCCAAGCAGGAATCAAACCATCTTGGTAACTGACAAAACGCATGGCATTTCCTTTTTTAATTTTGACTTTGAATGAGTCGCTTCACTGAACCTGAATTTTGAGGTCTTTGACCAGTCGGCCCCATTTACCCACTTCGCTTCCGACGTATCGCCGCAACGTCGGCCGGTCCATCCGAATGGCTTCGAGCAACAGTGTTTCAAAGCGGTCTTGCACAGACTTCGCGCCCAAGGCTTTGTTGATTTCATTGTTGAGAAAATCGAGCACAGCAGGCGGCATCGAGGTTGAGGCGATCGGCACTTGACCGCTGACCACGGCGTTGGTGGCCGCTGCCGGCTGAAACGGCACGTGCGTGATGTCGACCTTGGCCAAGCCGCGGAACAACCACTCAGCGCCCAAGTGCGTGGTCGTGCCATTGCCTGAAGATTCATACGCCATTGTTCCACTGCGGGCCAGCGCCATAGCTTCTCCTCGAGCGACACACATCAGTAGGTGGAACGTCCACCCGACAAATCAAACACCGCACCGGTTGAAAACGAACAATCTTCGGTGCACAACCAAGCCACCATGGCGGCGACTTCTTCGGGCGTGCCAAATCGTCCCATTGGAATTTTTGACAACATGAAAGCGATGTGTTCGGGCGACATCTGATCGAAAATCGCGGTTTTCACGGCCGCGGGGGTGACGCAGTTGACGCGCACGCCTGAATCGGCCAGTTCCTTGCCCAACGACTTGGTCAGTGCGATGACCGCCGCCTTGCTCGCGCTGTAGGCGCTGGCGTTTGGATTGCCGTCTTTGCCCGCCACCGAGGCGATGTTGACGATGCGGCCGTAATTGTGGGCGCGCAAATGCGGCGTCCACTCACGGCAGCACATGAAAAGTCCGTTGAGGTTGACGTCCATGACCTGCCGCCAGTCGTCCACCGGGTAGTCCCAGAGCTTGACGTTCGGCCCGGTCACGCCAGCACTGTTGACGAGCGCGTCGACCCTTGGCGCGATCAGCAGTGTCGCTTTGACGGCGGCCTGCACAGACGCATGGAGCGACACATCGACCCGCACCGCTGAGGCTTTTGAACCCAGCTTGGCCGCAGCGTTTTCAGCGGCCCCCTGGTCGCGGTCCCACAAAGTCACGCTGCCGCCAGACTGCAGCAGGCGCTGCGCAATGGCGTAACCGAGGCCGGTAGCACCGCCTGTCACGACCGCATGGCGGTCGGCAAAGTCAAGCTGGTTCATATCGTCATACCGCCATCGATGTTGTAGTGCTGGCCAGTGACAAAAGCGGATTCATCACTGGCCAAAAAAACCACCAGAGGCGCAATTTCATGCGCCTTGGCCAAGCGTCCCATGGGTTGCCGGGCGATGAAATTTTGGCGCGCAGCGACCGGGTCTTCATAGACATTGATGCGGTCTTGCAGCGAAGGCGTGTCGACGGTTCCCGGACAAATGCAATTGCAGCGCACACCCTGCAGCACATAGTCAGCGGCGACACTTTTGGTCAGGCCGATCACCGCCGCCTTGGAAGCGCCGTAGACAAAACGATTGGGCAAGCCCTTCACGCTGACAACGCTGGCCATGTTGATGATGCTGCCACCGCCTTGTCCGGAATTGTTCAGCAGCATTTTGGGCAATGCTGCCTGAATGGTCCAAAACTGAGAACGAACATTGAGCTCGAAAGCGAAGTTCCATTCGTCATCGGTGGTCTGCAAAACCGTGCCGGCATGGACAAAACCAGCGCAATTGAAAAGCACGTCCAACGCCGGCATGCTGTGCACCAAATGAACGATGGCGGCTTTGTCCATGACATCCAGCGGGCGGGTCTGGACATTGGGATGCGCGGCGTATTCAGCCAGCAATTTTTCATTCACATCAGTCGCCCAGACCTGCGCGCCGGCAGCGGCCATCGCCAACGCGCTGGCCTTGCCGATGCCTTGACCGGCGGCGGTGACCAGGACAGTTTTTCCTTGAAGTCGCATTGAATCCCCTTGCGTTGATGAACCAGAATGGCGCGGCTGAGACAAAAAAAGTAGACCTTACAGGGTTTAGCCGGATGCCACTGCCCGGCATTGGTGAGATTATTAATTGGTCTTACCACTTGTCCAATTCTGGCTAACCCTTAATTTTTGACACTGATTCGCGCATGCCACTTCAAGCCGTCGAGCCGAAACGCCTGTACCGACAAATTGCGGCGCAATTGCGCACCTTGATCGGCCAAGGGGAATTCACCGTCGGCAGCCGCCTGCCAGCCGAGCGCGACTTGGCCAAGCAATTGGCTGTCAGCCGGCCGTCGGTGCGTGAAGCCTTGATTGCACTGGAAGTCGACGGCTGGGTAGAAGTTCGGATCGGCTCAGGCGTTTATGTGCTGAACCGCGGCAAGCACACCAAGCCATCGCTGCTCGAAACCTCTGAATGGGGGCCGCTGGAATTGATTCGGGCGCGCAAGTTGATCGAGGGCGAAATCGCCAGCACGGCCGCGCTGCAGGCCAAACGCAAAGACATCGCCGCCATGCGCAGCGCGCTCGACACAATGATTGACGACGCTGGCCGCGGCGTTTTGCCGCTGGACGGCGATCGGGCTTTTCACACCGCCATTGTCGAATCCTGCGGCAATGCAGTGCTGACTGAAACCGTCCAAGGCTTTTGGGATTCGCGCCGCGGGCCGCTGTTCATGCGGCTGGGCGGGTATTTTGAAACCTTCACATCTTGGCAGTCGGCGATCGCTGAGCACGAGGCTATTTTGCTAGCCATCAAGGCCCACGACAGCATCGCCGCCCGGGCCGCCATGCACGCCCACATGGACAAGTCCCATGCCCGCTTCAGTGCCAGTTGGCGTCGCGCCAAAACCAGCGCTTAAGAGCCGGCTCATTCGCGTATTTGGATTCATCTTTTTTCTAACTGAGGAGACAAAATGACAAACCGATGGACACTGAACATACTCACCCTGGGCGCTCTGCTGGCAGGCCTGATGGGCAATTTCAGCCTGGCCCATGCGCAAACCAAGCTCAAATGGGCGCACGTCTACGAGACCTCTGAGCCTTTTCACAAATGGTCGGTTTGGGCCGCTGAAGAGATCAAAAAACGCAGCAACGGCCGCTACGAAGTGCAGGTCTTTCCAGCCTCCTCGTTGGGCAAAGAATCTGACATCAATCAGGGCCTGACACTCGGCACGGTAGACATCATTTTGACGGGTGCCAGCTTTGCTGCGTCCAGTTACCCACCGATGGCCGTGACCTACTTTCCCTTCATCTTTCGGGATTCAGAGCATCAGCTCAAGTACGCCAAAAGCGATGTGTTCAAAGAGCTGTCGCTGGGCTATGACAGCAAGAGCGGCAACCACATCACGGCTTTGAACTACTACGGCGCCCGCCACCTGACGTCGAATCGCCCGATCACCACGCCCGAAGACATGAAGGGGCTGAAGATTCGCGTACCGGACGCACCGGCTTATCTGGCTTTTCCGAAATCTCTGAGCGCCAACGCCACGCCGATCGCCTTCGCCGAGGTCTATCTGGCCTTGCAAAACGGCACGGTGGACGCTCAAGAAAATCCATTGCCCACGATCCTTGCTAAAAAGTTTTATGAAGTTCAGAAAAACATTTCACTGACCGGCCACATCGTCGATTCTTTGCTGACCGTCGTCGGCGGCCAGTTGTGGGCCAGGCTGTCCGAGGCTGACAAGGCCATTTTCACCGCGGTCATGCAAGAGGCGGCTGAAAAAACGGGGCGCGAGATCATTGCCGCTGAGCTGCGGCTGGTTGACGAGTTCAAAAAGAAGGGCCTCAACGTGATCAACGTCGACAAGAATGCCTTTCGCGCTGCCGTCCTCAAAAACGCCAAGCCAACCGACTACGGCTACCGTCAGTCTGACTACGACCGCATCCTTGCAATCAAGTGAACCCCCATGCAAGACCTTGACGCTGGCCCCAAGATCATGGGCGACGATGGTGAATTTCACGTCGAAGACGAAGCCATCGACCTGTCTGGAACAAGTCTGGAAGCTTGGGCTGCGTTGGGGATTTTCTGGCTGTTGGGCGTCACTGTTTTCTACCAGTTTTTCACCCGCTATGTGCTCAATGATTCGGCCGCATGGACCGAGGAAATAGCGCGCTACCTGCTGATCGGCGTGGTCTTTATTGGCGCCTGTATTGGCGTCAGCAAGAACAACCACATTCAGGTCGACTTCTTTTTTAAATTCATGCCGCCCCGACTGGCCCGGGCCATGGCGACTGTGGTCGATCTGCTGCGCGTAATATTTCTGATCGCATTCGCTATTTTGACGCTGCTGATGATGCTGCGCCTGAGTCATGCACGCATGACGATGATTGATTTGCCCATGAACTTGGTCTATGCCTTCAGCTTGGTGGGCTTCACGGTCATGAGCTGGCGGGCGATTCAGGTCGCCCGCCTTCACTGGCAACGCGGCTACAGCGTACTTGAACGGCCCGAGACTTCTTTCGACGACGTCTGAGACACAACTGCCATGCTGAAAATAATTTTCCTATTGCTGCTAAGTGGTGGCATCCCCGTGGCGCTGGCGATGGCCGGCTCCGCGCTGCTGTACATCTGGTGGACCGGCAACATGCCGCCCTACGTCGTGATTCACCGCATGATCAGCGGCATCGACAGCTTTCCGCTGCTGGCCGTGCCCTTTTTCATCTTGGCTGGTAACTTGATGAACAACGCGGGCATCACCAACCGCATTTACAACTACGCATTGGCACTGGTCGGTTGGATGAAGGGCGGGCTCGGTCATGTCAACATTTTGGGCTCGGTGATTTTTGCCGGCATGAGCGGCACGGCAATTGCCGACGCCGCCGGCTTGGGCACGATCGAGATCAAGGCCATGACCGACCACGGCTACAGCAAGGAATTTTCGGTCGGCGTGACAGCCGCCTCAGCCACCCTGGGACCGATCATTCCGCCCAGCCTGCCCTTTGTGATCTACGGCATGATGGCCAACGTCAGTGTTGGCTCGCTGTTTCTCGCCGGCATTTTGCCGGGCGCTCTGATGGCTGTTTTGATGATGCTGACCGTCAGCTTCTTTGCCTACAAAAACAAATGGGGTGGTGACGTCAAGTTCGAGTGGCCCAGGGTCGTCAAAGCGCTGATCGAAACCGTTGTGGTGCTGGGTTGGCCGGTGTTGATGTGGCTGCTGATCGTCGAGGGGGGTCTGCCCGCACAGCTGACCGTTTTGCTTGGTCTGGTGGTGCTGTTTCTGGCCGACAAAATCTTCAATTTTCAGGCTGCGCTGCCCATCATGACGCCGGTGCTGCTGATTGGCGGCATGACGACCGGTATCTTCACGCCCACCGAAGGGGCGATCGCCGCCTGCCTCTGGGCCATCGTGCTGGGGTTTTTCTGGTACCGCACGCTGAACTTCAAAGCCTTTGTCAAGGTCTGTCTGGACACCGTGGAAACCACTTCAACCGTCTTGCTGATTGTGGCCGCCGCCAGTATTTTTGGCTGGATGCTGACCGCCACCGGCGTGACCGCCGCGATTGGCGAATGGGTGCTGGGCTTCACCCAAAACCCTTTTATGTTTTTGCTGCTGGCGAATCTCTTGATGCTGTTCGTCGGCTGCTTTTTGGAGCCCACAGCGGCGATCACCATCCTGGTGCCCATCCTTGTGCCGATTTGCCAGCGGTTGGGCATTGACCTGGTCCACTTCGGACTGGTGATGGTGCTCAACCTGATGATTGGCCTGTTGCACCCGCCCATGGGCATGGTCCTCTTTGTGCTGGCCAGAGTCGCCAAGCTGTCGGTCGAAAGAACCACCGTGGCCATCCTGCCTTGGCTGGTGCCGCTGCTGGGCAGCCTGGCCATCATCACATATGTCCCGGCGCTGGTGCTCTGGCTGCCCAACATGGTATTTAAATAAATGACCCCTTTTATCCGTCTCCACGCAGCCGACGATGTGCTGATTGCCCGCGCCCAATTGATTGGCGGCGCAAGCATCGAAAACATCACCGCGAAAGGTCTGATTCCTGCCGGCCACAAGGTCGCCACCCATGCGATGGCCGTTGGCGACCCGGTGCGGCGCTACAACCAAATCATTGGCTTTGCCAGCAAAGCCATTGCCGCCGGCGAGCATGTGCACACCCACAACCTGGACATGGGAGCCAACAAAGGAGACTTTGAGCGCGACTACGCATTTGGCGCTGATGTCAAACCCGAAGTGCCGCGGCTAGAGGCCAGTTTCATGGGCATCCGACGCGTCGATGGGCGTGTCGCCACCCGCAACTATGTGGGGATTTTGTCCACCGTGAATTGCTCCGCCACGGCGGCGCGGGCGATTGCAGATCACTTTTCTCGACACAAGCAGCCGGCTGCACTGGCAGATTTTCCGAACGTTGACGGCGTGGTGGCATTGACGCATGGCACTGGCTGCGGCATGGACACCGAGGGCTTGGGCATGCAAATTTTGCAGCGCACGCTGGCCGGCTACGCGGCCCATGCCAATTTTGCCGCGGTGCTGGTGGTGGGTCTGGGCTGCGAGGCCAATCAGATCAAAGCTTGGCTGGCCAACAGCAGCTTGAGCGAAGGCAACACCCTGCGCGTCTTCAACATCCAGGACAGTGGCGGCACCCGCCAGACAGTTGCCAAGGGCATCGCGCTGGTCCAACACATGCTGCCGACAGCGAATGCGGTGCAACGCGAACCCTGCAGCGCCGCCCACCTCACGATCGGACTGCAATGCGGCGGCTCTGACGGCTACTCCGGCATCAGCGCCAACCCGGCACTGGGCGCCGCGGTCGATCTTCTGGTTGCTCACGGCGGCTCGGCCATCCTCAGTGAAACCCCTGAAATTTATGGCGCAGAACACTTGTTGACGCGCCGCGCAATCGACCGGGAAGTCGGCGAGAAATTGATCCAGCGCATCAGATGGTGGGAGCATTACACCGCCATCAACCAAGGCGAAATGAACAACAACCCGTCGCCTGGCAACAAGGCGGGTGGCTTGACCACCATCCTGGAAAAATCGCTGGGTGCGGTCGCCAAAGGCGGCACCAGCAATTTGCAAGCCGTCTACGAATACGCCGAAAAGGTCACCGCACACGGCTTTGTCTACATGGACACGCCCGGCTACGACCCGGTCAGCGCCACTGGCCAAGTGGCTGGCGGTGCCAACCTGATTTGCTTCACCACCGGTCGCGGTTCAGCCTACGGCTGCGCGCCCTCGCCTTCTTTGAAACTGTCAACCAACACGGCGCTGTGGCGCAAACAAGAAGACGACATGGACATCAATTGCGGCGAGATCATTGACGGCACCAGCACGGTCGCCGAAATGGGGCAACGTATTTTTGACCGCCTGCTGGCCACCGCTTCGGGTCAACAAAGTAAAAGTGAAGCCCATGGCTATGGTCAAAACGAGTTTGTGCCATGGCAGGTCGGCGCCGTCATGTGACGGTTTGAATCCATCCAAAACCTGGTCACCACACAACCATCGCGCCGCATGTCAAAAAACCATTCAGGCCAAGATTTACGCAGCCACGTAGCCGCTGTATTGACAGCCGCCGGCAGCGCTCCAAAAGAAGCGGCCACCGTCGCGGCCAATTTGGTAGACGCCAATTTGCGCGGCCACGACTCGCATGGCGTCGGCATGCTGCCACGTTATGTCGAGGCCGTGCTGGAAGGCGGACTCAAGCCAAACAGCGCCGTCCATGTCAGGCTCGACACCGGCACGCTGCTCAACCTGGACGGCCAGCGTGGCTACGGCCAAGTGATCGGCGAGCAAGCCATGCGCCTGGGCATAGCCCGGGCCCAACAGCACGGCAGTTGCATCATGACGCTGAGCAACACGCACCATCTGGGCCGGATTGGTCATTTTGCCGAAATGGCCGTGGCCAAGGGACTGGTTGCGCTGCATTTTGTCAACGTGCTGTCGCGGCCGGTGGTCGCGCCATTCGGCGGTGCCGACGGACGTTACGGCACGAACCCCTGTTGCATCGGCGTGCCCTTGGCCGGACGTGCGCCATTTTTACTCGACTTTGCCACCAGCCGGGTGGCCCAAGGCAAGATGCGGGTGGCTCACAACGAAGGCCGACCGGTGGCATCAGGCACCTTGATTGACGCTTTCGGTCGGCCGACCACCGACCCGGCTGTGGTGGTGGTGCCGCAGAGCAACGGCTTGTTTGGTGCCTTGCTGGCTTTTGGCGAACACAAAGGTTACGGGCTGGCCGTGGCCTGCGAGCTGCTGGGGGGCGCACTGACGGGCGGTGGCACGTGGCACAAAGCCACCGACCCCAGCGTGCGCACAGTGCTGAACGGCATGTTGACCATTTTGATCGACCCCAGCCAGCTCGGCACCCAGGTCGCCTTTGAGAAAGAGGCTCTGGACTTCGTCGATTGGTTGAAAGCCGGCCCCGTGGCCGATGGCCATGACGCCGTGCACATCGCCGGCGAGCCTGAACGCGCGACCCGCGCAGAACGCGAGGCCAAAGGGATTCAGATTGACGCACAAACATGGCGCGAGATCGTCGCCACAGCCCACAAGGTGCATGTCGACTTGCCTGCGATGTGACGCGCGTCTAGCGGCCAGCAGGTCAATACAAGGGTAGATGCTGATGAAACATTGATTTTTAAATGCTAAAAATATCCAGATTCATTTCAACGTACTTTTTCAGGTGACCATGGCTGCAGTCAACATCAGAAATGTCGAAAAATATTTCGGCCAAACCCACGTTATTCGCGGCGTCGACATTGACATCGAAGACGGCCAGTTCACGGTGCTGGTCGGGCCTTCCGGCTGCGGCAAATCAACGCTGTTGCGGATGATTGCTGGTCTGGAAGAGGTCGGTTCTGGCGACATCTTGATTGGCGGTCAACGCGTCAACAACATGATGCCCAAAGAACGCGACATCGCCATGGTCTTTCAAAATTACGCGCTGTACCCGCACATGACGGTGCGCGACAACATGGCCTTCAGCCTGATGCTGGCCAAACAAGCCAAAAGCATGGTCGACGAGCGGGTCATGAAAGCCGCCAACATCCTCGGTCTGGTCGAACTGCTGGAGCGCTTTCCGCGCCAGTTGTCCGGCGGTCAACGCCAGCGGGTGGCGATGGGCCGTTGCATCGTGCGCGACCCGCAGGTGTTTTTGTTTGACGAACCACTGTCCAATCTCGACGCCAAGCTGCGGGTTCAAATGCGCACCGAGATCAAAGAGCTGCACCAGCGCTTAAAAACCACTTCCGTCTATGTCACGCACGACCAGATCGAAGCCATGACCATGGCCGACAAAATCGTCGTCATGCGCGACGGCTTGGTCGAGCAGACCGGTTCACCGCTCGAACTCTACGACCATCCGGCGAACCAGTTTGTGGCCGGCTTCATCGGCTCGCCGTCGATGAATTTTCTGCCAGGTGTGCTGCGCCACCAAGCCGGCATTGCCAGCATCGAACTCGCCGGCGGCTTGCGCCTGCCAGCCCCCTTGCAAGCCGGCGGCCATGATGGTCAAAGTGTGATTTACGGCACCCGGCCTGAGCACATTGAACTGACGGACGCCCACCAAGGCGTGGCCACTGAGGTGATCGTCGTCGAGCCAACCGGAGCCGACACCCAAATCTTCAGCAAGATTGCCGGCATCGAAGTCACCAGCGTGTTCCGCGAGCGTCATGCCTTCAGGCCGGGTGAAACGATTCACCTCAGACCCGACCCTTTGCGGGCCCATTTGTTCGACGCTGCCAGCGGCAAACGCCTTGCAGCTTGACGCACCATCAGCCCATGGCCGCGTTGGATTTTTTTGCTTGACCTACCACTAAGGAGATGTTCATGTCCGATTTCAGTCGTCGCCAATTCTTAGAGAAAACCTCTGCCGCAGCCAGCGTCGTGGCCGCGCCCATGTTGTGGCCCAGCACGGCCCACGCGCAATGGAATAACCAGCCCGAAAAAGGCGCCAAACTGCGCGTGCTGCGCTGGAGCCGATTTGTCCAAGGCGACATTGACGCCTACATGATCAACGTCAAGAAGTTCACCGAAAAAACCGGCATTGAGGTGCGCGTCGACAACGAAGGCTGGGAAGACGTGCGGCCCAAAGCCGCCGTGGCCGCCAACACCGGGGCCGGTCCGGACATCATTTTGGGGACCAATGACGACGCCAATCTGTACCCTGAAAAACTGCTCGACGTGACCGATCTGGCCACCTACCTTGGCAAGAAATACGGTGGCTGGTATCCCGCCTGCGAAGCCTACTTGCGGCCGGACGGCAAAAAGTGGATCGGCATTGCACTGGGCGCCTCAGGCTCCTACATGGTCTACCGCCAGAGCCACCTGAAGGCCGCCGGCTTCGACACCTTCCCGAAAAATACCGACGACTTTTTGAGCATGCTGAAAGCCCTGAAAGCCAAAGGCACGCCCGGCGGTTTTGCCCTTGGCAACGCCACCGGAGACGGCCTGTGGACGAACTGGCTGATTTGGTCGCACGGCGGCAAGTTGGTCGACGCCAACAACAAAGTGGTGATCGACAGCCCAGAAACGATCCGGGCTTTGGAGTACGCCAAAGAGATGTACGCCACCTTTGTGCCGGGCACGCTGTCATGGCTCGACCCCAATAACAACAAGGCTTTCCTGGACAACCAGATCAGCGTCACCAACAACGGAATTTCGATCTATTACGCGGCCAAAAATTCAACCGATCCGAAGGTCCATGACCTGGCTGCAGACATCAACCACGCGTCCTTCCCTATCGGGCCGGTCGGTGTGGCGACAGAGTCGCACCTGTTCTTCAACCAGATGGTCATGAAGTACACCAAGTACCCGAAGGCAGCCAAAGAATTTCTGCGCTTCATGATGGAGTGGGAGCAATTTGATCCGTGGCTGACCGGCGCTGGTGGCTACATTGCTCAACCGCTCGGAGCCTACGAAAAAAGCGCCATCTGGACGGTCGACCCGAAAAACACGCCTTACACCAATGGCGTCAAAAACATGCGGCCGGCCGGCTACGCAGGCAAGCTCGGCTATGCATCGGCTGGCGCCGGCGCTGACTTCATCGTCACCAACATGGTGGCCGAAGCGGCCAGCGGCGCCAAAACGCCAAAAGAAGCCGCTGAGCGCGCGCAAAAACGGGCTGAACGCTATTACAAAGTTTGAACCGCAGGCTTCTTGACCCGCCGCTGACCGCCCAGTCCAGCCATTCAATCTGCCCCTGTTGGCAGTTTGAATGGTCAGGTCGTCTCATTTTTTCACTGCAGGACTGACTGATCTTCACCATGCTCCAAAAACTGCAAAACAGCCGCAACGCCTTGGGCTTGCTTTTCATGTTGCCGGCCGGGATATTGCTGGTGCTGTTCTTGACTTACCCGCTGATTCTGGGCGTTTGGCTGGGTTTCACCGACACCAAAATTGGCCGCGGTGGGGTTTGGATTGGCCTTGAAAACTACCTGTTTCTGCTGGGCGATGACAGCGTCACCCAGTTGGCTTTGTTCAACACCTTGTTCTACACCTTTGTCGCCAGCTTGCTCAAGTTTGGCTTGGGCCTGTGGTTGGCCATTCTTTTGAACGAGCAACTCCCCTTCAAAACCTTTTTCAGAACCATCATCTTGCTGCCTTACATCGTGCCCACAGCGCTGTCGGCGATTGCTTTTTGGTGGATCTACGACGCGCAGTTTTCGGTGCTGAGTTGGGGCCTGATGAAGATGGGGCTGATCGACCACTACATTGATTTTCTAGGCGACCCCTGGAATGCCCGCTTCGCCACGATTGCCGCCAACGTCTGGCGCGGTGTGCCGTTTGTCGCCATCACCTTGCTGGCCGGCCTGCAAACGATATCGCCATCGCTCTACGAAGCAGCGGCGATCGACGGTGCCAGCGGTTGGCAACGTTTTCGCTTCATCACACTGCCTTTGCTGACGCCAATCATCGCCGTGGTCATGACCTTTTCGGTGCTGTTCACCTTCACTGACTTTCAATTGATTTATGTGTTGACACGCGGCGGCCCGCTCAACGCGACGCACTTGATGGCCACCTTGTCGTTCCAACGCGCCATCTCCGGCGGTGCCTTGGGCGAAGGCGCGGCGATTGCGATTGCCATGGTGCCCTTCTTGCTGGCGTCCATTCTTTTCAGCTACTTTGGACTGCAGCGACAAGCTTGGCAACAAGGCGGCAGCGACAAATAAGCCGGCCTTCACTGACCGGCCACCTATCATTTTTTGGAGGCACCCATGAATAAACAGGACAACGACAGCCCGGGCATGCATTTTCTCGATTCCATACCGCGTCGTGTCGTCACCGTTTTTATGCCCCTCGGCATCTTTGTTTTTGTGCTGCTGTTCCCGTTTTACTGGATGGCGATTACCGCCTTCAAACCAGACCCAGAACTGCTGTCACGCGATGGCAATCCGTTTTGGGTGATCGCACCGACGCTGGCGCACTTCAAGAAACTGGTGTTCGACACGGCCTACCCGGAGTGGCTTTGGAACACGGTCATCGTCTCGGTGGTCTCGACCTTTGTGTCGCTGGCAGCGGCGGTGTTGGCGGCTTACGCCATTGAACGCTTGCGCTTTAAAGGTTCTAGGCAGGTCGGCCTGAGCGTTTTTCTGGCTTATTTGGTGCCGCCCTCGATCCTCTTTATTCCACTTGCCGCGATCGTTTTTCAGCTCGGTTTGTTTGACACCCGCTGGGCCTTGATACTGACCTACCCGACCTTTCTGATTCCGTTTTGCACCTGGCTGCTGATGGGTTACTTTCGCTCGATTCCGTACGAATTGGAAGAATGCGCCTTGATCGACGGCGCCACGCGTTTTGAAATTCTCTGGAAAATCATCTTGCCGCTGGCCGTTCCAGGGCTGATTTCCGCAGGCATTTTTGCCTTTACTTTGTCTTGGAACGAGTTCATATACGCCCTGACTTTTGTCTCCTCATCGGAAGTCAAAACCGTCGCCGTGGGCACCATCACAGAACTGGTGGATGGCGACGTTTACCACTGGGGCGCCTTGATGGCTGGCGCCTTGCTCGGCTCCTTGCCGGTGGCCATCATCTATTCGTTTTTCGTCGAATATTACGTCTCCGGCATGACCGGCGCTGTCAAGGAATAAAGCCCCAACGCACAAATTCCCCGCAGCGACGACCGACAGCCCTTCACCCTTCAAGGATTACTCAGATGACCGTGCCTAAAAATCAGCCTGACCGGAAAAAGAAACCCGAAGAATTGCGCAGTCAGCAATGGTTTGGCCGACAAGACCGCGATGGTTTTGCTTACCGCAGTTGGGTCAAGGGCAAAGGCGTGCCGCACGATCAGTTCGACGGCCGGCCGGTGATCGGCATCTGCAACACCTTCAGCGAGCTGACGCCCTGCAATTCTCATTTCCGCACCTTGGCCGAACAAGTCAAGATCGGCGTCTACGAGGCCGGCGGCTTTCCACTCGAGTTTCCCGTGATGTCGCTGGGCGAAACCTTGCTGCGCCCGACCGCCATGCTGTACCGCAATCTGGCCAGCATGGATGTTGAAGAAAGCATTCGTGGCAACCCGATTGACGGTGTGGTGTTGCTGATGGGCTGCGACAAAACCACGCCCTCGCTGGTGATGGGGGCCGCCAGCGTCGACTTGCCCACGATTGGCGTCAGCGGTGGCCCGATGCTCAATGGCAAATGGCGCGGCCAAGAACTCGGCTCGGGCACCGGCCTTTGGAGCATGAGCGAGCAAGTCCGTGCAGGCACACTCAAGCTCACCGAATTTTTTGAAGCCGAAAGCTGCATGCACCGCAGCCACGGCCACTGCATGACGATGGGCACAGCCAGCACCATGGCCTGCATGGTCGAAGCGCTGGGCTTGGGCCTCCCTGGCAACGCGGCTTATCCGGCGGTCGATGGGCGGCGCAACGTGCTGGCCCGCATGGCCGGTCGCCGCGCCGTCGAGATGGTGCATCAAGACCAAAAGCTGTCGACCATTCTCACCCGTGAAGCCTTTGAAAACGCCATCAAAACACTGGCGGCAATTGGTGGCTCGACCAACGCCGTGATTCACCTGATTGCGATTGCCGGCCGGATGGGTGTCAAGCTGAGCATCGATGATTTCGACCGCCTTGCCAGTGAGTTACCTTGCTTGCTGAACCTACAGCCATCGGGCAAATATTTGATGGAGGACTTCTGCTACGCCGGTGGCTTGCCGGTGGTGATGAAAGAAATCGCCGAGCACTTGCACACGCACGCTGTCACCGCCAACGGCAAAACCGTGGCTGACAACATCGCTGACGCGCAGAACTACAACACCGACGTCATTCAACCGCTGTCAGCACCCTTCAAAGACAAAGCCGGCATCGCTATTTTGCGTGGCAACCTGGCACCGCGCGGCGCTGTCATCAAACCCAGCGCCGCCACGCCCGAGTTGATGGTGCACAAGGGTCGGGCCGTCGTCTTTGAAAATATCGAGGACTTCCACGCCCGCATTGATGACGAAGACCTCGACATCGATGAAAACTGCATCATGGTGCTGAAAAATTGCGGCCCCAAGGGCTACCCCGGCATGGCCGAAGTGGGCAACATGCCTTTGCCACCGAAGATTCTGCGCAAAGGCATCACCGACATGGTGCGCATCAGCGACGGGCGCATGAGCGGAACGGCCTACGGCACAGTCGTGCTTCACACCACCCCTGAAGCGGCCGCAGGCGGTCCGTTGGCCGTGGTTCAAAATGGTGACATCATCGAGCTTGACGTTCCGCAGCGAAAACTTCATCTGCATGTCAGCGACGAAGAATTGGCCCAGCGTCTGGCCAACTGGAAAGCCCCAGAACCGCCGATGACCTCAGGCTACTGGAAGCTTTACATCGACCGCGTATTGCAAGCCGATGAAGGCGCGGACTTGGACTTTTTGGTTGGCATGCGCGGCTCATTTGTGCCGCGCGACAACCACTGAATCGAAAGCACTTCACCATGAAAATACTCCTCACAGGTGGCGGTGGCTTTGTCGGTGCACGGCTGGCCCGGCAACTGCTGCTTCAGGGGCAACTCAACGGCCGAAGCATTGACGAGCTCCATATTGCAGATTTATACCCGCCGCCAGCAGACTTGCAAGCCGACGCCCGAGTGCGCGTGCACAGCGGGCCCATGCTGGCCCAAACAGCGCTCTTTGCCAGCGGTTTCGACGGCGTTTTCCATCTGGCCTCGGCCGTCTCCGGCGAGTGTGAGCTGGACTTTGACCTCGGCCTGCGCTCCAACCTCGACAGCACCCGCGCCTTGCTGGACGGCCTGCGCCTAGCGGGCAACGTGCCGCGCTTGGTCTTTGCCAGCTCGGTGGCGGTGTTTGGGCCTGACGCCTCCAATCCCCTGCCAGAGGTGGTGACAGACAACACCTTGCCCTCGCCCCAAACCTCTTACGGCACCCACAAACTGATGTGCGAGCACTTGATTGCCGACTACACGCGCAAAGGCTTTGTCGATGGCCGCTCGGCCCGCCTGATGACGGTCACCGTGCGACCGGGCAAACCGAATGGCGCCGCCTCGTCGTTTTTCAGCGGCATCATCCGCGAACCTTTGGCAGGGTTGGAAAGCATCTGCCCGGTCGAGCCGAATGTCAGGCACTCGGTGTCATCGCCGAGCAATGCCGTGCAGGGGCTGCTGACCGTCTACCAAGCCAGCCAACAAGCCATGGGCGGGCGGCTGGCGCTGAACCTACCGGGTTTGAATGTGAGCGTCGGCGAGATGTTGCAAGCCTTGGAAGATGTGGCTGGCACGCAAGTCCGTCAACGGGTGCGGTTTGAGTCCGATGAACGCATCGCCGGGATCGTTGCGAACTGGGCCCGCGGCGCCAGCTCTGAGCGTGCAGGGCAGCTCGGTTTGCGTCCGGATGCGTCCTTCACCCGCATCATCGAGCAATACATCGAAGATTGCCAACAGCCCAGCTACCCGCTAGACGCACTGCACGGCCTGCGGCGTTGAATGGCAGCGGCTGCTCAGGCATCGGCTCAACATCGACAACCATTCACACACCTATTTTTTGCACCTCCGACACTTGTTAGCCCTTGACTGGGGCAGTTCCACACTGCGTGCGGCTTGGCTCGACGGGCAGGGCCGGGCTCTCGAAGAGCGCTCTTTTGCGCGCGGCGTTCTGACGGTGCAGCCTGGGGAGTTTCCCGCTGTTTTTGAAGCCTGCGTGGGTGACTGGATGCAACGCCCTGGCGCCCTGTGCCTGATGTCTGGCATGGTGGGCAGTCAGCAAGGCTGGCAGCCCAGCGCGTATTGCGCCTGCCCGGCTGGCTTTGACGACATTGCGGCCAAGCTGAGCTGGGTCGAGCCAGGTCGCATCGCGATGGTGCCGGGCTTGTGTTGCGAGCACCCAGGCCTGCCGAACTGCACCGAGGGCGCCGAGCTGGCCACCATTCCCGACGTCATGCGCGGCGAAGAAACTCAAATTTTAGGCGCGCTGGAACACCTTCAGATGCATGACGGGCTGCTGGTGCTGCCCGGTACGCACAGCAAATGGGTGCGCGTACAAGGCGGCAAAATTCAAAGTTTTTCGACCTTTATGACCGGCGAGATTTACGCTTTGTTGCGACAGCACTCGGTGCTTGCGCGGACTTTGCCCGCCGACGCTGGCGAGATTGAGATCGATTGGACCGCTTTTGACCAGGGTGTTGCCATCGCAGAGACCGCCCAGAGCCTGCTGCAAAGTGCCTTCAGCGTGCGCACTTTGTCGCTGTTTGAGCGCCTGCCAGCCGCCTCCAGGCCCAGCTATTTGTCAGGGCTGGTGATTGGTGAAGAAATCCGTGCGCAGCGGCTGCTGGTCAATTCGAGCGTGGTGTTGGTCGGCGCCGAGGGCTTGACGCAGCGTTACCAACGCGCCTTGCAGACCCGGCTCGCGCGCGCTGCTGCCGTGCGGTGCGTCGGTGCAGAAGCCACTTGGCTGGGTTCATGGACACTTTCACAAAAACTACGCAGTGCGTCGGAAAACAACCATGACA
>JBBAPN010000026.1:10116-37034 GCA_040400815.1 Polaromonas sp. | reverse complement strand
ATGGACGGGGCGCATCTGCCAGGCTCCAAGCGGGCGACTACGCTCTGGGCAGTGCCCGTGCGCTCGCCAACTTCGGCTTTGAGTGTTTTCTTGGTTTTTATACGTGCGTCCGCACCCAGCTTTTCAATGCCTCGTTGAATCGGGTCTGCCAGCCGCGACCGGATGCCTTGAATTTTTCCACCACGTCAGCGTCTAGGCGCAAGGTGATCTGCTTCTTGTGGCCACTTCTCCGCGGTCGACCCGGGCGGCGCATCATGCCTGGTTCAAGGGCGCTCAGTTAGCGCATCAGCATCAGCAAAAAACCACACGCTGCGCTGAAGCAGTCCGCTGTCCAGTTTGGCGCGCAGTGATGGTTTTTATACCGACTTCTCGTCCAGCGCAAGATCGGACAAATGTTGGGTGTCAGACCAGCCAACCAGCGACAGGCCCTCGGACGACCACAGCAAGCGGTTAACGGCAGCGTTGCCGAGTAGCCAGGTGCGTGCGGCTTGCAGATCGAGGCGGGTGGCGGCGCGGTACAAAACGTCCATCACGCCACCGTGACCGACCATCACAATCAACTCACCCGGGTGCTGCTTGGCCAAACGGTTGACGGCTGCCAGTACGCGCTCTTGGACTTGCACCAGTGACTCGCCGCCGCTGGGTGCAAAAGAGGGGTCACGCCGACGCCAGCGGTCGGCTTGATCGGGCAAGTCGATTTCTATCTCGGCAAAGGTGCGGCCTTCAAAGTCGCCAAAACCACGCTCGCGCAGGCCCAGTTCTGCCACCACTGGAACGCCGGTGGCACGGCTCACGTAAAGAGCGGTTTCATGCGCGCGCGACAGGTCGCTGGCATAAATAGCGGCAATTTGTTCTGCTGCCAGTGCCTGACCCAGACGCTCGGCTTGCCGATGACCGGTGTCGTTGAGCGGGATGTTCAGATGGCCTTGAATGCGGGTGTCAACGTTCCAGGCGGTCTCGCCATGACGAATCGCCAAAATGCGGGTTGGCTCGGGGTTGCTCATCGTGAAATCTCAATGCGGTTGGGTCGGTGTACGGGGCCTGACATCAGCTTTCGAGGACAGCTTTTCTGTCCATGAATTGCAGCGTGGCCGGTGGCTTGGGCAGGTCTTCGGGGTCAAAGGCTTTGTCGCCGTCCGGGTTGGCGACGCCGGTAGTTTTGATGCCTTTGAAGTCATGCAGTTTGCCGTCCATCAGGTGCGACGGAATGACGTTTTGCAAGGAAGTAAACATGTTTTCCAGGCGGCCGGGGAATTTTTTGTCCCACTCGCGCAGCATGTTGCCGACCTGCACCCGTTGCAGACCGTCTTGGCTGCCGCACAAGGTGCACGGAATGATCGGGAATTCGCGCACTTCAGCCCAACGGATCAGGTCTTTTTCGCCCACATAAGCGAGCGGCCGAATGATGATGTTTTTACCGTCGTCGCTGGCCAGCTTGGGTGGCATGCCTTTGAGCTTGGAGGCGAAAAACATATTGAGGAACAGCGTTTGCAGCATGTCGTCGCGGTGGTGGCCGAGCGCAATTTTGGTCGCGCCCAGCTCTTCGGCCACGCGGTACAAAATGCCGCGCCGCAGGCGTGAGCACAGCGAGCACATGGTCTTGCCTTCAGGGATCACCCGCTTGACGATGCTGTAAGTGTCTTGCGTTTCGATGTGAAAGGGCACGCCCAACTTGCTCAGGTATTCCGGCAAGATGTGGTCGGGGAAGCCGGGTTGCTTTTGGTCCAGGTTGACCGCAATCAGGCTGAAGTTGATGGGCGCGCGTTGCTGCAGCTTGAGCAAGATGTCGAGCATGGCGTAGCTGTCTTTTCCACCCGACACGCAGACCATGACCTTGTCACCTTCTTCGATCATGTTGAAGTCCACGATGGCGCGGCCAACTTCACGGCACAAGCGCTTTTCCAGCTTCAAATCTTCACGTTCAATCATCTGTTCTTTCATCATGACCACTGTCCTGTTTCTACGCGAATGGCGACTTCGCAATCTTCAAAAATTTCGAGCTTGGCAATCTTGACGCGAACGCCCAGCACGCCGGGCAGCAGCATCAACCGGTGCGCCAGTTTGCCAATCAAACTCTCCAGCAAATTCACATGCTCCAAGGTGCACTCGTTGATGATGATCTGCCGCACCTTGCGGTAATCCAGCACGTGTTTGATGTCGTCGTCGCTGGGCAGCAGCGGCTGCTTGCCGAGGTTGAGTTCGGCATCGACTTGAATCGGTTGTGGGGCGATTTTTTCTGACTCTAAGATGCCCAAACTGGCGTCAAAGCGCAAGCCGGTGAGCGTCAGAATTTGGTTGCCGTGGGTGTTGATCATGCGGTTCAGTTTCAGGTTGTCAAGGACGCCCGGCCCATCAGCGAGAAGTCGCGGCCAAATTTCATCAGGTGTTGACCGCCGTCGACCAGCAGCGTGGTGCCGGTGATGGATTGATTTTCCAGCGCGAAACGGACGGTCGCCGCCACATCAGCAGGCGTGGAAGATCGGCCCAGCGGCGACAAACGGTGCAAAGCCGCGAACTCTTCCGCGTTGAGCAGGTGGCTGGTCAGGGTCAGGCCCGGCGCCACGCCAACAACCCGCAGCACGGGGGCCAGCGCTTGCGCCAACAAGGTGTTGGCGGCTTCCAGTGCGGCTTTGGACAGGGTGTAGCTGAAAAAGTCCGGGTTCGGGTTCCACAGCTTTTGGTCGAGCAGGTTGACCACGCAACCGGGCTGACGTTCTGTGTCTTCGGCAGGGTTGGCTGGTTGTGCGTTGCGCTCGAGCAGATGCGTGTGCAGCGCCTGCGCCAACAAAATAGCCGCGCCGGTGTTGCTGCGCCAATGTTTTTCCATGGCCGCATAACTGAAGCTGGCGGCGTCGTCAAATTCAAAGGTGGAGGCGTTGTTGACCACCGCGTCGACTCGGCCAAATTGCGCAGCCACTTGCGGCAGCAAGCTGCGCACAGCGTCTTCGTCGTTCAGGTCACACGCGAATGCTGCGCTTTTAAATTGGGCGGTATCAGCGGCCAGCAAAGCGGCACAGTCGGCAGCGGTTTGCTCAGCGTCTTCGGCGGAACCCCGGTAATGCACGGCGACGCGCCAACCAGCGCGGGCCAAGGCCAGCGCGATTTCGCGGCCCAACCGGCGGGCGGCGCCGGTCACAAGAACAACACGGGAGAAAGCAGCTGCGGACATGGGTGAAATGACGATGTTGGGCGACGAAAAGCGGTGTGCAAGATGGCTGAAAAGAGGGTGACAATCAAAGGCTGTAGAGAGCCTAGCGACCATGACAACACCCATCATTTTACCGACCGACGCGGCTTTGCCACCAGACAGCGCCGCAGCATCCCCATTGAAACCGATCTTGCAGCGCGCGATCGAAGACGCGGGCGGCTGGTTGGGCTTTGATGACTTCATGGCGCTGGCCTTGTATGCGCCCGGCCACGGCTATTACGCCAGTGGCTCGCGCAAGTTTGGCCACATGCCGCAGTCGGGCAGCGACTTTGTCACCGCGCCTGAGCTGTCGCCGCATTTTGGCCGAGCCTTGGCGCGCCAAGTCGGCGAAGCCTTGCAAGCCACCGGCACCAACGAGGTCTGGGAATTTGGCGCCGGTTCGGGCGCGCTGGCCGAGCAGTTGATCGCCTCGCTGGACGCGGCCGGCACGCCGCTCACGCGTTACAGCATCGTCGACCTCTCTGGCAGCCTGCGCGAGCGGCAGCAAACGCGGCTGGTCGCCTATGGCGATCGCGTGCGCTGGGTGCCAGAACTGCCAGCGGCAATGAAGGGTGTGGTGGTTGGCAATGAAGTGTTGGACGCCATGCCGGTCAAGCTGCTGGCGCGTTTGAAAGGCGTCTGGCATGAGCGCGGCGTGGTGCTGCACGCCGGGGAGTTGGTGTTTGCCGACAGGCCGACCGAGTTGCGGCCGCCGCTGGAGATCGAAGGCCCGCAGGACTACCTGACCGAAACCCATGCCCAGGCCGAAGGCTTTGTGCGCACGCTGGCCGACCGACTCACAGCGGGCGCCATCTTTCTGCTCGACTACGGGTTTCCGGAGCACGAGTATTTTCACCCGCAGCGCCACATGGGCACGCTGATGTGCCATCGTGGTCACCTGGCTGACACGAATCCGCTGCTGCACCTGGGCCTGAAAGACATCACCGCGCACGTCAACTTCACCGGCATCGCGCTGGCGGGGCAAGACGCTGGCTTGCACGTGCTGGGCTACACCAGCCAAGGCCGGTTTTTGCTCAACTGCGGCCTGTTGGACGGCATGCAAGACGCTCCTTTAGAGCAGCGCGTGATGCTGCAAAAACTCATCAACGAACATGAGATGGGCGAGTTGTTCAAGGTCATCGGTTTTGCCGCCAACACTGCGCAGCAACCGTACAAGGACTGGCTGGCACTGGGTTTCGCGTTGGGCGACCGCTCGCACACACTGTAACGCTAGATGTCTGACCCAGCTTGTGCCACCGCCAACACCCGCGCCGCATGCACCCGCTCGCCAATGTGAGCGCCGCTCTGACCTTGCGCTTGGGCCGCAGCAGCCACTTCGTGGGTGGGCACCGACTGCGCCGCAGCCAGCGCGGCCAACAGTCGCTGGCGCTGCGGATAAGGCTGCTCCAACAGCCCCGTTGGATTCAAACGGCCCCGCGCATCGCACTCGCAAGCCAGCAACATATAAGCAAAACGCTGCGGTTTGCGAAACGCGTCACAGCGCTCCAACAGCCGCACCAGCGTAGCAGCATCGAACTCGGCGCTGCGGTGAAGGTGGCCGTGTTCACGCGCCAGCACCTCGGCGATCTCGCGGCAATCGGTTGGCACGCGCAGCCGCTGACACAGGCTTTTGATGAGGTTGGGGTTCAGGCCGCGGGCCAGGCAAGCAAAGCGCACTGGCAGCGGCGCGTTCAACTGCGCGGCCGTGTCGAGCACCTTTATCAGGGACAAGTCGGCGTTGACTTCAGGCAGTAATTTGGCCAGTGCGCTGCAGTCCTGCAACACCTCGACCATGCGCGACGGCTGGCGTTCCATCAGCCCACGCGCAAGCTCTTGCCAGACACGTTCAGGCACCAGCGCATCGACCTCACCGCCGACCACCATGTCCCGCATGAGTTGCAGGGTTTCAGGTGCGACGCTGAAGTCGGTGAAGCGGGCGGCAAAGCGCGCCACGCGCAAGATGCGCACCGGGTCTTCGGCAAAGGCGCTGGTTACATGGCGCAGCACGCGTCCAGTGATGTCGCGCTGGCCGCCATAGGGGTCGGTCAGCATGCCGTCGGCGTCTTGGGCGATGGCGTTGATGGTCAGGTCGCGTCTGGCCAAGTCTTCTTCGAGCGTGACGTCTGGCGCGGCATGCACGGCAAAGCCGTGGTAGCCTTGCGCGGTCTTGCGTTCGGTGCGGGCCAAGGCGTATTCTTCGCGGGTTTTGGGGTGCAAAAAAACCGGGAAATCCTTGCCCACCGGCAGGTAGCCTTCAGCCGCCAAAGCCTCGGGCGTGGCTCCCACCACCACCCAGTCGTGGTCGCGCACGGGTAGGCCCAGCAAGGCATCGCGCACCGCACCGCCGACCCGGTAAATCTTCATTCGCCCGACGTCCGCCCGGCAGACTGGCGCTTGGCCATCAAGCCGCTGCGCAAACCGCGCGCACCCAAATAAGTCGGGGCAATGGCGCTGAGCGCCGAAGGTTCAATGCCGAGGTCGCGCAGGCCGGGAACATTGCCAGTGGCGATGTTGGGCACTTTCATGGAATCCAGATTGTCCCGGCTCAGCACCGGCTCACCCGGCATCATCTCCATCAGCCGGGCTTGCAAGCGTGCCACGGCGTTCGGCAAGCCGACCACTGGCCGACCCCGGCCGCGGTTGACGCCAGCGTATTGACCCGCCAGTTGCACCAGTTGGCGCAGTGAAAAAATATCGGGGCCACAGGCCTCGTAGGTTTGACCCGTGGTGCTGTAAAAATTCTTCTCTTCCAAGCAGTGAGCGATGGCGCTGGCGACGTCTTGCACCCAGACGGGCTGGAACATGGCGCTCGCCCCGGCCAACGGCATCACCGGCAAAAACTTTTGCAGTTGCGCGAAGACATTCAAAAACTTGTCGCCCGCGCCAAAGATGACGCTGGGCCGCAGCACCGTCAGGTCCAGCGGCACTTGACGCAGCACCTGCTCACCCCGGCTTTTGCTGCGCAGGTACATCGACGGCAAACCGTCGGGGTTGCGCACATCGGCACCCAAGGCGCTGACATGCACCACACGCCGCACGCCAGCCGCTTCGCAAGCGCGGGCAATTTTGCCAGCCAGTTGCACGTGCGCTGCATCAAAAGAGGCTTCATCACCCTGCAAAATAGCCACCAGATTGACCACCGCGTCCTGCCCACTGATGAGTTGCTGCAGCGTGGCCTCGTCATGGATGTTGGCCTCGACGACATCCAGCGTGGGCAGCATCAAGATGTGGTTGGCGTTACGCCGTCGGCGCGTCGGCACGGTGACACGCGCTTGCGCATGGACCAGCTTTTCGCAGACATGCCGCCCGACAAAACCCGTGCCGCCAAGGATGAGTATTTTTTGAACCATGGCTTGATTTTGCACTTTTGCAGGAGTTCTTTGGCAGGCGGCTCACTCTTCGCTTTAGCGTTAAATGGTCATTCCTCGCGTTGCCATTGCCGTTGTGAGCGCAGCCCGGTATTCGTCCTCAAGCCTCAAGTTGTTCTAGTGCCAGACCTAGCGCTGCGGCCACTTTTTGCAGCGTGGCTTTGCGGGGACGTTTGGCCTTCTCCATTTGTGCGAAAGCTGCTTGCGACACGCCCATGCGGGTTGCTACTTCGGCTTGCGTCAAGCGTAAATAGTCACGCCATGCCTTGGTGGCGCTGGCGCCATCTACCTCGGCACTTACCACTGCATGGGGAATCGTGCCGAGAGTGAAGGCGCCAGTCATGCGCCGAAACTCGCTGTATGGCACCACCACGAAGGCGGGCTGACCGTCTGCGCCCAAGATGGTTTGAAAATCAATACGTGCGTTCATCGCGTTTCCTCACTTCCTCAATATGAACAATGCAAGCAGCACCGCCTTCAAAGTCAAACAAAACACGGTAGTTGCCCACCCGCAGTCTGTAGCCGTACTGGTGTTCGACCAAGGCCTTAACACCTGCGCCAAATGGAAATGTGGACAGCCTTCGTCCCACATCGTCACGCACTTGAACGCGAGCCTGATGGTCCAGCTTGAGAAGCTGTTTGCGGGCTTTAGGTCTCCACTCGATGCTGTTCATTTATTTTATTATAAGTAAAAAACAGGTATATCTTGGTAAAAAATGACGGGTAGCCCCCGATGCACCCTGCCAGTAGCGACTCAAACGCCGATGCAATTGCGCCGGACTTCCTCATTCGCCGACAGCTCGGCCATCGAGCCTTCGAAGCAGATTTGGCCTTTTTCGAGCACATAGGCGCGGTCTGACACGAGCTCGGCAAAGTGCATGTTTTGCTCCGACAGCAAGATGCTCACGCCTTCGGCCTTGAGCGTCAGAATCATCTGCGCCATGTGTTCGACGATGACGGGTGCAACGCCTTCAGACGGTTCGTCGAGCAGCAAGAGCAAGGGGTTGCCCATCAAGCTGCGCGCCATCGTCAGCATCTGCTGCTCACCACCGCTCATGCGGCCGCCGAGCCGGTTCGGCATTTCGCCTAGGTTGGGGAAAAGTTCGAACAATCGCTCGGGCGTCCACAGCGGCGCGGCACTGCCGTCGGGCCAGTAGCGCGGCGGTTGGCGACCGACTTCGAGGTTTTCCATGACCGTCAGGTCGGTGAAAATGCGCCGGTCTTCTGGTACAAAACCTAAACCCATGCGGGCCGCGTGGTGGCTTTCACGGGTCGAGATGTCGGAGCCCAAAAACGACACGTGACCACGCCGCTTGTTGAGCATGCCGATCAGTGTTTTGAGCGTTGTCGATTTGCCGGCACCGTTGCGACCCATCAGGGCGACGACTTCGCCGCGCCGCACTTCCAGGCCGACGTCGTACAAAACTTGGGCCGCGCCGTACCAGGCGCACAAGCCCTTGGCCTGCAGCAACAGGTTTTGGGGCGCGCTCATGCAGCGGCCTTGTTCAGCATTTTTTTTCAAAAGTTTTACCGCTGCCGAAATAGACTGCCTGCACTTGCGGGTGATCCCGAACCTCCAGCGGTTTGCCTTCTGCAATCAGCCGTCCACGCGCCAGCACGATCATGCGGTCGGCGTAGGCAAACACCACGTCCATGCTGTGCTCGGTGAACAGCACCGCCATGCCGCGGTCGATCACCAGTTGTTGGGTCAGCGCCATCAACTCATGGCGTTCTTTGGGCGCCATGCCGGCGGTGGGTTCGTCCATCAACAGCAGCTTGGGTTGGTTGGCCATCGCCATGGCCAGCTCGACACGTTTCACATCGCCATAGGCCAGCACGCTGCAAGGCCGGTCAGCTTGGGACTTCATGCTGACTTGGTCTAGCAGTTCAAGGGCCTGCGCGCGTTTGTGGTCGGCGGCGCGCCGCCACATCGAAAACAGCTTGCGGTCTGACGACAACAAAGCCATTTGCACGTTCTCGACCACGGTCAGCGACGAAAAAGTTTCGGCAATTTGGAAAGTCCGGCTGACGCCGAGATGCCAGATCTCGCGCGGCGTCAAACCGACGAGCTCGTGGCCGTCGAGTTGAATCGAGCCGGCATCCGCTCGCAGCTGGCCATTGACCATGTTGAAGGTGGTCGACTTGCCGGCGCCGTTGGGCCCGATCAGCGCCAGCAGTTCACCGGCGGCCAGCTCAAAGCTGATGCCGTCGACGGCTTTGACACCGCCAAAAGATTTGCCCAAGTTGGTGACTTTGAGCAGGCTCATGATGGCCCAGCTTGAACGCCGCGCAGACGCAAAAACGCTTGTTGGGCAAAGCCGACGATGCCCTGCGGAAACAGCAGCACCAACAGCAACACAATGCCGCCCAACACGGCGCGCCAGTAGTCGGTGTTGCGGGCCACGGTGTCGTGCAGCCAAGTGAAGGTGACCGCGCCAACGATCGGCCCGACCAGCGTCTGCACACCGCCCAACAAGACCATGACCAAGCCGTCAATCGACTTGCCGACCGACAGGCTTTCCGGCGAAATGCTGCCTTTTGAAAACGCATACAAGGCACCGGCCAAACCGGCCAAGGTGCCCGCCAACACAAACGCCACCCATTGCAGGCGCTTAACGTCCATGCCGATGGCGTCCGAGCGCAGCACCGAGTCGCGGGCGGCCCGCAGGCCGTAGCCAAACGGTGAGTACAACATGCGGTGCATCAGCAACACGGCGCCGGCGACCAACGTCAGCGTCAGGTAGTAATACACCTCTTTGTCAGCCAGCCATTCTGAAGGCCAGACACCGGTCAGGCCGTTGCTGCCACCGGTGACGCTGTCCCACTGGTAGCAGATGGCCCAAGTGATTTGCGCAAAAGCCAGCGTCAGCATGGCCAAATAAACGCCCGACAGCCTGACGCAGAACCAGCCATAGACAAAAGCCCCGAAAGCCGCCATGGCCGGCGCAACAACCAGCGCCACTTCCATCGGCAGGTGCAGGCTGCGCACCAACAAGGCGGCGCCGTACGCGCCCAGGCCGAAGTAGGCGGCATGGCCAAACGAATGCATGCCAGCCGGGCCCATGATGAAGTGCAGGCTGGCGGCAAACAACACGGCGACCAACAAGTCGATCAGCAAAATGGTCACATAAGGCGACTGTGTCGTCAGGCTCGGCAGCAACACCAGCAGGGCCAGCAAGCCGGCGACGCCATAGGTGTAAAGCCGATCTGGCGGCCTCAGCGGTTGCTCGGCGGCACCGGCGTGCCGGCTCGGCGCTTGCGGCCGGCCGAAGAGCCCCCAAGGCCGCACCACCAAGACCACCGCCATCACCAAAAATTCCACCACCAGCGTGAGCTTTGAGAATGAAATGCTGATGCCGGCGACCTCCACCAGACCGAGCCAAATACAAATGGCTTTGAGCTGCGCAATCAGCAGCGCCGCCACATAAGCGCCCGGAATCGAGCCCATGCCACCGACCACCACCACCACAAACGCGGCGCCGATGATGTGCAAGTCCATCTCCAGGTTGGCGGGCTCGCGTGGCAGTTGCAGCGCCCCGCCGAGACCGGCCAGAAAAGCGCCCAGGGCGAAGACCGCCGTGAACAACCAGGCCTGGTTCACGCCCAGCGCGCTGACCATTTCACGGTCTTGCGTGGCGGCCCGTACCAAGGTGCCAAAGCGGGTCTTGGTCAAGAGCAACCACAGCAGACCCAACACCACCGGGCCCGCAAAAATCAGAAAAATATCGTAAGAAGGAAACTGCCGACCCAGAATCAACACCGAACCGGTGAGGCCGGGCGCACGTGGACCGAGCAGTTCTTCGGCGCCCCACAACCACAGCACGCTGTCTTTGATCACCAGCCCGAGCGCAAAGGTCGCCAGCAATTGAAACAGCTCAGGTGCGCGGTAAATACGGCGCAGCAACAGCACTTCAACCAGCGCACCCAACAACGCGACAGCCAGCGCGGCCAACAGCAAGGACGGCCAGAAGCCAACGCTGGCACCCAACGCCCCCACCAGTGAGTACGCCACGTAAATGCCGACCATGAAGAACGAGCCGTGGGCGAAATTAACAATCCGCGTCACGCCAAAAATCAGAGACAGCCCGGCGGCCACCAAAAACAGCGATGAGGCACCAGCCAAGCCATTCAGCAGCTGGACCACAAAGCCAGAAAAACTCATGGCTGGCTCATGCCTATCAGTCGGCTGCGCGCAGCTTTTTGACCTCGGCGTCGGTCGGCTGGAACTTGGCGCCGTCGAGGTAGCGGTAGTCGACCATCACGCCTTTGCCGTTGTCGTTCTTGGTCCGGCCAACGTACACACCCATGGTCGATTGGTGGTCTTGTGCGCGGTAGGTGATGGGGCCGTAGGGCGTCACCACCGACAGGCCGCGAAAAGCCGTGATGAGTTTTTCAGTGTCGGTCGAGTTGGCTTTTTTCATGCCAGCGGCCAGCGACTTGATGGCGCTGTAACCGATCACCGAGCCGAGGCGCGGGTAGTCTTTGAACTTGCTGTTGTAGGCGTTGTAGAAGGCCTTGTGCTCGGGGGTTTGAATGCCGTACCAAGGGTAGCCGGTGACCAGCCAACCGTTCGGTGTTTCTTCTTTGAGCGGGTCGAGGTACTCGGGTTCGCCGGTCAACAGGCTGACCACTTCACGTCCTTTGAACAGCCCGCGGGTGTTGCCGTCGCGGACAAACTTGGCGAGGTCGGCACCGAACAACACGTTGAAAATCGCGTCTGGCTTGGCATCGGCCAACGCTTGCACCACACTGCCGGCGTCAACCTTGCCCAGCGGCGGCGCTTGTTCAGCGACAAACTCGACATCGGGTTGCGCGGCTGTCAGCAGCGTCTTGAAAGTGGCTGCCGCCGACTGACCGTACTCGTAGTTGGGGTAAACAATCGCCCAGCGCTTTTTCTTCATTGCCGCGGCTTCGGGCACCAACATGGCGACCTGCATGTAGGTCGAGGTGCGCAGACGGAAGGTGTAGCGGTTGCCGTTCTGCCAGACGATTTTGTCGGTCAGGGGCTCAGACGCCAAAAAGAAGACTTTCTTTTGTTTGGCGAAGTCGGTCAGGGCCAGACCGATGTGCGACAGAAAGGAACCGGTGAGGACGTCGACTTTTTCACGTGACAGCAGTTCTTCGGCGGCGCGCACAGCGTCGCCGGGGTTGGCGTTGTCGTCACGGGTGATGAGTTCTAGTTTTTTGCCGTTGATGCCGCCGCCGGCGTTGATTTCTTCAATCGCCAAGTCCATGCCTTTTTTGTAGGGTTCGAGAAAGGCGGGTTGCGCCTTGTAGCTATTGATTTCGCCGATTTTGATGGTGTCTTGCGCCTGCGCCGGCATGAACACCAAGACCAGGCTGAGGAGCGTCATGGCGCCCAGTGCTTCTTTGAATTGCATCTTCATGAAAATTTTCCTGCTTGCGGATAAATCAAGGACTCTCGGGGACTTTTCAGGTGTCCACGCACGTTCACGGACAACTATTGTCGGTCAGGACAACGGCCATTGGCCTTTCGCCGACAATAGGGCCTTGTTGTTTTTTTGCTTTTCATTCAAGTTTCACACGTACACACCATGAGCGCTTTCAACGAAGAACGGGTTTTGTCTGTTCACCACTGGACCGACACGCTGTTCACCTTCACGACCACCCGCGACCCGTCGCTGCGCTTCAGCAACGGCCACTTCACCATGATCGGCCTGCGCGTTGACGGCAAACCGCTGCTGCGTGCCTACAGCATCGTCAGCCCGAACCACGACGAGCACTTGGAGTTTTTGAGTATCAAGGTGCAAGACGGCCCGCTGACGTCGCGCCTGCAACACCTTCAGGTGGGCGACACCGTGATCGTTGGGCGCAAGCCCACTGGCACCTTGGTGGTGGACTATTTGCTGCCTGGCAAGCGCTTGTATTTGCTGTCCACCGGCACCGGTTTGGCACCCTTCTTGAGCATCATCCGTGACCCCGCCACTTACGAGCAATTCGAGCAAGTGGTGCTGGTGCATGGCGTGCGGCAAGTCGAGGAACTGGCTTACCACGACCTGATTGACAGCGAGTTGGCCGAGCACGAATACCTGGGCGAGATGATCGCCAAGCAGTTGCTGTATTACCCGACGGTGACACGTGAGGCTTACCGCAACACCGGCCGGGTGACCGATCTGATTGAGAGCGGCAAACTGATGGCCGACTTGAACCTGCCGGCCCTCAACCCGGTCGAAGACCGCGTCATGATCTGCGGCAGCCCCGGCATGCTGAAGGATTTGAAGCACATGCTCGAAAATCGCGGCTTCAAAGAGGGCAACACAGCCCGCCAAGGCGATTTTGTGATCGAGCGGGCCTTCGCCGAGCAGTGACCGCTGACTCGCCGCCTTAAGGCATTTTGTCGTCAGGCGGCGGCGCGCTGGCTTCGCGCGGACCGATCATGCCCAGCCGCGCCTTCAAGGACTGCGGCTGGCCGGTCAACACGGCGGCGTAGTTGGTGGTGTTGGACAAGACCTTTTTGACGTAGTCGCGGGTTTCATTGAAGGGCACGTTTTCAGCCCAGATCGCGGCTTCCAGTTGCGGTCCGTTGCGCCAAGCGCGGGGTCGACTCGGGCCGGCGTTGTAGGCGGCGGCGGCCATCGCCATCGAGCCGCCTAAATCGTCCAGTGCCCGTTTCAAATAAGCCGTGCCGATGATGATGTTGGTGTCACGGTCGTTGAGCTGATGGGCGGTGAAACCCACCAAACCGATGTGGCGGGCCGTCTCACGCGCGGTGGCCGGCATGATCTGCATCAGACCCGAGGCGCCAACGCCCGAACGGGCCTCCATGACGAAGCGGCTCTCTTGGCGGATCAAACCATAGACATAAGCCGGATCCAAGCCAATGTCGCGACTGCGTTTGATGACGGCGTCATGAAACGGCATCGGAAAGCGTTGGGCGAAATCCATGCCGCCCTGCGTGCGTTCACTGGTGTTGATGCAGCGGTCCCAAATGGCGCGGTCGCAGGCCAGTTGCGCGGCGGCCAATAGTTCGCGGTCCCCCATGCCGCCGGTTTGCGCCAAGTTGGTGGCGTAGTTCCATTCGCGGACGCCTTCGCTGCGCAAGCCGATGGCAATGGCATGCGTCGCGCGTTGCAGGCTGAGGTTGTTACGGGCGGCTTCTTTTTCTTCGGCGTTCAAGGGCGCGGGGCGTGCCGGCACGGTGATGAGCTGGCCCAACTCCTCCAGCGCGAGTTGTTCGTAAAAGCCGCGCACCGAGGCAATCGACTGGTACAGCGCCAGCGCTTCAGCCCGCTTGGCGGCGGTCGGCGTGGGTGTGGCGGCCAGCAAGCCGCGGGCTTTCCAATATACCCAGGTCGGATCTTGGCGGGCCTCGCTGCTCATGGCGTTGATACTGCTCAGCACCAAAGGCCAGCGCGGCTGCACGCCGACGCGCAGGGCGGCACGGGTTTTCCAGGCCAACATTTCGTCGGTCAGGTCGCTGTCAGACGAGACTTTGTTGAAATACGCCAAAGGGTCTGAATCTTGGCTGCTGAAGCGAATCGCGCTTTGCTTGCCGATCACGCCCCAGACCCAGTTGCGCTCCTCGGTGCTCAACTGAAAGCCCCATTTGTGCGTCATGAATTTGGCCGCTGCGTCAGTGTCGGTGGCGGCCAGTTTGACCAATGCCAGCGTGATGAGTTCTTTGCGCACCTTCGTGAAGGCGAGTTTTTTGTCGGTCAAAAATTGCGACGGACTGGCTTGAATGATCGCCAGCAAGGCCATCGACTCGGGCGAGACCATCTCGACGGCGTCACGGGTGGGTCGGGGACGGTTGCTTTCAATCGACAGCCGGGCTTTGCGCCAGATGTCCAGCGGCGTCAGTTGTTTGGCGGCCAGCAGGCGTTCAGCGGCGGCCCGGCAACCGCTGTCGGCGTCGCGTTGGGCGTACCAGTTTTTCTTCACGTTGTTGGCCAATGTGCCGCTGGCGTCTGGCCCGCTTTTGACCTGCTCGATCAACCAGGCGTAGCAGCGCACGTCGCGGTCATCGCCCATGCGGAACTGCGGATGCTCAGCGGCAAAGGTAGTCCAGTCGCGGCGCTCGCCGAGCAGCAGCAACCAGTCGTTGCGCAGGCGGTCTTCTTGGTAGCTGCCGGCGTAACGGCTCAAAAAAGTCTGCACTTCCTGCTGGCTGGCTTCGTTCAGTCGGCTGTTTAATTCCCAATACGCCGCCCACGGTTCCAGCGCATGGCCGCGCACTTGCGGCAACAAGGCGGTCAAGCGGGCTTTGTCACCGCGCCTGAAGGCTTGACCCATCTCTAAAACGGTGTCGTCGGCACGTGTCAAAACCACCGAAGGCATGGTCTGAGCCAAGCCCGGCGCTGCAAATAAAGTGCTGACAGCGGCGAACACCACGGCGGTGTAAAAATTTTTCGATAGCATCAGGTGATTATGGACAAATTAACTGCGCGCAAACACCTCATCGAACAACGTTTGAACCTGCCGGATCGCCTGCAGCGCGCAGATTTGTTACAGCGTGTCATGCGCATTTGGCTGGTCGGCCGGCCCGACGCGGTGATTGGCGCTTATTGGCCGATCAAAGGTGAGTTTGACCCCTTGCCAGCGCTCTACCGCTGGCAAGAAGACGCCATGCTCGGCGAGTTGTTTGCGCCGAACACGCCCTTGGTTCCGGGTGGCGGTCCACAATTGGTGACCGAAAGTCTAGCGAACCGTTCGCCGCGCAAGATCGGCTTGCCGGTGGTCGACAAAGTTCACAAGACGCTGACCTTTCTTGCTTGGTACCCGGGTTGCCCGATGGAAGAAGACGCCTACGGCATCCCCAAGCCCAAAGACACTGAAATGATCGTGCCGACTTTGTTGTTTGTGCCTTGTGTCGGTTACGGCCCGGGCGGCTTCAGGCTGGGCTACGGCGGCGGTTTTTACGATCGCACGCTGGCCACCTTGCAGCCCAAGCCGGTGACGGTCGGACTCGGTTACAGCCACGGCTGGCTGCCGGACTTGCAGCCCGAGGCCCACGACGTGCCGCTGGACGCCTTGTTGAACGACGAAGGCGTGGTCTGGTCGGGCAGCTGAAGCTGGGCTTTAGCGCTGGACTGACAACGCGCGCAAATCCAAAGCGTAGTTTTGCAGCTTGCGCGCAGCGTTGAGGCGCTGCTCAGGACTCATGCTGTTGTGCAAATCAGCGAAGGTTTGGCAGGCTTGCAGTCGCGTTTTTTGGCTGTAGTCCCGGTAGTTCGGGTCTGGCGACATGGCTACACGGGCAAAGACGCCGCCCAAGTTGGACGAAACAGCGGCTGCGGCTGGCTTCAGGTTGCGCAGCGTTTGCAGCAAATCTTGCTGTCGGCGCAGACGTTCGGCGTAGAAGGCTTCTGGCTCGAAACCGGAGGCTTCAAGCCGGGCATCCAATAACGCTTCTTGCTTGCTGGTGAGGTTGCCGTAAAGACTCTCGGCGCGCGAGACGGCTTGTTCAAGCCGCTTGTCGCGCAGCTTGGGCGCCGGCCCCTCGACATTCTCTTGACGGTATGTGGCATTGGCTTGGGTCAGCTTTTTCTGGAGTTGCGCCAGTTGCGTGCTGTCCAGGCTGGCCAGCACCTGCATGCCAGCGCCGCGGCCTTCTTTTTGACCTTCTGACTGCAGCCGCCCAGCGATGCCTTCAAAGGTCGCGAGCAAGCGGTCTTGCACTTCGGCATACAGCGCGCAGGATTGCGCGGCAGAGATGTTCTTGGGCATCTGCTGCTGCAGCTTGTCCAGCGTCTCGATGTAAAGCGGCAATTGCGTCTGCCGGTGCCATTGTTGAATGTCGTCCAGCGCGGCCTTCACCAATGGCCGCTGGCTGGCGTTGAAATCGAGATAACCATCGGCATACCAGTAGGTCGCCAGCGGTGACTGGTTGTAAGCCAAGCGCAGCGCGCCGCAGCCCTGCAAGCCCATGAGGAGCATGGCTGCACCGATAATCTTCAGCAGGTTTTTAAACAATGACAAGTAAGCAGGGCAACTCATGGCAACTCCGATAGACGTCGTCATCATGGCCGCCGGCAAGGGCACACGGATGAAGAGCGCAAGGCCCAAAGTGTTGCACCGTTTGGGCGGTCGCGCTTTGTTACGCCATGTGGTCGATTGCGCTGCATTGTTATCGGCCAGGCAAGCGGTGGTCATCACCGGCCACGGCGCGGCTGAGGTGGAGACGGCGCTGAGTGCGGACGCCTCCGCAGCGCTCGGCCTGCAGTTTGTGCGCCAAGAGCCGCAGCTGGGCACCGGTCACGCCGTGCAGCAAGCGCTGCCGCAACTGACGGACGACGGCGTCACGCTGGTTTTGTCGGGCGACGTGCCCTTGACCCAAGCCAGCACGCTGCAAGCGCTGTTGGCGTTGTGCGCGGGTCAACATTTGGCCTTGCTGACGTTGGCCCTGCCAGAGCCCACCGGTTACGGCCGCATCGTCCGTGAAAGCTCGGGCGGCAAGGTGCAAGCCATCGTCGAGCACAAAGACGCCAGCGACGCGCAGCGCCAGATCAGCGAAATTTACAGCGGCATCATGGCCGTGCCCACGCGCTTGCTGCGCACTTGGCTGAGCCGGCTCGACAACCAAAACGCGCAGGGCGAGTACTACCTGACCGACATCGTCAAGTTCGCCGTGGCCGACGGCTTGCCGGTGCTGGCGCACCAAATCACCGACGCGGCGCAGGTGGCTGGCGTCAACAGCCCCGTGCAACTGGCGGAGCTGGAGCGCATTTACCAACGCCGCAACGCTGACGCGCTGATGGAACAAGGCACGCGGCTGGCCGACCCGGCGCGGCTCGATGTGCGCGGCCAGCTGGTCTGCGGGCGCGATGTCGAGATCGACGTCAACTGCGTTTTTGAAGGCCAGGTCAGCCTCGGCGACGGCGTTCGTGTCGGCGCCAACTGCGTCATCGCCAACGCCAGCATTGCCGCTGGTGCGGTGATCCATCCGTTCACCCATATCGACGGCGAACAGCTCGGCGTCGAGGTCGGCGAAGGCGCGCTGATCGGCCCATTTGCCCGGCTCCGGCCCGGCGCGAAGCTGGGGGCTGACGTGCACATCGGCAACTTTGTCGAAGTGAAAAACTCGACCTTGGCCAAAGGCGCTAAAGCCAATCACTTGGCGTACTTGGGCGACGCGACGGTGGGCGAGCGCGTCAACTACGGTGCCGGCAGCATCACCGCCAACTACGACGGCGCCAACAAACACCGCACCGTGATCGAGGCGGACGTCCACGTCGGCAGCAATTGCGTGCTGGTCGCGCCCGTGACCCTAGGCGCCGGCGGCACCATCGGCGGCGGCTCGACCATCACCAAAGACACCGAACCGGGTGCCTTGAGCGTGGCGCGCGGCAAGCAGCTGAGTATTGCGAATTGGGCTCGCCCGGTGAAAAAAGCCAAGGTCTGAATCGGGCCGGGGCCTCAAGCCCCCAGCAACACCTGCGGCTTGAACTTCGCCCGGTGCAGGCTGAAAAACGCCTTCACATTGCGCACGTTGGCGTCGCTGGTGAAGAGGCACTGGGCCAGCGCCAAGTACGCTGGCATGTCGACGACATGCACCACCAGCACGAAGTCCGGACCGGGTGAGACGCGGTAGCACTGCTGCACGGCGGGGTCTTGAACCACCCGCGCTTCAAACGCTTCGGCTTCTTCGTTGCCTTGCCGGTCCAGCGTGACTTCGGTGATGGCGGTCAGGCCGCGACCTAGCGAGGCGGCCAGTTTGTCGGTGTTGAGCAAGGCAATTTGGTGCTCAATCAAGCCGGCGTCGCGCAGCCGCTTGATGCGTCGCAGACAGGTCGGCGGTGAGACGTGGGCGCGCTCGGCCAGCGCCTGATTGCTTAACGAAGCATCTTGCTGAAGTTCGTCGAGCAGGCGAATGTCGATGGCGTCAATCGTGATTTGTTCCATAAAAAAAGCTTTTTAGAAATTTATAGAAAATATTTAGGTTGAGTGGAATTTTATTTCATATTAATTAATATTTTGATCTGATAAAAAAGTTACCGACCCGTACCATCGGCGAATCTAATTGATTTCAGGAGTTGGCTTATGTGCGGTATCGTCGCCGCGGTTTCGAACCGCAACATCGTTCCCATCCTCGTGCAGGGTTTGCAACGCCTTGAATACCGCGGTTACGACTCCTGCGGTGTGGCGGTCTATGTGGACGGCCTGAAACGGGCGCGCAGCACCTCGCGCGTGGCCGAACTGCAAGCGCAGGTCAGCGCTGAACATCTTGAAAGCGGCACCGGCATTGCGCACACGCGCTGGGCGACGCACGGCGCACCGGCGGTGCACAACGCGCACCCGCATTTCAGCCACGGCAGCGGCGCAGACGCGGCCCAGCGTCCCGGCAAAGTGGCCTTGGTGCACAACGGCATCATTGAAAACCACGACGAATTGCGCGCCGCTTTGCAGGCCAAGGGCTATGTGTTTACCAGCCAGACCGACACCGAAGTCATCGTGCATTTGGTCGACAGCCTGTACGACGGCGACCTGTTTGAAGCGCTGAAAGCCGCCGTCACGCAACTGCACGGCGCCTACGCCATTGCAGCCTTTTGCAAAGACGAGCCGCAGCGCGTGGTCGGCGCGCGTGCCGGCTCACCCCTGATTTTGGGCGTCGGCCAAGACGGCGCTGAGCACTTTTTGGCGAGCGACGCGATGGCGCTGGCCGGTGTGACCGACCAGATCGTTTACCTCGAAGAAGGCGATTTGATCGACATTCAGCTGGGCAAATACTGGGTTTTTGACCGCCAACACAAGGCCGTCAAGCGCGAGGTCAAAACTGTCCAAGCGCACAGCGGCGCGGCCGAACTCGGGCCGTATCGCCACTACATGCAAAAGGAAATTTTTGAGCAGCCACGCGCCATTGCCGACACGCTGGAAGGCGTCAACGCCATCGTGCCCGAGCTGTTTGGCGACGCCGCTTACCGCAGCTTCAAGGACATTGATTCGGTGTTGATTCTGGCCTGCGGCACCAGTTACTACAGCGGCTGCACCGCTAAATATTGGCTGGAAAGCCTTGCCGGCATTCCGACGCAAGTCGAAGTCGCCAGCGAATACCGCTACCGCACCAGCGTGCCGAACCCGCGCACCTTGGTCGTCACCATCACGCAAAGCGGTGAAACCGCCGACACGCTGGCCGCGCTGCGCCACGCGCAAAGCCTGGGCATGACGCAAACCTTGACCATCTGCAACGTCGCCACCTCGGCGATGGTGCGTGAATGCAAGCTGGCTTACATCACCCGCGCGGGCGTCGAGATCGGTGTGGCTTCCACCAAAGCCTTCACGGCGCAGTTGGCGGGGCTGTTTTTACTCACCTTGGCTTTGGCGCAAAGCAAAGGCCGTTTGACGGAAGCCGACGAAGCCGCGCACTTGAAAGCCATGCGCCACTTGCCGGCGGCGCTGCAAGCCGTGCTGGCGCTGGAGCCGCAAATCATCAACTGGTCAGAAGACTTTGCGAAGATGGAAAACGCGCTGTTTTTAGGCCGTGGCCTGCACTACCCGATCGCTCTAGAAGGCGCGCTCAAGCTGAAAGAAATAAGCTACATCCACGCCGAGGCCTATCCGGCCGGTGAGCTCAAACACGGCCCGCTGGCGCTGGTCACCAGCGCCATGCCGGTGGTCACGGTAGCACCCAACGACAGCCTGCTTGAAAAACTCAAAAGCAATTTGCAAGAAGTGCGCGCCCGTGGCGGCGTGCTTTACGTGCTGGCCGACGCCGACACGCGCATTGAAAGCGGCGAAGGGATTCACGTCATCCGCATGCCCGAGCACTACGGCCCGCTGAGCCCGATGCTGCACGTGGTGCCGCTGCAATTGCTGGCGTACCACACCGCCTGCGCGCGCGGCACGGATGTGGACAAACCGCGGAATCTGGCTAAGAGCGTGACGGTGGAGTAATCCCAGTCACCGACCGCCCAGCAAAAAACCCGGCTGCCGATCCCATCGGGCATGCCGGGTTTTTTTGCTCTTACCGAGTGCTTGTTCAGCTGTGGTTGTAACGGGTTGGGTTGATTTGGTTGAGCATCAGGCCGCTTTCGTCATTGGCTGGCATGTTGCCAGTGCGAACGGCTTCTGCCAGTTCGGCTTTGACTTGGTCACGCGTATAGCCCTTGGAAGCCTGTTTGGCAGGGTACTGACCTGGGTTGACTTCATTCAGCATTCGGCCAGTTCTGTCGTTTGCAGGCATGTTGCCGGTGCGAACGGCTTCTGCCAATTCAGCTTTAACTTGGTCACGTGTATAGCCCTTGGAAGCCTGTTTGGCAGGGTACTGTCCTGGGTTGATTTCGTTGAGCATCCGACCGCTTTCGTCGTTGGCCCGGATGTTGCCCGTGCGGACAGCTTCAGCCAATTCAGCTTTCACTTGGTCGCGGGTCAAGCCTGTTGGGGCCTCGGCGAAGGCTTGGCCTCCTGCGAGAGCGGCAGCAGCAAGAGCGATGGCGGAGAGGTAAGAGCGGTTCATCATTTGATTTCTTTCAAAGTTAACAAAATGGCCCGCCAGTCAAATGACTTGGTCTGGGACTGTTTCGTGAGGGCTTCAGTTGCAAGCACTGCATCGAGGTAGTAACTTTATAATTTCTACAGTAATAGATAAATACCCTTATTTACATTCCTATATTTCTGAAAGTGAAATAATCAAGTCATTGAAATACTGAATTGGAGCCCTGATGGACCGACTGTTGTCAATGCGCGTTTACGAACGCGTGGTGAGTGAAGGCGGATTTGCCGCCGCTGCTCGGGCGTTGGACATGTCGGCACCGGTGGTCACCCGCTTGGTGGCCGACCTGGAGGAGCACCTGGGGACGCGCCTGCTGCAGCGCACCACCCGGCGCTTGGCAGTGACGGAGGCTGGTCAGACCTACCTGCTGCGGGTCCGAAACATTCTTCAAGACATTGATGAAGCGCATGCTGTAGCCAGTTCGCACACCACCGAGTTGGCCGGTTTGCTGCGCTTGCACGCGCCGCCTGTGTTGGCCAGCTATGTGATTGCACCGCTGCTGGCTGAATTTCGTCGGCAGCATCCCAAAATCTTGATTGACATTGAGGTCGAGACCTGCAAAGAGCCGCCGATTGAAGACTTTGACATCACGCTGATTGGCACTGACGACAGCTTTGATGCCGATGTGGTGGCCCGCAAAGTCATCGAATCAAATGCTATCTTGGTCGCGTCGCCGGACTACTTGCAGCGGCGCGGGCAGCCACAAACCCCTGAGGACTTGGCGCAACACGATTGCTTGAGACTCAGGCTGCCGGAGGGCCGGCCTCGCGTCTGGCGCATGTGGCAGCCGGAGCAGCCGGAGCAAGCGGTCGAGGTGGCGGTGCAGCCGATCCTGCTGGCCAACCACACCGACACCTTGTTGCGCGCCACGCTGGACGGGGCTGGCATCACCTCGGTGTCGGTGAACCTGGTCGCCGACCATCTGATGCGGGGTGAACTGGTGCGCGTGCTGTCGCCCTGGATCACCGGCCGTTTGGCCTTGTATGCCGCCTTGCCAAGTCGCAAGTTCATACCGCAACGCACCCGCGTTTTTCTCGATTACTTGGTCGCGCAAACCCAATTGCAAAGCACCAAGGCCATGCAGGCCTGCACGGCCTGCAACTAACCCTGCCGGTACACGGGCTCAAGCTTTTGACGCGTCTGCTGACAACAAAGCAAGGGTGTGAATGACCTTCAATAAAAATAAGCTTGAGGCCATACAGCGTTGGGTCTAATCTTCACGCATTCATCTTGACTTAACCGACTCTCGTGCACGCCCAGCGTGCTTCGACCCACATGGCTACCGACGCATTCTTGTTAAGTTTGAAATATGCGGCTGTTGCGGCAGGCTTTGCGGCTTGCGGCATGGCCTGTGCGTTTGATCTGAACGGCGGCATTGACGGGGCTTCCAAAAACGCTTTTTTCGAGGCGACCCACCTGATCGAGATCAAGCAAGACAACGGGCATTCCAGACGCTTGGATCCGCTGCAGCAGGCAGGATTTGAGTCTGCACGCGGTGCATGGGTGAGCTTTAATCCTTGGTACAGCAGCGCATGGAAAGACACCCACGTGACCTTGATGACCCAGCTTGGCTCTGGGTTGGGTGTTATTTGGGGGGCCGGAACAGGCGAGAGGGGCGCCAAATACAGCATTTCTCCGAGTCTGAGACTCGGCGGTGTGTTTCGATTCGAGCTGCAGAAAAACACTTTTGTCTCCTTCAAGGCGACCACTTTGTTCGGCGCACAACTGAAAGAAAAATCCTGCACAGCGAACTACGGCGACATCGGTGGCAACCAAGAAGTCAACTGCCGTTTGGCCGCATCGACGCTGGCACCGGCCAGCACCTTGCCCTATTTGTTCAACGAGCAGTCGGGCAACAAAAACCAAGTCTTGCTTCAGTTCACCCACCGTTTTTAGTTTTTAACGACACCCTGCGAGGTCTCTCATGGCACACTTTTTTAAAATTTCCTCTGCTTTGTCGCTCGCCTTGATGGCGAGCCATGCGCTGGCCCAAGGTCAGCCTCTGAGTTCGGTCGCCAGCACCGCGCCGGTCTTGCAAGCTTGGATGAACACCGAAGTGGGTGCTGCGTGGAACCAAGGCTTCAAAGGCCAGGGCATCACCCTGACGCTGGTCGACGACTTTAAAAGCCGGTCGGGTTACTACGGTAATTTAGGCTTCGGAACGCAGCTGCTGCGACACGGAGAGTGGACCCTCAAAGAGGCCAGTATGCTTGCGCCGTCGGCGACTCTGCAGTTGCAAGACTTCACATCAGGCACCACAGTGAAGTTGAACAGCGGCCTGAACGTCGTGAACCTGAGCTACGCCATGTACGCTCCCGCGGGCTATTCGCCGAGCCAGATCGGCTGGAGTGCGCAAGAAAAATCGATCATTGGCTATGCAAGCAATGGCACGGCCATCATTTCAAAGGCTGCGGGCAATGACGCCATAGCTGTCGGCGGCACCAATGCGGCTGGCAAAGTGGACTACCTGAACCTGGCCTTGAAGGGCACAGCCACGGCCATTTACGCAGGTGCTTTGAACAGCAACGGGTCAATCACCAAACAAGCCACTTTGGCCAGCTATTCCAACACGGCTGGCACCGACCTCAGCGTGCAAAAACAGTTTGTGACGGTCGGGGTTGAGGGCGGCAAGACCGGTTTGTACGGCACCTCCTTTGCGGCCCCCATCATCAGCGGCTACGGGGCGATTTTGGCCAGTAAATTCACCAGTTCAAGCCCGACTCAAATCACCAACCAGTTGCTCAACACCGCCCGTCAAGACACTGTTGCCAACTACAGTGCGGCGGTCTATGGTCGGGGTGAAGCCAGTATTGCCAGAGCGCTGGCCCCCGTCTCCATCAAGTAAGCGCCAGCTAAAGCCAGTGAACCCGGCGAAAGCAGGTTAAATTGCGGGGTCTGAAAACGGAACCACAAAGAAACCCATGAACCCAGTCACCGAACGCCCCGCATTGCCCGATCATTTGTCAATTGACCCGCGCAGCCCGCACCACCACGCCGCCGTGTTTGAACACGACATCGGCATTCGATTCAACGACAAAGAGCGGCAAGATGTGGCGGAATATTGCATCAGCGAAGGCTGGGTCAAAGTGCCTGCCGGCAAAGCGCTGGACCGCAAGGGCCAGCCGCTGTTGCTCAAACTGAAAGGCAAAGTCGAGGCTTTTTACCCTTCAACTTGACCCTTAACCTTCAACGTCAAGCGCCTAGTCCGGCAAAGACGTTTTGCACGTCGTCATTGCCGTCGATGGCGGCCAAAAAAGCTTCCACTTCTTCCAGCTCTTGGGCGCTCAGGCTGGCCGGGTCGATCGGGTTTTTGGCCTTGTAGCCGAGCTTGGCTGACAACACGCCAAAGCCTTGCGCCGGCAGGGCGCGACTGACCAAATCGAGGTCGGTGGCGTCGGTCATAAAAATCGTGCTGCCCTCTTCTTCGCCCGGCTCAAAGTCTTGTGCGCCGGCTTCAATGGCGGCCAGTTCGGCATCACTGCCGGCTACCAGCGTCTCTGCCTCGATGATGCCGACATGGTCAAAATCCCACGACACAGAACCCGAGGTGCCGAGCTGCCCTTTGCGGAACAGCACGCGCATTTCGGGGGCGGTGCGGTTGACGTTGTCGGTCAGGCACTCGACCATCACCGGCACGCGGTGCGGCGCAAAACCTTCGTAAATAACGTGTTCAAAATGGACGGCCTCGCCGGTCAAGCCCGCGCCTTTTTTGATGGCGCGGTCCAAGGTTTCCTTTGGCATCGAGACTTTGCGGGCTTGCTCGACAACCAGCCGCAGCCGCGCATTGGACGCTGGGTCGGCCCCATTGCGCGCCGCGATCATGATGTCTTTGGCCAAACGCCCGAACAATTTGCCTCTGGCGTTGGCCGCCAGTTCCTTGCCTTTTGCTTTCCACTGCGCGCCCATGTTCGAAACTCCTGTGTTGTCGCGCTCGTTCGCGCTTGACTTGATTGGGGACCTACTTTACACCTTCAGATTTCAGGTCCAATACAGGCATGACACATGCTGAAAAAACCGAGCAACGCTTGATCGAGCTGGAGATCAAGGCCAGCTTTTCTGAAGACTTGCTGGACCAGCTGAACCTGGTGATCGTCAGACAGCAGACCACACTTGATTTTCTGCTGCGCGAGGTCCAGCAACTGCGCCAGCAGCAGCCCGACGGCGTGGCGGGTGGCGCTGCGCGTTCGATGGACGACTCTCCGCCGCATTATTGAACGCTATTGATCACGTTGGCCTAAAGTACCATCACCCACCATGCGAATTTTTAAAACCTTCTTTTTACCGCTGGCAAGCTTGTGGCTCGGTTTGCTCATGGTCGGCTCGCTGGCCGGCTGTTCGCAAGAGCCTGAGCTTGTGACGCTGCCCTACCTGGCCCCGATGTCCGGTGATGCACCCATGCTTCGCTTGGGGCCGGACAACCTGCCCCTGCTGCCGCCGGTGGTGAGTCAGATCAAGTACGAATACTACCAATGCGATTCGCTGGTCAGCGAATGGTTTTTAAAGCTGTTGGTGGCCGAAATGACGTTCCTGGAAATGCAATCCGATCTGGCACATGTCGACGGCAGCGCCTGCGCGGTCAGCCGGTCCATCAACCAAGGCCAAGCTGAACCTCGCTTCACCGTGATCTTTTTCAGCAGCCGCAAAGAAGCCAACGACTGTGTGGTCAGCTCACGCTGCGCGTTTGCTCGCAACGTCACCTTGGTGCCCAGAGGCGGTGCAGTCTGGCGCTCGTATTTTTTGTCTGACTTTGAGATGAACAAATACTACACACACTGCTTGTCGCCGCCTCAAAAATGGCACAAAGGCGTCACCTGTGACGGCGTCGTTCTCAAGGTTTGAAGGGGCTCGCGTTGAGCGCATCAGGCTCAGTGCAACTCAGCGGCGGCTCAAATCCTCGACCAATTGCAGCAAGGCTGCGCGCTCAACATCCGGGCTGAAGAGGGCTGCGCGCAGGGCGCATTGCGCGCCAAGTTGGGCCAGCCATTCATCGCCAGACGACCGGCTTGCGGCTGCGTCCGAAGAAGCAACAGCACCGCGGCAGCGACGCAGCAACTGGGCTAATTCTTCGGCATCGCCCGGCTCAAAATAGCCCGCGTAGTCGTCACCCAGCATGCCGACATTGCCCGGTATGCGCGAAGCCAGCACCGGCGTGCCGCTCAAGACCGCTTCCATGACGACGTGTGCGCCGCCCTCGATCAAGCTGGCGTGTACCAGCACATGGGCGCGTTGAATATGCCGGCGCGTGGCCTTGTGTTGTTGACCGCCCAGCCAACGGTAATTGGGGCAAGTGACAGCTGTTGCCCGCGCCGCGTCGCCCAGCACCGGGTCCAGCGCTTCGCCAACATGGTCGATGAACAGTTGCGGCTCGTCTCGCAGCAAGCGGGCCGCGGTAAAGAGGGTTTGCGGCGATTTTTCGTCGCGCAGATGGCCGACCATGACGGCGCGCAGCTGCGTTCCCGCTGGTGGCTTGGAAGCGGCTGGCAGCCCTTCGCAGGACTGAAAGATGACCCGCGTCTTGCCGCGCAAGTCGGCTGGCAACGCCGCCGGTGCACAGTCTTGCAGCACCACCAATTGGGCGGCCAGCGCCAGCGATTGCTGGGCCACAGCATCGTTTTGAATGTCGCGGTACAGGTCGGTCCCGGTCAGCACCAGTGCCAAGCCGTGCGAGCCGGATGGCCGCCGCTCAACCCAGGCCAGCAGGGAGGCCGCTGAGCGGCGTGCGTGCAGCGCCAACATCACCTGGTCGGGCGGCTCGGCCGCTTGTTGGGCCGCAGCGTCAGGCCATTGCTTGACGATGCGCACTTGGTGCGGTGCCAGCAGCGAGCGCCAACGCTGGGCGGTTTGCCAGTTGCCATTGTTGGCATCCGCCAACGCCGGGCTGACGATGACAATCCGCAAGACTTCGGTCGTGACT
>JBBAPN010000026.1:0-10016 GCA_040400815.1 Polaromonas sp. | reverse complement strand
GGCGCAGTTGCCGGCCCCCAGATCGACCAAGGTGGCCTGCGCTGGCTGCAGCGCTACCATGGCGGCTGCATGCGCCTTGAAAATGCCGGCTTCGGTGCGCGTTGGGTAGTACTCGGGCAGCTCGGTGATGGCCTCAAACAGCCGCGAACCCAAGGCGTCGTACAGGTATTTGGGCGAGGTGAAAGCTTGCGGCGCCAGCAGGCCGGCCACCAGCTCAGCGCGCACTACTGCGCGGTCTTCGCGATGCAGCTGGACAAAATCTGCTTGCGCAAGTATTGCGGACAAACGACTTGATGCGGGGCTTGGCGAAAGGGCGGTGGAAATCATGTTGGAGGCAGATGAATCAAGCATCGAGAGACTTTAGCAGGCTCACCTTGGCCGCGCTTTGAAGGCGGTTGTCGTCTCGCCCCATCAAGGCAAGCGGCTTGTCGTCCTACAGAGTTTTTGGCCAAGCTGGGCAATAGTTCGGTGCAACCCATACAGCCCACCAGGGCGCACACCTGCTCATGCCACATTGCACCGATCCATCAACTGCCAAGGAAGCTGCCAAGGAAGCCGCCACAGAAGCCGCCCGCTTTGCTTTGCTGCGGCGTCTTGCACCTGCCATCCGTCATCAGTTGGTCGGTGAATTTCAGCCCATCAACATGGCCGCGAGTTTGCTCGACAGACTGCTGCAGAATGCCGCGCCTGACATGGACCAGCTGCGCGAAAACAGCGCTGCCCTGGGCGCATTGGCGCGCACAGCGGCCAGCACCAGCATGCATCTGGTGACCTGGTTGCTGCCAAAAAGAGCGGCGCTGACGCCGTTCAGCAGCGGGCTTTCAGACGGCTTGAGTCTGCTCACCAGCGAGCTTCGTTTCAAGGGTTTTGTCATCGTCAATGACATCGCAGAGCAGTCTGTGGCGGTCAATCAACTGGCCTTGCGCAGCGTTTTCGCGGCAGCGCTGCTGGCCTTGTGTGACCAGCAGCCTGGTCCGGCCAATATTGTTTTGACGGCCCAGCCGCATGTGGGCGGCGTTGAGCTGTCGATGCGCAGACACGCCGTCGAGCGCAGTGCTGACAACTGGCCGTCGGCCGACTACCGGTCGCTGACTTGGTGTGATGTTGAAGCCTTGGCGCAAGCCGAGTCGGTCGGCTTTGCGCAGTCCGGCGAGTCTGTGCAGCTGCTGTTTTCAAAGGCCAGTCTGGGGACGGTCTCGATCGGTTGACAAGGGGCAAAAACAGGCCCACAAGCTGCCTAAAAAAAGCTGCAAAGCGCTCGGCGAAGCGACAATTTGAAGCGGTGTTTGCTGAGAGCTTTTAAAATCAAGCGCCATTCTCATGGATCCGACTCACCAGCCACCAGCCACCAGCTACGCCCAGCGCCTGCCATGCACACCACCGCACTCGTCTTATTTTCTGGCGGACAAGATTCCACCACTTGCTTAGCCCAGGCACTGACCCGCTACCAGCGGGTTGAAACCATTGCCTTTGACTACCGCCAGCGCCACAGCGTGGAGCTGGACGCCCGGCTGGTGGTGTTGCAGCAGTTACGTGAACAGTTCCCTGAATGGGCCAGCAAACTGGGCGAAGACCACTTGCTAGACTTGGGCGTGCTGGGCCAGGTCAGCGAGACTTCGTTGACGCGCGCCACCGCCTTCAAGATGGAAAGCTCGGGTCTGCCCAACACCTTTGTGCCCGGCCGCAATTTGCTTTTTCTGACGCTGGCCGCCGCGCTGGCCTACCGGCGCGGGCTGGAGGTGTTGGTGACCGGTGTGTGCGAAACCGATTTTTCAGGCTACCCCGACTGCCGCGACGACACCATGAAAGCCATGCAACTGGCCTTGTCGCTGGGCATGGACAAACGCTTTTTGATCGAGACGCCCTTGATGTGGATCGACAAAGCCGACACCTGGCGCTTGGCTGATGCGCTGGGTGGCAAGAAGCTGGTGGACCTGATCGTTGAGCACACCCACACCTGTTACCTCGGTGACCGCACGCACCGCCACGCCTGGGGTTACGGCTGTGGTGCGTGCCCGGCTTGTGAATTGCGGGCGCGCGGTTATGCGGGCTTTGTCGGCTAGCTGCGTGGGCTAGATCAACGCAGCTTTACCGAACCGTCAGTGCATACTGCGCCGCAGCCCCTTCAGGCGCTTTTTCTAATTCCCAGCGCTGGCTGTGAAACGCCGCCACCGTCGGCCGGTGCGCGATCGACACCAGTGCACCGCCGGCTTGCTGGGTTTGCGCCAGCAGTTGGGCGTAGAGCGTTTTTTCGGCGGCTTCGTCGAGCGCGCTGGTGGCTTCGTCAGCAAAAATCCATTGCGGTTTTTTCAGCAGCACGCGGGCGATGGCGAGTCGTTGTTGTTCGCCGCCAGAGAGCTTTTGGCTCCAGGCGTCGCAGTCATCGAGTCTCTCTGTGAGCTGCGGCAGCAAGGCGTCTCTCAAGGCTTGCTTCAGTGCTGCATCGCTGTAGCTGTCAACCGGCTGCGGATAAGCCAGCGCGTCGCGCAGGCTGCCGTCCGGAAAGTACGGCCGCTGCGGAATGAACATGGTGCTGTGCGGCACCACGGCACGGCCGTGTGCAAACGGCCAGATGCCGGCCAGCGCGCGGAACAAGGTCGACTTGCCGCTGCCCGAAGGCCCGTTCAACAGCACGCTGTCGCCGGGCTGGGCCTGCAGCGCCAAGCCACTCAGCAAGACCTCGCCCGTCGGCAAGCAGACAGACAGCGCCACTGTTTGCAGGTGGTTGACACCGTCCGTCACGCTGGCAAGGTCTGTGCCCGACGTGCCCGCATTGACCGCCGCTTGCGCTTGGCCTTGCAGCGTGTGCGCGGCGATATGCGCTTCAAAACTCGTCAGCCGGTCGGTCGTGGCGCGCCACGCGGCCAGCGTGCTGTAGTTGTCGACAAACCAGCTGAGCGAGTCTTGTACACGCCCGAAAGCCGAAGCAATTTGCATCAGCTGACCGAGCTGGATGGCGCCGCTGAAAAACCGCGGGGCCGAAATGACGAAGGGAAAAACCGTCGCCGCTTGACCAAAAAAATTGGTGAACCAGACCAGGCTTTTTTGCTTTTTAATCAGCGCCAAGTAGTTGCCCAATACCGTTGAAAAACGCGTGTCGAGATGGCCGCGCTCCACCGCTTCGCCCTTGTCGAGCGCAATCGCCTCGCTGTATTCACGCACCCGCACCATGTGGTGCCGGAAGTCGGCTTCGTAGCGTTGTTGCAAAAAATTCAGCTGAATTTGCGGCCGGCCGATGTAATGCGTGATGACGCTGCCGGCGACGCAATACAACACCGCCATCCAGACCATGAAACCGGGGATGCTGTAGGCGGTAGCGCCCAGCGTGAAGGCAAAATCACCCGACAGACTCCACAAAATGCCGACAAAACTCAGCAGCGTCACCACCGCGTTCAGCAGCCCCATGGTCAGCGACACGGTGTAGCTGCTGAACAGGCTCAGGTCTTCTTGGATGCGCTGGTCCGGGTTGTCGGGCATGGCCTGGGGCGCGCCCGGCTGGCCTGCTTGCGCGGTCGCCGGTTGCGTGAAGCGCGCCAACTCCAGCCGGTAAAAAGCATGGTTGGACAGCCAGCGCTTCAGGTAGTGACCGGTCATCCAAGCGCGCCATCGAATCTGCAGCAACTGCGTCAAATAAAAGCGGTACACCGCAATCAAAATAAAGGAAAAAGCCAGGTACGTGAAGCGACCCAACTCGCGCCAAAAAACCGCTTCGTCCTTGTTTTGCAGGGCGTCGTAAAACAGCCGGTTCCAGTCATTCAGCAAAACCAGCATGTAGACCGCCGCCAAGTTCAGCGCGACGATGGCGGCCAGCAATCCGCGCGCTTTCCATTTGTCTTCTGACTGAAAATACGGCAGCGACAAGGCCCAGACTTTGCGCACAAAGGTTTTGAAACTGCCGAATTTTTCTTCAACAACGGTCATGTGCGCTCTCTTCATTGGGGGTTGGAAACGCCGCTTGCCACATGCCCTGAAGGCACGTGCAGCGACGCCGAATGGACATGACCGGTTTGGTCGTCAAAGAAAAAATCAGGTTCAAATTCTCGCAAAAATTCGCCTTTGGCCAGGCCGCCTAAAAACATCGCCTCATCGACCTCGATGTGCCAGTTCATCAGCGTGCGAATAGCGCGCTCGTGGGCAGGTGCGCTGCGGGCGGTGACCAGCGCTGTGCGAATGCGCATGCGCGAGGTGCCGGCTTCTTGCAGTCGGTGCAGCGCTTCCAACAGCGGTTTGAACGGCCCTGCCAGAAGCGGCTGCGCGGCATTGGCGCGCTCGTGCGCCTGAAAAGCGCTCAGTCCTTGCGACTGAAAAACGCGCTCGGCTTCGTCAGAAAAAAGCACCGCGTCACCGTCAAAAGCGATGCGCACTTCATGCGGATGCGCATCGCTGGCGTGCGCCGATTGCGGGTAGACCTGCGCCGCCGGCACACCGGCCAGCAACGCGGCCCGCACATCGCTCAGGTGCGTCGATAAAAAGAGGTTGGCGTGCAGCGGTTTCAGGTAGCGCCACGGCGCTTCGCCACGGTTGAACGTGCCGCGTTCGATCTTCAAGCCGTAGTGCTGCGCCGACCTGAACACACGCATGCCAGAAACCGGGTCATTGCGCGACAGAATCACCACCTCGACGCGCTGCGGCGGTTTGACGGCACTTGCGGCTTCGTCTTGGCTGTCCGGCGCGTCATTTTTTGGCGCGTCATTGAAGGCGAGTAGTTTTTTCACCAATGAAAAAGCCACGCCAGGTTTGGCCGGCACATCCAAGCGCTCTAGTTGCAGCTGCATGTAGGCAGCGTCGCGCTTGTGGCCGGCTTGCGCCTGCTGCGCCATGCCTTTTTCAAAAACGCGGTTCTCTTCTTCAAAGTCAAACAGCGCACGCGACGAAATCGCCACCACCAGTTGTCCGTCAAGGTTGGTCGCCATGGTGTTTTTGTTCCAGTTGTTGGTGAAGACAGGCGGGGCAGAGACAACTCGCGTTGTCGGCGTTCTCAGTGGCAGCACCCGCAGCAGGCACCGCCAGCACATGCGGTAAGTCAAAGCACCAGCAAGTGGCGTCAGCGCTGACCATGCCGCAGCGAAAGGCCGTGCCGCAGGCGGCGCAAACGGAGTTGGCCGCCGGCAGAGTCGATGAAGGTGCAGTCAGCAGAGTCATGGAATTAATCGGCCGACCGCGTCAACGCTTGACGCCCGCTCAGCTCTTCAAAAACAACTTGTAAACCGGGTTCTCGGTTTCTTCCACGCATGGGTAACCCAGCGTCGCCAAGAAGGCTTTGAACGCTGCATTGTCGGCTTTTGGCACCTGCAAGCCGATCAAAATGCGGCCGTAGTCAGCCCCCTGGTTGCGGTAATGAAACAGGCTGATGTTCCAGCCTGGTCGCATGGTCGACAAGAATTTCAGCAACGCGCCGGGCCGTTCCGGAAAGACAAAGCGCAGCAGGCGCTCGTCTTTGGCCAAGACGCTGTGACCGCCGACCATGTGGCGCACATGCTCTTTGGCCAGTTCGTCGTGTGTCAGGTCCAGCGCCTTGAAACCTTGGCGCGTGAAGGTGTTGACGATCTTGCTGCTCTCGCCTTTGCCGTGTGTGGTCAGGCCAACAAACACGTGCGCTTCGGCTGCGTCATTGATGCGGTAATTGAACTCCGTCACGCTGCGCGGGCCGCCGGGCAGTTCACCCACCAATTCGCAAAAGCGCTTGAAGCTGCCGCGCTCCTCGGGGATGGTCACGGCAAACAAGGCTTCGCGTTCTTCACCGACGCCAGCACGCTCGGCCACAAAACGCAGCCGGTCAAAGTTCATGTTGGCGCCGCACAAAATCGCGGCGTAGGTTTCGCCCTTGGTCTTGTGCAAAGCGACGTATTGCTTGATGGCGGCGACCGCCAGCGCACCCGCCGGTTCCACAATGCCGCGGGTGTCGACAAACACGTCTTTGATGGCGGCGCAGACCGCGTCGGTGTCGACTGTCATGAATTCGTCCACCAGCTCGCGGCTGATGCGGAAGGTTTCTTCACCCACTAACTTGACCGCCGTGCCGTCTGAAAACAGACCGACGTCGGGCAGCATGACACGCTTGTTGGCGTGGACCGAGCGGATCATGGCGTCCGAGTCGTTCATCTGCACGCCGATGACCTTGATCTCGGGCCGCACCGCCTTGATGTAATTCGCCACGCCGGAGATCAAACCGCCGCCGCCAATGGCGACAAACACCGCGTCGAGTTGGCCATGGCCAATGCGCTGGATTTGCCGCAACATTTCCATGGCAATCGTGCCTTGGCCAGCGATCACGTCCGGGTCGTCAAACGGGTGCACAAAGGTCAAGCCGTTTTTCTTTTCCAGCGCCGCGGCATACTGGTGGGCGTCTGAATAGCTTTCGCCATGCAGCACCACTTCGCCACCGAGGGCGCGCACCGCGTCTATTTTGAGTTGTGGCGTGGTTGACGGCATGACAATCACCGCCCGCGTGCCAAGCTTGTTGGCGCTCAGCGCAACGCCTTGCGCGTGGTTGCCGGCCGAAGCGCAAATCACGCCTTTTTTGAGCTGCGCCGGGCTCAGATTCGCCATCTTGTTGTAAGCGCCGCGCAGCTTGAAGCTGAACACCGGTTGCTGGTCTTCGCGCTTGAGCAGCACCGTGTTGTTCAAACGCTGGCTGAGTGATTTGGCCGGCTCTAAGGTTGACTCGACCGCCACATCGTAGACCCGGGCGGTCAGAATTTTCTTCAGGTAGTCGGCAGGCGTCAGCGGGGCGGCACGGCTTTTTGCTGCGCGGGTTGGTGATGCAGATCGGGTTTTGGGCGGCAGCATGGGGTTTTCTCTGGAACACCCATCATAGTAGGGCCAAAAAAAAGGCCCAGACCGCGAAGGTCTGGGCCTGTTAATCCACTCTTTGAGGAGTGGAGGAGACAACCAGTGCAACAATACGATTCAAAAAAACTGTGTTTTATTGCTTACTTTAATTATAGCCAAAGGATGCTGCAGCGCAACATCCTTTGGCTGGCAATGGTCAATATTCTGAAATAGAAAGAGCGTCATTCATGGAATGCACAGTCAGTTGGGCCGGGCCGCAAGGGGTTCCCGGTGAAGGTTCGGCCATGTCCTTTGTGGCCACCACCGGCAGTGGCCACACGCTGCTGATGGACGGCGCGCCCGATGCCGTCAAGCCCGACAACGGCGGTGCCAATTTGGCCCCGCGCCCCATGGAAACTGTCTTGGCCGGGGCTGGCGGCTGCACGGCCTACGACGTGGTGCTGATTCTCAAGCGCGGACGCCACGACGTGCGCGGTTGCTCGGTCAAGCTCACTTCCGAGCGGGCCGAGACCGACCCGAAAGTTTTCACCAAAATTCACATGCACTTTGTGGTTACGGGCAAAGGCTTGCTGGCCAGCGCGATTGAACGCGCTATCGCCATGAGCCATGACAAATATTGCTCGGCCACCATCATGTTGGGCAAAACCGCTGACATCTCCACCAGTTTTGAGGTCGTCGAAGGCTAAAACAGCGTCTATATATAGTGCGCCGTTGTCGTCATCAGCTTGGCGGAGGCGCGCATCAGCGCTTTAACGGGCAGTGGCAAGGCTTGCGCGCCGGCCTTGTCGGCCTCTTTAGCGTGACGCGCTTCGTCGTCTTTCATTTGCGCCACGATGGCGCGAGAAGCGTGGTCGTTCGCCGGTAAATGTGCCAAATGGCTGGCCAAATGCGCTTCGACTTGCCGCTCGGTTTCCATCACAAAGCCCAGGCTCAACTTGTCCCCCAAACGGCCGGCCACCAAACCTAAGCCAAACGCCCCGGCGTACCAGAGCGGGTTCAGCAGCGAAGGCCGTGCGCCCAGTTCGACCAGGCGTTCATGGGTCCAAGCCAGGTGGTCACCTTCTTCACGGCTGGCGTCTGCGAAGTGCTGACGCAACAACGGGTCGCGCGTGCTCAAAGCCTGCGCTGCGTAAAGCGCTTGCGCGCACACCTCCCCCACATGGTTGACCCGCATCAAGGCGCCGGCTTTGGTTTTTTCATCGGCGGAAAGTTGGGTTGCCTCGCCCGCCACGGTTGGGCAGGGGCGGCTGGCGTGCGGTTTGGCAAACAAAGTGCGCAAAGCGTTGTCGGCGGCGGTGATCGCGGTGTTCAGCAAAGTGTCCATGCGTCTCTTTCAGGGTTAACACCAGTTTACCCACGCTGCTCTGGCCGCGAGCGACCCATGGGCTTTCTGGGGCTGGCGAAGGTTGTTGCATCCTTGCAACGAAATCAATTTTTTAGCGTTGTTTCCTTTGCGTTGGCATTGATCGTCTGGTGCAATAGCGACAGCTTCCGAAAGGAAGTTGGCCCGGGGATCCGAATCCTGGAGCCCTATGTTCAACTTTGGAGAAACTCTCAATGAAAAAATCCCTGATTGCCCTGGCTGCTCTGGCCGCCGTCTCTGCCGCTTCCGCTCAATCTGCCGTGACTATCTCTGGTTATATTGACCGTGGCTACACATCCGTCGACAACACCGACCTCACGAAGAAACTGAACACCCTCAGTTCTTCTGCTGGCACCAGCGCTATTTTCTTCAAGGGCACTGAAGACATCGGCGGCGGCACTGCGGTTGGCTTCTTGCTTGAAACTGACTTTGCTGACCTTGACGGCAATACCCAGAAATCCTCTTACTCAGCAGCTCAAAATGCTGGTTTCGCCAACGGCGAAAGCTTCATCAGCTTGTCCAACGCCAACCTCGGCACAGTGAAACTCGGCGCAGTCAACAGCTTCACCCTTTCTAACGCTACGTCGGTTGCCGCACCTTCCATCTCCACAGCCATCGGTTCTACCTTCAGCTCCAACTTTTCGATCTTCAACGGTATCGGTACCGGCGTTTCTACCAACGGTGGCGTTGGCATCTTGACTACAACTTCGTCGAGCAAAGGCACTACAGGCGCACGCGATATTCGTATCGCCAACACCATCCAGTATGTGACGCCGATGTTCAGCGGTTTCTCCGCTGGTGTGTCTTATGCAGCACAGAACAACAACGTAACTGCAACTGGCGGCAATGGCAACACCGTTGGCATGACTGAATTGGCTTTGAACTACGCCAATGGCCCAGTCAAAGCTGGCTTCACCAGCATCAAGTACTCGGTTGGTTCTAACGGTACAAGCCAAAATACAGCTACAACGGGTTCAACCTTTGCGGCCCCGCTCACATTGGCTGGCGGCTTGACCAGCACCCACAACCTGCTGGCTGCTTCATACGAAGTGCTGCCACAGTTGAAATTGAACGTTGGTTTCGGTTCGTTCTCCTCAAACGACAGCCTGAGTCAAGGCAAAAGCCAGCAAGTTGGCGCTACCTACGTCATCGGTAACGTTGACCTGATGGCCCAATACGCTACAGTTAACGACACTTCGATAAACAACACAGACCGCAAAATGTTTGGCCTGGGCGCTAACTACAACCTGAGCAAGACAACCCGCGCGTACTTCCGTTACGACGACATCAACTACGCTTCTAACAAAGCTGTTTATGATGGTTCTAAGCAAACTCGTACCGCTGTCGGCATCAGCAAGGCTTTCTAATTTGACGCTGGCTTGATGGCCAGCTGATCATTGAAATACTTAAAACCCTCGTTTATCGAAAGATATACGAGGGTTTTTACTGTGTATATTGTTTAAATATGTTTTTTTACTAGCGTTTACCCTGGTCTTAGTTGTACAGCTGAGATGGGCGTTTGTTCGTTTTTTTGGTCTCGATCTGACCCAGAAAATTGTGCGCAGTCTTGTAACTTTATTACAACGACCATCCTTCGCGCCCAAAAGTGAAAAGCACGCTTTTGAATTCAAGAAAACTTGGGGGTTTTTGAAAACTTCAGGTCTTTACACTAATTTACCGTTCTTTTTTCACTCAGTTTGAATTTTCAGCCTGCAAGGACCGTTCGCCTTGCCAGGCTGGACAGCCAGTCTGCCGCCTATAACGTCAAGTACCGGTGCGGCTTCGCCGATGTTGACCCTGTTTGGATCGAACTTAGGGGCCACAAAATCATCGGTATCCACATTTTCCCTGCCGCGGCCCT
>JBBAPN010000025.1:0-37265 GCA_040400815.1 Polaromonas sp. | reverse complement strand
CTACTTGGAAAAGTCCGAAGCCATGAAATCCAAAATCAAGTCGGCATTGACCTATCCGGCAGCCGTGCTGGCGGTCGCTTTTGCCGTCATTGCCATCATCATGGTCGTCGTTGTGCCAGCTTTCAAAAGTGTCTTTGCATCGTTCGGCGCTGAGCTCCCTGGCCCGACGCTTTGGGTCATGGCGGCGAGTGAATTTTTTGTCACCTATGGCTGGCTGATGCTTTTGTCGGGCGCCGTCAGCGCTTATGGTGTGTCAAGGCTGTGGCGACGCAGTCAGGCCCTGCAAGAGCTGACCGACCAATGGCTCTTGAAGCTGCCGGTTTTTGGCGCACTGTTAGAGAAAGCCTGCATTGCCCGCTGGACTCGCACGCTGTCGACGCTTTTTGCCACTGGCGTGCCGTTGTTGGAGGCCCTTGAATTGGCCGGCGGTAGCAGCGGCAATTCGGTCTACGCGCAGGCCACGCTCAAAATTCAGCAGGCGGTATCGGCCGGGGTCAGTTTGAATGCAGCGATGGCGCAGGTCGGGGTGTTTCCCAGCATGGTGGTTCAAATGTGTGCCATTGGTGAGGAGTCGGGTTCTCTGGACCACATACTGGGCAAATCAGCTGATTTTTTGGAGACACAGGTGGACCTGAAAGTGGCCGTTTTGGCGAGCCTGATGGAGCCTTTCATCATTGTCTTGCTCGGCTCACTGATTGGTGGGATTGTGGTCTCTATGTACCTGCCGATTTTTGAACTTGGACAGGTGATCTGATGGCGACTTGGTTGGCGGTACTTTTCGGCTTGATTATTGGCAGTTTTCTCAATGTGGTGATTCACCGATTGCCGAAAATGATGGAGCGGCAATGGGCCGAGGAATGTGCGGAATTCACTGGCAAAGAGGCTGAGCCAGTCATGCCGCCAGTCTTTAACCTGTCCCAACCGCGTTCGCGTTGCCCACACTGCGGTCATCAAATTGCATGGTTTGAAAACATACCCATCTTGAGCTACATTTTTTTGCGCGGCAGATGTTCGGCCTGCGGTGTCGCTGTCAGCCTGCGTTATCCCTGCGTCGAGTTGCTCACGGCGGGCTTGTTTTATTTTTGCGTAGCGCGCTGGGGTGTTTCAACCACGGCGCTGGTCTGGTGCGGGTTTTCGGCAGCGCTGGTGACGCTGGCCATGATCGATTGGGACACCACCTTGTTGCCAGATGACATCACGCTGCCGCTGTTGTGGGGCGGCTTGATCGTCGCCGCGCTGCATTGGAATCCCGGCGTCAGCTTGAACGATGCGGTGTGGGGAGCCGTGGCCGGTTATCTGTCCTTGTGGTCAATTTACTGGGCCTTCAAGCTCATCACTGGCAAAGAGGGCATGGGTTTTGGCGACTTCAAGTTATTCGCGGCCTTGGGCGCGTGGTTTGGCTGGACGGCGTTGGTGCCGATTATTTTGATCGCCTCCATCTTGGGCGCGGCGGTCGGCATGGGTCTGAAGTGGTCGTCGAAACTGCGTGAAGGCGGTTATGTGCCCTTTGGCCCCTTTTTAGCTTTTGCGGGATTTGTGGCCCTGATTTTTGGGCCGCAGAGCGTCTTGCGCTGGACCGGGCTGGCGCTGTGACTGGCCCCTTTGTGACCCGCCGAATCGGCCTCACCGGCGGCATAGGCAGCGGCAAAAGCACGGTGGCCCAGATGCTGGCCGAAGCGGGCGCGGTGATTGTGGATGCGGACGCCATCTCTCGCCAGCTGACGGCAGCTGGCGGCGCTGCGATCCCGGCTGTCCAGCAGATTTTTGGTGCCGGCTTCATCACGCCGGCAGGTGCCTTAGACCGAGACGCCATGCGCCAGCAGGTTTTTTCTGACCCAGCTGCCAAGCTGCGCTTGGAGGCGATCGTTCACCCACTCGTGACCGCAGAGACGGCTCAGCAAGCCAGCGCCGCAGAAAGCAAGGGCGCAAGGTGCATTGTTTTTGACGTTCCCTTGTTGGTCGAATCAGGCCGTTGGCGAGCCCAAGTGCATCAGGTGCTGGTGGTTGATTGTGGCGAAGAGATGCAAATCAGCCGGGTCATGGCGCGCAACGGTTGGCCGCGTGAAGCGGTGCAAAAAGTCATCGCTGCGCAGGCCAGCCGGGCGCAACGGTTGGCCGCTGCAGACGTTTGTATTTATAACGAATCACAGTCGCTGGCAGAATTAGCCGCCTTGGTGCGGGCGACAGCCGTGCGCTTCGGGCTATGATTCAACGCTGTTCGCTCAACCGGTTTTCATCCGGCCTTCAACGTCGATAAAGTTACCGCTGTGATCCTTTACGAGTACCCCTTCAACGAACGCGTGCGCACCTATTTGCGACTTGAACACCTGTTCGGCAGGTTAGGCGAATTGGCTGAGCGCGACGATCCGATCGACCACCATTACGCGATCACCACGATCTTCGAGATCATGGACGTCGGCGGTCGTGCCGATTTGAAAACCGACGTCCTCAAAGACCTCGAAAAACAAAAACACGTGCTGAATGGTTACCGCGGCAACCCCGCTATTTCTGAGGCTGCGCTCGACGAAGTGATTGGCCAATTGGACAATTATTTCGCAACCCTGAACGCCTTGCCAGGCAAAGCCGGTCAGGCCTTGACCGAGAACGACTGGCTGATGGGCATTCGCAGCCGTGCTGGTATTCCGGGTGGTACTTGCGAGTTTGACTTGCCAGCTTATTTCGCTTGGCAGCACTTGAGCGGTGGCCGCCGTAGGCAGGATATTCAACGCTGGATGTCGACGCTGGTGCCCTTGGCGGGTTCGATCAGTATTCTCTTGAAACTGTTGCGCGACGCCGGTTTGCCGCAAAAAGTACTCGCCTCGGGTGGGCTTTACCAGCAGACGCTGCCACAAGGCAGGACTTTTCAGTTGCTGCGCTTGCGGCTCGATTCTGCGACCGGTTTGGTGCCGGAAATCAGCGCCAACCGCCTCATGGCGTCGGTCCGCTTGATGCGTCATGAAAGCGATGACCGTTTGCATTCTGCGGCTGAAGATGCCGAATTCGAGCTCACGCTCTGCGCTTGAAGCTGATGGTCCCGTCAAAGACTTCTGCTTCCAAAATTGTCACTTGCCCGAGCTGCGGCGGCGACAGTGTGTACGCGCCAAGCAATGCCTTCAGGCCGTTTTGCAGCCAGCGCTGTAAAAATATGGACTTGGGCGCATGGGCCAGCGAAAGCTTTCGCTTGCCAACCGACGCGCCGCCTGACGATCAGGTTTTTGGCGACGCCAAGCTGCAATAGCCTGGCATTTTAGGGGCGATCGCCTTCAGGCTGCGGGCGTGCCGATGACTTGTTGCAACTCGCCGTTTTGGTACATCTCCATCATGATGTCCGAGCCGCCAATGAACTCGCCCTTGACATACAGCTGGGGAATGGTGGGCCAGTTGCTGTATTCCTTGATGCCGTGGCGGATGTCTTCGTCTTCCAGCACGTTGACGGTCGCTGGTTTGCTGACGCCGCAGGCTTTCAGCACCTGAATCGCTTTGCCAGAAAAGCCGCACATGGGGAATTGGGCCGTGCCTTTCATGAAAAGAACCACGTCGCTGGATTTAACGATGTCATCAATGCGTTGTTGGGTGTCGCTCATGGGAATACTCCGTTGGTGTGGTCTCGGCACGCAGGCCGGACGTTTAAAATGATCACACCAGATTATCGGGTGCTTTTAATTCCGCCGCGCCGGTTCGGCTTCATGCGGCCAACGGCCACCCGAGCAGCGCTGGATGCTGGCCAAATCGTCACGGCTGGTGACGTCCTCAAAGCATTGAGCTTGCAGCAACTGGCGAACGGCCTCGGCTTGGTCGTAGCCGTGCTCTAGCAGCAACCAGCCGCCCGCTTGTAAATGAGCGGGCGCAGCGGCAATGATCTGGCGCAGATCGTTGAGTCCATCGCTGCCTGCCGTCAATGCCAGCAGCGGTTCGTGGCCCAAAGCCGCCAAATGCGGGTCGCCTTCGCGAACATACGGCGGGTTGCTGACGATCACATCAAACCGACCGTCGACCTGCTCAAACCAGCGACTGACCTCGATCGACACCGCCAAACCCAGCGCCGCCGCATTGCTGCGAGCGACCGCCACGGCGTCAGTGCTGGCGTCGATAGCGCTGACATCGACCGCGGGGCGTGCGTGCTTGATTGCCAAGGCGATGGCACCGCTGCCGGTGCCGAGCTCGAGCACTTTGGCGTCGCCCGCAGGCAGCACGTCAAGCGCCCAGCTGACCAAGGTTTCAGTGTCGGCTCGGGGGATCAAGACGCGGGCATCGACCGCCAGCAGCAAGCCAAAAAATGCTTGTTGGCCGACGATGTAGGCCAGCGGTTCGCCTGCTGCCCGGCGTTGGCTGAGCAGGCTGAAGCCTTCGCTGGCCTCGGGCGACAGCGCGTCGCGGTCATGGGCGATCAGCCAGGCCCGCTCACTGCTTGGTTTGCCCAGCGCATGCAGCAGCAGCCATTGCGCATCGAGCCGGTTCAGCCCCAAACCACAGGCGGCAGCGATGGCTTGAGCGCAAGTCAAAGCCTCAGCCATGTCTATTTTCCAGCTCGGCCAGCAGCTCGGCGCCGCGTGCCACTTGCAGGGCGGTCACCACATCGTCAAGGTCGCCCTCCATGATGTAGTTGAGTTTGTAGAGCGTCAGGTTGATGCGGTGGTCGGTCAGCCGGCCCTGCGGAAAGTTGTAGGTGCGGATACGGTCGCTGCGGTCGCCACTGCCGATCAATCCTTTGCGGGTGGCTGCATCTTTAGCGGCGCGTTCGGAGCGGTCTTTTTCATGGATGCGGGCGGTCAGCACCTTCAAAGCTTGGGCCTTGTTGCTGTGCTGGCTGCGACCTTCTTGGCACTCGGCGACGATGCCTGTTGGCAAGTGGGTGATGCGCACCGCCGAGTCGGTCTTGTTGATGTGCTGACCGCCAGCGCCACTGGCGCGGTAGGTGTCAATGCGCAAATCGGCCGGGTTGATCTGGATCAACACCGCTTCGTCGGGCTCGGCCAGCACGGCCACCGTGCAAGCGCTGGTGTGGATGCGGCCCTGGGTTTCGGTGGCCGGCACGCGTTGCACTCGGTGGCCGCCTGACTCAAAGCGCAGCTTGCCGTAGACGCCCATGCCGAGCACATCGGTCGCGCCTTCCATGCGGATCACGACTTCCTTGTAGCCGCCCAATTCAGAGGGCGACTCGCTGATGATCTCGCAGCGCCAGCCGCAGCGCTCCGCATAACGCGTGTACAGGCGGTACAAATCGGCCGCAAACAGCGCGGATTCATCGCCGCCCGCGCCGGCGCGAATCTCCAGAAAGGCCGGCCGCGCGTCGTCTGGGTCTTTCGGAATCAGCATCAGTTGCAGGGCTTCGTCGAGGCGCGTGATGTCGGCTTTGGCTTCGTCGATTTCATCTTCTGCCATGGCCGTCATGTCGGCATCTGTCGCGGCTTCGGCGAGCATGGCCTGGGCGCCTGCCAGATCAGCCTCGCGGCGCGTCAGCTGCTGGTATTGCGCTGTGATCAGGCTGGCTTCGGCGTGTTCGCGGGTCAGGTTGCGAAAGCGCTCCATGTCGCTGACCACATCGCTGGCTGACAGCAAAGCATCGAGTTCTTGCAGGCGAAGAATCTGGCGTTCCAGGGTTTGGCGAAGAAAGGGTTTCATCATGTCTTTGAGATGACTGCACAAAGGTGGCAGAGAAAGCCGGGGCGGTCCAGCGCGGGGCAGCCGACAGCAAAGTCGGCGCGATCTTGGGCGTGAGGATCGCCGCTAAAGGCTGGTGCTGCCTTTGGGCAGATGACCGCGCAGGAACAGCCTGGAAACCGTTTGGGCGGTGCTGTCACGGGTCGCGGCGTCGCTGGCGTGCAGTTCGGCCATGGCGCCGTGCAGCATTTTTTGGGTTAAGCCGCGAGACAGCGCTTCGAGCACAGCGTCCACCGACTCACCCTTGGCCAGCATTTTTTTGGCACGGTTGATTTCCAGTGCGCGCCACTCATCGGCTTGGGCATTCAGCTGCTGGATCAGCGGCACTGTGCCGCGCTGGTTCAGCCAGTGCATGAAGTTTTGCACGCCGGTGTCAATGATCACTTCGGCCTGCGCCACCGCCGCTTGCCGGTTGTCTTTGCCAGTCTGCACAACTTTCGCCAAGTCGTCGACGGTGTAGAGGTAAATGTCTTCGAGCGCCTGCACTTCGGGTTCGATGTCGCGCGGAACCGCCAAGTCGACCATGAACATGGGCTTGTGTTTGCGCAGTTTGATGGCCCGTTCCACCGCGCCCAAACCAATGATGGGCAAGGTGCTGGCGGTGCAACTGATGACGGCATCAAACTCATGCAGGCGCAGCGGCAGGTCGGCCAGCCGCATCACTTCGGCGCCAAAGCGGGCCGCCAGTTTTTCACCACGCTCATGGGTGCGGTTGGCGATCGCCATCGATTTCGGGTTCTTGGCGGCGAAATGCGTCGCCGCCAGCTCAATCATTTCACCGGCGCCGACAAACAACACCTTGATGTCGCCGAGGTCTTCAAACAGCTGGCCGGCCAAGCGCACCGAGGCGGCCGCCATGCTGATGCTGTGGGCGCCGATTTCGGTGCTGCTGCGGACTTCTTTGGCGACCGCAAACGAGCGCTGAAACAGCTGGTGCAGCGTGGTGCCCATGGCGCCGGCATCTTCGGCGGCGCGCACCGCGTCTTTCATTTGGCCGAGGATTTGCGGCTCGCCCAGCACCATCGAATCGAGCCCGCTGGCGACGCGAAAGGCGTGGCGTGCGGCATCGCCGTTGTGCAGGGTGTAGCTGTGTGAGCGCAGCAGCGCCGGGGAGACGCCGCCGTTGTGCGCTAACCAGTCGATTGTTTTGTCAAGGTCAACGTGCTCACCGGCGCAGTAAATCTCGGTGCGGTTGCAGGTCGACAGCAGCGTGGCTTCAGGTTGGCGCGTCAGCGAGGCGCGCAAACCCTTTAAGGTCGGCTCAATTTGGTCGAGCGCAAACGCGAAGCGGCCTCGCAAATCGAGCGGAGCTGTGTGATGATTTAAGCCAAGGGCCCAGACTGACATGCCGACATTATAAATTTTTGCTTGACCGTGCGGATGGGTCAGCATCTTGATGGCCTTACCGGAGCGCTTAAACTGCTTGGCTCACCTCAGTTACAGATCAACAAAACACGCCAAGCACTGAACCATCGCTCTGTCCATGACCTTTTACCTGCTGACCAACCATCTGCTGAACCTCGTGGCACCTGCGGCTTTTCTGGCTTTGCTGATGGTCGGCTTGTCTGCGGTGCTGCCTTTTTCCAAGTCACAAAGCGGCGGTAAATTGGCCCGCTTGAATCGGCGTGGTTGGCGCTGGCAGTTTGCGTTGGTGTTCGCGGCCAACTTGCTGGTCACCGTTGGTGGCTTGGTTTTTTTTGGCCATGACGGCCGGTTGCTGACCTATGCTGCCATGGCGCTGGCGGCGGCTGTGGTGCAGTGGTTGCTGTTGCGCGGCTGGAAGGCTTGAAACTGTTTCAGCTGGCCGGTGAGAACAAATCCACCCGGTCGGTGATGATGCCATCGGTGCCCAGCGCCCACAGCCGATCGACAGCCGAGGCTTCATTCACCGTGTAGCTGAGCACCTTCAAGCCCGCGCTTTGGGCTTGCTGCACGCTGAGCGCATCCCACTGAACGTGGTTGCTGACCACCGCCACACAGCCGAGTTGCAAAGCGCTTGCCAGCCAGCCGGCTCGCAAGTTGTCCAACAACAAAGCGCGTGGCAAATGCGCTTGCGCAGCGCGGGCGGCTTCGAGGGCGTCGGGTTGAAAAGAACTGAGCAGCGGCAGGCTGCCCTGCGGCGCTGCAGCCCACAGTCGGGCCGCCGCGTTTGCTACCACGCTGCCGGTCAAGGACTCACTGCCGGGCGTGGGTTTGATCTCAATGTTCAGGCTCAAAGCGTTGGCCAAGCAGTAATGCGCCACGGCCTCCAAGCTGGCCAGCGGCTCACCCGCGTACGCCGGCGAATGCCAGCTGCCGGCGTCTAAGCGGGACAGCGCGTCCCAAGTCAATTCACTCGCCAGACCTTGCCCATCGGTGGTGCGATCCAAGCTGGCGTCGTGCAGTAAAAACGGCACGCCGTCGGCACTCAGTTTGACGTCACATTCGAACATGCGGTAGCCGTGGGAGGCGCCCATGCGAAACGCCGCCAGCGTGTTTTCGGGGGCTAATTTGCCGGCGCCGCGGTGTGCGATCCAGCGTGGATAAGGCCAAGCCTGGCCTGCTGCGGCGGTCATAAACGTTGTCCGCTGGCGCTGTCAAACCAGTGCAGCCGGTCGGTTCGGGGTGCCACATGAATCGTCGCGCCCAGCACGGGCGACGGCTGGCTTTCATCCATTCGGAAAATCAAGGATTGATCGCCCAAGCGGCCATAGACCAGCCGCTCAGCGCCCAGCATTTCAATCGCCTCGACCTGTACGGCCCAGCCGGTGGCCGAGATGTGCAGGTGCTCAGGTCGAATACCCAAAATCGCTCCAGCCGGGCCGCCAAAGTCCGCGTTGGGCTGCTGCTTCAGCAAGTTCATCGGCGGTGAGCCCATGAAACTGGCGACGAAGGTGGTGGCGGGGCGGTTGTAAACCTCTTCCGGCGTGCCGAACTGCTCGACCCGACCGGCGTTCATGACGATCATGCGCTGGGCCAAGGTCATGGCCTCGACTTGGTCGTGCGTGACAAACAGCGAGGTGATGCCAAGCTCGCGGTGCAGCTTTTGAATCTCCAAACGGGTTTGCACGCGCAGCTTGGCGTCTAGGTTGGACAGCGGCTCGTCAAACAAAAACACCTGCGGCTGCCGCACGATGGCCCGACCCATCGCCACGCGCTGGCGCTGGCCGCCCGACAGGGCGCGGGGCTTGCGGTCCAGCAGGTGGCCCAACTCCAAGATGGCAGCGGCCTTGTCGACCCGCGCCTTGATCTCGGCCAGTGGCACCTTCTTGATCTTCAGCCCGTAAGCCATGTTGTCGAACACGCTCATGTGCGGATAAAGCGCGTAATTTTGGAACACCATGGCGATGTCACGCTCGGACGGCTCTAGGTCGTTGACCACGCGTTCGCCGATGGAAATTTCGCCACCGGAGATTTCCTCCAAGCCGGCCACCATGCGCAACAAGGTGGACTTGCCGCAACCCGACGGCCCGACGATGACGATGAACTCGTGGTCGGCGATGGAAGCGTTGATGCCGTGGATGACCTGCAGCGCGTGCTTGCCGCTGCCGTAGGTCTTGGTGACGTTGTTCAGTTCGATTGAAGCCATTTTTTTCTAGTCAGTTGGGGACAGCGCTAAAGATCTGTCCCGCAAGGTTTTTTCTAGTCAGTTGGGGACAGAGCTGAAGATCTGTCCCACAAGTTATTTATTTGTCAGTGTCAACCAAGCCCTTGACGAACCACGTTTGCATGAGTATCACCACCAGCGCAGGCGGCAGCATGGCCAGGATGGCGGTGGCCATCACGATGTTCCAGTCGTTGGCAGCTTCCCCGCCGGCCAACATCCGTTTGATGCCGATCACCACTGGGTACATGTCCTCGCTGGTGGTCATGAGCAGCGGCCACAGGTACTGGTTCCAGCCGTAAATGAACTGGATCACGAACAGCGCGGCAATCGAGGTTTTGGACAGCGGCAGCAGGATGTCCTTGAAAAAGCGCATCGGTCCGGCGCCGTCCATGCGGGCGGCTTCGACCAACTCGTCCGGCACCGTCAGGAAGAACTGGCGGAACAAAAAGGTCGCGGTGGCCGAGGCGATCAGCGGCAGCGTCAGGCCGGCGTAGGTGTTGATCATGCCCAGGTCGGCGACGACCTTGTAGGTCGGCAAAATGCGCACTTCCACCGGCAGCATCAGCGTCACAAAGATGGCCCAGAAGAAAAACATCTTGAACGGGAAGCGGAAGTAGACGATGGCAAAAGCCGACAGCAGCGAGATCGAAATCTTGCCAATCGTGATCACCATGGCCGTGACGAAGCTGACCCACATCATGTGGGCCACCGTGGTGTTGGAGCCCAGTTTGCCGTCGCCGAACAGCGCCGCCTTGTAGGTTTCCCACATGTTGCTGCCAGGCAGCAGCGGCATGGGTACCTGCACGATGGCGTCGGCCGTGTGGGTGGAAGCGATGAGCGCTAAGTAGAGAGGAAAGGCCACCACCAGCACGCCCAGCAGCATCACGCTGTGGGACAAAAAGGTGAGCCAGCGGCTGCGGTCAACCATCAGTAGTTCACTTTCTTTTCGACGTAGCGGAACTGCACCACCGTGAGCGCCGCCACGATCAACATCAGGATCACCGACTGCGCGGCCGAGCCGCCGAGGTCAAGCGCTTTGAAGCCGTCTTGGTAGACCTTGTAGACCAGGATCGAGGTCGCTTGGCCCGGGCCGCCGGCGGTCATGGCGTCGATGACGCCGAAGGTGTCAAAGAAGGCGTAGACGATGTTGATCACCAGCAGAAAAAAAGTGGTCGGCGACAGCAGCGGCAGTTGGATGCTCCAAAAGCGCCGCCACGGGCCGGCACCGTCAATGGAAGCGGCCTCGATCAGCGACTTGGGGATCGACTGCAGACCGGCTAAAAAGAACAGAAAGTTGTAGGAAATCTGCTTCCAGACCGAGGCGATGACGATCAACGCCATGGCTTGGCCTTCGTTCATCAGGTGGTTCCAGTGGTAGCCCAACTGGCCAAGGCCATAAGACAACACACCAATAGACGGTGAAAAGATGAAGACCCACAGCACGCCAGCGATGGCGGGTGCCACCGCATAGGGCATGATCAGCAGCGTTTTGTAGGCCATGGCACCGCGCACCACACGGTCGGCAAAGATGGCCAGCAGCAGCGACAGCGACAAGCCGATGGCAGCCACCAACACCGAAAACTGCGCCGTGACTTTGAAAGAAGCGAGGTAGGTCGGGTCGACCAACAGGCGGCGAAAGTTGTCCAGCCCGACGAATTCGCGGCTCATGCCGAAGGGGTCTTCCAAGTGCATGGACTGCAGCAGGGCCTGGCTCGCCGGCCAGAAAAAGAAGACGCTGATGATCAGCATCTGCGGCAGGATCAGCGCCCAGGGCAGCCAGCCGGAGCGGAAAAGGACGCGTTTTTCCATCTGTCTTCATCATTCAAAAACCGCCGTACCACTTGCGCGGCCACGGCGGCCGGAGCGGTTTCAGGGTTTATTTCTTGCTGTTGGCCTGCTCAAAGCGGGCCAGCAGTTCGTCGCCGCGCTTGACGATGGCGTCCAGTGCGTCCTTGGCCGACTTCTTGCCGGACCAGACTTGTTCCATTTCTTCGTCCTCGATGGTGCGGATCTGCACGTAGTTGCCCAGCCGTATACCGCGTGACTTGTCGGTCACCTTGCGCACCATCTGCTGTACCGCCACGTCGGTGCCGGGGTTCTTTTGGTAAAAACCCGACTTGTCGGTCAGGTCGTAGGCGGCCATGGTGATGGGCAAATAGCCGGTCAGTTGGTGACTGGCGGCCTGCACCTTGGTCTGCGACAAGAAGTCGAAGAACTTGGCCACACCTTTGTACTCTTCGGCTTTTTTGCCGGACATGACCCACAGCGAGGCGCCGCCGATCACCGTATTTTGCGGTGCGCCCTTGACGTCGGGGTAGTAAGGCAGGGGAGCCAAGCCGTAGGCAAACTTGGCGTTTTTAGAGACGTCGCCGTAATAACCAGACGAGGTTTGGATCATGGCGCACTCGCCGGCAGTGAACGAAGCCTGGGCGTTGGAGGCTCGGCCCTTGTAGACAAATTCGCCAGCGGCGGCGGCCTTGGCCAGGTTGTCGATGTGTCTGACGTGCAGCGGTGAATTGACTTTCAGGCGGGCGTCCATGCCGTTCAGGCCATTGCCCTTGGTGGCAAACTCGACGTTGTGCCAGGTGGAGAAGCTTTCCAGTTGAGTCCAACCCATCCAAGCCAGCGTCATCGGGCAGCTGTGGCCGCTCTCTTTGAGTTTTTTGGCGGCGGCGAAGACTTCAGGCCAGGTGGCGGGTGCCTTGTCGGTATTCAGGCCGGCCTTCTTGAAGGCGTCTTTGTTGTAGTAAAAAACGGTGGTTGAACTGTTGAACGGAAAGCTCAGCATCTGGCCGTTGGGGGCCGTGTAGTAGCCGGCCACAGCGGGAATATAGGCCTTGGGGTCGAACGCCAAACCGGCATCCTTCATGATCTTGCCGACCGGCACGGTAGCGCCCTTGCTGGCCATCATGGTGGCGGTACCGACTTCAAATACTTGCAGCACGTGCGGCGCGTTGCCTGACCGAAATGCGGCGATGGCCGCTGTCATGGACTCGTCGTAGTTGCCCTTGAAAGTCGGCACCACCTTGAAGTCTTTTTGGCTGTCGTTGAACTCCTTGGCCAGGTCGTTGACCCACTGGTTGTTGACGGCGGTCATCGAGTGCCACCACTGAATTTCAGTTTGCGCCTGGCTGATCAACGGCGCACACAGGGTCAAAGCGGCCAATGCGGCTGCGGCGAAGCGGTTCTTCATGAAAACTCCTGAGACGTTGGTTGCAATCAAAGAAATCAGTTTATGAATAATTTGTGACGTTTTTAATACATGACAGGCCGAAAATCAATCCGCGCCGTTCGAAAAAGGTTTGTTCACCCCGCCGGTGTGATGGTTTGTGGGCTGCGGTAACATCGCTTTCCAGGTCGGCTCTCCCCTCTTGGCAGCTAACTTTTGCACGATGAACGCTCTTACTACCCTTGATGAATTTCACGCTATCGCCGGTGATGCCGGTGAATTGCAGTCAGGTCTCGCTGCCGAGCAAGCCCGCATTCGTGAAATCCCTTACAACTACACCTCGTTCTCCGACCGAGAAGTCGTGATCCGGCTGCTGGGCGCACGCGCTTGGGACTTGCTGAACAAGCTGCGCGACGAGCGCCGAACTGGTCGTTCTGCCCGCATGCTGTACGAAGTGCTGGGCGATATCTGGGTGGTGCAACGCAACCCTTACTTGCAGGACGACTTGCTGGACAACCCAAAACGCCGTAAGTTGCTGGTTGAAGCTTTGCAGCACCGCCTGAGCGAAGTAGAAAAGCGCCGCACGCCGGGTGCGGCTGCCGAGCGCGATGCGATCGTCGGTGAATTGTTGGGTTTGGCGCGGGCTGCCGTGGAGCGGTTTTCGGCTTCTTTTAAACATATGACCGACCTGCGTCGCCAGACCGAGCGCAAGCTGGGCAAGTGCACGCAAAAAGACAACATCAAGTTCGATGGCCTGTCGCGCGTCTCGCATGTGACCGACGCCACCGATTGGCGCGTTGAGTACCCGTTTGTGGTGCTGATGCCCGACACCGAAGTCGAAATGGCCGGCATGGTCAAGGGCTGTATTGAGCTCGGTTTGACGATTGTGCCGCGTGGCGGCGGCACCGGTTACACCGGCGGCGCGATTCCATTGACCTGGAAATCAGCCGTCATCAACACCGAAAAACTCGAAGCCATGACCGAGGTGCAACACGTCATGTTGCCCGGTTTGGCTGAATCCGTCGCGACCATCTGGACCGAAGCCGGCGTGGTGACGCAGCGCGTTGCCGACATGGCCGAGAAGGCTGGTTTTGTTTTTGCGGTAGACCCAACGTCGGCCGAAGCCTCCTGCATTGGCGGCAACATCGCCATGAACGCGGGCGGCAAAAAAGCCGTCTTGTGGGGCACTGCGCTCGACAATCTGGCTTCATGGCGCATGGTCACCCCCGACGCCGAGTGGTTAGAGGTGGTTCGCTTGAACCACAACCTCGGCAAGATTCATGACATAGAAGTGGCGAGCTTTGAGCTGAATTATTTCAAAGCCGACGGCAAAACGCCGATCCGCACCGAGCGTCTGGACATTCCGGGCAAGAGCTTTCGCAAAGAAGGCCTTGGCAAGGACGTCACCGACAAGTTTTTGAGTGGCCTGCCAGGCATTCAAAAAGAAGGCTGCGACGGCCTCATCACCAGTGCGCGTTGGATCGTGCACCGCATGCCGGTGCACACACGCACCGTCTGTTTGGAGTTTTTTGGCAATGCCAAGGACGCCGTGCCGAGCATTGTCGAGATCAAGAATTTCATGTTCGCCGAGCAAAAGCGCGGCGGTGCGGTTTTGGCCGGCTTCGAACATTTGGACGACCGCTACTTAAAGGCGGTGGGTTACGCCACCAAATCCAAGCGCGGCGGTTTCCCCAAGATGGTGTTGTTTGGTGACATCGCTGGCGACGACGCCGATGCGGTGGCACGCGCTACGTCTGAAGTGGTGCGCTTGGCCAACTCGCGTGAAGGCGAGGGCTTCATCGCCGTCAGCCCCGACGCACGCAAGAAATTTTGGCTGGACCGCAAGCGCACGGCGGCCATTTCGCGCCACACCAATGCCTTCAAGATCAATGAAGATGTGGTCATTCCGCTGCCGCGCATGGCCGAGTACACCGATGGCATTGAGCGCATCAACATTGAGTTGAGTCTGGCCAACAAGCTCAAGCTGTGCAACGAACTCGAAGCCTTTTTCGCCAAAGGCCAGTTGCCTTTGGGCAAGTCTGACGACGCCAACGAGATCCCTTCGGCCGAACTGCTCGAAGACCGGGTCGTGCAGGCGCTGGCGCTGGTGCGCGAAGTCCGCACACTTTGGAGCGGTTGGTTAGAAGGCGTTGAAAGCTTGTTTTCAGAGTTGCAAAACCATGCCTTGCGTGCCAGTTGGAAAACCCAGCTCCGCGCACCGCTGCAAGCCATCTTCAACGGCGTGGCGTTCCAGCCGATTTTGGCCGAATGCACGGCTGTGCATAAGCGTGTGCTGAAGGGCCGCGTCTGGGTCGCTTTGCACATGCACGCGGGTGACGGCAATGTCCACACCAACTTGCCGGTCAACAGCGACGACTACGACATGCTGCAAACCGCCCACGCCGCGGTGGCCCGCATCATGGTGTTGGCGCGCTCGCTCGACGGCGTGATTTCAGGCGAGCACGGCATTGGCATCACCAAGCTGGATTTCCTGACCGAAGCCGAGTTGCAGCCCTTCACCGACTACAAAAAACGGGTCGACCCGGAAGGCCGTTTCAACAAAGGCAAGCTGCTGCGCGACGCCGCTTTGCCAGCCGATCTGACCAATGCCTATACGCCGAGCTTTGGCTTGATGGGCCACGAGTCGTTGATCATGCAGCAGTCGGACATTGGTGCGATAGCCGGCAGCATCAAAGACTGCCTGCGCTGCGGAAAATGCAAACCGGTGTGTGCCACGCACGTGCCGCGGGCCAACCTGCTGTACAGCCCGCGCAACAAAATTCTGGCGACTTCGCTGCTGATCGAAGCCTTCTTGTACGAAGAGCAAACCCGGCGCGGCATCTCGATCAAGCATTGGGAAGAATTCGAAGACGTGGCGGACCACTGCACGGTTTGTCATAAGTGTTTGACGCCTTGCCCGGTCGACATTGACTTTGGCGAGGTCTCGATGAACATGCGCAACTTGTTGCGCAAGATGGGTCAAAAGTCAATCCGGCCCGGCAATGCGGCGGCGATGTTCTTTTTGAACGCCACCAACCCGCAGACCATCAAGTTCATGCGCAGCGCGATGGTCGGTGTCGGCTTCAAAGTCCAGCGCGTGGCCAACGACTTGCTGCGCTCCTTGGCGCGCAAACAAACCGCCAAGCCGCCGTCCAGCGTGGGCAAGCCGCCGGTCAAAGAGCAGGTGATTCACTTCATCAACAAGAAAATGCCGGGCGGTCTGCCGAAGAAAACGGCGCGGGCGCTGCTCGACATCGAAGACAAAGACTACGTTCCGATCATCCGCAACCCGCTGCGCACGACGGCAGAAACCGAAGCCGTGTTTTATTTTCCGGGCTGTGGCTCTGAGCGCTTGTTCTCGCAGGTTGGGTTGGCGACGCAGGCCATGCTTTGGCATGCTGGGGTGCAAACCGTCTTGCCGCCAGGCTATCTGTGCTGCGGTTACCCGCAGCGCGGCAGCGGTCAGTTCGACAAAGCAGACAAGATCATCACCGACAACCGGGTGCTGTTTCACCGCATGGCCAACACGCTCAATTACCTCGAGATCAAGACCGTGGTGGTGAGCTGCGGGACGTGCTACGACCAGCTGCAGGGCTACGAGTTTGAGAAGATTTTCCCGGGCTGCCGCATCATCGACATTCATGAATACCTGCTTGAGAAAAACATCACCCTGCGCACCGATCAACCCGGTCAAGGCTATCTGTACCACGATCCGTGCCACAGCCCGATGAAATTGCAAGAGCCAATGAAGACGGTCAAGGCCTTGCTCGGCGACAACGTTCTTAAAAACGACCGTTGCTGCGGTGAGTCCGGCACGCTGGGCGTGACCCGGCCTGACATCTCGACGCAGATTCGCTTTCGCAAGGAAGAAGAGTTGCTAAAGGGCGAGACCGCATTGCGCGCTACTGGTGCGGTGGCGGCCAAAGGGCCGGTGAAGATTCTCACCAGCTGCCCGAGCTGCTTGCAAGGCTTGTCGCGCTTTGGTGACGACCTGAACAACGGCCTGCTCGAAGCCGATTACATCGTGGTCGAAATGGCGAATCAGATTTTGGGCAAAGACTGGTTGCCAAACTATGTCGAGGTCGCCAATCGCGGCGGCATCGAGCGCGTGCTGGTGTGATCCTCGCACCACCTTCGTTTTAACTTTAATCACTGAAAGTACGCTCATGGCAGGTCTTCAAACGGGGGCGCCGACACCTACGGCTATCACGCTGCACAGCCAGTCCCGGCAGCTCCAGGTGGCGTTTTCGGATGGCTCGGATTTTCAGATTCCATTCGAGTTGATGCGCGTCTATTCGCCGTCAGCCGAAGTGCAGGGCCACGGGCCCGGCCAAGAAGTCTTGCAAACCGGCAAGCGCGAAGTCACCTTGGTGGAGTTAGAACCGATTGGCAATTACGCTGTCAAGCCGGTCTTCTCGGACGGCCACGACACCGGTCTTTTTTCTTGGGACTATTTGTACTTTCTGGGGTCGGAGCAAAACCGTTTGTGGGCCGACTATTTGGCCCGTCTGCAAGCGGCCGGTGCTGAGCGCGATACGCCCATGACCAGTGCCGGTGGTTCTGCCTGCGCCAGCCACTGAGGCCGTCCATGAGCAACACGCATTTCGGTTTTGAGTCGGTCGACGAGCAAGAAAAAGAGCGGCGCGTGCGCGGTGTTTTCGATTCGGTCGCGTCCAAATACGACGTCATGAACGACCTCATGTCGGCCGGCCTGCACCGCGTCTGGAAGGCCTACACCGTCAAGGTGGCGAATGTCCGCGACGGTCAATCGGTCCTTGACATTGCGGGCGGTACGGGTGACTTGGCGTTGGCGTTTGCGCCGCAGGTCGGGCCGACCGGCCGCGTGGTGCACACCGACATCAACCAAGCCATGCTGAGCGAAGGTCGCAACCGACTGCTCGACGCTGGCGTGGCCTTGCCGACGTTGGTCTGCGATGCCGAGAAACTGCCTTTTCCAGACGCCAGTTTTGACGTTGTGACAGTGGCTTTTGGCCTGCGCAACATGACCCACAAAGATGCCGCACTGAAGGAAATGCTGCGCGTTCTCAAGCCCATGGGCAAATTGCTGGTGCTGGAATTTTCCAAAGTCGCCAAGCCGTTCGAAAAAATATACGACTGGTATTCGTTCAAGGTCTTGCCGCGGCTTGGCAAGCTGGTCGCCAATGACGATACGAGTTATCGTTATTTGGCTGAGTCGATTCGCATGCACCCCGACCAAGACGCCCTCAAGGCCTTGATGCACCAGAGCGGTTTTGGCCATGTGGACTATCACAACCTCACCGGCGGCATGGTTGCCTTGCATGTCGGCATCAAATGCTGAGGCAATTTGGGTTAAATTCATGTTTGATTCAGTGGCTGCGCTCAAAGCAGTGGATGCTCAGACGGTTTGATCTTTCGATGAGTTTTTGAAATTGTTGAAAATATAAGTGGGGACATTATGAAAATTTGGTCTGCAATCTTGGCGGTCGCACTGACGACCACCTTGCTCTTGAGCGGTGTCGATGCGCAAGCCAAACGCCTTGGCGGCGGACAGTCCGTCGGCAAGCAGTCGTCGAACGTCACCCATCGCGAGGCCGCGCCGCCAGCCGCTGGCTCTGCCGCGCAGGCTGCCAAGCCTGCAACGCCCGCAGCAGCCCCTGCAGTTGCGCCCAAACGGCCTTGGGGCGCGATGCTCGGCGGTTTGGCCGCTGGTTTGGGTTTGGCATGGCTGGCCTCATCCTTAGGCCTGGGGGCCGGTTTGGCGCAGTTCATGACGTTTGCACTGCTGGCGCTGGCGGTCATGTTGGTGGTTGGCTTTGTCATGCGCAAGCTTAAAGCGAGCCGAGAAGGCGCTGCGCAGTCGGCCTCGCCATTTGCTTTTCAAGGTGCCGGCGCACCAGCCCGGGACTACAGTCCGGCCAATGTCGGTAACGACGCTTCGGCCAGGCCTTGGGAGCGTCCAGTCACCTCATTTGAGTCGACGCCGCCCGTCGCGGCTGCGGCTGCCGGCTCGATGATCGGTTCTGGCTTGGCTGGCGCCCAGTCCTGGGGTGTGCCTGCAGGCTTTGATGCGGATGGTTTTTTGGCCGCCTGCAAAACCAATTTTGTGACTCTGCAAGACGCCTGGGACCGCTCCGACATCAGCTCGCTGCGGGCCATGATGACCGACGACATGCTGGCGCAGATCAAAAGTCAGTTGGCTGAGCGCGAGTCGCACACTGGCGGTGGCTTTAACAAAACCGATGTGCTGCGTTTGGATGCTCAATTGCTCGGCATTGAGGAATTGCAGGAGGTTTACATGGCCAGCGTTGAATTCTCGGGAATGATCCGTGAAGACGCCTCGGCGGGTCCAAGTCCGTTCCGTGAAGTTTGGAACATGACCAAACCGCGCAATGGCGCTGGCGGCTGGTTGGTGGCCGGCGTGCAAGCCTTGCAATGACCTGAGCTTTTATTTATCCGTCAAAATCGGGGACGTATGAATACCACGTCCCCTTTTTCTTTTCTCGAATCCTTCGCCAAACAACTTCAGCCCCCCACGTGTTTGGTCGCCGAGGGGCAGCAACGGCTGGTGCTGTTTCTCAACCACGTTGTGCTGCAGGAAAAAGAAGCGCAAACGCGTCTCGCCCGCAAAAAGGGCGGTGTGGTTCATTTGCGTTGGGGCACTTTTGCGCTGAACTTGTTGATCACCCCTGCCGGCCTGGCAGACCTCGCGGCGGCTTCGCTGCCCGCCGACTTGACCCTGTCGGTGGCCACGCAAACGCCTTGGGCTGTGCTGCAGTCTTTGCTCGAAGGCAAGGCACCGCAGGTGCAGATCGAGGGCGATGTTCAGCTTGCCGCTGAGTTAGGCTGGCTGGCCGATAACCTGCGCTGGGATGTTGAGGAAGACTTGTCGCGCATTTTTGGTGATGTGCCGGCGCACGCGATCACCAGTGCGGGTCAGCGTCTGCTGACGGCACTGCGCGACTTTGTCGCGCGCGCGCCACGACCGCCTTTTGCGGCAGCGGCCGGCCGCAACGCCGAGCCTCAGGGGCGCGCATGAGCTGGTTGTTGCGCGGTATTTTTATTCTTTGGACCGTGCTCCGGTTCGGTCTGGACGAGCTGGTCCTGTCGAGTTTTGAAAAACCCTGGATTAGGTTGCTGGCCCGCATCGTGTCGCTTGGGCGCAACCTGAAAGCGCCGCGGGGTGAGCGTTTGCGCTTGGCGTTGGAGCGACTCGGTCCGATCTTCGTCAAGTTCGGCCAAGTCATGTCAACCCGGCGCGACCTGTTGCCAACCGACATTGCCGACGAGTTGGCTCGCTTGCAAGACCGGGTTCCGCCGTTCGAGTCCTCTGTGGCGGTGGCCATTGTTGAAAAAGCTTTTGGCCGGCCAATCGATCAGATTTTTGCCAGCTTCGAGCGCACGCCGGTGGCCAGCGCGTCGATTGCTCAGGTGCACTTTGCGGTCTTGCCCGATGGGCGTGAAGTGGCGGTCAAGGTCTTGCGGCCCAACATGCTGCCGGCGATTGAAAAAGACCTGGCCTTGATGCGCATGATGGCGGGCTGGGTCGAAAGCTTGTCGGCCGACGGCAAGCGCCTGAAACCGCGTGAGGTGGTGGCGGAATTCGACACTTATCTGCATGAAGAGTTGGACTTGTTGCGCGAGGCCGCCAACGCCGCTCAGTTGCGCCGCAATATGCAGGGTCTGAACCTGGTGATGATTCCAGAGATTGTCTGGGACTTTTGCATGCCCAATGTGATGGTCATGCAGCGCATGAACGGCGTGCCGATCAGCCAAGTGCAGCGGTTGCGCGACGCCGGTGTGGACATTCCCAAGCTGGCCCGCGATGGCGTGACGATCTTTTTCACGCAGGTCTTTCGGGACGGTTTTTTTCACGCCGACATGCACCCTGGCAACATCATGGTGAGCTTGGAGCCGGCCACCTTTGGGCGCTATATCTCGCTTGACTTTGGCATCGTCGGGACACTCACCGAAGTCGACAAAGAATACCTGGCGCAAAACTTCACGGCTTTTTTTCAGCGCGACTACAAACGTGTAGCCGAACTGCACATTGAGTCGGGCTGGGTCCCCGCGCGCACCCGTGTCGACCAACTTGAGTCGGCGATCCGTGCTTGCTGCGAGCCTTATTTTGACCGGCCGCTCAAAGAAATCTCACTCGGCTTGGTGCTGATGCGGCTGTTTCAAACCTCGCGGCGCTTTCAGGTCGAGATTCAGCCGCAGTTGGTGTTGTTGCAAAAAACGCTGCTCAACATCGAAGGCTTGGGCCGCGAACTCGACCCGGAGCTTGATTTGTGGAGCACCGCCAAGCCTTTCCTCGAGAAATGGATGTTGGGGCAGATCGGGCCAGAAAAATTGCTGGCTGAACTCAAGGCCGAAGCACCGACTTACGCCAAACTCTTGCCCGCTTTGCCTCGGCTTTTCCATCAATTTCTCAAAACCCAGTCGACGGCTAATAAAAGCGAGCTGATCGAGCTGCTGGCCGAGCAAAAACGCACCAACAAGTTGTTGCAAGGGTTGGTTTACGGTGGTTTGGGTTTTGTGCTGGGTTTGTTGGCCATGCAAGTGTTGTTGCATGTGCCGCTGCCGTGAGGCCCAGAGGGGCGTCGCCCAAGCATTGCGGTCGCAGTCAAAGCTGAGAGTGCAGCGCCTATAATTGAGGGTTTGCATCCTGACACACTTTGCAGGCTGCCCAACTCTTCTAGAACCACCAGAATCACCAGAGCTATGCCAATTTACGCCTACAAATGCGAGTCCTGCGGTCATGCCAAGGACGTTTTACAAAAACTCTCTGACCCGTTGCTGACCGATTGCCCGCACTGCGCTGCGGCGACTTTCAAAAAGCAGCTCACCGCCGCCGGCTTTCAGCTCAAGGGCTCGGGTTGGTATGTGACAGACTTTCGCGGTGGTGACTCCGGCGCGCCAGCCAAAGACGCCGCCACACCGGCTGCGGGCGATGCCCCCGCGGCAAGTGCAGCGCCTGCCGCCAAAGCTGACAGCGTCGCTGCCGCGCCGGCGCCCAGCGCCCCGGTTACCACAGCCCCTTCAGCTGGCAAAGCCGACTGATGGCTGCCGTGCGCCGCTGGCTGCTGGCCGGTTTGCTGGTGCTGGTGCCCTTGGCAATCACGATTTGGGTGCTCGATTGGATCGTCGGTACGCTCGATCAAACGCTGCAAATATTGCCTTTGGCTTGGCGGCCCGACCATTTGATTGGTTTTCACATACCCGGTTTTGGTGTCTTGCTGGCGCTGGCCATTGTGTTGACCATTGGGGCCGTGGCGAGCAATTTTCTGGGTAAAAAACTGGTTGGCTGGTGGGACGCTTTGCTGGGCCGGATCCCCATCGTCAGGTCGATTTACTCCAGCGTCAAACAGGTCTCTGACACTTTGTTCTCAGAAAACGGCAACGCCTTTCGCAAGGCCTTGCTGATTCAGTGGCCCCGGGAAGGAGTCTGGACAATTGGTTTCCAGACCGGTACGCCCGGCGGCGACGTGGTCAACCATCTGCAGGGCGATTACCTCAGCGTTTACGTGCCGACCACGCCAAATCCCACCGGCGGTTACTTTGTGATGCTCAAGAAAGAGGACTGCATTGAGCTCAAGATGAGTGTCGACGAAGCCTTGACTTATGTGATCTCAATGGGGGTTGTGGCCCCGGGAAGCTCCGGCGCTTCAAAATCACCTTGAATCGATTTGTCGAGGTCTCTATTTTTGGGCGTTGTCGCTTCCATGCTGCGCACTTCAACCCAATCCGCGAAACCCGTTAACTGTTAACCGTAAAGCAATCCCGTATGTCTATCGCTTCTAAAATGCGCTCCCATTATTGCGGTCTGGTGACCGAAGCTCTGTTGGGCGAAAATGTCAGCTTGTGCGGCTGGGTCAATCGCCGGCGTGACCACGGTGGTGTGATTTTCATCGACCTGCGTGACCGCGAAGGCTATGTGCAAATTGTCTGTGACCCCGACCGCGTCGACATGTTCCAGACAGCTGAAGTCGTGCGCAACGAGTTTTGCGTGCAGATCAAAGGCTTGGTGCGTGCACGTCCGGACGGCACGGTCAATGACAGCCTGAAAAGCGGCAAGATCGAAATTCTCTGCCATGAGCTGACGGTTCTGAACGCCAGCGTCACGCCGCCGTTTCAGTTGGACGACGACAACTTGTCGGAAACCACCCGACTGACGCACCGCGTGCTCGACCTGCGTCGCCCTTACATGCAGAACAACCTGATGCTGCGCTACCGCGTGGCGATGGAGACCCGCAAGTTCCTCGATGCCAATGGTTTCATCGACATCGAAACGCCGATGTTGACCAAAAGCACGCCCGAAGGAGCGCGTGACTATTTGGTGCCAAGCCGCGTCAACGAGGGCCATTTTTTCGCCTTGCCGCAAAGCCCGCAGTTGTTCAAGCAGTTGCTGATGGTGGCTGGTTTTGACCGCTATTACCAAATCACCAAATGCTTTCGTGACGAAGACTTGCGCGCTGACCGCCAGCCTGAATTCACGCAGATCGATATTGAAACCTCGTTCATGGGCGAGCAAGACATTCGCGACATGTTCCAGGGCATGATCAGCAACATTTTCAAGACCGTGCTGGCCACCGACTTGGGTGAATTTCCGGTCATGGCTTATGCCGACGCCATGCACCGCTTTGGCTCCGACAAACCTGACTTGCGCATCAGCCTCGAGTTCACGGAGTTGACAGACGTCATGGCCGATGTCGATTTCAAGGTCTTCAGCACACCGGCCACCACACCGGGCGGCCGGGTCGTCGCGCTGCGCGTGCCGGGTGGATCCGAAATGAGCCGCAGTGAGATCGACGGCTACACCGAATTCGTCAAAATCTACGGCGCCAAAGGTCTGGCTTGGATCAAGGTCAATGACATTAGCAAGGGTCGCGAGGGCTTGCAAAGCCCGATCGTGAAGAACCTGCACGATGCTGCTTTGACAGAAATTTTGAAGCGCTGTGGCGCGCAAAGCGGCGACATTATTTTCTTTGGTGCCGACAAGGCTAAGGTTGTCAACGACAGCATCGGTGCCTTGCGTCTGAAAGTGGGCCTCAGCCCGCTGGGTAAGAAAGTCGGTGTCTTCACGGCTGGCTGGAAGCCGCTCTGGGTGGTTGACTTTCCGATGTTTGAACACGACGAAGCCAATGACCGCTGGAGTGCTGTGCACCATCCATTCACGGCCCCTAAAGACGGCCATGAAGACTGGATGGACACCGACCCCGGCCGCTGTATCGCCAAAGCCTACGACATGGTGCTGAATGGCTGGGAACTCGGCGGCGGCTCAGTCCGTATTCACCAGGCTGATGTGCAAAGCAAGGTCTTCAATGCACTCAAAATCGGTCCCGAAGAAGCCCAGGAAAAGTTTGGCTTCTTGCTGGACGCGCTGCAATACGGCGCGCCACCGCACGGTGGTCTGGCCTTCGGCCTGGACCGTATCGTCACCATGATGACCGGTGCCGAGTCGATCCGCGATGTGATTGCTTTCCCGAAAACCCAGCGCGCTCAGTGTTTGCTCACGCATGCGCCAAGCGCTGTGGACGAAAAGCAATTGCGCGAGTTGCACATCCGTTTGCGCAATCCGCAGCCGGCTTGATTGGCCTTGTTTGAGCCTTCGTGTGAAAGCTGCAGGGGCGTCAAAACGCTTGGGCTGCGCCTGAAGCGGATTTAAAGCAGGCCATGAAAGCCTTCAAGTTGCCAGTCTCCGTGCTGGTGGTGATTCACACGCCCGCCTTGGAGGTGTTGTTGATCCGGCGCGCCGATCATGCAGAATTTTGGCAAAGCGTGACTGGCTCGGTCGACGCGACCGACGTTGATCTGCGCCACACGGCTGCCCGCGAAGTGCAGGAAGAAACGGGTCTGTCAGCCCAGCCTGATGATTTGCAGGACTGGCAACTTTCCAATGTGTATGAGATTTATCCGGCTTGGCGCGCCCGTTATGCGCCTGGCGTGACGCGCAACACCGAGCATGTGTTTAGCCTGTGCGTGGCTGAAGCCGTTCCGGTGACCTTGAGCCCGCGCGAACACACCGCTTGGCAGTGGTTGGATTGGCGCGCTGCCGCTGACCGCTGCTATTCAGCCTCCAACGCCGAGGCTATTTTGTTGTTGCCTAAGTTTGGGCAGCCCCAGCCCGCCTGACTTCAGGGCGGGTGGCGAGGAATGCTGCCAATTTGTCAGTCGCGCAACGCGAGTTTCCGGTTGGCCCGCAACGCCAACAAGGTGCAAACGGTGCCAGACAGCAGGTACAGACTGACTGCCACCAGGCCAAAGCGCGCCGACAGGCCGAGCGCCACCAGTGGCGCGAACGCAGCGCCAATTAACCAAGCCAAATCGGTCGTCAAAGCAGCTCCGGTGTAACGCAAGTGAGGTAAAAAATTGGCCGCCACAGAGCCCGAAGCCTGGCCATAGGACAAACCGAGCAGGACAAAACCGATCAAGATGAAGGCGTCCTGCCCCCAAATACCGCCGCCCAGCAACACGGGGGCAAACAGACCGAACACGCCAATTAGCACGGCCAGCAGGCCCAGCGTACTGCGCCGACCGATGCGGTCAGCCAGCAAGCCTGACACGGGCATGGCTGCCGCCGCCAGCAGCGCGCCGACGATCTGTACGGCCAAAAACTCACCGATCACTTGCTCTGAATACAGCATCACCCAAGACAAGGGGAACACGGTGACGATGTGAAACAGCGCAAAACTGGCCAAGCCGGCGAAGGCTCCAATGAACAGGTTGTTGCCCTGCGCAGACACCAGCTCACGCACGCTGCAAGGCTGCAATTCATTGGCGTCCAACTCTTGCTCGTACTCCTGCGTGACCACCAAGCGCAAGCGGGCAAACAAGGCCACCACATTGATGGCAAAGGCCGCAAAAAAGGGGTAACGCCAGCCCCAGTCGAGGAAGTCCTGGCTGCTCAGGCTGCTCCAAGCATAGGCAAATAAGCTGCAGGCGATCAAGAAACCCAGTGGCGCGCCGAGTTGCCCCAACATGGCGTACCAACCACGCCGCTGTTCCGGAGCGTTCAGGGCCAGCAGCGACGGCAGGCCGTCCCAAGAACCGCCCAGCGCCAGGCCTTGACCGATGCGGCACAGGGTCAGCAGTGCAATCGCCAGCCCGCCAGCGCTTTGGTAGGACGGCAGCAAGCCCATGGCGACGGTGGAGCAACCTAAAAGCAGCAGGGCAGTGCTGAGCTTGGCGCTGCGCCCAAATCGGCGCTGTATCCACATGCCGGCCAAGGTGCCGAGCGGCCGCGCAATAAAAGCCAAGGAAAACAAGACAAAAGCGTAAAGTGTGCCTTCTAGGCGGTCCACAAAAGGAAAGAACACCGCTGGAAAGACCAAGACCGAAGCAATGCCAAAAACAAAAAAATCAAAATACTCAGAGGCTCGGCCGATCACCACGCCCACAGCGATGTCGCCAGGGGCGACGTTGTCGCCGGATTGCGCGGGGCGGCTAAGGCTGGGTCGCTGGTGAGTGTCGGGGCCGACAGCGCTGGTTTGGCGAAGATCCATGGTGGGTGAGGCTCGGTTTGACATGTTGAAAGGAAAGGGTTGAGGGGCTCTGCCTTGGACAATATGTCCAATCGATTATTTAGATCAATGAAGCTACATTCATGTTCATGGCGCAATTAGCGTTTACCCTTTAGCTTGGTTGTCACGCATGTCACTCGCATCCCTTGGTTCCAGAATTTTGAAAAACTCGGCGCTGTTGTTGTTGACCTTGCCTTTGGCGGCTTGCAACACCATCGTGATGAAGCCGTTTGGCGACATCGCGCAGCAGCAATCCCAACTGATTGTCACCGCAGTGGTGCTGATGTTGCTGATTGTGGTGCCAGTGATTTCCCTGACCTTGTGGTTTGCTTGGCGCTACAGAGTCGCCAACAAAGCGGCGACTTACACGCCGGAATGGGACCATTCGACCCGTTTGGAGTTGCTGATTTGGGGCGCGCCTTTGCTGATTGTCATTGCCTTGGGCGCAGTGACCTGGATCAGTACCCACCAACTGGACCCTTACCGGCCGCTGGCGCGGATCGATGCCAACCGGCCGCTGGTGGCCGGTGTCAAGCCGTTGGTGGTTGAAGTGGTGGCGTTGGATTGGAAATGGTTGTTTGTGTACCCAGAGCTGGGCATCGCTACCGTGAACGAGTTGGCCGCGCCGGTTGACCGGCCGATCGAATTCAAGATCACCGCCTCAACTGTGATGAATTCTTTTTACATCCCGGCGTTGGCCGGACAGATTTACGCCATGCCCGGCATGCAGACCCAGCTGCACGCAGTGATTAACACAGCTGGCGTCTACGATGGGTTTTCAGCCAACTACAGTGGGCCGGGTTTTTCTCACATGCGTTTCAAGTTTTTAGGGATGGCGCCAGCCGACTTCGAAAGTTGGGTACAAGCAACCAAAAGCGCTGGTGGCGAATTGGCCAGAAGCGAGTACTTGAAACTTGAACAGCCCAGCGAAAAAGAGCCGGTGCGGCGTTATGCCAGTGTTGACGCTGGTTTGTACGACGCTATCTTGAACCGCTGCGTCGACAGCGGCAAGATGTGCATGGGCCAAATGATGGCGATCGACGCCGCTGGCGGTTCAGGCAAAGGCAGCATCGACGGCTTGTCCGTCAAACCTTGGCGCGAGGCGCAGCGCACCTATGTAGCGGCCTTGTGCACGCCCAACAACCTTTACGGTGACAGCCTCGTGGCTTCGCGCCCACAGCCCTGACCGTTTGCTGCTCGTCACGTTCAAAATTCAAAAAAAGTAACAAAGATTCCCCATGTTGTCTGTTCAATCTATGACTCAACTCGTGTTCGGCCGCCTTGGCTTGGACGCGATACCGCATGACCCCATTGTTCTTGGCACCTTGTTGATGGTGACCCTGGGCGGTATTGCCTTGCTGGTGGCGCTGACTTACTTTCGGGCCTGGGGTCCGCTGTGGCACAACTGGATCACCAGCATTGACCACAAAAAAATCGGCATTATGTACATCATCTTGGCGGTGGTGATGCTGTTGCGCGGTTTTGTTGACGCCATGCTGATGCGCGCCCAGCAGGCCATGTCTTTCGGCGACAACGCTGGCTTTTTACCGCCGCACCACTACGACCAAATCTTCACGGCACATGGCGTTTTGATGATTTTTTTCGTCGCCATGCCCGTGATCACTGGTTTCATGAACTATGTGGTGCCCCTGCAAATCGGTGCCCGTGACGTGTCGTTCCCGTTCTTGAACAATTTCAGCTTTTGGATGACCGCCAGTGGTGCGATTCTGATGATGATCTCGCTGTTTGTCGGGGAGTTTGCGGCCACGGGCTGGCTGGCTTATCCGCCCTTGTCGGGTATCTTGCAGAGTTCGGGGGTAGGCGTTGACTACTACATCTGGGCACTGCAGATTGCGGGTATCGGCACCTCGTTGTCCGGTATCAACTTGATCGCCACCATCATCAAAATGCGCGCCCCTGGCATGACCATGATGAAGATGCCGATTTTCACTTGGACGGCGCTGTGCACCAACGTCTTGATCGTCGCGGCTTTCCCAGTGCTGACGGCGGTGTTGGCCTTGCTGGCACTGGACCGGACCGTGGGCACCAACTTCTTCACCAATGACCTGGGCGGCAACGCCATGATGTACGTCAACCTGATCTGGATTTGGGGTCATCCCGAGGTTTACATTTTGGTTTTGCCTTGTTTCGGTATTTTCTCCGAGGTGATTTCAACCTACAGCCACAAACGTCTGTTTGGTTATGCCTCGATGGTCTACGCCACCGTCGTCATCACCGTGCTGTCGTACGTGGTTTGGCTGCATCACTTCTTCACCATGGGATCGGGCGCCAGTGTGAATGCTTTCTTTGGCATCACCACCATGATCATCTCCATCCCGACCGGTGCGAAGATATTCAACTGGCTATTCACCATGTTCCGCGGCCGCATTGTGTTTGACGTACCGATGCTGTGGTCGATCGGTTTCATGGTCACCTTTGTGATCGGCGGCATGACCGGTGTGTTGCTGGCGGTGCCGGCGGCTGACTTCGTGTTGCACAACAGTTTGTTCCTGATTGCGCACTTTCACAATGTCATCATTGGCAGCGTTGTGTTTGGCATGTTTGCCGGTATCAACTACTGGTTTCCAAAAGCCTTCGGCTACAAGCTGGATGAGTTTTGGGGCAAGTGTTCCTTCTGGTTCTGGCTGGTTGGTTTTTACATGGCCTTCATGCCGCTGTATGTGCTTGGATTGATGGGTGTGACCCGACGCATGAGCCATTTCGATGACCCATCGCTGCAAATCTGGTTTCAGATTGCCGCCTTCGGTGCTGTGTTGATTGCGATTGGGATTGCTTGCTTCTTGATTCAATTGGCGGTGAGTTACCGCAACCGCGCGCAGTTGCGCGACGTCACCGGCGACCCGTGGGATGGCCGGACGCTGGAATGGTCAACGTCTTCGCCGCCGCCGGACTACAACTTTGCCTTCACGCCCGTCGTGCACGAACTCGACGCCTGGCACGACATGAAGCAGCGCGGTCACCAGCGGCCGGTTGCGGGCTTCAAAGCGATTCACATGCCGAAGAACACGGCGGCCGGTTTTGTTATCGCCATGCTCTGCGTTGTGATCGGGTTTTCTTTGACATGGCACATGTGGCTGGTGGCAGGGCTGTTCTTTGTGCTGACCTTGGTGGCGGTGATAGTGCACACCTTCAACTACCAACGCGACTTTTATATTTCGACAGACGTGGTCACGGAAATTGAAAATAAACGCACGCTCGCCCTTGCGGCGCAGGCCTGAACTCACACTCACACAGCTTCTATAAAGCGTCTAACAAAATGCAGACTTCCACACCTTTGGCGGCCGGTCACCCGGTGCGCTTTTATGACGATGGCGATCACCATCCGCAGCAAGGCACCTTGCTGGGATTTTGGATCTACCTGATGAGCGATTGTTTGATCTTCGCTGTTTTGTTTGCTGTTTACGCGGTGCTGGGCCGCGGTTATGCGGCCGGCCCGTCGGGCGCTGACTTGTTCAACTTGCCGCTGGTTGCTGTCAACACGGCCCTGTTGTTGTTTTCCTCCGTGACCTATGGCTTGGCCATGATTGGCATGCAGCACGGCCATAAAAAAGCCGTCCTCGGCTGGCTGGCCATCACTGGCTTGTTTGGTTTGGGCTTTCTGGGATTGGAGTTGTTTGAGTTCGCGCACCTGATTCATGAGGGCGCTGGCCCGCATCGCAGTGCCTTCTTATCTTCTTTTTTCACCCTGGTCGGCACGCATGGTTTGCATGTCACCTTCGGCACGATCTGGCTGCTCACCTTGATGTTTCAGGTGAGTCGATTTGGCTTAACCCCTGAGAACAAGCGCCGCTTGATGTGTTTGTCGATGTTTTGGCACTTTCTGGACGTCATCTGGATTGGCGTTTTCACCTTTGTTTACTTGATGGGAGTGTTGCCATGAGCGAGCACCTGAATGCGTCTGACAGTCACGGCGATGACCACAGCGGCTACCACGCCAGCGTCAAAGGTTATGTGACTGGTTTTCTGCTGTCGGTGGTGCTGACCGCGATCCCTTTTTGGTTGGTGATGGCCAAGGTCTTGCCTTCGTCAGGCATCACCGCCTTGGTGGTGTTGGGTTTCGCGGCGGTGCAAATCGTCGTCCACATGATTTACTTCTTGCACATGAACACCCGGGTCGAAGGCGGTTGGTCGATGCTGGCGCTGCTGTTCACTGGCGTGTTGGTGCTGATCATGTTGTCGGGCTCCATTTGGGTGATGTACCACTTGAACACCAACATGATGCCGGTGCACGACACGACGGAAATGCGTAACATGCCTTGACCCATGACCGACGCCATCGTTTCCAACCCTGACAGCCCTGCGCCAGCAATCAAACTGGTTTGGCTGTTTAGCTTGCTCCTGTTGGCCGCGGCGATGATGGCCGGCTTGCTGGCCCTGGGTGTTTGGCAAGTGCAACGGCTGCACTGGAAGCTGGCCTTGATTGAGCGTGTTGAACAGCGCGTCCAAGCAGCGCCCAAACCAGCACCCGGTCTGGCTGAATGGTCTGCCGTCAATCGCGAAGCGAATGAATACAGCCGGGTTCAAGTCAGCGGGCGCTTTGACCACAGCCGTGAAACTCTGGTGCGCGCCAGCACCGAGTTGGGCCGTGGTTTTTGGCTGCTGACTCCCTTGCAAACCAAGGCTGGTTTTTGGGTTTTAGTGAATCGCGGCTTCGTACCAGAAGCGGTCGAGCTGCCGGGCAAACCCCCCATTTTTCGGCCTGACGGCCTAGAGCCAGAAATCGTGACCGGATTGCTGCGTCTGAGTGAACCTCGTGGCAGCTGGTTGCAGCGCAACGATGCCGCGGCGGGTCGCTGGTACTCGCGTGATGTGCCGGCGATCTTTGACCACCTTAAATTGGCTGAAACTACGCCGACATCTGCAACGACTGCAGCCGCTGCGACATCGATTGCGCCGTACTTTATCGATGCGGTGGCTTCTGCCGGGGCGGCTGCGCCAACAGCTTGGCCGCGCGGCGGTTTGACGGTGCTCAGCTTCAACAACCACCACTTGGTCTACGCGCTCACCTGGTTTGTTTTGGCGGCCATGGTGGCGGCTGCCGCCGCTTACTTGGTGTACTCCGAGCGACAGTTGCGCGTTGTGGCAAACCTGAGGCGGCAGGCCAATGGCCATGCATGAGTCCATGCAATTGATGCCGCAGCCAACGCGCGCTGACAGTGCTGCTGCAAGTGATGGATTGAGCAACGCAGCTGACATCGGCGACGCCACCGAAATTCTGTCGGGACGCGGTAATTTGCTGCAGCTGGTTCAGCTGCGCTGGCTGGCTGTGGTCGGCCAATTGGCGACAATATTGGGGGTTCAGTTTGGTTTGGGCGCCGAGCTGCCCTTGGCCGAAATGTTCCTTTTGGTGGCCGTGTTGAGCCTCTTCAACTTGGCCAGTTGGCTGCGTTACCGCTCGGCTGCGGGCGAAATCGCCAACGGCGAGTTGTTCACCGGCTTGCTGGTCGACGTGGCGCTGCTGAGTGCCCTGCTTTATTACAGCGGCGGCATTGCCAATCCGTTCATTTTTTTGTATTTGTTGCAAGTGGCGGTGGGCGCTGTGCTGCTCAAATCGCGCTACATCTGGGCCATGGTGGTGTTGACCAGCGCCTGCTTCATGGTGCTGACCCGCTGGCACTTGCCTTTGATCCTGCCCGATCTGGTGGGTCCAACGCTGTCGCTGCATTACATCGGCGGCCTGATGGTTTGTTTTGCTTTGAATGCTGCGCTGTTGGTGATTTTCATCCACCGTATCGGTCGCAATTTGCGTCAGCGTGACGCCCGGCTGGCCGACATGCGCCAGCGTGCAGCGGAAGAAGAGCACATCGTGCGCATGGGTTTGCTGGCTTCGGGCGCGGCGCATGAGCTGGGCACGCCATTGGCTACCTTGGCTGTGATTTTAGGTGACTGGTCGCACACCCCGCCCTTGGCCAAAGACCCCGTTTTGCGGGACGAAATCAAGATGATGCAGCTGCAACTGCAGCGCTGCAAAACCATTGTCAGTGGTATTTTGATGTCGGCTGGTGAAGCCCGCGGCGAGGCGGCAGTGGCGACCACGCTGTATCTTTTTCTAGACCAGCTGGTCGACGAGTGGCGCAGCGCCCGGCCGACGCAAGTGCTCGACTATGAACGCAGTGGCTTGCTGGACCGACCGATCATTTCTGACTCAGCGCTCAAGCAGATGGTTGGCAACGTGCTGGACAACGGCATTGACGCGGCGCCCTCAACACCCTTGCAACTGCGCGTTGAATGCACCGCTGACTGGCTGATTTTAAACGTCCGAGATGCCGGCCCGGGGTTCAGCCCGGAGATGTTGACCAATTTTGCCAAGCCTTACTCCTCCACCAAGGGTCGACCCGGCAGTGGGTTGGGACTTTTCTTATCGGTCAATGTGGCGCGTACTTTGGGGGGCAGGATCGAAGCCAACAACATGGCCACCGGGGGCGCCGAGGTGGTGATCAAACTGCCGCTGGCGGCGCTCAGCCCGCGCGAAAGGAAAGTGCATGGAGGCTGAGCGACGTTTGTTGATCGTGGAGGACGACGATGCCTTTGCCACGACTTTGAGTCGCTCGTTTGAGCGGCGTGGTTACCTGGTGAAGCGTGCTGCGGGTCTGGTCGAGGTGCCATTGTTGCTGCAGGCGCACCGCCCGCAATACGCCGTGGTCGATTTGAAGCTGGCGGCTGGCGCTTCCGGCCTGAGCTGCGTGCAACTCTTGCATGCGCACGACGCACAGATGTTGATTGTCGTATTGACCGGCTACGCCAGCATTGCCACCGCGGTCGAAGCGATCAAGTTGGGTGCTCGGCATTACTTGGCCAAGCCGGCCAATACCGACGACATCGAAGAGGCTTTCGCCCGCGCCCAGGGCGATGCGGCGGTCGGGTTGACGGCGCGCACAACGTCGATCAAAACCTTGGAATGGGAACATATCCATGAAGCCATGGCGGCCGCTGACTTCAATATCTCAGAGGCCGCGCGTCGCTTGGGCATGCACCGGCGGACGTTGGCGCGCAAGCTGGAAAAACAGCGCATCAAGTAGACAGCGCTTTGCCGCTGCTTGAGCCGCACTTCAGCTGGCTGGGTTGGCAGTGGCGCAGACCGTTGTTTTGTGTCACGCTACACCGATGTCTACTGTCTTGTCCGCTGCAGCTTCGCCGTCGCCGTCGCCGCAATTGTTGCAAGGCGGAACGGATTTTTTTCCGGCCTTGATCGCCGCCATTGATGGCGCTGTGGTTTGGGTGCAACTGGAAACCTATCTGTTTGATTTTCATGGCGCCGGTGGCGATGTCGCAGAAGCCTTGATCCGCGCTGGCCGGCGCGGCCTGACGGTGCAAGTGTTGGTCGATGGGCTTGGCAGCCCGCCCTTGCAAGCCGGTTGGGTGCAAAAGTTCGCTGCGGCAGGGGTGTTTTGGCAGGTCTACTCACCGCTGACCGGTCATTGGCCCCGCTTGGGGCTGGTACGGCCAGACCGCTGGCGACGGCTGCACCGCAAACTGTGTGTGATCGACCAGCAACAGGTGTTTTGCGGGGGCATCAATGTGCTGGATGATTTTTTTGACCCACGCCATGGCTCGCTCAGTGCGCCCCGGTTTGACTTTGCTGTGGCGCTGCACGGCCCCGTGGCTGAAGCGGCTTCGGAAGCCATGGCCTTGCTGTGGTGGCGCGTACAAGCCGGTTACAGTGCCCGGCGGCACCACTTGGTCGAGGCTTGGGAGGCCTTCAAAGCGGCGGGCTACGGCGGTCGGATCAGTGCCGCGCAATTGGCGGGCCGTCGGGGCTTGGTGCTGTCGGGACGCGCCGTTGACGGCCCAACTTCGAAGTCCCAGCTGTCGACACGCACCGCCCTGTTGATTCGCGACAACTTGCTGAATCGCAACATCATTGAGCGTGCTTACCGCAAGGCAATTGGCCAAGCTCGTCACGAGATTTTAATTGCCAATGCTTATTTTTTCCCCGGGGGTCGCTTGCGCCGGGCCCTCGTCAAAGCGGCCCGCCGGGGTGTCAAGGTCACTTTGCTGTTGCAAGGTAAGTACGAGTTTTTCATGCAGTACCACGCGGCCCGCCCCGTTTATGGCGCGCTGCTCAAAGCCGGGGTTGAGATTCACGAATACGAGGCCAGTTATTTGCACGCCAAAGTGGCGGTCATCGATGCTCATTGGGTGACCGTCGGTTCGTCCAACCTTGACCCCTTGAGTTTGTTGTTGGCGCGTGAAGCCAATGTGGTGTTGGAGGACCGCATTTTTGCCGAGGACTTGCGGCGGCGGTTGTTGCTCGCTATTGCCGGCCACGGCCGGCGGCTGCTGGCCGCCGAGTACAACCAACGCCCGTGGCGTCAGCGCCTGCTTGACCTGCTGGCCTATGCGCTGATGCGGCTGACCTTGCTGCTCGCAGGTCAACGGTATTGAGGATTCCATTTAGGCTATTGTGTTGGGCGCTTAAAGCCAGTCAAATCGAGTCTTTTGAGGTGGCCAGTCTGTATGGCAATGGCCCAAACAAGTTTATTCAGGACTGTTAACATCCTGCATGCTTATGAATACACACACCCTTACAGTGCCTGAATCGGTGCCCGTTGTTGACGATGAAGGCACGCCGATGTCGGTCAAGATCCGGGAGCGTATTGCCCACGCCCGCAAGCGCTTCAATGCCAACGACAACATTGCAGAGTTCATCGAACCCGGTGACATGGACAAATTGCTGGATGAAGTCGAGATCAAAATGCAGGGCGTTCTGGACAGCATGGTGATTGACACCGACAACGACCACAACACCCAAAACACCGCCAGGCGTGTTGCCAAGATGTACCTCAACGAGGTCTTCAAGGGCCGCTATGTGCATGCCCCAACCATCACTGAGTTCCCCAACGCAGAGCATTTGAACGAGCTGATGATCGTCGGGCCGATCACCGTGCGCAGCGCTTGTTCGCATCATTTTTGCCCGGTCATCGGTCAGGTTTGGATCGGCGTCTTGCCGAACGAGCACACCAATGTGATCGGTCTGTCAAAGTACGCGCGTTTGGCCGAGTGGGTCATGGGCCGGCCGCAAATTCAAGAAGAAGCGGTGGTCCAGCTGGCCGATCTGATCCAAGAAAAAACCCAGCCTGATGGTCTTGCCATCGTCATGGAAGCGACGCATTTCTGCATGGGCTGGCGCGGTGTCAAAGACCTCGACAGCAAAATGATCAACTCGGTGATGCGTGGCGTCTTTTTGAAAGACCCGAACCTGCGTCGCGAGTTTTTGTCGCTCATTCCTAAAAAGACCAACGGCTGAGCCGTTCAAAGGATTCATCATGTTGGTACGACTTCTTTACGCCAGCCGTGCGGTCAATCCCCAAAATTCCGAGGCTACCGACGCCATTTTGGCCAAGTCGCGCAGCTGCAATCCGGCCATTGGCGTCACTGGCATTCTTTGCTACGGTGGCGGCATCTATTTACAAGCCTTGGAGGGCGGCCGCACGGCGGTCAATGATCTCTACAAACTGATTCTCAATGACCCGCGCCACCACGACGTCATTTTGTTGAGCTACGAAGAAGTCAGCGAGCGAAAATTCGGTGGCTGGACCATGGGCTTGGTCAATACCGCCAAGCTCAACACCTCCATTTTGCTGAAATACGCAGAGCGCCCAGAGCTTGATCCTTACAGTGTGTCTGGCAGTGTTTCAATGGCTTTGCTACAGGAACTGATGGCGACTGCTTCCATCGTCGGTCGTTCCTGACGTCTTGGACATGCTTCTTGCGGGTTGCGATTTTTCCAGCAGCCCCAGCCGCCACAAACCCATCGTCTTTGCGACCGGTCATTTGCAGCAAGGCCGCGTTCTGCTGGATCAGCTTGAGCGGGCTGAATCGCTGGAAGATTTCTCGCGCTGGTTGACACAAGAACGCGCATGGGTCGGCGTGTTTGATTTGCCTTTTGGCTTGCCGCGCGAGCTGGTGACCACGCTGGGCTGGCCCGACCAATGGCAAGCTTGCATGCAGCATTACGCCAGCCTCTCTCGGCCAGAAATACGTGGCCATTTCGCAGCATTTTGCAATGCCCGGCCAGTCGGTCAAAAGTTCGCTCATCGCGCCACCGATATGCCGGCGGGTTCCAGCAGTTCCATGAAATGGGTCAACCCGCCCGTCGCCTACATGTTGCACGCGGGTGTGCCGCGTTTGATAGCCGCTGGCGTGCACCTTCCCGGTTTGGGTGCGCCTGCACTGGAAACGACCGACTTTGCGCGCATCGCATTGGAAGGCTACCCGGGCTTGTTGGCGCGTGAATTACTGCAGCAAGCAGCTCAGTCGGCTGGTTTGGCGGGCAAAAATCGCAGCTATAAAAACGATGCCAAGGCCCAGCAAACGCCAGAGCAATTGATTGCCCGCAAAGACATGTTGACCGCTTTGGAAAACGGCCAGACACGGCTGGCTCTGCGCCTGAAACTGACCCACGCTCAGCGCGATCGATTGGTCGACGACGCGACCGGTGATTCACTGGATGCCGTGCTGTGCCTGATGCAGGCCGCTTGGGCCTACCAGCAGCATCTGAACGGCAAGCCGCGTTACGGTTTGCCTGAGGTGGTTGATCCGTTGGAAGGTTGGATCATCACGGCTTGAGCCGTCATCGATCAGTAGGGCCTGACATGTTCAGACTTGCGTTCACCAAATGCGCCGCATCATGGCGATACAGCTGCTGCTTGGCAATGTTGGCCTTGGCCCTGCCAGTAAAGTCCCAGCCTGAAGGGACAGCCCCAGCGTGGGTCGGCAGGGTCGTCTACGTGGTGGATGGCGACACGCTGCACGTGCGTGCCTTGGCGGACGGTGCATTGCACAAGATTCGGCTCGTTGGCATGGATGCGCCGGAGATTTGTCAGGCCGGTGGTGAGGCCGCACGGCTGGCTCTGCAAGGCCGCGTGCTCCAGCGTTCAGTTTCTGTCACGGGTCAAGGGGTTGACGACTATGGCCGTGATCTGGCGACGATTTATCTCAGTCAGGAGGATGTTGGCCGGTGGATGGTGCAGCGCGGTCACGCATGGTCTTATCGCTACCGGCGCGATCCTGGCCCGTATGCGCAAGAAGAAGGGCATGCCAGGTTGCTGGGGCGCGGACTCTTTGCTGCCCTGTCGCCGGAATATCCGCGTGATTTCAGGCAACGTTTTGGTCACTGCCCGCACCGGTATTGAGGCGTCTTGCTTTGGCTGCAGTGATCATCAGTGCGTCACCGGCAAACGAGCGCGTATGCGAGTACCTCGACCGGGGCTGGACTCAATCAGCAATTCTCCGCCAGCCGCTTCAACACGATGCCGCATGCCGGCCAGACCACCCGAGTTCGACAGTTAAACGCGTAAGTCATTGATCCATATAGGGGTGCACA
>JBBAPN010000024.1:0-38839 GCA_040400815.1 Polaromonas sp. | reverse complement strand
GTGGCATCCGCCAAATCAGGTTGCGATGACCGGGTAACTGCCGAATTTAGGTTCAATCCAGCCTTTGAGGACATACACCATTTGAAACTCAGTCTGATGCCTGTGTGGTTCGCTTAAGAACTCATTGTCAGCGGTAGCTCGAATGACATGCGCAGCCACCCGCCCTCCGGTAGCCGTCTTAATTCCCAAATCGCGATAGGCGTAAAAAGAACGAAGTCCTCGTTTGAATTCTGCATCTTGAGTGTGTGAGACTACAAAGCCTTGGCAAGTCATCGTTTATCCTCCCGGTGGTAAATCCAAATTTAGCTTATTTGGCCTGTTAGAAACGTTTGTCCAACTGAGCTTATCAAGACACAAGCCCACTCAAACCGGCTCGATCGTGATGCTCACCGTCATCGACTCCTCGCCGCCGCCCTGCCGCACGCCTTTGATCGGCGGGCATGCGTCGTAGTCGGTGCCCATCGCCAAGCGAACGTGGCGCTGGTCGATCTGGCAGCTGTGGGTGATGTCGATGCTGACCCATCGCCGTTCAGCCACATCAAGACACACATCGGCCCAGGCGTGGCTGGCCAAGTCGGGTTCGTTGGCGGCGTAAAAATAGCCGCTGACGTAGCGCGCTGGAATGCCCAAGCTGCGGCACACGGCGACCATCACATGGGCTTGGTCTTGACACACACCGGCGCCCGCCTGAAAAGCTTGCAGCGCTGTAGTGCTGACGCTGCTGCTGTTTTTTTGATAGCGCACCCCATCGGCAATGGCTTGGCTCAAGGCCAGCAGGCCAGCCAGATCTGCTTGGCCATTGGAGACGGCGGCTGCAACAAAGCGCCGGCCAAACTCCGCCAGCACCGGATGCGGTGCTGCCAAGTGCGTCGGCCGCAAGTAGAAACTCGGGTGCGGCAGGCTGGGCACGTCGACAAACTCGGCCACGCCCAGCGTGTCCACCTGCCCTGCGGCGTTGACCAAACTCCAGCGCACGGCCTCACTCTCTTGGCCTAAAAATGTGTAGGAATGAATGCTGTTGCCGTAGGCGTCGTGCTGAGGAAAGAGTTTTTCGGGTGCGCCCAAACTCCAAAAATTCACAGTTTGCGAAGCTCCACTTTGAGGCGTCAGCCACAAGGTTTGCAGGGCGTAGCGCAGCGGTTCGGTGTAGCGGTAATCGGTCGTGTGCTTGAGGTGCAGTTTCATGCCCGCGACCTTAACAGCAAGTCCAGCACGGGCCCCACACCAGTCAGTGGGTACTCGGCACTAAAAACTCACGGCTGATGCTAGCCCCGATCTCGTTCACCCGGTCCAAAAATTGGGTCAAAAAGGCATGCAAACCGGTGGCCAAAATTTCGTCAATCCGGGCGTACTGCAGGTCAGCCCGCAACTTGCCCGCCCGCCGCAGCGTTTCGCTGTGCGGGTTGCTCGTCACCATGGCCAAATTACTCATGACTTCGTTCAGACAACCCAGCAAAGAGCGCGGCATGTCGGGCCGCAAAATCAACAGCTCGGCCACCAGTTCAGGCTTGATGACGTCGCGGTACACCTTGCGGTAGACCTCAAAGCCGGAGACGCTGCGCAAAATCGCACTCCAGTGGTAAAAATCAAAGTCTTGTCCTTTCTCACTGACAGCGCCCATGGCGGTCTCGACAGCATGGAACTTGACGTCAACCAAGCGAGCCGTGTTGTCGGCGCGCTCTAAAAAAGTGCCCATGCGCAAAAAATGAAAAGCTTCGTCTTGCAGCATGGTGCCCAAGGTGACACCCCGAGACAGGTGCGAGCGGAATTTGACCCACTCAAAAAACTGCGCCGGGTCGCGCTCAAAATCACCGTTGCTGTTTTTAAGCTTGCGGATGACTTCCAAGTAGGTCTGGTTTTGTGTTTCCCAGACCTCGGTGGTCAGCGAGCCGCGCACGGCCCGGGCGTTTTCACGGGCATTTTGCAGGCACGAAATAATGCTGGACGGATTTTTCTCGTCGCGCACCATGAAGTCCATCACCTCGGTCGGGCTGATGGTGTCGCCAGCGTATTTGGCGGCATAGGCTGGCTTGAGCTCACTGATGCTGAGCAGACCCCGCCAAGCGGCTTGCCCCACCTCGATCGATTGCGGCAGCAGCGAGGTCTGATAGTTGACGTCGAGCATGCGCGCCGTGTTCTCGGCGCGCTCGGTGTAGCGAGACATCCAAAAAAGATGGTCGGCAGTGCGGGACAGCATGGTCATACGTTTCCAGTCGGGGTTGCATGGGCCGGGGCTGAAGCCGCGTCTTCCAGAATCCAGGTGTCTTTGGTGCCGCCGCCTTGCGACGAGTTGACCACCAAGGAGCCGTCTTTGAGGGCGACACGGGTCAGGCCACCGGGCACCATCTGCACGTCTTTGCCGCTCAGTACAAAGGGCCGCAAGTCGATGTGGCGCGGCGCTATACCACTCTCCACATAGGTCGGGCAGGTCGACAAACTGAGCGTCGGTTGGGCGATGTAGCCCGCCGGATTGGCCAGCAGGGCGCGGCGGAAATCTTCAATTTCAGCCTGGGTCGAGGCCGGCCCAACCAGCATGCCGTAGCCGCCCGCACCGTGCACTTCTTTGACCACCAAATCTTTCAGATTGGCCAAGGTGTATTTCAGATCGTCGTCGTTGCGGCACATGTAGGTCGGCACGTTTTTCAGAATCGGTTTTTCTCCCAAATAAAACTCGATCATCTTCGGTACATACGGGTAGATCGACTTGTCGTCGGCCACCCCCGTGCCAATTGCGTTGCAGAGTGACACATTGCCGCTGCGGTAGACGTTCAGCAGGCCGGCACAACCCAAGGTTGACTTGGGCTTGAAGGCCAGCGGGTCGAGGTAATCGTCATCGACGCGGCGGTAAATCACGTCGACCCGCTTGGGGCCGCGCGTGGTGCGCATGTAGACAAAGTTGTCTTTGACGAACAGGTCTTGGCCCTCGACCAACTCGACACCCATTTGCTGCGCCAAAAACGCGTGCTCAAAATACGCCGAGTTGTACATGCCCGGCGTCAGCACCACCACGGTCGGATCCGCGGTGGCCGGTGGCGCCATTTGACGCAGGGTTTCAAGCAACAGGTCGGGGTAATGAGCGACCGGGGCGACGCGGTTTTGGCTGAACAACTCAGGAAACAAGCGCATCATCATCTTGCGGTTTTCCAGCATGTAGCTGACGCCGCTGGGCACACGCAGGTTGTCCTCCAAAACGTAGTATTCGCCGTCGCCTTGGGCGTTTGCAGCGCGCACGATGTCGATGCCGCTGATGTGGGAGTAAATGTTGCCGGGCACATCGACGCCCATCATTTCCGGCCGAAACTGGGCGTTTTGAAAGATCTGCTCAGCCGGAACGTGGCCGGCCTTGATGATGTCTTGGCCGTGGTAAACGTCATGGATGAAACGGTTCAAAGCCGTGACGCGTTGCACCAAGCCTTTTTCCATGCGGGACCACTCGTGGGCGGGAATGATGCGGGGAATCAGGTCAAAAGGGATCAGGCGCTCGGTGCCGCCATTTTCCGAGCTGGCGTCTTCGTCTTTGTCGCCGTACACCGCAAAGGTGATGCCGACCCGCCTGAAAATCATTTCGGCCTCGGCCCGGCGGTCTTGCATGGCGTCGGCAGGCTGCTGGGCTAACCAGCGTTGGTAGTTGTCGTAGTGGCCACGCACGCGGGTGGCGCTGGCGTTCATTTCGTCAAACATCGGTCGGCTCATGGGCTTGTATCTCCGGCAAATTCAACGCTGTTTATTGTGTTTACAGCTTAGCAAGTTATGCGCCAAAGAACCTCGAGAACCGCTGTTTTCTCGCAAACAATTCAGATTTTGAAGACCGGGTCATCTGTTCAGGCTACAGAACTTTGCCAACTGCATTGAAAAGTTCAGGGCGCTTCAGGCGTTCGGTGATGCCAGTAGCGCAGACCCACTTGGCGCTGGCATGTCCAGACCGAAGGCTGGCTGCTGCGCCACGTGGCGGCACCGCAGTGAGCTGACTGCAGCACTGCAATACCGCGCTCTTGGTAACGCGCCAACACTTCTGGCGCCGGGTGGTTGAAGCGGTTTCTGTAGCCCGCCTGGGCCAACGCCAGCCGCGGCTTCACGGCGTCCAAAAAGCTGCTACTTGAGGAGGTTTTGCTGCCGTGGTGGGGCATCAACAACAGATCAGCTTGTACCGAGCCGGCTCGCAACAAGGCCTGCTCTTGGCGCATCTCAATGTCCCCCACCAGCAGCGCACTGACCGGCTTCACCGCATTTGGCGAGCCTTTGGCCGCAGCCGAAATTCGCAGCACGCAGCTCAGGGTGTTGGTTTTGGCTGGGTTGTCGTAAGCCGTCACGTCAGGATGCAGAATTTCAAAGTCGACGCCGTCCCACTGCCAGCGCTGACCGCTTGCACAGCGCGTGCCAGCCCGCCATCGCTGTAATTCGTGGTCAGCCTCCATGGAGCTGGAAAGTTGCGCTTGCGGCTGCATCGCCAGCACCGAGGCAGCACCGCCCACATGGTCGGCGTCACGGTGACTCAGCAACACGAGGTCAAGTCGCTCACCCAGGGCCCGCAACAAGGGCACCAAAACCCGGTCTCCAGCGTCGCTGTCGCTCGAAAAGCGCGGTCCGGCGTCGTACAGCATGGCATGGTTGGCGGTCCGCACCAGCACCGCATTGCCCTGCCCGATGTCCGCAGCCAGCACCTCGAATTCACCCAGCTCAGGCCGCAACGGTTGCCACAGCAAAACCGGCAGCAGCAGGGGCAAACCCAGCACCCGCCAATGCCACGGCAGCCGCATCGCCAGCAGCAAACCACCCAACACACCCGCCGCCGCCGCCCACAGCGGGACAGCGGCTTGGCTGAGGGTCGCCATTGGCCAGCTCGCCAGCACCTCCAACAGGGCGATCAGGACAGCGACCAGCCACGCCGCCAGGTCCCAAAACGGCGCCCAAACCAGCCCCAACAAGGCCAGCGGCGTGATCAACAAGGTGACCGCCGGGATGGCCAGAATATTGGCCAGCAGGCCGACCACTGAGACCTGGTTGAACAGCAGCAGCGTCAGCGGCGTCAGGGCCAGCGTGATGACCCACTGCTGACGCAACATGCGACCGAAACCGATCGCCGCCAGCTGCAGCCAAGCCTGCAGATAGGGCAGCCAGCGCCAGCGAACGGGCCGCCAAGCGGCGGTCTTGGCAGCGTTTTCCGGAAGTTTCGACGGCGTGCCGGGATCCGAGGCGAACAGCACGCCAACCGCCACAAATGACAGCCAAAATCCCGCCTGTAACAAAGCCCAGGGATCGAACGCCACCACCACCGCCATGGCCAGCAACCAGATCTGCGGCCAAGCCCACTGCCGACCACTTTGTCGCAACAGCACCACCACCGTTAGCATCAAAACAGTGCGTTGAGCTGGCAAGCCCAAACCTGCAAAAACCGCGTAACCGGCGGCCAACGCCAGCCCGCCCCAAGCCGCTGCGCTGCTCGCCGGCAGCCACAAACACAGGCGCGGCGTGTGCAACGCTGAACGCCTCCAAAAGCCAGCCAACAAACGCGACGCCAGCCACGCAAACAAGGTGATGTGAAGTCCCGAAATACTGACCAAATGGGCAATGCCGGTGGCCCTGAAAATAGCCCAATCGGCCCGCTCGATGGCGTTTTGATCGCCCACCACCAAGGCCGCCAGCACGCCGGCCAACTGCCGACTCGCCACGCGCTCAAAAATAGCCTCCCGCACGCTTTGACGCGCCCGTTCGACGCAGTACCAAAGGCTGTAGGAGACCCGGTCGTTTAACTTTTGCGGCGGCGTATCGCGCGCCCCCACACGCACCGAGCCGGTGGCCTGAAAGCCCTGCTCCCACAGCCACAACTCATAGTCAAAACCGTGCGGGTTGCTGCTGCCATGCGGTGCTTTCAGGCGCACCGTCATTTGCCAACGCTCGCCGGCACGCAGGACTTGCGGATGGCGCGGTGACAGCAGCAAAGCTTGGCGTTGATCGGCGACGACGGCCGCAACAGGCCGCTGTGCCATGAAAAAATCGGCATACCAGCCCAGATAAAGCTGCGGCGGCAAGCGCACAGGCTGGCCTTCCAGCAAGGCCGATTCGACTTTCAAGCTGAAGCGCAGCGCATCATCACCCTGCTTCGGCATGGCCTGCACGACACCGGTGACTTGAATGTCGCGCCCCTCCAAACCAGCGGCCAACGACTGCGCCGCAAAGGCTGAGGCGCGCCAGCCCGTCAGGCCAAAACCCAACACCCAGCCAGCCAAGACCAGCAGCAGCAGCGTCGCCATCGGGTGAAGCCGCCGCTTGCCCAAAAAACACAGCCCCCAGCCAACCAGCCCCGCGAACACCGCTGCCGCGTAGTCTCCGTAGGCCGCCAAGCTAGCTTGTTGCAACTGCAGCGCGGTGCCCACAACAAACCCCAGCAGCAGCCCGAGGGGTGAAGCTGGCAGGCTGGTTCTGAGGCTTTGTTGAGGCTGAAACTCGCTGCTCAAGAAAATCCTTCACGGCCACCGATGGATTGCGGCGACACTGGCTGAGTTGAAAAATAAAGCTGAAATTCGAGACTTTTTGAGCACTTCTGCCGGATTTGGCGCGGGTCTTGCTTCGGCTTTTTAGGTCACCTGCACGCCTTCTGCACGCCATCCGAATACCAATGGGGCGGCATCCACCTTGTACCTGAAAAGCGAGAACTTCTGTGTCCATTCATGTCGCTCTGAGTCACATCACGCACTACAAATACGACCGGCTGGTCAAGCTCGGGCCGCAAGTGGTTCGCTTGCGACCCGCCCCGCACAGCCGCACCAAGGTGTTGTCGTACTCACTGACCATCGAGCCCGCCGGCCATTTCATGAACTGGCAACAAGACCCTTTTGCCAACTACCAGGCCCGCTTGGTGTTTCCCGAAGCCGCCCGCGGCTTCAAGGTCACGGTCGATCTGGTGGTTGAGATGGCGGTCTTCAATCCGTTCGACTTTTTTCTTGAGCCGCAGGCTGAAGTCTTTCCGTTCAAGTACAGCGCTACCCAAGCGCTTGAGCTCACCCCTTATTTAGTCACCGAGCCGGCCACGCCGCTGCTGCAAAAGTACGTCGACAGCATCGACCTGACACCGCGCGAGACGAACAACTTTTTGGTCAGCCTAAACCAAAAATTGCAGTCCGACATCCAATACGCGATTCGCATGGAACCGGGCGTGCAAACGCCTGAAGAAACGCTGGCGCTGGCCTGCGGCTCCTGCCGCGACACCGGCTGGCTGATGGTGCAAATCTTTCGCCACTTGGGTCTGGCAGCGCGCTTCGTCTCAGGCTATTTGATTCAACTCAAAGCCGATGTCAAATCAATCGACGGCCCAAGCGGTGCCGAAAAAGACTTCACCGACCTGCACGCTTGGTGCGAAGTCTTTTTACCCGGTGCCGGCTGGGTTGGGCTTGACCCGACTTCAGGCTTGATGGCCAGCGAAGGCCACATCCCACTCGCCTGCACGCCCGATCCGTCCGGCGCAGCGCCGATTGAAGGCGGTGTGGACGAATGCGAGGTGACGTTTGAACACCGCATGAGCGTGCAGCGGATTCACGAGTCGCCACGCGTCACCAAGCCTTACACCGAAGAGCAATGGGCGGCTGTGTTGGCGCTGGGCGAAGTGGTTGACCGTGATCTGATGGCTGGTGACGTGCGCCTGACGATGGGCGGCGAGCCGACTTTTGTCGCCACCCAAGACCGTGACGGCGCGGAATGGAACATCGACGCGCTAGGCCCAACCAAACGCGGCTACGCCACCGAGCTGGTGCAAAGACTCCGCGCTGAATATGGCGAAGGCGGTTTTCTGCATTTTGGCCAAGGCAAGTGGTACCCCGGCGAGCAGTTGCCGCGCTGGGCGCTGAGCATTTTTTGGCGCCAAGACGGTCAACCGGTTTGGCAAAACCCGGCCCTGTTTGCCGACGAACGGCAGACCGGCCACAAAGCCGACAGCGCCTGCAATTACACCAGCGCCGACGCCGACCGCTTCACCCAAACACTGGCGGCCAAACTCGGCTTGAGCCCGCGCCACATCACGCCGGGCTACGAAGACACTTGGTATTACCTCTGGCGCGAACGCCGCTTGCCGGTCAACGTCGACCCATTCAATGCGCGGCTTGAAGAACCAATGGAGCGTGAACGCTTGCGCCGCGTCTTCATGCAAGGACTGGACGCCGTAGTGGGCTATGTGTTGCCGCTCAAGGCCCGCGATGAAGCCGCTGCGGCCAGCACGCCGCGCTGGTCTACCGGGCCCTGGTTTTTCCGCGATGAACGGATGTACCTGATGCCCGGTGACTCGCCCATGGGTTACCGCTTGCCGCTCGATTCCGTGCCCTGGGTCTGCGAAACCGACTACCCGTACTTGATCGAAACCGACCCGTTTGCACCGCGCCAAGCGCTGCCCAGCACGGCCGAACTGGCCACGCCTTACAACCAAGACAAAGACCAAGGCCTGCTGGCGGCTGCACCAACGGTTTCTGCCGAAGCCAGCAGGCCAGCAGGGCGCTACAACAGCGCCACCGTGCTGGCCCAGTACATGGCCCGTTTGACACGGACCGTCGCACCGACAATCGCTGCCCGCATCGCCCAGTTCAAGTCGACAGCGACTGTTGCTGCCACCCCAAGACCCGTTGAAACAGCGCCGGCGCCGGCCGACACCGACCCGTCGGCACGCTTTCCAAAGCCACAAGAGTCCGCCGCTTGGCTGAGCCGCACCGCGCTCTGCATTGAAATCCGCGACCCCGAGCGCGCCAACGGCCCGAAAGCTGGCAACAAAGCCAAGGCCGATCCGGACAAGGTCAAAGGCCAAGGGGAAACTGGCGCGCTTTACATCTTCATGCCGCCGCTGGAACGGCTGGAAGACTACCTCGACCTGCTCGCCGCGATTGAAGCCACGGCCGCATCATTGGCTGTGAAAATCGTCTTGGAGGGCTACCCGCCGCCACGCGACCCGCGCCTGAAAATGCTGCAAGTCACGCCTGACCCGGGCGTCATCGAAGTCAATATTCACCCTGCCCACAACTGGGGCGAGCTGGTCGAGCACACCGAGTTTTTGTACGAGGTGGCACGCCAAACGCATTTGTCGGCTGAGAAATTCATGACCGACGGCCGCCATACCGGGACCGGTGGCGGCAACCACTTTGTGATGGGCGGCGCGACCCCGGCTGACAGCCCGTTTTTACGCAAACCTGAACTGCTCGCCAGTTTGATCGCCTACTGGCACAACCACCCGGCGCTAAGCTATTTGTTCTCAGGCATGTTCATTGGCCCGACCAGCCAAGCACCGCGCGTCGACGAAGCCCGCAACGACCAACTTTATGAGCTGGAAATCGCCTTGCGCGAGATTCAAAACAACCGGGCCAAATACGGCGCCGAGATGCCGCCGTGGATTGTTGACCGGACGCTGCGCAACATTCTGGTCGACGTCACCGGCAACACGCACCGCAGCGAGTTTTGCATCGACAAGATGTACTCGCCCGATTCCGCCACCGGCCGGCTTGGCTTGCTGGAGCTGCGCGCCTTTGAAATGCCGCCGCACGCGCGCATGAGCATCGCGCAGCAACTGCTGCTGCGCGCACTCGTGGCACGTTTCTGGAAGAACCCCGGTCAGCACCCACTCACGCGCTGGGGCACCGAGCTGCACGACCGCTTTTTGCTGCCGAGTTTTATCCGCATGGACTTTGAGGACGTGCTGGCCGAGCTGCGCGAAGAGGGTTATGCCTTCGAGATGGCTTGGTTTGAGCCGCACTTTGAGTTCCGTTTCCCGTTGATTGGCCAGGTGCAAACCCGCGGCATCGAGCTCACGCTGCGGGGTGCGCTAGAGCCTTGGCATGTGATGGGCGAAGAAGGCTCGCCTGGCGGCACCGTGCGCTATGTCGACTCCTCACTGGAACGCGTCGAGATGCGCGCGACTGGCCTCAACCGCGAGCGCTACATCATCACCGTCAATGGCCGGCCGCTGCCACTGCAAAACACCGGCACCGTGGGCGAGTATGTCGGCGGTGTGCGCTACAAAGCCTGGAACCCGCCATCGGCCTTGCACCCGTCGATTGGCGTGCACGCGCCACTGACCTTTGACATCGTCGACAGCTGGAACGAACGCTCGCTGGGCGGCTGCCAGTACCACGTGTCGCACCCGGGCGGACTCAGCTACGACACCTTGCCGGTCAATTCGTTCGAGGCCGAAAGTCGGCGCCTGATGCGGTTTTTTCAGCTCGGTCACACGCCCGGCAAAATGCGCGTGCAAAAAGAGGAGGTCAGTCGCGAGTTCCCGTTCACTTTGGACCTGCGCTAAAGGCATACTTGGTGCCCCGTGGAAAACAACAACCCCTCTCTTTTTACCGCCGCCGCGCTAGAGTCGGCTGCCGATCTGGCACTGGCCTTGGCGCCGTCGGCTGGCAGCGGTCATTTTGACGAGCTTCGAGGGGCCGTCTCAGAGCGCCCGGCAACGCCTCTGTCAAACCCGCCGCCCGGACCGCTGGGGCTTGCCAGCAAGACCGCCCAGACGCAAAGCCAAAGCCAAAGCCCAACCGACCTGGCGCCCGCCTGGCATACCTTTTTTACCCAGCTGGGTGCCAACGGCTTTTTCGACCTGAACCAACGCAACGCCAATGTGCAGCGACTGATCCGCGACAACGGCGTCACTTACAACGTCTACGCCGACGCCGATGGGCCGCAGCGACCCTGGGCGCTGGATTTATTCCCGATGCTCTTGAGCCCGCAAGACTGGGCCAGCATTGAAGCCGGCGTGGCCCAGCGGGCGCGCTTGCTCGACCGCATCATGGCCGATATTTATGGCCCGCAAACATTGCAGCAACTCGGTCTGCTGCCCACCGCCTTGATCCAAGGCCATCCCGGCTATTTGCGCCCCATGCAGGGCAGCCAGCCAGCCGGCGGCCAGTTTTTGCACATTGCCGCCTTCGACTTGGCGCGCGGCCCCGACGGCGGTTGGTGGGTGGTTTCGCAGCGCACCCAAGCGCCCTCGGGGCTGGGTTATTTGCTTGAAAACCGTTTGAGCATTTCGCTGCAGTTTCCCGAGGCCTTTCGTGAGATGAACGTGCAACGGCTGGCGGCTTCTTACCGGGCACTGGTCGACGGCATGAAAGCGGCCTGCCCGCGCCAAGGGCAGAGCAGCGCCGAAGCGCGCATCGTCTTGCTGACGCCCGGCCCCTATAACGAAACTTATTTTGAGCACGCTTACCTGGCGCGCTACCTTGGCCTGACGCTGGTTGAAGGCAGTGATTTGATGGTTCGAGACGACCGCCTGTACCTCAAAACGCTGCAAGGTTTAGAGCCCGTGCACGGTATTTTGAAGCGCCTCGACGATGCGTTTTTAGACCCCTTGGAACTGCGCTCAGACTCGACGCTTGGCGTGCCCGGCCTGCTGCAAGTGATTCGCGCCGGCAACGTGTTAATGGCCAATTCACCGGGCTCGGCGTTTTTGGAGTCGCCGGCCTTGCTGGGCTTTTTACCGGCGCTGTCTGAGCATTTACTAGGGGAAAAACTCGCGCTGCCCTCGCTCGCCACTTGGTGGTGCGGGGAACAAGCGGCTTTGCAATCGGTGCTGCCGCAGTTGCAGGACTGCGTCATCAAATCGACCTATCCGGCCTCAGGTCTGGCGTCGGTGATCGGCCAGACCTTGAGCCGCGCCAAGCTCGACGAGTGGGCCGACCGCATCCTGCGCCACGGTGAGGACTACACGGTGCAAGCTTATTTGCCGCTGTCGCAAACACCTGCCTGGCAAGGCGAAAAAATAGCACCACGTTCCGCCATGTTGCGGGTATTTGCGGTCGCCGACGGGCAGAACTCTTGGCAGGTTCTGCCGGGCGGACTGGCCCGACTGGCGGGCAAAGACGACAACATGGCGTCAATGCAGTCCGGCGGCAGCAGTGCCGATGTCTGGGCCCTCAGCGCGGCGCCATCGACGCTCAGCCCGTTGCCGCCCCTCAAGCCATTCGCCCCGTTATTGCCTTTTTCGCCTTTCAACGCGACAAGCCCGTCAAGCGCGGCTGGCGAGCGACCCCCTTTGCGCCCAAAGCGGGCCGTCACCAGCCGTGCCGCTGAACATCTTTTTTGGCTAGGCCGTTACACCGAGCGCGCCGAAAATTCGGTTCGCCTGGCCCAACTCACCCTGCAAAGTTTGTCGGGCGACGACCCCTCCTCACCGCCCTTGTTGGCTTGGCTCAGCGCGATGGCCGTCAGCAACGCACTGGTGGTGGCCACTGTACCGCCGGCGACCCAGGCCAGGCGCGTCTTTGAGCGCTCCTTGATTGCCAACTTGGCCGACACAAGCCAAGCGGCCAGCGTCGGCTGCAGCTTGCGCGCCCTGAAAAATTCAGCCTCTGCGGTGCGTGAGCGGCTGTCGCAAGCGCAGTGGAAAACCATCGTGCAGGCCGAAGCCGAATTTTTCGCACGCTGCCAAAAAATCAACAGCAGTGCTGAAAAAGGCCCCCAAAGCGCGGCCTATTCGACCCAAGAAGCGCTGCGTGCGCTCGACGCTGCCAGCGCCTTTCTGGCAGCCATGACCGGCGCGCAAACCGACCGCATGGTGCGCGATGATGGCTGGCGCTTGCTCAGCATTGGCCGGCATATCGAGCGGCTGAACACGCTCGCTTCAGCCTTGGTGCTTGGCTTTGAAACCGGCGCTGCCCAAGACGACAGTGGCTTTGGCGCGATCGTCGCGCTGTTTGACAGCACCATCACCTTGCATGCGCAATACCAGCAACGCCGTGACATCGTGGCGCTGCTCGACCTGCTGGTGCTGGACCGCGACAACCCACGCTCGATCGCCTGGGTGACGCACACGCTGCGCGCGCGCTTGGCCAAACTGGAAGGCACCGACCTCGGCCAAATGGCCGCGCTGGCCATCAACCTGCCCGACCCCGGCAGTTGGACCCTGGCCGATCTGTATGACGACGACAGCGACCCCTCGGCGCCGCAAACCCACCAACGCTTGCAACGCCAACTGAAACGCTGCGCCGTCTCTGCGCTCGAGCTGTCTGAGCGCATCAGCCGACGCTATTTCAGCCATGCTGCGAGCGGCAGTCTCAGCCTAAGCGTCTGAGGCTGCCGCCACTTTTTCACGCATTCACGGGGTTTTCATGTTGCTTCACGTCGTCCACGAGACCCGCTACGACTACACGCCAGCGGTCGAAAACGCCCACCATGTGGTGCACCTTAAACCCGCCAGCAACGCGCGGCAGCAGCTGATCAGCCACTACTTGCACATTGACCCATCGCCAGCACAGCAGCGCGAAGTGGTCGACGTTTACGGCAACCTGAGCAGCTTTTTTTCGTTTCAAAGCGCCCATGACCGTTTGCGCGTGGTGGCCGAAAGCGTGGTCTCCACCCTGCCCGCCTGGAACGCTGGTGAACTGCCTGCCAGCCCCCCTTGGGAGCGCGTGCGTGAGCACTTTCGCTACCATGCCGCCGCCGCTTGGGACCCGGCCGCCGAGTTTCTATTTGCCTCACCGTATGTGCCGCGTAACGAGGCTTTTGCCGACTTTGCCCGACCCAGCTTTGCCGCAGACCGGCCTTTGGCCGAGGCTGCCAAAGCCCTGATGCAACTGATTCACCGCAGCATGCGCTACGAAAGTCTTAGCACGCAAGTCAACACACCGGCGCTCGAAGCCTTGGCCCAGCGCAAAGGTGTTTGCCAAGATTTTGCCCACATCATGGTCGCCTGTTGCCGGGCCATGGGGCTGCCGGCGCGCTACGTCAGCGGCTACCTGTTGACGCATCCAGCACCCGGCCAGCCGCGACTGATTGGCAGCGACGCATCCCACGCTTGGGCCTCGGTGTATTGCCCGGCGGCCACCGCCAGCGGTGACGTCGACCGAGTGATGCCCGGCTGCTGGCTCGACTTTGACCCGACCAACGACCGCAGCCCCGGCGAGGATTACGTGACGCTGGCGACGGGTCGCGACTTTCTGGACGTCTCGCCGATGCGCGGTGTGATTCGCGGTGGCGCCCAGCATGCGCTGAACGTGGCGGTGACCGTCGCCCCGGTAGACTACAGCGAGCTGGTTCAGACCGACGCCGCGCTTTGATTGCGAGGCTCAGGCTTCACTAAAATCAAGCCTTTCACGCTCATCCAGGAAACCCATGACCCAGCTCTCCCACACCATTCATGACAAGCTCAAAACCCTCGGCATTGTGCTGCCGCCGGTGGCCACGCCAGCAGCAGCCTACCTGCCCTTCGTGCAAAGCGGCAACTTGATTTTCTTGAGCGGTCACATTGCCAAAAAAGACGGCCAAGTCTGGGTTGGCCAGCTGGGGCAAAGCATGCACACCGACGAAGGCAAACAAGCCGCACGGGCCGTCGCGATTGACCTGATGGGCACGCTGCAGGCGGCGCTGCAGGCCATCGGCAAAGACCTGGACCACGTCAAACGCATCGTCAAGCTGATGAGCCTGGTCAACTCAACCAGCGACTTCACCGAGCAACACTTGGTGACCAACGGCGCCAGCGAGTTGATTGCCGAGGTTTTTGGTGCGGCTGGCGCACACGCCCGCAGCGCTTTTGGCGTGGCGCAAATCCCGTTGGGCGCCTGCGTTGAAATCGAAATGATCGCCGAGATCGGCTGAACTCACATCATCCGGGTCACGCTGATCGGCTTGAAGCCAAGATCCGCGACCTTGCCTTTTTTCGCTCGGGCCGCCTTGGCATTGTTCAGGCTTCGGATTTCAAGCGTTTCTTCGCGCTCTTTGGCACCGCGGCCAATGCCTTCAATCTTGATGCTGCGCGTGTAAGCGGCTGCACCAGCCAGCTGATCTTTGGCTTCGAGGTCGATCAGTATCAGGCCGCGTCCGCCTTTTTCCATCAACTTGAGTTCGTCGATTTCAAAGGTCAGGATGCGTCCGCCGGTTGACGCACAAGCCACATGCGTGGCATCTGGCAGCGGCTGCGCACCTGAGGTGCCCGCAGCATGCGAAGGCCGGCACAAGGTCTCACCCTCGCCCAAACTGATGAAAGCTTTGCCGCTCTTGTTGCGTGAGATCATGTTCTCAACCGCCGCCAAAAAGCCATAGCCGCCTGAGCTGGCCAGCAAGAGCTGCGCAGAGACCGGGCCGGCGAAGTAATGGGCAACTTGCGTGCCGGCTTCCAGCTCGATCAGCGTGGTCACGGGCTGGCCGTCGCCGCGGGCGCCGGGCAAAGCCGCCACCGGCACCGAGTAAACGCGGCCGTTGCTGCCGAACACCAGCAACATATCAACCGTGCGGCATTCAAAGGTCGCGTAAAGGCCGTCGCCGGCCTTGAAGGCGAAGCTCGCCGCGTCGTGGCCCTGACCGTTGCGCGAACGCACCCAGCCCTTGGCGCTGACCACCACGGTCACCGGTTCATCAATCACCTTGACGTCCAGCACAGCTTTTTTATCGGCCTGAATCAGCGTTCGGCGCGGGTCGGCGAAGACCTTGGCGTCCGCCTCGATTTCTTTGACCATCAGACGACGCAGCGTGGCTGGGTTGCCCAAAATGTCTTCGAGCTTGGTTTGGTCGTCACGCAAACCGCTGAGCTCTTGTTCGATCTTGATGGCTTCAAGCCGGGCCAACTGCCGCAGGCGAATCTCTAGGATGTCTTCGGCCTGACGGTCGCTGAGTGTGAAGCGTTCCATCAACGCCGGCTTCGGCTCATCGGCTTGACGAATGATGGCAATGACCTCGTCGATGTTCAGCAGCACCAGCTGCCGACCTTCCAGAATATGGATGCGCGCCAGCACTTTGTCGAGTCGGTGCTGTGAGCGCCGCTGAATCGTGGTGTGGCGAAACTCAATCCACTCGGTGAGGATTTTTCGCAACGATTTTTGCGTCGGTCGGCCGTCCAGACCGATCATGGTCATGTTGATCGGCGACGAGCTTTCCAGACTGGTGTGCGCCAGCAGCGTGGTGATGAGTTCGCTCTGTTCGATGCGGCTGGTCTTGGGTTCAAACACCAGACGCACAGCGGCGTCTTTGCTGGACTCGTCGCGCACCACGTCGAGCACCGACAGCACGGTTTGCTTGAGTTGAATTTGCTCTTGCGACAGCGCTTTTTTGCCCAAGCGCACCTTGGGGTTGGTGATCTCTTCAATTTCTTCGAGCACGCGTTGGGTGCTGACGCCCGGCGGCAGTTCGTTCACCACCAGTTGCCACTGGCCGCGCGCCAGTTCTTCGATTTTCCAGCGGGCCCTTACTTTGAGCGAGGCGCGGCCGGTGCGGTAGGCCGCTGCGATCTCGCTGGCACTTGAAATGATCTGCCCGCCGCCCGGGTAATCAGGACCGGTGATCAAGGCCGACATGGCTTCGTCGGTGAGGTTGGGCGTCTTGATCAAGGCGATGCAGGCGTCGGCCACTTCGCGCAGGTTGTGACTTGGAATCTCAGTCGCCAAACCGACCGCAATGCCACTCGCCCCGTTCAGCAAGGTGAACGGCAAGCGCGCTGGCAAACGGCCAGGCTCTTCGGTGGAGCCGTCGTAGTTGGGCACAAAGTCGACCGTGCCTTCGTCGACTTCTTCCATCAACAAACTGGTGATGCGCGAAAGCCGTGCCTCGGTGTAACGCATGGCGGCAGCGCCGTCGCCGTCGCGCGAGCCAAAGTTGCCTTGGCCGTCAATCAGCGGGTAGCGCTGGCTGAAGTCTTGCGCCATGCGGACCAGCGCGTCGTACGCGGCTTGGTCGCCGTGCGGATGGAAACGACCCAGCACGTCGCCGACCACGCGCGCGCACTTGACTGGCTTGGCGCCGGTCGCGCCGTTGGCGCCGCCAAAGCCCAAACCCATGCGCGCCATGCTGTACAAAATGCGCCGCTGCACTGGCTTTTGGCCGTCACAGACGTCGGGCAAGGCGCGGCCTTTGACCACGCTGAGCGCGTATTCGAGGTAAGCGCGTTGGGCGTAAGCCGCCAGCGAATCCTGGTCAGCGGGTTCGGGGCTCACGGCGGGCGCGTCGGGGGTGTCAGGCGGGAAGAAATCAAGGGTCATCTGCAATTACCAATGGATAAAGTCAGGGTAACAAGGGCAAACCGAGTTCGCTCAGAAAGCTGTTGTGCTTTTGCTTTGCGGCGGCCATATTTTGTTCAATGGCGACCCGCTGTTGGTGAACCTCTTCCAGGTTCACCTTTACTGTGCTCACCGCCGTGATGATGTAGCGCGAGATGTTCAGGTTGAAATCGTTTTTCTCTATCTCTGCCATCTCCACACGGCGTGAATAACGCGCCTCTTTGCTTTTTAAACGCGGGCACGTCGGCTGCATTGGCGGCATACCAAATGGCCAGCGGCACTTGCTTGGCGTCGACCCCTGCTGCGGGGTCGTCACTGCCCGGCTCTTTTTGGGCGGCCGCCTCGCAGTTGTCGGACAAATAGCGCAAAAACAGAAACGACAGCATGTGGTTGCGAAAGTCGTCTGCGTCCATCGAGCCGCGCAGCTGGTCGGCAATGGCCCACAGCGTCTTGCCCAGTTGCTTTTGGTTTTGTTCGGTCATGGTGTCTTTGCAACAGAGGGGCTTAGTGCAGATCGACGGCCGAACCACAGCATTTCTTGAATTTTTTACCGCTACCGCAGGGGCAAGACTCGTTACGGCCAACCTTGGTGCTCATGCGCTGCGCAGTCTGGCGCTCGACCACGGCTTCGCGCAGCGGTAGCCAATAAGCGCGCATCTGCCGCACGCTTTGTTCAATCTGTGCGGTCAGGTTGGCACGCTGCTCAGGCGTGCGGATGAGATCGTCCCATTCGGGCGGCGCGTCCTCGTCACCCAACAGCGCAATCGGGTGGTACCACTGCTGGCCCTGCGGGTCGCGCAGCAGGGGCTGCCAGGCGGCCAGGTTCAGCTTCACGCCGTCAGTAAAGCCGTTAGCCCAGCCTTCGGCGTCGTCTTGGTCGCTGGTGCTGTATCCATACGTAGGCCAAACAGGCGCAAACAGCGGCGGGCTGTGCTCAAGAAAACTGATGATGCTGTTGTAGCGCCGCATGACCAGCCCCAACAAATGGTTCACCTGCTCCAGGCTGTCCATGGGCGGCATCATGCCCCCATCGTCCAGCCCCCAGACCTTGGGCAACCATTGGCTGGGCATCACCGTTTCAGGACCAATGGCAATCGCGTGCAAAAAGCCGTCCAGCGTGTCTAGCGTCATGCCTTGGTCGGCGTCCACCTCCAGCAGCAGACCATCCAGCTCGTCCAGTTCCTCTACCGACAGCGGCGCCATCATGTCGTGTGGAATTGTCGCATTGGCCGTTGGCGGCGTTTTTTTCAGCGCTTTCAGCTCGGCAAACAACTCGGCCTCGCTGACCATGGCCCCGGCCTGTGCGTTGGCGTAAAAGCTGTGTATGCCACCTTCGGCCTCAATTTCGGCCAGGGCGGTGACCAGCGCCTCTTGGTCGGTGGCAAATCGCTCATCAAACACGGTGGATGTACCCGTTTCGTCCTCAATTTCCAGTGTCCAGTTCGGGTCGGTTGCATCCCGGTAAATGTCGATGTGCAGGGTGTGCCCCTCGCCGCTGAGCATGCGAGCCAGGGGGGAATGGATGATGTCGTAGGTATCTTCGGTCATGGGCTGTCGTCTTCAATGCTCAAATTTTTGTATTCTTCAATGGCCTGGCGGTCGCGTTGCAGCTCAAAGCGCAGCTCTTCCTCGCTGGGCAAGATCAGGCGGTATTTGCTGGCAAACAATTGCTCGTTGCCGTTGAGCACCGAGTAACGTGCCACCGATTGGTCTTTGCTGCCGCACAACAAAATGCCCACAGTGGGGTTGTCGACGACCTCTTTTTCTAGGTCGAGCTCGGGGGTGAACTCGCGCTTAAGCTCAACGCGGTGTTTTTTAAAGAGATGCATGGGTTTATTGCGCACAGACCACGGTTTTGCTCACAAGTCCTCAACCTTGTACGCGCTGTAGCCTTCGTAGTAGTAGCTCACGTCAATGCCTTTCATGTACAGCGCGCGGTCGTTGATCTGGTCGGTCAAAGCACCCTTGAGCAGGTGTTTGATTTCCAGATCCTTCACCACGCTGCGCTCCATGGCCGACAAATACTCGGCTTTGTCTACCGCGTTCCAGTCAATGACTTGGCGGATTTCTTTTTTCAGCACCAAGTCCAGCCAGATACGGGTGGCACGCCCGTTGCCTTCACGAAATGGGTGAGCCACGTTCATTTCCACGTACTTTTCGACGATTTGCTCAAAGCTTTGCTGAGGCATGGCGCTGATGTGCGCCAGCGATTGCTGCAAATACATGACGGGTGCAAACCTGAAGTTGCCCTTGGCCAAGTTCACGTCGCGTACTTGTCCGGCAAAGGCATACACCTCGTCAAACAAATACGCATGGATGGTCGCTAGCCCTGCAAAAGTGCCCACTTCCACTTCCACTTTGTCGATGTCGCCGCTTTCAAACAACTGCTTGGCTTTTTGTTTGCTGAGCTTTTCTTCCACCCGGTTGAGTTCAACCTGGCTGCTGAAACCCAGTTTGTTGCCTAAGACCATGGTGTGTCCTTTGTGTTGAAGGCATTGCGCTCGCGCAGGCTAAGCTTGGTTGAAGACATAACCCGAGCTTAAACGTCAATATCCACCGCGTCGCCGTGCAGTTCCATCAACTCGCGCCGGGCAGCGGCTTCGCCCTTGCCCATGAGTTTGGTGATGAGGTTTTCGGTCTGCGCAAAATCCACATTGCCGAGTTGCACCGGCAACAAACGGCGGGTGTCGGGGTTGAGCGTGGTTTCCCACAATTGCTCGGCGTTCATCTCGCCCAAGCCCTTAAAGCGGCTGATGCTCCAGGCGTTTTCTTTGACGCCTTCTTTGCGCAGTTTGTCCAGAATCGCATGGAGCTCGCCGTCGTCCAGCGCGTAGGCTTTGGAGGCTGGTTTCTTGCCGCGGGCCGGCGCATCGACCCGAAACAGCGGTGGCCGCGCCACATACAAATGGCCGGTTTCGATGAGCTTTGGGAAGTGCCTGAAAAACAGGGTCAGCAGCAGCACTTGGATGTGCGAGCCGTCGACGTCAGCGTCGCTCAAAATACAGACCTTGCCATAGCGCAGGCCACTCATGTCGGGCGTGTCGTTGGGGCCGTGCGGGTCCACGCCAATCGCCACAGCAATGTCGTGAATCTCGTTGTTGGCAAAGAGCCGGTCGCGCTCGACCTCCCAAGTGTTCAGCACCTTGCCGCGCAAGGGCAAAATCGCTTGGCTCTCTTTGTTGCGACCCATCTTGGCGCTGCCGCCAGCGGAGTCGCCCTCGACCAAAAACACCTCGTTGTAGGCCAGGTCTTTGCTCTCGCAATCGGTCAGCTTGCCGGGCAACACCGCCACGCCGGAGCCCTTGCGTTTTTCGACTTTTTGGCCGGCTTTTTGGCGCGATTGCGCAGCGCGAATCGCCAGCTCGGCGAGCTTTTTACCGTAGGCCACATGCTGGTTCAACCAGAGCTCCAACGTCGGCCGCACAAAGCTAGAGACCAGCCGGACGGCGTCACGCGAGTTCAGCCGCTCCTTGATCTGGCCTTGAAACTGAGGGTCCAAGACTTTGGCAGACAAGACATAGCTGGCGCGCGCAAAAACGTCTTCGGGCAGCAGTTTCACCCCCTTGGGCAGCAATGAATGCAGGTCGACGAAGCTCTTGACGGCGGTGAAAAGACCGTCGCGCAAGCCGCTTTCATGCGTGCCACCCGCGCTGGTCGGGATCAAATTAACATAGCTTTCACGCACCGGATGGCCGTCTTCGGTGAAGGCCACGCACCACTGCGCGCCCTCGCCTTCGGCAAAGCTGTCGTGCGCGGCATCAGCAAAGCCTTCGCCTTCGAACATCGGAATCACCAAGTCAGCGTTGAGCGTCTGCATCAGGTAGTCGTGCAGCCCACCCTTGTACACCCAGGCCTGGGTTTCCTTGGTCTTGTCATTGACCAGCGTGACGCTGACGCCCGGCATCAGCACGGCTTTGCTGCGCAGCAAGTGCGTCAGCTCGTTCATCGGCAGCGCCGAGGTTTCAAAGTACTTCGGGTCGGGCCAAGCGCGCACCGAGGTACCGCTCTTGCGGTCACCGTCACCCGCCGGCCGGATTTGCAGCGCTTCAATCACATCGCCAGCGGCAAAAACCAACCGCGCTGCCTTGCCTTCGCGCCACGAAGACACTTCCATGCGGGTTGACAAGGCATTGGTCACGCTGACACCGACGCCATGCAAACCACCTGAGAAGCTGTAGGCGCCGCCAGAGCCTTTGTCGAACTTGCCACCCGCATGCAGCCGTGTGAAGACCAGCTCGATCACCGGCGCGTTTTCTTCGGGGTGCATGCCAAACGGAATGCCGCGGCCATCGTCTTCGATCGTCACCGAGCCGTCGGTGTGCAGCGTCACCTTGATCTTTTTGCCATGCCCGGCCAAGGCTTCGTCGGCCGAGTTGTCGAGCACCTCTTGCAAGATGTGCAGGGGGTTGTCGGTGCGGGTGTACATGCCCGGCCGCTGCTTGACAGGCTCAAGGCCCTTGAGCACGCGGATGGAGCTTTCGGAGTAGTCGGTAGGTAGTTTGGCGGCCATGGCAGTGCTGTGATTTTGGGCGATTGTAGTCGCGGCCCACCGCAACCACTGGACAAAACAACAGTCCGACTGTGCCGCAAAGATGCCCGCGCAGTGGCAAGCATAATCTTCAGCAATTCATTACATTTAAGCCATGACTTTATTAGCACCAAGCACCTACACCACAGCACCCAAGGCATCACCCAAGCTCTCCATGTTGCAAGTTTTGGCCTGCGGCGCCGCCATCGTCACGCTGTCGATGGGCATCCGCCACGGCTTTGGTCTTTGGCTGCAACCGATCACCCAGGCGCAGGGCTGGACGCGTGAGACATTTGCTTTCGCCATTGCGATTCAAAACCTGTCCTGGGGTGTTTTCGGTATTTTTGCCGGCATGATCGCCGACCGCTTTGGCGCATTTCGCGTGATCATGGTCGGCGCTGTGTTGTACGGGCTGGGCTTGGTCGGCATGGCGCTGTCGCCCACCGGTTTTATGTTCACACTCACGACCGGTGTATTGATTGGTGCGGCGCAAGCAGGCACCACCTACGCCGTGATTTACGGCGTGATCGGCCGCAACATCTCGGCCGAAAAACGCTCATGGGCCATGGGCGTTGCTGCTGCGGCGGGCTCCTTTGGTCAATTTTTGATGGTGCCGATTGAAGGTTTTTTAATCACTAAATTCGGCTGGCAAGAAGCCCTGCTGATATTGGCCGCCGCTGCCTTGCTGATGATTCCCATGGCTATTGGCCTGCGTGAAAACAAAACCAAGGGCGCAGCCCCGGTCAAACGCGAACAAACCATTCTCCAAGCCCTGACAGAAGCCTTCAAGTACCCCAGCTTTCAGTTGCTGATGGCGGGCTATTTTGTCTGTGGCTTTCAGGTCGTCTTCATTGGCGTGCACATGCCCAGCTACCTGAAAGACCAAAGCCTGCCGCCTGAAGTCGCCAGCTATGCACTGGCCTTGATCGGGCTGTTCAATGTTTTCGGCACTTACGCCGCGGGTGCGCTAGGCCAGCGAATACCCAAGAAGAACATCTTGGCCGGTATTTATTTCTCGCGTGCGATCGTCATCGCCTTGTTCATTGCCGCGCCGATCAGCCCCCTGAGCGTGTATATTTTTGCGGCCGTGATGGGTGTGCTGTGGCTGTCGACGGTGCCGCCAACCAACGCCGCAGTGGCGCAAATTTTCGGCATTCAGCATTTGTCGATGCTCAGCGGCTTCATCTTTTTCAGCCACCAGATTGGCTCCTTCATGGGGGTCTGGCTGGGCGGCTACATGTACGACCGCACGGGCAGTTATGACTTGGTCTGGTACATCACCATCGGCCTGGGCATCTTTGCCGGGTTGGTCAATTTGCCGGTGCGGGAAGCCCCTATTTTGCGCGTCCCAAACAAGCCGCCACAAGCGGCGTGAGGTGACAGAAATGCTGCAAAAAATACTTTTTTGGTCGCTGTTTGTCAGCGTGCCGATGGCGGTATTCGTTTTGTACACGCGGCCCAACATGCTGGTCATGCTGGCAGACCATCTTTGGGCCTGCTTTTAAATGACATGCGCTACGCTTGGCCACGGCGACCAAGCCGCCTCGGCTTGGGTTCAGCGCTGGAGCCATCTGCTGCCTGCCGGCGGCAGCGTGCTGGACGTCGCCTGTGGCCGGGGTCGCCATGCGCGCTGGTTTCATCAACGTGGCCTGCGGGTGGTGGCGGTCGACCGTTCTGCAGACGCCATCGCGGCGATCGGCTTGCCGCCAGAACGCTGCGAAACCTGCGTCGCTGACATCGAAGGCGGCCCCTGGCCTTTCGAAGGTCGATTGTTTGACGCCGTCGTCGTCACCCATTACCTGTGGCGGCCTTTGCTGCCGACATTGCTGGCCAGCTTGGCGCCGGGCGGCGTGTTGCTTTACGAGACATTCGCGGCGGGCAATGAAACGGTCGGTAAACCATCCCGGCCTGATTTTTTGCTACAACCGGGTGAACTGCTGCAGGTCTGCCAAGCGCTGCGAATTGTCGCCTTTGAAGACGGTTTTGAAAAGGACCTTGAAGACCCGCCCAGCCAACGCTTTGTTCAGCGCATAGTCGCCGTGCGAGCGCCACTGCCGCGTCCCTACAAGGCGGCAACCCCGCCCCTGCGCTACCCCCTTGGCGGCAATTAACCAGCGAAACACTCGCAAAATCAGCCTTGACACTGCGGGCTGAGTAGAATGTGCAATTGCTTTTAAACGCCCACTGTGGCGCCCCTTTCTGCCTGATTGCCTCACCGGCCTAGGTCACTCCAAACATGAAACAAATCACTGGCAGTATTGTTGCTCTGGCGACGCCCCTGCACGAAGACGGCAGCGTCGATTACCCGACCTTGCGCAAGCTGGTTGACTGGCACATCACCGAAGGCACAGACTGCATCGGTGTGGTCGGCACCACCGGCGAATCGCCAACCGTCAACGTTGAAGAGCACTGCGAAATCATCCGCGTCGCGGTTGAGCAAGCGCTCAGCCACGGCGCCAAAGCCGTGCCGATCATGGCCGGTTGCGGCGCCAACTCGACGGCCGAAGCCATTGAGCTGACCAAGTTCGCCAAAAAAGTCGGCGCCGACTGCCAACTGCAAGTGGTGCCCTACTACAACAAGCCCACGCAAGAAGGTCAGTACCTGCACTTCAAGGCGATTGCCGAAGCGGTTGACCTGCCCATGGTGCTTTACAACGTCCCCGGCCGCAGCGTGGCGGACATGCTGCACCCGACGGTGATGCGACTGACGCAGGTGCCCGGCATCGTCGGTATCAAAGAAGCCACCGGCAACTTAGAGCGCGCGCAGTGGCTGATCAAAGAAACGCCGGTAGATTTTGCGGTTTACTCTGGCGACGATGCGACTGCCGTGGGCTTGATGCTGTGCGGTGGCCAGGGCAATGTCAGTGTGACCGCCAATATCGCGCCTCGGCTGATGCACGAACTGTGCAAGGCTGCGGTGGCGGGCGACGCCCGGCGCGCCATGCAGATTCAGCTGCAACTGCTGCCACTGCACAAACACCTGTTTGTGGAAGCCAACCCGATTCCCGTCAAATGGGCCATGGCCCGGATGAAACTTTGCGGCCCTACACTGCGCCTGCCGATGACGCCGCTGGAAGCCGCCAACGAAGCCACAGTCGAGAACGCTTTGCGCGTTTGCGGCTTGATCTGATCTGAAAGAACTGACTTGAAAAATCACATGATGACTGACACCCACCGCCCCTTGCCAAGCCTGGCAGTCGCCGTCTTGTTCGCCGCTCTGGCACTCAGCGGCTGCTCGACCATCAGTGAGACCTTGAGTGGCGGCAAAGTGGACTACAAGTCGGCCACAACGGCCAAAAAAGGGCCTGGCCTCGAAGTACCGCCAGACCTCAGCCAACTCACCAGAGACAGCCGTTACGTGGTGCCTGGTATGGCGGTTTCAGCCAACTCGTACCAGGTTGCCCAGCCCAGCGGCAGCGAAGCCACGCCAACCGCAGCCAACGCCATCGGCGACGTTCGCATCGAGCGCGATGGCAACCAGCGCTGGCTGGTGGTCAACCGCCCTGCCGACAAGCTCTGGGAACCTGTCCGTGAATTTTGGAAAGAAAGCGGTTTTCAGTTGCCGATCGAGCAAGCTGAACTCGGCATCATTGAAACCGATTTCGCTGAAAATCGGGCCAAACTACCGCAAGACTTCATCCGCAATGCACTGGGCAAAGTACTCGACAGCCTGTACTCCACTGGCGAGCGCGACAAATTTCGGACTCGGCTGGAGCGCACTGCCAGTGGCGGCACCGAAATTTTCATCCGCCACCGCGGCATGGTTGAAACTGTCAGCAGCACATCCGGCACTGGCGGTTCCGGCTCTACAGTGTGGCAGCCACGCCCCGCAGACCCCGAACTCGAAGCAGAATTTTTACGCCGCTTGATGGTCAAACTGGGCGTTTCACAAGAGCAATCCAAAGCGCTGGTGGCCAGTGGCTTGACGCGTCAAACCTCCCGTATCGCATCGGTCAACGGCATTCCAGTGCTGCAAGTTGACGAAGGTTTTGAACGGGCCTGGCGCCGCATCGGCCTGGCCCTTGACCGCACTGGCTTCACGGTTGAAGACCGGGACCGCGCCCAAGGCTTGTATTTCGTGCGCTATGTGGCGCTCAGCTCCGATATCAAAGAGCCTGGCTTTTTCAGCAAATTGTTCAGCAGTTCGGTAACCGGCTCGGCGCCCTTGAAATACCGGATTGCATTGCGCAGCAAAGAGGAGTCGACATCGGTTTCCGTGCTGAACGCCGCGGGTCAACCAGAAACTTCCGTCAATGCAGAACGGATTGTCAAAGTATTGGCGGACGAACTGAAGTAAGCAGACCGCGTCCGGCTGCAGTGCTGCGTTTTAAAAACCTGGGCAGCGGCAGCACGGGCAACGCGACGCTGGTGCATGCCAGCGGCCTGCGTTCTGTTCGGTTGTTGGTGGACTGCGGTCTGGGGTTTAAACAACTCGCGCTGCGGCTGGCCGAAGCGGACACATCGGAGGCCGTGCCGGTGGATGCTATTTTCATCACCCACGAGCACAGCGACCACATCGGCTGCGCCCAGCAGTTGGCGCAGCGGCACCGAATCCCGGTCTGGATGAGCCGCGGCACCCATGAAGCTTTGGGCAGCCCTGACTTCGACGGCCTGCTGCGCTTCGCCACGGACGGTCAATCGATTGACCTCGGTGAGTTACAGATCACGCCTTTCACCGTTCCGCACGATGCCCGAGAACCCCTGCAGCTGAGCTGCACCGACGGCAGCGCCAAACTGGGCGTGTTAACCGATCTCGGTCACGCAACACCGCATCTGCTGTCGCACTTGGCCGGCTGCCATGCCTTGCTGCTGGAGTGCAACCACGACACTGAGCTGCTGGCGCAGTCAAGTTACCCGGCGTTTCTGAAAAAACGCGTGGGTGGACGATTCGGGCACTTGTCGAACAGTGCGGCTGCCGAGATTGCCAGCGCTCTTGCCCATGCGGGATTAAAACACCTGGTAGCGGCCCATCTGAGCGCACAGAACAACAGCCCAGTATTGGCAATGAGCGCACTGCAGGGCAGTTGCACCTCACTTTGGGCCAGCCCGACGATCTCTGTCGCTGACCCGTCCAAGGGCTCACCCTGGATTCAGGTCAGCGCCTGATCAGTTTGGTGAGGGCCAAAAAAAAGCCGCTCCTGAGAGCGGCTTTCTTGGAACAGCGAAGTATTACTTGGCGGCAGGTGCAGCAGGTGCTGCAGCTGGCGCAGCAGCTTCAGCAGCTGGCGCAGCGGCAGGAGCCGAAGCTTCAGCAGCAGGTGCTGGTGCAACAACTGGAGCTGGTGCTTCAACTGGGGCTTCTTTTTTGCCGCAAGCTGCCAGGGCGAAAGCTGCAACGATCGCTGCCAAAACGAGTGATTTGTTCATTTTTTGATACCTTGATAAATGTAGGAAAACGATTTTTTGAAAAGGCCAACCGAAAAAGATGACCTCCCAGTTTAGGCAGGAGAATTAGAGCGCTACCAGCCCAACGCCGAAGTATATGCGGATTTACCCCCATCCGTGAAGAGGGAAGTTACAACTAATTTTAGAATTTAACCCTTGCAGCAGCTTTACAGCCATGCCAGCCAGCCAGCATCGCGCCAATCTGTCAGCAGGTTTTGCGCTGACAGACTGGTTTTGCGCAACTCAGCTGAAGACAGCTGGCGCTGGTCAGCCAGCCGCTGCATGAGCACTGCGTCGGCCCCTTTGGCCAGGTAACTTTCACCGTTGATGAAAATGTGGTGCGCGTCATACATCATTCGGGTGCGTGCATTCAGCACCAAATTGGACGCCGCACCACAAAGTGGCGCATCTTTTGCTAACTCACTGACCTCGTCAAACCAAACCGATGGCTTTGGCTCGGTCAAGTACTCTCCCAAAGCGCAAGCCAGCGCCAACGGATCTTTCAATGCCGACGCCACCGCCTGCCGAGCGAACTCGGTCAAATCTGCCGGCAAAGCCGCTGGATTCGCAGTGGCGGGCTGCTGCGGGTCACGGTAAAGTTTGGGCCCGGCCGCAGAGACTTCCGCGTCAGCGTCAAACTCGGCCAGCCGCTGCAGCAGTTCACCGGCCAACTCGGCCTGACTCGGCGCTCTGAAGCCGATCGAATAGGTTGTGCAAGCTTCGGGCTTGCCATCGGCAGAGAAAGCCTCTTCAGCCACGCCGTCGTGGGCATAACGCGGCGGCAAATACAACATGTCCCCGGCTTCAAGAACAAACTCCTCGGTCGGCACAAAATTTTGCAAAATCTTCAAGGGCACGCCATCCTGCAGGGTAAAGTCGGTCTGTTTGCCAATGCGCCAGCGGCGCCGGCCGCTGGCCTGCAACAAAAACACGTCGTAGCTGTCAAAGTGCGGACCGACACCACCGCCCGCGCTGGCGTACGAGATCATCAGGTCATCCATGCGAGCGTCCGGCACAAAGCGAAATTGCTGCAACAGCGCATGGGCCTTGGCCTCGTGCATGTCGACGCCCTGCACCAGCAGCGACCAGCCAGGTTTGTTCAAGGCCGGCAGGCTGCGCGGCGCAAACGGTCCCGACTTCATGCGCCAACCGCTCGCGTCCTGCAGCACCAAGCGAGACTCAACGTCCTCTTGGCCGGCCAGTGCAAACAGTTCGGGCCGACTCAAGATCGGCTTGAAACCTGGCAAGGCTTGACGCACCAGCAAGGGCTTTTTTTGCCAATGACGGCGCATGAATTGCTGGGGCGTCAGACCGCCCAGCAGGGTCAATGATTGAGTTATATCCATGGGACAATTGTCTGATGAAAATCACCCCACAATGCGTTGTTGCCCTGAGTTGGGTCCTGAAAGACACCTTGGGCGAGGTCCTTGACGAACTGGACGAGCCGGTTGAATTCTTGCTGGGAGGCAATGATTTACTGGCCAAAATAGAAGAAAGCTTGCAAGGCCACGAAGCTGGCGACAAGGTCGACCTGCACCTGGAACCCGAACAAACTTTTGGCGACTATGACGAGAATTTTGTCTTTTTAGAGCCACGCAAGCTGTTCCCGGCCGAGTTGGAAGAAGGCATGACTTTCGACGGCCAAGCCCTGCCGCTGGGTTGCAACCCCGAAACACCGCCGCAGCTGATTTACACCGTCACCGACATTTACCCCGAGCACGTGGTGCTCGACGGCAATCACCCGCTGGCAGGCATCGCCATTCGGCTGTCGTTGGTGGTCGAAGCTGTGCGCGAAGCCACTCTCGACGAGATCGGCCAAGGCTCACTCGGCGCTGGTTTTTTCAAACTTGAAGCCAACGACTCGCCCCAGCCAGACAAAGACACGCTGCACTGAGCCTACTTTTTGCCGGTAGAGCCGTAGCCGCCTTCGCCACGGTCGCTGGGCGCGAACTCGCTGACCACGTTGAACTCGGCCTGCACCACCGGCACAATCACCAGCTGCGCGATGCGCTCCATCGGCTCGATGGTGAAAGCCAGCGCACTGCGGTTCCAGGCGCTGACCATCAATTGGCCCTGGTAATCGCTGTCGATCAAACCGACCAAGTTGCCCAAGACGATACCGTGCTTGTGGCCCAAACCGGAGCGCGGCAAGATCAAGGCGGCGAAACCTGGGTCTTCTAAATAAATGGCGATGCCGGTGGGGATGAGTTGCCATGCGTTGGGGGCGAGCGTCAAGGGCTCGTTCAGGCAGGCACGCAGGTCGAGGCCCGCGCTGCCGGGCGTGGCGTAGGCCGGCAAGTTGTCACTCAAGCGCGGGTCGATGATTTTGACGTCAATTTTCATGGTTACTTTTGAATGGTGTGAAGCCGGGCGGCCACGATGTCGATCAAATGGCGCGCCAGTTGCAGCTTGGAAGCCCGCGGCAATTCTTGGCTGCCCGCGGCATCGACCAGCAGCAGCGCATTGTCGTCTTGGCCAAACGTCGCCGGCCCGATGTTACCGACCAACAGCGGCACGCCTTTTTTCAAGCGCTTGGCTTGGGCATGGGCCAGCAAGTCATGGCTTTCTGCAGCAAAGCCAACACAAAACAAAGCGCCACTTTGGGCCCGTGCCGAGCCGGCCACCGCCGCGAGAATATCGGCATTCTCAACAAAAGTCAGCTGAGGCGCTTCGCCGCTGCCGTCTTTCTTGATTTTCTGGACGGACGTAAAGGCTGGTCGCCAATCAGCCACCGCCGCCGTGGCAATAAAGACCGTTGCAACACCTGCGCGGGCATGGACAGCTTCGAGCATTTGTTGTGCTGATTTGACGTCCACCCGCGTCACACCGCGTGGCGTTGGCAAGCTCACCGGGCCAGCCACTAAAGTGACATCAGCGCCCGCTTCTCGCGCGGCGCGAGCGACGGCAAAACCCATCTTGCCGCTGGACAAATTGGTGATGCCGCGCACCGGGTCAATCGCTTCGTAAGTCGGTCCGGCGGTGATCAGCACACGCTGACCGGCCAGCGGCTTGGGCGCAAAAAAAGCGATCACGTCGTCCAGCAACTGGTCTGGCTCCAACATGCGACCGTCGCCGGTCTCACCGCAAGCCTGAAAGCCACTGCCAACCCCCAGCAGCGTCGCGCCGTCAGCCTGCAACTGAGCCAAGTTGCGCTGCGTCGCCGGGTGCGCGTACATCTCGCGGTTCATGGCCGGGGCCAGCAACAAAGGCACACTGCCGATGGGGCGGGCCAGACACATCAGGCTGAGCAAATCGTCCGCCTGCCCGTGCAGCAGTTTGGCCATGAAGTCGGCGCTGCACGGCGCGATCAAAATCGCATCGGCTTCACGCGACAAATTAATGTGCGCCATGTTGTTGGTTTCGCGCTGGTCCCACTGGCTCGTGTAAACGGACCGACCGCTCAAGGCCTGCAGGGTGACAGGCGTGATGAACTGGGCTGCAGCCTCAGTCATCACCACTTGCACCGTCGCCCCCGCCTTGATCAGCGCGCGGCACAGTTCGGCCGCCTTGTAGCAAGCAATGCCGCCCGACAAGCCGAGCACGATGTGTTTGCCCGCCAGATCGCCAGTGGCGGAACTTTCGGGACTTTCGATGGATTGAATACGCATAACGCGCAATGTACTAGATGCCGCCGCCTATAATCCGCGTTTCCCACCTCAGCGAACGTAGAGTTCGTCTTGACATGACCAAATTTGTCTTCGTCACCGGCGGTGTGGTGTCTTCCCTGGGCAAGGGAATCGCCTCCGCTTCACTGGCCGCCCTCCTCGAATCCCGAGGCCTCAAAGTCACTTTGATCAAGCTCGATCCTTACATCAATGTGGATCCTGGCACGATGTCGCCGTTTCAACACGGCGAGGTGTTTGTCACCGAAGACGGTGCCGAAACCGACCTTGATTTGGGCCATTACGAGCGTTTTGTTGAAACACGGATGCGCAAGTCGAACAACTTCACCACCGGCCAGATCTACAAAAGCGTGCTTGAAAAAGAACGCCGCGGCGATTACTTGGGCAAGACAGTGCAGGTGATCCCGCACATCACCAACGAAATTCAAGACTTCATCAAACGCGGTGCGCGTTTTGACACGCCGGAAGCGGTTGATGTGGCGATCGTTGAAATTGGCGGCACGGTCGGCGACATCGAATCCCTGCCGTTTTTAGAGGCGGTGCGGCAAATGAGTTTGCGCATGGGGCCGAACAACTCGGCTTTTGTGCACCTGAGCTACGTGCCCTGGATTGCCGCCGCCGGTGAACTCAAAACCAAACCCACCCAGCACACCGCCAAACAACTGCGCGAAATCGGTATCCAAGCCGACGTGCTGCTGTGCCGCGCCGACCGCCCGATCCCGACCGAAGAGCGCGACAAAATTTCGCTGTTCTCCAATGTGCCTGAGTGGGGCGTGATCTCCATGTGGGACGTCGACACCATCTACAAAGTGCCGCGCATGCTGCACGAGCAAGGCCTAGACGGCCTGATCTGCGACAAGCTGCGCCTGAACACGCCGCCCGCCAACCTCAAACGCTGGGACGACTTGGTCTACGCAACCGAGCACCCGCAGCAAGAAGTGCGCATCGCCATGGTCGGCAAGTACGTTGATTTGAGCGACAGCTACAAGTCGCTCAACGAAGCGGTTCGCCACGCCGGCATGAAGAACCACGCCAAGGTGGTCATCGAGTACATCGACTCCGAAACCATCACGCCTGACAACGTCTCGCGCTTGGCCAAGTTCGACGGCATCTTGGTGCCCGGTGGTTTCGGCAAGCGCGGCGTTGAAGGCAAAATTTGCGCCGCCCGCTTTGCCCGCGAACACAAGACGCCTTACCTCGGCATCTGCCTCGGCATGCAAGTGGCCACGATTGAATTTGCCCGCAACGTGGCCGGCCTGACCAACGCCAACAGCACTGAGTTCGAGCCGGACAGCCCGTACCCGGTGATCGCGCTGATCACCGAATGGAAAGACGCCGACGGCACCATCAAGACCCGCAGCGAAAAGTCGGACCTCGGCGGCACCATGCGCTTGGGCGCACAAAGCTCCGACGTCACCGAAGGCACGCTGGCGCATCAAATTTACGGCAGCGTCGTCACCGAACGGCATCGGCACCGCTACGAAGCCAACGTCAATTACCTGGACCAGCTGCGCGCCGCCGGCTTGGTGATTTCAGCCCTGACCCAACGCGAGCACCTGACCGAAATGGTCGAGTTGCCGCAGTCGATTCATCCTTGGTACATCGGCGTGCAATTTCACCCCGAGTTCAAGTCAACCCCGTGGGATGGTCATCCGCTGTTCAACGCCTACATCAAGGCCGCACTCGAGCAACAAAAATTGGTTCAACAACACAAGGTGACAACATGAAACTCTGTGGCTTCGACATCGGTCTTGAGCACCCTTTTTTCTTGATCGCCGGCCCTTGCGTGATCGAGTCCGAACAATTGCAGATGGACACGGCCGGCACGCTGAAAGAAATCACCGCGTCGCTAGGCATCCCCTTCATCTTCAAATCCAGTTACGACAAAGCGAATCGCTCCAGCGGCACCACTTTTCGCGGCCCGGGCATGCTCAAAGGTCTTGAGATTCTGGCCAAGGTCAAGCGTGAGTTGGGCATTCCCATCCTGACTGACGTGCATTCAGAAACCGACATCGCAGCGGTAGCGGCTGTGGTCGACGTGCTGCAAACGCCGGCCTTTTTGTGCCGCCAGACAGACTTCATCACCGCCGTCGCCCAGTCCGGCAAGCCGGTCAACATCAAAAAGGGCCAGTTTTTAGCGCCTGGCGACATGAAAAATGTCATCGACAAAGCCCGCGCCGCTGCCCGCGAAGCCGGTCTTGACGAAGACCGCTTCATGGCTTGTGAGCGTGGCGCCAGTTTTGGCTACAACAACCTGGTGTCGGACATGCGCAGCTTGGCGATCATGCGGGAAACCCGTGCGCCGGTGGTGTTTGACGCCACGCACTCGGTGCAATTGCCCGGCGGCAACGGCACCAGCAGTGGCGGCCAACGCGAGATGGTGCCAGTGCTGGCGCGTGCGGCAGTGGCTGTCGGTGTGGCGGGTCTGTTCATGGAGACGCACCCGGACCCAGCCAACGCCATGAGCGACGGCCCCAACGCCGTGCCACTCAAGCACATGAAAGCCCTGCTGGAGACGCTTCTTGAGCTCGACCGCGTGACCAAGAAAAATGGCTTCCTCGAAAACAATTTTGGCCTTTGATTCCGAATTTTTAATTCGACTCTGACCCCCTTTCATTAAAGAGAAAAACACATGAGTGCAATTGTTGATATCGTCGGCCGCGAAATCCTAGACAGCCGGGGCAACCCGACCGTCGAATGCGACGTGCTGCTGGAGTCCGGCGTGATGGGCCGCGCTGCGGTGCCGTCAGGGGCCTCCACCGGTTCGCGTGAAGCGATTGAACTGCGTGACGGCGACAAGTCGCGTTACCTCGGCAAGGGCGTGCTCAAAGCGGTTGAACACATCAACACCGAAATTTCCGAAGCGGTGCTGGGTCTGGACGCCAGCGAACAAGCTTTCTTGGACCGCACGCTGATCGACCTCGACGGCACCGACAACAAGAGCCGCTTGGGCGCCAATGCCATGCTGGCCGTCAGCATGGCCGTGGCCCGAGCCGCCGCTGAAGAAGCCGGCCTGCCGCTGTACCGCTACTTCGGTGGCAGCGGCGCCATGCAAATGCCCGTGCCCATGATGAACGTGGTCAACGGTGGCGCCCACGCCAACAACAACCTCGACCTGCAAGAGCTGATGATCATCCCGATCGGCGCACCCAGCTTTCGTGAAGCACTGCGTTACGGCGCCGAAGTTTTTCACGCCTTGAAGTCGCTGATTCACGACAAAGGCATGAGCGTGGCCGTCGGTGACGAAGGCGGGTTTGCGCCCAACATGCCGAGCCACGAAGCCGCCATTCAGTTGATTTTGGAAGCCATCGACAAAGCTGGCTTTGTCGCCGGTGAGCAGATCGCCTTGGGCCTGGATTGCGCCGCCTCTGAGTTTTACAAAGATGGCAAGTACGAGCTGTCAGGCGAAGGCCTGAGCTTGGACGCCACACAATGGACTGACATGCTGGCCAGCTGGGTCGACAAATACCCAATCATCAGCATCGAAGACGGCATGGCCGAAGGCGACTGGGACGGCTGGAAGATTCTGACCGACCGCCTCGGCAAGAACGTTCAGATCGTCGGTGATGACTTGTTCGTCACCAACACCAAGATCCTCAAAGAAGGCATCGACAAAGGCATCGCCAACTCGATCCTGATCAAGATCAACCAGATCGGCACACTGACCGAAACTTTTGCCGCCATCGAAATGGCCAAGCGCGCGGGTTACACCGCCGTGATTTCGCACCGCTCGGGCGAAACCGAAGACTCAACCATCGCCGACATCGCCGTCGGCACCAACGCCGGGCAAATCAAAACCGGTTCGCTGTCGCGTTCAGACCGCATGGCCAAGTACAACCAGTTGCTGCGCATCGAAGAAGACCTGGGTGACGTGGCCACCTACCCGGGCCGTGCCGCTTTCTACAACCTGCGTTAATTTAACAACCAGCGTTGAATGGTTCAGACCGTGGGAAAACGCCTCCTGCTCACCTTGTTGCTTGCGCTGCTGGTCATTTTCCAAGCGCAACTCTGGTTGGGCCGGGGCAGTCTTCCCTACGTTCGTCAGATGCAGCAGCGGCTCGATGAACAACTTGGACAAAACCAGCAAGCGCAAGCGCACAACCAGCGGCTGGGCGCCGAAGTGGGCGACCTCAAAGAAGGCCTTGAGATCGTCGAAGAAAAGGCCCGCATGGAGCTGGGCATGGTCAAGCCCAACGAAATTTTTGTTCAGATCGCCAAATAAAGCGGGTGCCATGCACGGCGTGGCCAGCGGACTTTCATGATGGCTTGCAAGGTTGTCACCGTGGCTTTGCTAGGCGCCCCCAGTACGGGTAAAAAGAGTTTGGCAGCGGCCTTGACGCAAGCCTTCTCCTCGACGCTTTTAACACCACTGCACTGGCAGATCACCACAGACACAGCGCTGCAGCGGCTGCTCGAGCGTGACGGCGCAGACCTTGACGCCGCATCCCCTGAACTCCAAGAAGCCCTGGCGCAGCAACGCCGCTTTGACCACCGCTTGTTGCTCGGCTTAGACTTCGAGCTGTCGGCTCAGTCCATCAAGCCGCAAAGCGCGGCAGAACGCCGTCGCATGGACATGCAGCTGCGCCATTCCCTGACCCAAGCCGACGTGCCGTTTCAGGTGATTTACGGGCTGGGAGATGAGCGGCTGCAACAAGCGCTGTCAGCACTGGGGGCGTTAAAGTCTCTGGCAGTCAAGCCCAAAAACCCGCCATTAGAAACACCCAGCCCCCGCAAACCCTGGGTCTGGGCTTGCGACAAGTGCAGCGACCCGGTGTGCGAACACAAGCTGCTGAGCGACTTGTTATTGAAGCGTTGAAGCCGGCGGCAATTGACGGCCTTGCTCGGTGAACAGATGCGCCGCATCGACCGGGTCAAAATCGTACTGGGCGCCACAAAACTCGCAACCCACATTGACATCGCCACGCTCGGCCAAAATGCTGTCGACCTCGGCAATGCCCAGCCCGCGCAGCATGTTGCCGACACGCTCACGGGAGCAGCTGCAGGCAAAACTCGGCGCATCAGGCTCAAAACGCGTGATCTGCTCTTCCCAAAAAAGCCGGCGCAAGATAGTGTCGGCGTCCAGCGACAGCAGCTCCTCGGCCTTCAGCGTGGACGCCAGCAAGGCGATTCGGTTGTAGTGTTCGTTCAAACCAATCTCGTCTTCATTGGCCGAAAAATCTATCTGACCCTCTAAGTTGCCCTGTCCCTTGACCGGCAAGCGTTGAATCAGCAGACCTGCCGCGACCTCCCCGTTGGCCGCCAACACCAGCTTGGTGTCGAGCTGCTCGCTCTGCAGCATGTAGTGCTCCAGCACCTCGCTGAGTTTTTCAAGCTTCTCGTGTTGATCGCCAAACAGCGGCACCACGCCTTGGTAGGGTTGTTGACCGGGCAAACGGTCTTTCGGGTCGAGCGTGATGGCGCAGCGGCCCAAATTGTTCAGGTTGACCATCTCACTCAGACTGGCGCCCGGCTGCACACCGCCAGCCCCGGCGGGCGTCAGCGTGGCCGTGGCGCGCAAGCTCAGGTCGGGTTGAACTTCAGCCACCGCCAGTTTGACCGGGCCGTCACCGAAAATCTGCAGCACCAGCGCGCCGTTGAACTTGATGTTGCTCTGCATCAGCGCCGCAGCAGCGGTCATCTCACCCAACAATTGCAGCACCTCGGGCGGGTAGCCGCCAGCGGTTTCGCGGCGTTTCAGAATTTCGCGCCAAGCGTCGTCGAGCCGAACCAGCATGCCGCGGACTGGCAAGCCATCGAAAATAAATTTATGAAGTTCAGACATTCAAAACATTTCAGACAATATTAAAAGCCTTCGTCAGGCCAATGGGGTCAAGCCGGCCCGAAAGCGTTGGGCATTCTGGGTGTAGTGGTGGGCCATTCTTTGCAGGTCGGCAATCTGCTCAGGCGTCAGTGCCCGCACGACCTTGGCCGGGCTGCCCATGATCATCGAGCCATCCGGAAACTCTTTGCCTTCGGTCACCAATGAGCAAGCCCCGACGATGCAGTTTTTACCAATCCGTGCACCGTTCAGCACCACCGATTGAATGCCCACCAGCGTGCCGTCTCCTACGGTGCAACCGTGCAGCATGACTTGGTGGCCGACCGAGACGTTGTCGCCAATGGTCAACGGCTGGCCCGGATCGGCATGCAGCGTGCAATTGTCTTGAATGTTGGTGCCGCGACCGATGCGGATGGTGTCTGAGTCGCCGCGCACCACGGCGCCAAACCAGACGCTGCTGTCGGCTTCCATGATGACGCTGCCGATGACCGTGGCGTTGTCAGCGATCCAAACAGAAGCATGTAGTTGGGGCGCCAAGTCGCCCAGTTGGTAAGTCGCCATTGTGTCCTTTGATGTTCGAAAACTAGCTGGGAATTGTAAGGAAGACTGGAACTGTTTTTGGCGGCCGGGATAATGTCTGCATGGTTTCAACTTCCCTTCGCCCGCAAGCCCTCAGCTTGCTCCTGATGCGCCATGCCGATGAGAAAGCCGCCGCCGTGCGAACTTTGCCTCCTGTCAGCGCTGTGAGCTTGGCCGAGACACAAGCCGTGCTGGCAGAACCGCCTGGCGTGCCAGGCCGGCCGGACCGTCCAGCGTTGCGCCCACCGTCAGACATGCAGAGCCGCGCCGTCGGCTCGCCAGAAGGCCGCGCTGGTTTGCTGCATGCGCTGGCCCACATCGAAAGCAACGCCATCGACTTGGCGCTTGACGTGCTGTGGCGTTTTGACGGCATGCCTGAAGCCTTTTACCTCGACTGGCTGCAAGTGGCGCGTGAGGAAGCCCTGCACTTTCAACTGCTGCACGCGCATCTTGCCGAACTCGGTTTTGCCTACGGCGACTTTCCAGCGCACAACGGTTTATGGGAGATGGCCGACAAAACCCGCGGCGATGTGCTGGCCCGCATGGCCCTGGTGCCGCGCACGCTGGAAGCGCGCGGGCTGGATGCCTCACCGGCGATTCGCAACAAACTGATCTCGGTCGGCGACCGCCGCGGCGGCGAGATCATAGCCATCATCCTGCGCGACGAAATCGGCCACGTGGCGATTGGCAACCGCTGGTACCGCCACCTGTGCCAAGCGCGCGGACTGGACCCGATCAGCACCTACGCCGCCCTAGCCGCCCAATACGGCGCACCCCGGCTCAAAGGCCCGTTCAACCATGCAGCCCGACGCGCTGCCGGTTTTGATGAGCAGGAACTAGCCCTGCTGGAGCAGCCCGCTCAGCCCCGCCAGACCATCGCTGGCCCTGAATCTGGCGTTACACCCTTGGCGTGAGCCAGAGATGCAACTTGGCGTCCAAGTCGATCGACGCCTCTGACAGCACTTCCAGGCTTTTGTCTTGCAAAAGTCCCGGCGCTTGGCGGCTGAACAGGGTTTGATCACGAGCCTGCAGAAGACTTTGAATCTCTGCCATGCAGAGCTTCACAACACAGGCGATCACGCCATCGATCAGCGCATGACCAGTGGCCAAAAGCATGGCCTTCAATAAGCGTTCAGTGGTCTGGGCCGAAAGCATTTTGTCACCGGTCACCCAGCTGTTGACGGTGAACAGTGACTGGGGAATGCCTTTGGCGTCAAAACCAATGCCCAGCAAGTGGCGCGTGCTGACCGACGGACTGGCATCTCCAGCGAGCGCCGCAAACTTCAGCGCCGCCGCTGACCGGAGGCGACGCGCCCACAGCTTGCAGCGGGCGAACAAGTGAATGTGCCCATGTTCGGCCGATCCCGGCCAGTCTTGGGGTGTGTGCGAATGGTAAAACCACTGAAAACCACTGCTCAAATCGGTCGCGTCGTCTGGCGGACAGTGAAGCCATTGGCGCGGGGCTTGTCCGCTGAGCAAGCTGCCAAACAAATGCTCGCCGTTCTCGGCCAGACTTGAATAAACCTCCAGCAAACGCTGGCACGCAGCGTGACCACCGCCTGAAGACTGCCGCCCTTCCAGGCGGGCGGGCATCAGTTGTTTGGCGCGCACTTCGGCGCGCATTTTTTCGCCATGCACTTGTGCATGCCCGTCTTAGGCTTGCACTTGGCGCTGTCTTTCATGTCCTGGGCGGCGGCGGGCAAAGCCAGCGTGGCGGCGGTCAACGCAGCGAGGGTGGCGAATTTGAAAGATGACTTCATACAGTTCCTTGAAAGTGGCAGGGGTGAGGCGTTGCAGGCGATCACAATAGCTAAGAGGTGCCGACGCATTGATAGGCTTCGCTCAGACTTTAAAAAAATCCGCTCGTCCTCTCAACAAAAAATAACCAGTACGGCGCGAACCGTTTTACTGACTTGCCGCCTCTTAGCAATCGAATCACTTTAAACCCAGATAGTCCATTAGGATTTCCCGAGACTACTGGTTGCCAAGGCTA
>JBBAPN010000023.1:0-39267 GCA_040400815.1 Polaromonas sp. | reverse complement strand
GGCACTGCAACAGCGCCGTGCCGACGTGTTGGTGCTGGACCTGAACATGGGTGGCGAAGACGGCATCAGCATTGCCAAGCGCATGCGCGTCACCTTTCCCAACATCGGCATCGTCATGCTGACGGGCAGAGTCCAAAGCATCGGCAAGCAAGAGGGCTACCAAAGCGGCGCCGATGTCTACATGACCAAGCCCGCCAGACCCGCAGAATTGAGCGCGGCCATTCACAACTTGCTCAAACGCCTGGCACCCCAGCCACTGGACGACGTTTGGGTGCTTGACACCACCGGCTTGAAAATCCATTTTCAACACACCACACTAATTCCTTTGACGGGCAGTGAATGTGAACTGCTGAAAGTCCTCGCCCTCAAAAGCGGATGCGTGGACATGGATGTGTTGCAAGAGGCTCTGCACGAGAACGACAAGGACGCCGACAAGTTCAAGCTGCACTTAGAAGTTTTGATCAGCCGCTTGCGTCAAAAGCTCAGCCGACACAGCGACCCCGTCAACCCGATCCAGTCAATTCGCGGTCGCGGCTACCAACTGTGTTTAGCGATCAAACTTCAGTGAGCGCGCCCCGAACCCGCCGTTGGATGAAAAAACTCCAGTTACCCCGAGGCATAGCCGATTGGCTGCAGCTGGTCTGTCGCCTGTGCCAAGGCAGCAAAATCTTGCGCTGCCGCGCTCTCGCTAGCAAAATCAAGCACTGACTGGCCCTTTTTCAAGGCCGACGCGATGCCGTCATGCTGACCCATGGCGCCGATGTAATGAATGCTTTGGCCGATTGCCTCTGCGCAAAAATGGTTGATACGCTTGAACAGACGCTGGCCGTTTTGTGGGTGGCCCACGCCATTCGTCAAAAGATAAATTTCATCAAGACCGTGGTCAAGAACCAAAACTTGGATGTGAGCAATAACATCCAAGACCGACTGCAGGTCGTCACGCACCACCAGAAAGCGCCTCGGTGTGGCTGTCAAAAAAGCCAGCGTCGCGGCTGAGAGACCCGTTGCAGTGTCAACAATCAAGAAGTCAACTTTTTCTGTCAACGTACTGAAGCCCTGCACGATGCTGAACACTTGGCGCTGGCTGAGCTTGGCCATGGCGGCCAAACCCGGCGCGCCAGACACCAAGCGAACGCCTGAAGGGCTTGTCACCACAATCACTTGCAGCATTTTTTCGCCGCTTAAAAAATGGCTCAAGTTGTAGGCACAGTGCGTGCCCAATGCAAGCTGGACGTTCGCCATAGGCAAATTGGCGTCAAGCAACATGACGCGCTTGCCCATTCTTTGCAAAGCCACAGACAAATTGGCCGCCACAACGGTTTTGCCAACGTCCCGTTTGCCACTTGCAATGCAAATGATTTGGGGACAAGCAGCGGCAGCCGAGTCTGCGGGGAAATCAATGTTTGTAGAAAATCATTTAAACATTCACTAACAGTGGCTTTAGTGAATTTTGTGTTCTTGCAAAAGCTTGCGCTTGGCCCGAGATGACTGAGTTGGCCAAACTGCTAGCCTGCCGCGCCCGAAATCAGCGGAAACGCCGAGGGGTTGCGCAGAGACTGCAGCGATAAATCAATGTCCAACCCCGGCCAGTAAAGATGATCGAAGGAAAGCCCACTGACACTGCCCTGAGTCCCGTTACCGTCCAAAGATATTTGGCCTTGCAAGGAGAACTGATCGCTCTGGTCCGATCCCGGCAGGTTAGCGTGAAAAGCGTTTGGCAACAGCATCCTCTTTGCTCGCCTTGATATAGCGTTCTGCGTCTTCAACAAGGAGGAGGCGCTCTACAAGTGAGGGCCGCGGGACGCCCCTGGCGGCACGCTCTGCCCGTGTTGCGGGCAAAGGCGAATAAGTGCACATCGAAACGATGCAAGCGTTGTTGCTTGATGATAGCCTCGACAGTGCCAAGTTCAAGCTGCGGCTGGAAGTCTTGATCAGCCGCCTGCGCGCCAAGCTCAGCCCGCACACAGGCGACCTCAACCCGATCAAATCCGTCCGCCGCAAGGGCTACCAACTCTGCGTGGACTTGGAGATTCAGTGAGCGGGGTTAAAGCGCAGTAAGGAAGTGATAATCGGCTGATGCAATCCCAGATCCGTCTGTTACTGGCAAGCGATGGCCCCATTGTGGCAACGATCCGTGCTCGTTTGCCAGAGGCTATCGCCATCTATGCTTTTGGTAGCCAGGTACAAGGCACGGCTGATCTTGAGAGTGATCTTGACCTTGCCGTGCTGGTTGCCGGCTATGCGGAACCCTTGGTGCTATGGGATACAGCGGGCGGTTTGGCGGAGATAACGGGCTGCCCGGTCGACCTGCTGGACTTGCGTGCAGCGTCCACGGTCATGCAATATCAGGTGATCACCACCGGACAGCGGCTTTGGGCCGCGGGGGTAGAGGCCGGACTGTTTGAGTGTTTTATTCTCAGCGAGAAGACTGCGCTTGACACGGCTCGCGCCCCATTGCTGGCAGACATTCAGTCCACAGGGAAAATTCATGCTGGATGACGTCTTACTCAACAAAACCGCCACCGTCGAGCGCTGCGTCGCTCGCGCTCGGGAAGAGTTTGAGCGTGACCCTGCAACGTTTGCAACAGACTTCACCCGACAAGATGCCGCCACGCTGAACATTCAACGCGCCTGCGAGGCAGTGCTTGACATGGGCCAGCACTTGGTGCGGCGAGAGAAATTAGGTGTCCCCCAAAGCGCCAGAGACGTCTTTGAACTGCTCGCACGCGGCCAGTGGATTGAAGCTCCATTGGCCGAGGCCCTCAAACGCATGGTGGCATTTCGCAACATTGCTGTCCACGACTACCAGAGCCTGCTGCTGCCGATCTTGGTCAGCGTGGTCACGCTCCATCTGGGGGAGTTTCTGGAATTTACCCAGACCGTCTTGAAGCGTGACGGCAAGCCAGAGACCTGATACCTCGACGAGGCGACATGTGTTGCGGCCGATGACCTTTTGACTGTCGACACCTCACAGCGAGCCAAATCTTTGAGGAAGACTTTTCCGGGCGGTGCATTGACTTCGGTGGACTGGCTGTGGCGCAGTACGCCCTGGTCAAAGCGCAACGCCAACTTGCAGGCAGACCGATAGACACGGCTGAGGCCCAAATTGCCGCCATCGCACTGGCCGCACAGTTGTCGCTGGTGACCCGCAACACCAAAGACTTTGAAGGCATAGACGGGCTGGAAGTCATCAACCCCTGGCAGCCACACTAACCCACAGCCAAACGATTGTCTTGGCGCAGCGCGGCCATCCAGCCCAGTCCGGCACTGGTTCCGCCGGGCTGTCCGCCTTGAAGGGGGCGGTACTCGCAACCGACCCAACCGTCCCAGCCAGAAGCAGCTGAGACTTCGTCGATGATCTTGAACAGGTAGTCGTAGTTCATCTCACCAAGGTCGGGTTCGTGGCGCTCTGGCACGCCGGCAATTTGAAAATGCCCGACCGCGCCAGTCGGCAGGTACTGGCGGATTTTCATGGCAACGTCGCCCTCGACGATCTGGCAGTGGTACAGGTCCATCTGCACTTTGAGATTGCTGGCGCCGACTGCGGCCACCACCTCGTGCGCATGGTCTTGGCGGTTCAAGAAAAAACGCGGCACGTCGCGGGTGTTGATCGGCTCGATCAAAATATCGCGGCCACGCGCGGCGGCTTGCGCTGCCGCCCACTGCAAATTAGCCACGTACAAGGGCTGCAAAGCATCACGCATTTGCCCGTCAGGCAGCAAGCCGGCCATGACGTGAATTCTGGGGCAATCAAGCACCTCGGCATAGTCGAGCGCAAATTGAATGCCGCTGCGAAACTCAGCCTCACGCCCGGCCACGGCCGCTGTGCCGCGGTCACCGTTGACCTCCCACGCCCGGCTGATGCTGGCGGCGTCGGTACCACCCGGCGGCATGTTGAACAGCACTTGCTGCAGGCCGTTGCCTTGCAGCCTGGCCGCCAGTTCTTGCGGACTGTAGGCGTAAGGAAACAAAAATTCCACTGCTTTGAAACCGTCTTTGGCGGCCGCCTCAAAGCGCTCCAAAAAAGGCAGTTCGGTGTACAGCATGGACAAATTGGCGGCGAATTGAGGCATGATTTAAGCGTGATAAATAATGGATTGAAAGTGACCGGAGATCAAGCTGTCGTTATCAGATGCTCACCAAATGGCGTTGAAAGTGTGTCGCAGCTCGTCAATCTGCGCGTCGCTCAAAGCTTGCGGCGGCGTTGTGCAAGTCAGCATCAGTTTCGCAGTTTCTTCCAGTTCTTCCAACGTGGCCATGGCTGCGGCCGGGCTGTCATGCCAAACAGTCGGTCCAAGCCGGTCCAGCATGAGCGCCCGAATCGGCGTGCCGAGTTGGCCGTAACGGCTGATGGCTTGGCTCACAAGATCAGCCGCTGCGGGGTCACCAGGACGGTGGTAAGGGATCAGTGGCACATGACCGACCTTCATCACAAAATACGGCGTGATCGGCGGCAGCAACTCGGCTTGTGCCTTGTTCGAATGCTGCAAAGTCAGCGCCACGCAATGCCTGCTGTGGGTGTGAATGATGCAGCGCACGGCCGGGTCAAACGCTGCGGTCGCTGTGTAAATGCTGCGGTGCAAGGCGATGGTTTTGCTGGCTTTGTCGCCGCTGATGTGTTGACCACTTCTATCCAGTTTGGCCAGGCGAGCCGGATCCAGAAAACCCAAACACGCGTCGGTCGGCGTGATAAGAAAACCGTCGTCGAGTCGCACGCTGACGTTACCGGCCGTGGCGTGCACGTAGCCACGATCAAACAGGCTTTTACCAACCCGACAGATGTCTTCGCGGGCGAGGTTTTCAGCGTTGCTCATAAGGCTCGTTCGGCGTGAAGTGCCATGAAGGCTTTGCTGAAGAAGTCATCAGAGCCGAAGTTGCCAGATTTGAGCGTCAAGTGCAAACCATCAGGCGCCAACGCACTGAGGGCGTGGCACCACGGCACACCCGGGTCAATCTGCGGCCCAATCTGCATTTGCGTGATGCTAAGGGCCTGCACGCAAGCGCCCGAGGTTTCACCGCCAGCCACCACCCATTGGCGCACGCCCAACTGCACCAAACCACGCGCCATGCTGGCCATGCATTGCTCGACCAGCAGGCCGGCGTCTTCTGCGCCCAGACGCTCTTGCACGCTCTTGATGGCTTGGGTTTCAGCCGTGGAATACACCAGCACCGGGCCGCTAGAAAGCAGCGGCGCAGCCCAAGCCAAAGCCTCAGAGACGACATCTTCGCCAGCGGCCAGACGCAGCGCATCAACCGCAAACGCCGGCTGACCCGTGCTGCGAAAATGCGCCACTTGCCGCTGCGTCGCCAGCGAGCAACTGCCAGACAGCACCGCCTGCCAACCGCTGGCGGGTGGCAACTGCCCGGCTTGATTTGACGGCTGCAAGCCAAAATTAGCCGGCAAGCCGATTGCCACGCCCGAGCCGGCGGTGATCAAGCGCATGTCTTTCAAAGCCGGCCCCATGCGCTGCAAGTCGTTGTTGCAGACCGCGTCCACCATCGCCACGCCCACACCCTCGGTGCGCAATTGCTGCATCCGCTCGCGAATAGCAGCCTCGCCTTGCGCGACCAATCGGTGGTCTATCAGGCCAACCTTGCGCCGCGTCTGCGACTGCATGACGCGCACCAGATTCGGATCGGTCATGGGCGTCAACGGATGGTTCTGCATGCCGCTTTCGTTCAGCAGCACATCACCGACAAACAGATAGCCCTTGAAGACCGTCCGCTGGTTGTCCGGAAAAGCCGGCGTGGCGATGGTGAAGTCAACACCCAACGCGTCCATCAGCGCCTCGGTCACCGGGCCAATATTGCCTTGGGCCGTACTGTCAAAGGTCGAGCAATATTTGAAATAAATTTGCTGCGCACCTTGGGCTTGCAACCAAGCCAGCGCCGCCAGCGACTGACTGACCGCTTCAGCCGGCGCCACGGTGCGCGACTTCAAAGCCACCACCACCGCGTCAACATCCGCAGCCAAAGGGGCTGTCGGCACACCAATGGTTTGCAGCACGCGCATGCCAGCGCGCACCAAGTTGTTGGCCAAATCAGTGGCGCCGGTGAAGTCGTCGGCAATGCAGCCGAGCTGGATGTGATTTCGTTTGTTTTTGGGCATTGGCTTGTCCCCCTGTGGTGTCAACCTTAGCGCGTTCAAGGGCAGCGGCTCAGAGCACGGTTTTGCGGACGGCGTTTTCCCACTGTGCCATCAATTCGGCGGCATAGTCGGGTGGACGCTGCGGTTGGAAACGGCGCTCGGCACGCCAGAGTTGGCTGAGTTCATCTGTGCCACTGTAAACGCCGGTGGCCAGGCCGGCCAGATAAGCCGCGCCCAGGGCGGTGGTTTCAACAACTTCGGGACGCACCACCTCAATGCCCAACAAGTCGGCTTGGAACTGCATCAGCAAATCGTTGACGCAGGCACCGCCATCGACCCGCAATTCACGCACTTGCGCAGCACCTTCGAGGGTCAAGTCGCGGCTCATGGCTTGCAGCAAGGCGGCGCTTTGAAAGGCGATGCTTTCTAAGGCAGCACGCGCAATGTGCGCCACCGTGCTGCCGCGCGTCAGGCCAGTGATGGAGCCGCGGGCATCGGGCTTCCAGTACGGTGCGCCCAAGCCCGTGAAGGCCGGCACGACCATGACGCCGCCAGAGTCAGGCACGCTTTCAGCCAAGGCCTGCACTTCGCTGCTGCTCTTGATAGCGCCCAGACCGTCGCGCAGCCACTGCACCACCGCACCGCCCACAAAGACGCTGCCTTCGAGCGCAAATTGCGGCTCCGCTTGGACTTGTGCCGCGCTGGTGGTGATGAGTCCGTTGCGCGAACGCATGCCATGGGTGCCGGTGTGCATCAGCATGAAGCAACCCGTGCCGTAAGTGTTTTTAACCATCCCGGCGTGAAAACAGGCTTGGCCAAACAGCGCGCTTTGCTGGTCGCCGGCCACGCCGCCAATGGCAATGGCGTGACCCAGCAGATCGGCTTTGACCTGACCAAACAGCGCGCTGGAGGCCTGCACCTGCGGCATCATGCAAGCCGGAATCCGCAGCGCGGCCAACAAGTCTTCGTCCCATTGGTTGGAGTGGATATTGAACAACATGGTGCGCGCTGCGTTGCTGACGTCGGTGGCATGCACCGCGCCGCCGCTGAGCTGCCACATGAGCCAGCTGTCGACCGTGCCAAACAGCAACTCACCGCGCTCAGCTTGGGCGCGGGCGTCGGGCACATTGTCCAGAATCCATTGCAGCTTGGTGGCCGAGAAATAAGCGTCCACCAGCAAACCCGTTTTGGCTTGAATGCTGTCGGTCAGCCCTTGTTCGCGCAGCAAGGCACAGGCCGGTTCGGCACGCCGGTCTTGCCAGACGATGGCGTTGTAAATCGGCTGCCCGGTGGTTTTATGCCAGACCACGGTGGTTTCGCGTTGGTTGGTGATGCCCACCGCGCTGATCTCGCGGGCGCTGAGACCGGCTGTGGCCAAGACCTCTCGCGCAGTGGCGAGTTGGCTGCGCCAAATCTGCAGCGGGTCGTGCTCGACCCAGCCTGGCTGTGGGTAAATCTGCGTGATCTCTTGCTGCGCAATGGCCACGCAATGGCCTTGCTGGTCGAACACAATGCTGCGCGAGCTGGAGGTCCCTTGGTCGAGGGCGAGGATGTAGGGCATGGAGTGTTTCTCTAGCAAATGGCCGTGCAACAACTCAGTCGGCAATGTGCAACTGTACTTGGGCTTGCGCCAACATCTCGGCAAAAGGCGCCGGCGGCGCGGCGTCGGTGAACAGGCGGTCAATTTGTGCGATCGAGCCCACTTCAACCATCGCGGGTCGGTTGAACTTGCTGAGGTCTGCCGCCAGCCAAACTTCGCGGGCGTGCGAGAGGATGGTTTGCGACACCTTGACTTCACGGTAGTCGTAGTCGCGCAAAGAACCGTCGGCCTCGATGCCGGAAATACCGATCAAGGCGATGTCGACTTTGAATTGGCGAATGAAGTCGACCGCCGCTTCGCCGACGATGCCTTGGTCTCGCCCGCGCACAACGCCGCCCACCACGATCACTTCGCAACTCGGGTAAGCGCTCAAGATGATGGCGACATTCAAGTTGTTGGTGATCACGCGCAATCCGGTGTGACGGGACAAAGCACGGGCAATCGCTTCGGTGGTGGTGCCAATGTTCATCATCAAGGAGCAGTCGTTGGGAACCGCCGCCGCCATGCTGCGCGCAATGCGGGCTTTGGCCTCGGCATTCAGGCTGACGCGTTGCTGGTGGCCCAAGTTTTCGGTGGTCGAACTTGACACCCGCACACCGCCATGAAAGCGCGTCAGCTGCCCGCTCTCAGCCAAGCGCTGGACATCACGACGCACCGTTTGCAGGGTCACGCCGAGCTTGTCGGCAAGTTGTTCGACCGAGACCGTACTGAATTCACGCAGCACTTTGAGCAAGGTGATTTGGCGAGGATTTAAATTCATGGGAGAGGGTTTTCCTGAAAAAAACGAATAACTGAGACTATAAATAGAAAACAAACGAAAATACAAAGGGTAAATACCGAGTAAAAAAGAACCGTAACGAACAATAATCTGCCATTGATTTCAAAGGTCGTGCAATGCAGTTGTCTTTAGAAGGTGTCAGCAAAAAAGTCGGGCAGCAGACGTGGCTCTACGACCTGAGCTTGGCGCCACGCCCCGCCAACGTGACCGTCTTGTTGGGCGCGACGCAAGCCGGAAAAACCAGCTTGATGCGCATCATGGCGGGCTTGGATGTGCCAACCAGCGGGCGTGTCACGGTCGACGGCCACAACGTGGTCGGTGTCCCGGTGCGGGAGCGCAACGTCGCCATGGTCTACCAACAATTCATCAACTACCCCTCCCTGAAAGTGCGCGACAACATTGCTTCACCCATGAAGCTGCGTGGTGACAAAGACATTACGCAACGGGTGCAAGCCTTGGCAGAAAAGCTGCACATTGAGATGTTTTTGGACCGCTTGCCAACCGAGCTCTCAGGCGGTCAACAACAAAGGGTGGCGTTGGCCCGTGCCCTGGCCAAAGGCGCGCCCCTGATGTTGTTGGACGAACCCTTGGTCAATCTCGACTACAAGCTGCGCGAAGAACTCCGGGAAGAGCTGGGCACCTTGTTTTCCAGCGGTGAATCCACCGTCATTTATGCCACCACCGAGCCTGGCGAAGCCTTGTTGCTGGGCGGCTTCACGGCGGTCTTGGACGCTGGCGAGTTGCTGCAATACGGCCCCACTGCCGAGGTTTTTCACAACCCAACGTCCTTGCGCGTGGCCCGTGCTTTCAGTGACCCGCCGATGAACTTGATCGCCGCCAACCAGACCGCCACGGGCGTGCAGTTGGTCGGTGGCCCAACGCTGAACCTGTCATTGCCGCAGACGGCTTCAGCTCAATTGACGCTGGGCTTGCGGGCCAGCGCCGTCCGGGTGCAGTCACAACCCGGCGACATCGCGCTGGCGGGTCGGGTCGAGTTGGCTGAAATTTCTGGCTCTGACACGTTTGTGCACGTGGCCACGGCGGTCGGTGATTTGGTGGCCCAGTTGACCGGTGTGCACCACTTTGACTTAGGTGCGCACATTGAGTTGTTTGTGCACCCGGCGCAGGTGTATTTGTTTGACGCCCAAGGCCTGTTGTTGCTCGCGCCAGTGCGCCACAAAGTGGGAGGGCATTGACATGGCGCGCATAGAACTCGACTTGGCCCACGCTTACAAAGCCAAACCACAAGACGACAGCGACTACGCCTTGCTGCCGCTCAAAATGACCTTTGAAGACGGCGGCGCGTACGCCTTGCTAGGCCCCTCGGGTTGCGGCAAAACCACCATGCTCAACGTCATGTCGGGTTTGCTGACACCGTCCCAGGGGACGGTGAAATTTGACGGCCAAGATGTGACACAAGCCTCGCCCCAGGCCCGCAACATTGCCCAGGTGTTTCAGTTCCCGGTGATTTACGACACCATGACGGTCGCCGACAACCTGGCTTTTCCGTTGCGCAACCGGCATTGGGACAAGGACAAAGTGGCGCAGCGCGTCGGCCAAATTGCCGAGATGCTGGAAATGAGCGGACAACTGAACCAACGCGCGGCCGGTTTGTCAGCCGATGCCAAGCAAAAAATTTCACTCGGTCGCGGTTTGGTTCGTCCCGATGTCTCGGCGGTGTTGTTTGACGAGCCCTTGACGGTGATTGACCCGCACCTGAAATGGCAATTGCGGCGCAAGCTCAAGCAAATTCACCATGAACTCAAGCTCACCTTGATTTACGTGACCCACGACCAAGTCGAAGCGCTGACTTTTGCCGACCAAGTGGTGGTCATGACGCGTGGCCGCGCAGTGCAAGTCGGCTCACCCGCCGAATTGTTTGAGCGACCCAGCCATCTTTTTGTCGGTCACTTCATTGGCTCGCCAGGCATGAACTTCTTGGACGCGCAAGTCTTGCCAACACAGCTGCAAATTGGCACACATGCACTGCCTTTGCCGACGTCTGTGGCTTTGCCAGTAGGCGCCATCAAGCTGGGCATCCGGCCTGAGTATGTGCTGGTGGCCAACGCACAAACACCCGGGGCGCTGCCGATGCTGTTGACCCAAGTGCAAGATGTCGGCACCCACTTTATTGTGACGGCCAGTCTCGAAGGACAAGTCATCAAGGCGCGCTTTGCCAGCCAGAGTGAAGCTTTGCGGCCCGGCGGCGTGGTTTGGTTGCAGGTGTTGGGCGCACACACCTGCTTTTATAAAAATGAGGAAATCGTGGCATGAGCACAACCATCAAACCTGTCAACCAGAAGGCTTGGTTTTTGATCTTGCCGGTGCTGGTGTGCGTGGCTTTCTCAGCCATCTTGCCGCTGATGACCGTGGTGAATTACTCGGTGCAAGACATCATCACGCCCGATCGACGCGTCTTTGTCGGCACCGAGTGGTTCACCGCGATCATGCGCGACGAAGAACTGCATGGGGCTTTGCTGCGGCAACTGACCTTCTCTATGGCGGTGCTGGCGGTGGAACTGCCGTTGGGCATTTTGCTGGCGCTGGCCATGCCGGCCACGGGCTGGAAATCGTCCGCTGTGCTGGTGATTGTGTCGCTCTCCTTGTTGATTCCGTGGAATGTCGTCGGCACTATTTGGCAAATTTTTGGCCGCACAGACATCGGTTTGATGGGCGCAGCCTTGCAAGGCATGGGCATCGACTACAGCTACACCGGGAACGCCAGCCATGCCTGGCTGACGGTGCTGCTGATGGACGTCTGGCACTGGACGCCGCTGGTCGCCCTGCTCGGTTATGCCGGTTTGCGCTCGATTCCGGATGCCTACTACCAAGCCGCCAGCATTGACGGCGCCAGCAAATTGGACGTTTTTCGCTACGTGCAGTTGCCCAAGATGCGCGGCGTCTTGATGATCGCAGTGCTGCTGCGCTTCATGGACAGCTTCATGATTTACACCGAGCCCTTTGTTTTGACGGGCGGTGGGCCGGGCAACTCAACGACGTTTTTGTCGCAGTTTTTGACGCAAAAAGCCGTTGGCCAGTTTGACTTGGGGCCTGCCGCCGCCTTTTCATTGATCTACTTCTTGATCATCTTGTTGATGTGTTTTGTTTTGTACAACTGGATGCAGCGCGTCGGCACCCAAGAAAAGGAAGGCGGCCATGCTTAAGCCGAAATTTCAAAAACGCACCTTGTTCCTGCTGGCTTACATCGTCTTTGCCTTGCTGCCGATTTATTGGATGATCAACATGTCATTCAAGACCAACCAAGAAATTTTGGTCAGCTTCACGCTGTTTCCCGAGCACTTCACTTTAGACAACTACCGAACGATTCTGACCGACCCGGCCTGGTATTCGGGCTACATCAACAGCTTGATTTACGTCGGCATCAACACCGTCATTTCCATCACGGTGGCCCTGCCCGCGGCGTATGCGTTTTCGCGCTACAGCTTTTTGGGCGACAAACACGTTTTCTTTTGGTTGCTGACCAACCGCATGACGCCACCGGCGGTTTTTTTGTTGCCGTTTTTTCAGCTCTACTCAACGGTCGGTTTGATGGACACGCACCTCGCCGTGGCGCTGGCCCACTTGTTGTTCAACGTGCCTTTGGCGGTCTGGATCCTGGAAGGTTTCATGAGCGGCATTCCGCGTGAAATTGATGAAACCGCCTACGTCGACGGCTACTCTTTTCCTGGCTTTTTTGTCAAAATTTTCTTGCCGCTTATCAAGGCGGGGGTCGGTGTGGCGGCCTTCTTTTGTTTCATGTTCAGCTGGGTTGAACTGCTGCTGGCGCGCACCCTGACAAGTGTCAACGCCAAACCGATCACGGCCATCATGACGCGCACGGTGTCCGCTTCTGGCATGGACTGGGCCACTTTGGCGGCGGCCGGTGTGTTGACCATCGTGCCGGGCGCCATCGTGATTTGGTTTGTGCGCAACTACATCGCCAAAGGTTTTGCGATGGGCCGGGTTTAAGGTGATGAGCATGTTTTGGACTGGAGACAGCGATGTTTGAATGGATGGCTTGGACAATGCCGGTGGCCGTTTTTTTTGTTTGCGTGGGACTCATGATCTTCGGCATGACGCTCTGGGAGATCAAGTCACCAACGCAGCTGCGGCGCGGCTTTTTGCCGATTGAAACCACCCGGGGTGACCGTCTGTTCATCGGCCTGTTGAGTGCCGCTTACCTGAACCTGGCTTATGTCGGTGTCAGTGGGTGGCTGGCGCATTGGTTGTCGCTGCCAGCCGACCCGTCGATCTGGTTCAGTTTCGTGGCGTCAATGGGGCTGCTGCTCTGGATCATGCGAAAAGCTTAGTTTTTAAAAAAAGGTCGGCTTGTTTTCCCCTGGAGCCGAAACGCCTTTCAAACAGGGGGTCACAAAAATGAGGAGATAGAAATGAAGTTGCGTTACAGCATCGTTGCAGTGGCAGTTGCCTGCTCACTGTCGTCTCAAGGTTGGGCTGATGAAGCGGCTGCCAAAAAATGGATTGACAGCGAGTTTCAACCGTCGACCTTGAACAAAACCCAGCAAGCCGCTGAAATGAAGTGGTTCATTGACGCCGCTAAAAAGCTGCGCGACAAGGGCGTCACAGAAATCAGCGCGGTCTCAGAAACCCTGACTGTGCACGAGTACGAGTCCAAAACCCTGGCCAAAGCCTTTGAAGAAATCACCGGCATCAAAGTCAAGCACGACATCATTCAGGAAGGCGACGTGGTTGAAAAACTGCAGACCTCGATGCAGTCGGGCAAGTCGATTTACGACGGCTGGATCAGCGACTCGGACTTGATCGGGACCCATTACCGCTACGGCAAAATTTTGAACCTGACCGACTACATGTCCGGCAAAGGCAAGGACTTTACCAACCCGGGACTGGACTTGAAAGACTTCATCGGCACCAGTTTCACCACGGCCCCCGATGGCAAGTTGTACCAGTTGCCAACCCAGCAGTTCGCCAACTTGTATTGGTTTCGTGCCGATTTGTTTGCCAAGCCAGATCTGAAGGCCAAGTTCAAAGCCAAATACGGCTACGACCTGGGCGTGCCGCTGAACTGGAGCGCCTACGAGGACATCGCCAAGTTCTTCAGTGAAGACGTCAAGACCATCGATGGCAAGCCGATTTACGGCCACATGGACTACGGCAAAAAAGACCCGTCGCTGGGCTGGCGCTTCACTGATGCCTGGCTGTCGATGGCCGGAACTGCCGACATTGGCATTCCCAACGGACGCCCAGTTGACGAATGGGGCATTCGTGCTTCAGCCGATGGCTGCACGCCTTTGGGTGCCTCGGTGTCACGCGGTGGCGCGACCAACTCGCCGGCGGCCGTCTATGCGCTCACCAAGTACATCGACTGGATGAAACTTTATGCGCCCAAAGAAGCCAGCGGCATGACTTTTGGTGAAGCCGGTCCGGTGCCAGCCCAAGGCCAGATCGCCCAGCAAATCTTTTGGTACACCGCTTTCACGGCAGACATGGTCAAAAAAGGCCTGCCCGTTGTCAATGACGACGGCACACCGAAGTGGCGCATGGCCCCTGGCCCGAACGGTCCGTACTGGAAACAAGGCATGCAAAACGGCTACCAAGACGTCGGCTCTTGGACCTTCTTCAAAGACCACGATGCCAACAAAGTGGCCGCTGCTTGGCTTTACGCCCAGTTTGTCACCAGCAAAACGGTTTCTCTGAAGAAGTCAACCGTCGGCTTGACCTTCATCCGCGACAGCGACATCCGCTCTGAAACCATGACCCAAATGGCGCCCAAGTTGGGCGGCTTGGTGGAGTTTTACCGCAGCCCGGCGCGGGTGGCTTGGACACCAACGGGGACCAATGTGCCGGACTACCCCAAGCTGGCCCAGCTTTGGTGGAAAAACGTCGCAGTGGCCGTGACGGGTGAAAAAACACCGCAGGCCGCCATGGACAACTTGGCCGAAGAAATGGACCAAGTGATGGCCCGCCTTGAGCGTGCCGGCATGCCGGTCTGCCCGCCCAAGCTGAACCCGAAGTCTGACGCCAACAAGTGGCTGAGCGACAAAGGGGCGCCTTGGAAAAAGTTGGCCAATGAAAAACCAAAGGGCGAAACCGTCGCCTACGACACGCTGCTGAACGCCTGGAAAAACGGCAAAGTCCGTTAAGCCTGTTGGCCGTGTGAACACCCTCTCACACGGCCCTTTTTTTGTTTAAACACTTTTATGCCCAACCAAATACACCCGTTGTTGACGCGGCGCGAAGACCTGCTGGCCAGGCTCGAGCCAGAAACTGTCTATGACATGGCCATCGTTGGCGGTGGCGCGACTGGCTTAGGTTTGGCGCTGGATGCGGCTGCGCGCGGCTACCGCGTGCTGCTGGTCGAGTCGGACGACTTCGCCAAAGGGACCTCCTCGCGCTCGACCAAACTGGTTCACGGCGGTGTTCGGTATTTGGCCCAAGGCAACATCGCCTTGGTGCGTGAAGCCCTGCACGAGCGCAGCACCTTGCTGCATAACGCGCCCCATATCGCGCAACCGTTGCCGTTTGTGATGCCCTCCTACGCTTGGTGGGAAAAGCTTTTTTATGGCCTTGGCTTGAAGATTTACGATGCCTTGGCGGGCAAGTCAGGCCTGGGACAAACTGCATTTTTGTCACGTCAAGAAACCGTGGCGTGCTTGCCATCGGTGCGAGCCGACGGCTTGCGCGGTGGCGTCAAGTATTGGGACGGCCAGTTCAACGACAGCAAACTGGCCTTGGCATTGGCGCGCAGCGCTGCCCTTCAAGGCGCGCTGCTGTTGAATTACATGGCCGCGACGACCTTGCGCTACAAGGCCGGCCAGCTGTGTGGGCTCAGTTGCACCGATCAACTGTCAGGCAACATTTTTGAAGTCAAAGCCCGCTGCGTGGTCAATGCCACCGGCGTCTGGGTCGACGCACTGCGCGAACAAGACGGCATGCTGCAAGCCATGGTGGCCCCCAGTCAGGGCGTGCACATCGTGGTCGATGAGAAGTTTTTACCCGGTCGGGCTGGCTTGATGATTCCCAAAACCGCCGACGGCCGCGTCTTGTTTGCCGTGCCTTGGCTGGGTAAAGTTATTTTGGGAACGACCGACACACCGCGCCATGATTTGGCCAAAGAACCGATGGCGTTCGAAGCGGAAATCGACTTCATATTGAACGAGTCGGCGCGCTACCTGAAGCTGGCCCCACTGCGCAGCGATGTCAAAAGCATTTGGGTTGGGCTGCGCCCCTTGGTCAAACCACCCGAAGACGCTGGCGGCGACACCAAAACCATCAGCCGCGAACACACGGTGCTGGTCAGCCGGTCCGGGCTGGTCACCGTCACAGGCGGCAAGTGGACGACCTACCGGGCGATGGCCGAAGATGTGCTTCAAAAATGCCTTGACAGCGCCTTGATGACCCCCAAAGGACCGTCGCGCACCGACCAATTGAAACTGGTGGGTGCCGTCGACTTGAGCGGCGCCACGGCGGCCCCGCCGACCTCCTTGTGCGAGCCCGAAGGTTTGCACTCCTACGGCAGCGAACAAGGCTGGGTCAACACCTTGCCCGGTCACGCCACGTGGCTCACTGACGGTTTGAGTGAAGCCATGGTGCGCTTTGCAGCCCGCTGCGAGTACGCGGTGCACGTGGAAGACGTGTTGGCGCGCCGATCTAGGCTGTTGTTCTTAGACGCGAGCTTGGCGGCCCAACTGGCACCCGCCGTGGCCGATATATTGCGCTCAGAGACAGGGCTGGATCCTGACTTGCCAGGCTTTTTGAAGTTGGCAAAACAGTACCTGCTACCGGCCTAAAGTGCAGCCCAGGCGCGGGTTTAAAACACCAGCGTCTTCACGCCGGTTTCAGTGCCGAGCAAACACACATCGGCTTTTTGAAAGGCAAACACGCCGACCGTCACCACGCCCGGCCATTGGCTGACCTGCAGCTCAAAGGCCCGCGGCTCTGAAATTTTCAAACCCGTCACATCCAAAATGTGTTGGCCGTTGTCGGTGACCAGCGGCACGCCGTTTTTCAAGCGCAACGTCGCCACGCCGCCCATGTCGGCAAACTGCAGCGCGATGCGTTTCGCCGACATCGGAATCACCTCCACCGGCAGCGGAAATGTACCCAGGGTGGTCACCAGTTTGCTGTCATCGGCAATGCAGATGAACTGGCGCGACTGCGCCGCTACGATCTTTTCGCGCGTGAGCGCCGCGCCGCCACCTTTGATCATGTTGCCGGCGTGGTCAATCTCATCGGCACCGTCCACGTACACATCGAGCTGCTCAACGTCGGTCGCCTCAAACACCTTGATCCCCAATGCCTGCAGGCGTTCGGTTGACGCGATGGAGCTAGACACCGCGCCGGCGATGGGGTGCTTGAGCGTGGCCAGCGCGTCGATGAACTTGTTGACGGTCGAGCCGGTGCCGACGCCGACCAGCATGCCGGGCTGGATGTAATGCAAGGCGGCTTGGCCGACGAGGGTCTTCAATTCATCTTGTGTCATGGGGTTCCGAGTGGTTTTTTGAGACAATCAGCGCTCTTGCCCACGCCCCGGGTGTTGCCCCTCAAAGCGTGTCGCTGCCTTGCCATTCAGCCTTGAATTATCCAATGTCCCTGCTCCCTTACGCTCTGGCCCGCCGTTTTTTGTTTGGCCTGGACCCGGAAACAGCCCACGACCTGACCATGGCCGCACTGGTGCGCACGCAGCACACGCCACTCAAGCTGGCGTATTGCGCGGGCCGGATTGAAGACCCCATCAAGCTGGCAGGGCTGGCTTTCCCCAACCGCGTCGGCATGGCTGCCGGTCTGGACAAAAACGCCCGCTGCATTGACGGCTTGGCGGCCATGGGGTTTGGTTTTGTCGAAGTCGGCACCGTGACGCCGAAGCCGCAAACAGGCAATCCGAAACCGCGCATGTTTCGGCTGCCCGAGGCGAATGCCTTGATCAACCGTTTGGGGTTCAACAACGAAGGACTGGAAACCTTTTTGACCAACGTTCGCGCGTCGACATTCAGGCAAAACGCCAGCGGCAAGCCGCCCTTGCTGCTCGGGCTGAACATTGGCAAGAACGCCCTCACGCCGATTGAAAACGCGGTCGACGACTATTTGATTTGCCTCAGCGGTGTCTACCCGCATGCCGATTACGTGACCGTCAACATCTCCAGTCCGAACACCAAAAACCTGCGCGCCCTGCAAAGCGACGAAGCGCTGGATGCGCTGCTGGGTGCGATTGCAGAACGCCGTGACGCCCTCGCACGTGAACACGGCAAGGCCGTGCCGATCTTTGTGAAAATAGCGCCGGATTTGGACGAGGCGCTGATTGAGGTGATTGCCGCGACCTTGAAACGCCACGCCATGGACGGCGTGGTCGCCACCAACACCACGCTCAGCCGCGACGCCGTCAAGGGCATGGCCCACGCCGACGAGGCCGGCGGCCTGAGTGGTTCGCCGGTGTTGGAAGCCAGCAACCGCATCATTCGTCAATTGCGCTCAGCGCTGGGCGCAGGCTTTCCCATCATCGGTGTGGGCGGCGTCATGAGCGGCGCCGATGCGGTCTCAAAGATCAAGGCCGGCGCCGATGTGGTGCAGATTTACACCGGGCTGATTTACAAAGGGCCGGGTCTGGTGAGAGAGGCCGCACTGGCAATTCAAAAAAATCGCTAGACGACCTTCAATCCGGCACGAACTTCAGTTTGAACTTGACTTCATCTTCCGGCAGTTCCAGCGTCACCAGCTGACCCATCTTGTTGTCTTTCAGGCGGCAGGCAGCAAACAAGCTGAATTTACCTTTGAGGTAAAAGCTTTCCATGTCGATCAGCATGTAGGGATACGGCACAAAAACTTCGTGCTCAAAGATCAAACGATGCAAGTTGCGCGGCGACGGGAAAAGTTTGTAGTCGTCGGTGGTGATACTTTGTGCGGTGGCCATGCGGGTTGTGATCCGTGAAGTCTGTCGTGAAGGTCGTGGCGCTGGGATGCAGCGTTGTAAGCTAGGGGCTTATTTTCGCTGATGCGTGAACACCGACTTACTTGCCATTACAAAAACGGCGAACCGCGCCGCCCTGCCCCATGAACGAACGCCTCGCCACGCCAGACAAAGAAGCTATCGCCCTGCTAGAGCCCTTCACCGGTTTGGGCCTGCACCAAATTCAGTTGGTGAACACTGCGGCCCATGCACAGCAAGCCCTGCAAGCGCTGGCGGGTGCGCGCGTGCTGGGTTTCGACACCGAGTCAAAACCCACGTTCGAGCGAAATGAAGTCTCCGACGGGCCGCACATCGTGCAACTCGCCACGGTTGACCAAGGCTATATTTTTCAGCTGACTGACGCTGGCTGCCGGCACGCGCTGGCGCAGTTGCTGGAGTCGCCGAGCATCACCAAGGCCGGCTTTGGTCTGGGGGATGACCGCCGCCGCATCATCAGCAAACTCGGGGTGGATTTGCAAGGCGTGCTGGACCTGAACATGGTGTTCAACCAACGCGGTTACCGCAAAGACATGGGTGTGCGCGGCGCTGTGGCACTGATGTTCAACCAGCGTTTTTTGAAGTCGCGCAAGGCCACCACCTCGAATTGGGCCAAGCCGGAACTGTCGTCATCGCAACTGAGTTATGCCGCCAATGATGCGTATGCGGCGCTTCGGGTTTATCTGGCGCTCGGCTTGGGTGACTGAATACTCGCCATTTGGGCCACGTGCGCGCCCAGCGCCAAGGCGCTGGTCAGGCCCGGTGATTCAATGCCGAACAGATTGATCAGGCCTTTGATACCGTGCTCAGACTGACCCTGAATCAGGAAGTCTCGCGCGGCTTCTTCGGGGCCTTGGATTTTGGGCCGGATGCCGGCGTAGCCTGCTGTCAGCGCACCATCTTGCAGGCCCGGCCAGTACTTGCGCACCTCGGCATAAAAAGCCTCGCCACGCGCAGCATCCACCACCAAGTCGTCGGGCGAGTGGACCCACTGTACGTCCGGGCCAAACTTGGCTTGACCGCCCAAGTCCAGCGTCAAATGAACCCCCAAACCGGCGGCTTCAGGCACCGGATAAATCAGCCTGTCAAAAGGTGAGCGACCGGCCAGCGTGAAGTAATTGCCCTTGGCGTAATGGCTGGGTGGCACTTGGGCGGCATCCAAACCGCTGAAAAGTCGAGCCAGCGTCTGCGCATAAAGGCCAGCCGCATTGATGAGCAGAGACGTTTGTAATTCGGTGCCGTCTTGCGTCACCACGGTGATGACATCAGCGCCGCAATTTGCCGAGGCCACCGGCGAATTCAGCGCCACCAAACCACCGGCGTTTTCCAGGTCGCCCTGCAAGGCCAGCATGAAGGCATGGCTGTCGACAATGCCGGTGCTGGGCGACAGCACGGCGGCGACGCAATTCAGTTGGGGTTCCAGTGTCTGGGCTTCTTCGCGCGTCAGCAACACCAAGTCCGGCACGCCATTGGCGGCGGCTTTGGCGATGATGGCTTGCAGCTGCGGCACTTGCGCCGCGTGCGTGGCCACGATCAATTTACCGCAACGGCGGTGGCCGATGCCGCGCTCAGCGGCGTAGGCGTAGAGTTGGTTTTTACCGTCCACACACAGCCGCGCTTTGAGCGATCCCTGCGGGTAATAAATACCGGCGTGAATCACCTCGCTGTTGCGCGAACTGGTGCCGGTGCCAATGGCGTTTGCGGCCTCTAGCAGCCAGACCTCGCGGCCTTGCAAAGCCAGCGCTCTAGCCACCGCCAAGCCGACCACACCCGCACCGATCACCACTGCATCGACCTGTTCCATCTTGTCCTTTGTTGCCTTCGGCTGACCCGCTTACAGCTGGCGCGGATCGGTGTTGCGAAGCACGTCGACCAAGCTGCGCAAATGTGCCTTGAGCGGTGCGTAGCCCGCGTTCAGCTCGAAGGTTTTCTCGTCCATGTAAAGCTTGCGGTTGACTTCGATCTGGACGCTGTGCCGGTCTTGGCTGGGCGCGCCAAAGCGGCGCACCAACTCCACGCCTTTGTAAGGATGGTTCAGGGACACGCTGTAGCCGAGACTGCTCAGATGCTCGCCCACCAACTGTGCCAAAGCCGGGCTGCAGGTCGTGTGATCGCGGTTGCCGATCACAAAGTCGGCATGCGCTTCACCCGGAAACTCGGTCGCGTGGCTGGACGCGATGGCCGGCATGGAGTGGCAGTTGACGTGGATGCTGTAGCCGTGCTGGCTGTGGGCGGCGTTGATCGCCTCAGCCAGCGCTGCGTAATAAGGCTGCCAGCAGGTCGAAATTCGCTTTTGAACCTCGGCCACAGTGAGTTTCCGCGCGTAGAGCGGCTCGCCGTCGTCGGTGCTGCGCCAGATCAAGCCCTTGCCAAGCCGGACTTTGGACAGCACCTTTGGGTCGGTCGCGACAGTGTCTGGCCACGGCGCATCAAGCAAGCTGACATCGATTTCAGTCGTGTCACGGTTCACATCCAAATAGCTGCGCGGAAAGCATGCTTCAACCCAGTGCACCCCCAACCGGGGGGCGAAGTCATAGAGCTGGTCGACATGCGTGTCTTCAGCGCTGCGCAGCGCTTGCAAGGAACAGGCGTAAGCAAAATCGGCAGGGTAATCGGTACCGCTGTGAGGTGAGTCGAGCACCAACGAGCTGCTGCCGGGAAGATAGCGAATGAAGGTCGTCATGGTGGCATTGTGGCCTGTGAACGGGCTGTGTGCGGTTGGTGGCTGGGCAGTCCAAGGCTGGGCCGGGGTCTGGTGTTGGAGTGAGCCGTCAGTTCGAAAATCGGTGAGGACGTTTGTCCTACACACCGACGCCCCGCTCGCCGACACTGACCCAGCACAGACCTCCAGACAATCAATACTTTTGAAGACGAAACCCGATTATGAGTGCCGCCAAAACCGTCGCAAGCCAAGTTGCTGCCGACAGCGAAGGTCTAAACTTAGGCATTACACGACAATCTTCGCCCCTGCAGGCATTCGACCGAAGCAGCTTCTCTTTGGGTCTTTAACCCTTCAAAACTGGCAGACTTTTTCCACTTTGGACTTTTGCCTTGATGTCACCCTCGCGTGCAAGTTCTGTTACGAAATGTCAGGCGCAGCCAACAAACGCAAAAAGTTTACCAATGAACCCGCAAAATCGCATCTGTTACATCTAAGCTGAAACCCCATGTCCCAACAAAATCCCCGTGCTGACAAAATTTTGATTCTTGACGACGATGCGCGGATTCGTGATCTGTTGCGCCGCTACCTCAGCCAAGAAGGCTTTGAAGTGGTTTTGGCCGAGGACAGCAAAGCCCTGAACCGGATCATGATGCGAGACGCCGTTGACCTGATCGTGCTCGACCTGATGATGCCCGGCGAAGACGGTTTGTCGATTTGCCGGCGTCTGCGGGCAGCCAACGACCGCACGCCCATCATCATGCTGACGGCCAAAGGCGAGGACGTTGACCGCATCGTTGGCCTGGAAGTTGGCGCCGACGACTACCTCGTCAAACCCTTCAACCCGCGCGAGTTGCTGGCCCGCATTCATGCCGTGCTGCGCCGGCGTCCGGCGCTCGAAGTGCCCGGCGCCCCATCGCTGGACCAAGAACTGGTCAAGTTCGGACCTTTCTCTTTTGACATGGGACTGCGAACCTTGCGCAAAAACAATGAAGAGCTGCCCTTGACCACGGGTGAATTCGCCATGTTGAAAACGCTGGTACGGCATCCACGGCAACCGCTGTCACGCGAAAAACTGGCACTGATGGCGCGGGGACGCGAGTTTGAACCGTTTGACCGAAGCCTCGACGTTCAGGTTTCGCGTTTACGCAAGTTGATTGAAGTCGACCCGGCAATTCCGCGCTACATTCAAACCGTTTGGGGCGTCGGCTACGTGTTTGTGCCGGACGGCACGAATTGAATTTACGGTCAAAAGCGCAGCACCATCGCATGAACAACTCGCTGCCCAAGCCAGAGCGTTCGGCCAAACCTGGCATCAGTTTGTTTTGGCGGACTTTTTTCTTTTTGGCCTTGCTGCTGCTGGTCTCCATCGTGACTTGGCTGCAAACCTTCAACTCGCTCGAAACTGAACCGCGGGTGATTCAAAACGCTGAGCAGATGGCCTCGCTGGTGAACCTCAGCCACGCCGGCCTGCGCTACGCCGACACCACGGCCCGGGTCTCCTTGATCGAAACGCTGGCCGAGCAAGAAGGTGTGCGCGTCTCACTGCGCAAAAGCAGCGACCAGTTCGTGCCCTTGGGGACTGATCCCTTGAGCCTGTTGATCCGCAATGAATTGCACAAACGCATGGGCAGCGACACCTTGGTGGCCAAATCTGTCAACGGGCAACCTGGCTTGTGGGTTGGCTTCAGCATTGCAGATGAAGCCTATTGGCTGCAAACAGACCTGGAACGGATCGGCCCAACCCGCCCCAGCACTTGGGCCATTTGGTTGACCACGGCGGCCGTGTTGTCGCTGTCTGGCGCGGCTTTCATGGCGGGACTGATCAACCGACCTTTGAAGCAACTCTCGCACGCCGCCAGTCGCATGCGGGAGGGTGATTTTGACGTCAGCTTGCTCGACGAAAACGCCACCACCAGTGAGATCCGTGAAGTCAATATTGGCTTCAACCGGATGGCCGAGCAACTCTCCAAGCTGGAAACCGACCGGACCATCATGATGGCGGGCATCTCGCACGACCTGCGCACGCCGCTGGCCCGCCTGCGGCTTGAAATCGAGCTGAGCGTGAGCGACGAAAGTGCTCGCGCGCACATGGCCGCTGACATCAGCCAGCTCGACGCCATCATCAACAAGTTCATGGATTACGCGCGGCCTCACCCAACGCAACTTGAAACCGTTTTTTTGGGGGCCATTGTCGAGTCCGCCATGTACACCTTGTCCGACAACAAAGACCTGCACGCCACGGTACATATCCCGCCCAATCTGAGCGTCAAAGCCGACAAAGTAGAGCTCTTGCGCGTCATCACCAACTTGCTGGAAAACGCGCTTCGCTACGGCAAAACCCCCGGGAATTCATTTGCCACAGTTGAGATCAGCGCCAAACCAAGCGGTCACTGGGTTCAATTGAAAATTTTGGACCACGGCGTTGGCGTGCCAGAAGACAGTTTGCGCAAGTTGACGCGGCCGTTTTACCGCGGTGATGCGGCCCGTACCTCAGCCACTGGCGCAGGTTTGGGACTGGCCATCGTTGAAAAAACCATCGCCAGCATGGGCGGCGTCTTTTCACTCGCCAACTCGGACACCGGCGGGCTGGCCACGCACATTAAATTGCGCCAGGGCTGAGCAGCAAGACCACCGCTCGGGCCTCCATGCTCAGGCCTTCGCCGACCGGCCCCATCTTTTCAGCCGTCTTGGCTTTGACATTGACTTGGTCAAACGCCAGACCCAAGGCGGCAGCAATGCTGCGCTGCATCGCCGGAATGTGCGGTGCCAGTTTGGGCGCCTGCGCGATCACCGTGCTGTCGATATTGCCAATCAACCAGCCTTGCTCGCGCACCCGCCGGGCTGCTTCGACCAACAGAACGATCGAGTCAGCGCCCTTGAATTGCGCGTCGGTGTCCGGAAAATGCCGGCCAATGTCGCCCAAGGCGGCAGCGCCCAGCAGCGCATCGGTGATGGCGTGCAACAGCACATCGGCGTCCGAGTGCCCCAGCAAACCGCGCTCATAGGGGACATGCACACCGCCGATGATGAGTGGCCGGCCGGCCACCAGCGCATGGGTGTCCCAGCCTTCGCCGATGCGAAAACGGGGCACTGAAGATGGGGACGGTGAGGCAGTTTCGAGCAATGTCATGGATCAGTTGAGGTTTGATTCAGCCTTGTCGGCTCAGCAAGATGGCTTCAGCCAGGGCGAAGTCTTCAGGGTAGGTGATTTTGAGGTTGAGGGCGCTGCCGCGAACCAGTGCCGGCGACAAGCCCAAGGCTTCCATCGCGCTCGACTCATCGGTCACGCTAAGGCCGGTTTTCTCTGCCTGCTGGAGCGCCTGCAACAAGGGGCCGATGCGAAACATCTGCGGCGTCTGCGCCAGCCACTTACCGGCCCGCTCCAAGGTGGCGCTGACCCGCACACCGTGCTCGTCCAGCCGTTCAGACTTGAGCGTGTCAGCCAAGGGCTGGGCCAGCAAACCGCCGACCGCATCGTCACGGCAGCTGCTGATCAAGTGTTGTATTTGCGAGGGTGTGATCAGGCAGCGCGCCGCATCATGCACCAGCACCCAGTCGGTGGCTTTGGCAGCACCGGGCGTTGCCAGCAGTGCCTCAAGGCCGTTGTGCACCGAGGCCGCACGCGTCGCGCCGCCGGCCCGCAGCAGATGCTCGCCCGCGGCGTTAAAGCCAGGAAAGACGTCTTCGAAGTCAGTGTCATCCGGCGAAATCACCAGCCACAGCCCGGCCAACACCGGCCCGAGCGCCCGAAAGGCCTCGACCGTGTGGATGATCATCGGCGTGCCAGCGATTGGTTGGTATTGCTTGGGTCGACCGGCCACGCCATCCACGCTCGGCAAGCCGGCACGGACGCCTTGGCCAGCACACGGCATCAAGACAAAGATCCGTGCTGTGTCTTGAAAACCAGGGAAATTACGGGATTTTTCTGCGTTCTCGCTCATGCGTTCATCATAGATTCTAAAATCACGTCCGCACCCCCATCCGTTCGTTTGGGGGTGCTTGGCGTTTCCGCTGCTTTCAGCCCTTCTTCTGGTGTCACTCAGTCGTCATGGATTTACCCAAACTCGTTCCGGGCAAACGTTTCACGTTGCCCCAACCCGTCGGCTCGGCCGACGCCCTGCTGCTGGCCCAACTGGGCCTGCGCGAAAAAGCCCAAGGCAAACTCACGGCCATCATCACGCCGGACGCGAGCACGGCGCAACGCCTGCTCGACGAGCTGGTGTTTTTTGCCCCGGCGCTGCGCTGTGTCATGTTCCCCGACTGGGAAACCCTGCCTTACGACGCTTTTTCACCGCACCAAGATTTGATCAGCGAGCGGCTGGCGACGCTCTGGCGCATCAGCCAACGCAACAAAGACACCGGCGCTGACCTGGTGATCGTGCCGGCCACCACCGCGCTGTACCGGCTCGCGCCACCGAGCTTTTTGGCCGGCTACACCTTTGAGTTCAAGGTCAAACAAAAGCTCGACGAAGCCAAGCTCAAGGCGCAGCTGACGTTGGCCGGCTACAGCCATGTGACCCAAGTGGTCAGTCCCGGCGAATACGCTGTGCGCGGCGGCCTGATTGACCTGTTCCCGATGGGTTCCTTGGTGCCTTACCGGGTGGATTTGTTTGACGACGAAGTCGACTCGATCCGCACCTTTGACCCGGACAGCCAGCGCAGCCTGTACCCGGTGCCTGAAGTGCGGTTGCTGCCGGGCCGTGAGTTCCCGATGGACGACGACGCCCGCGCCAAGTTCAGAAGCCGTTGGCGTGAACTGCTGGACGGCGACCCGACCAAAAGCCGCATTTACAAAGACATGGGCAATGGCGTGGCGACGGCCGGAATCGAGTATTATTTGCCGCTGTTTTTTGAACAAACCGCCACCGTCTTTGACTACCTCGGCAGCCGCCCGGAAGACGCCACCATCGTGCTGCATGGCGACTTGGAACCGGCGTTTCAACGCTTCTGGCAAGACACCAAAGACCGGTACCGCTTGGTGCAAGGTGTGCCTGAAAGGCCGGCGCTGCCGCCGGAATCCCTCTTTCTGAGCATTGAAGAGTTTTACACCCGCGCCAACCATTACCCGCAGCTTGCCTTGCGAGCCTCAGCGTCTGATGTGGCCGACAGCGCGCACTTCCAAAAGCTGCCAGCTATGGCTGTGGTGCGCGGCGCTGAAGACCCGCTGGGTCAACTCAAAAAGCACATCGCCAGCACGGCGCACCGCGTCCTCATACTCGCTGAAAGCGACGGCCGGCGTGAAAGTCTGCTCGACTTTTTACGCGCCAGCAACGTCAGCCCGCCGGCATTTGACTCGCTGGAAGACTTTCAAACCAGCCCCGAAAAGCTGGGCATTGCCACCGCAGCGCTGGCCGAGGGTTTCAGCTGGCCTGAAGAGGCGATCGACTTCATCACTGAAACGGAGCTGTTTGCCGCTGGCGTGACCATTCGCCGTCGCAACAAAAAGCAAGAACAAGTCAGCGATGTTGAAGCGCTGATCAAAGACCTGTCTGAGCTCAATGTCGGGGATCCGGTGGTTCACAGCGCGCACGGCATTGGCCGCTACAAAGGCCTGATCAACATGGATTTGGGCCAAGGGCCCAGCGAATTTTTGCACCTGCAATATGCCGACGACGCCACGCTCTATGTGCCGGTCGGCCAGTTGCACCAGATCAGCCGCTACACCGGCGTCAGTGCTGACGAAGCACCGCTGCACCGGCTCGGCAGTGGCCAGTGGGAAAAAGCCAAGCGCCGGGCGGCCGAGCAAGTGCGCGATTCAGCCGCCGAGCTGCTGAACATTTACGCCCGCCGGGCCGCCCGCGAAGGCCATGCGTTCCGCTACTCTCCCAACGACTACGAGACCTTTGCCAACGACTTCGGCTTTGAAGAAACCGCCGACCAGCGCGCCGCCATTCACGCCGTGATTCAAGACATGATCAGCCCGCGCCCGATGGACCGGCTGATCTGCGGCGACGTTGGTTTTGGCAAAACCGAAGTGGCGTTGCGCGCCGCCTTCATCGCCATCACCGGTGGCAAGCAGGTCGCCCTGCTGGCCCCGACCACGCTGCTGGCAGAGCAGCATTACCAAACCCTGGTCGACCGCTTTTCCAAGTGGCCGGTGAAGGTCGCAGAGATGAGCCGTTTTCGGTCGGCCAAAGAAATCACCGCCGCCATGAAGGGCATTGCCGACGGCACGGTGGACTTCGTTGTCGGCACGCACAAGCTGCTCAGCAAAGACGTGAAGTTTCAACGCTTGGGTCTGCTGATCATTGACGAAGAGCACCGTTTTGGCGTGCGCCACAAAGAGACCATGAAGGCGTTTCGCGCCGAGGTCGACGTGCTGACCATGACCGCCACACCGATTCCACGCACGCTCGGCATGGCCCTTGAAGGCCTGCGCGACTTGAGCGTGATCGCCACCGCACCGCAGCGCCGCCTCGCCATCAAAACCTTTGTGCGCAGCGAAAGCAATGGCGTGATCCGGGAAGCCGTGCTGCGCGAACTCAAGCGCGGCGGACAGGTCTACTTTTTGCACAACGAGGTCGACACTATCCAGAACCGGCGCGAGAAGCTCGAAGCCCTGCTGCCCGAAGCACGCATCGCGGTGGCGCACGGCCAGATGCCCGAGCGCCAACTCGAAAAAGTCATGAAAGATTTTGTCGCGCAGCGCTACAACCTGCTGCTGTGCTCGACCATCATCGAGACCGGCATTGACGTGCCGACGGCCAACACCATCGTCATGGCGCGCGCGGACAAGTTTGGTCTGGCTCAGCTGCACCAACTGCGCGGCCGCGTGGGCCGCAGTCACCACCAAGCCTATGCTTATTTGATGGTGCCTGACATTGAGGGCCTGACCAAGCAGGCCAGCCAACGGCTCGACGCGATTCAACAAATGGAAGAACTCGGCTCTGGCTTTTACTTGGCCATGCACGACCTAGAGATTCGCGGTGCTGGCGAAGTGCTAGGCGAAAACCAGTCCGGCAACATGCTCGAAGTCGGCTTTCAGCTTTACAACGAAATGCTCTCTGAAGCCGTGCGCTGCCTGAAAGCCGGCATTGAGCCGGACCTGTTGAATCCGCTCCACGTGGGCACCGAAATCAATCTGCATGCGCCCGCCCTGCTACCAGACGACTATTGTGGCGACGTGCATTTGCGCTTGAGCTTTTACAAAAAACTCGCTGTCGCCAAAACCGCCGATCAGATCGACAACTTGCTCGAAGAAATCGTTGATCGCTTTGGCAAGTTGCCGGCGCAAGGCCAGACCTTGATCGACATGCACCGGCTCCGCGTGCTGGCCAAACCGTATGGCGTGGTCAAGGTCGATGCGGCACCGGGCCTGATCCACATCACCTTCCAAAAAGACCCGCCGATCGAGACCATGGCCATCATGCATCTGATCCAAAAAAACAAGCACATCAAGCTCGCCGGCAATGACAAGCTGCGCATTGAACGCGAACTGCCTGAGCCGAAAGACCGGGCCCAGATGGTCCGCGATGTGCTGCGCTCGCTGGGCCAGCCTCGGGTTGAACCCGTGCCACTTCCTCTCGTGCCTGTCGTGTCGGCCAAAGCAGCCTGAAACACACACTCAATAAGCCCCTGACAACACTCCACCATTGAGCACCATGACAAGCCAGACTTCCCTTACCTACGCCCCCGGCCTTGACGTCAAACCGAACGTCCACCAGCGGCCGCTCAGCGACTTCAAACTGATCGCCTTCGACATGGACTCGACGCTGATCAACATCGAATGCGTCGATGAAATTGCCGATGCGGTGGGCCGCAAGGCCGAGGTCTCGGCCATCACCGAAGCGGCGATGCGCGGCGAGATTGCTGACTACAAAGACAGCCTGCGGCAACGCGTTGCCCTGCTCAAAGGTGTGCACGCAGACAGCATGGACGGCGTCTACCGCGAGCGTTTGAAACTCAATCCTGGGGCGACAGAGTTGGTGGCAGCTTGCAAAAAAGTCGGCATGAAAGTGCTGCTGGTGAGCGGTGGCTTCACGTTTTTCACCGACCGCGTGCGCGATGAACTGGCGATTGATTTCACCCGCTCCAACGTCCTCGACATTGAAGACGGTCGGTTAACCGGTCGCATGGTGGACCAGCCCTGGGGCGATATTTGCGACGGCGAAGAGAAAAAGAAAATGCTTTTGCAAACCTGCGCGCAACTCGGCATCAGCCCGCTGCAAGCGATTGCCATGGGCGACGGCGCCAATGACCTGCCCATGATGAGCGTGGCGGGCCTGTCAGTGGCCTACCGCGCCAAGCCGCAAGTGCGCGAACAAGCCATGGTGGCCATCAATATTGGCGGGCTAGACCGCTTGTTGGAAGTGCTGGAACGCTGAGCCAGACTGAAAAAACCACGCGGGTTTGATCGTCGCAGCGACCGGCTCAGCCGAATTTTCGGACCGCATCGATCGCCAAGCCCGCACCGATGCTGCCGAACAAATCACCCTCGACGCGCTGCGCCTTCGGCAACAGTTCGCCAACGCTGTGGCGCAGCAGCGGCACACCGCTGGAGCCACCGGTGAAAAACACGGTGTCGACTTGATCGGCGGCAACACCTGCATCACGCAACAGTTTGTTGACCGTCTCGCCGATGCGGCCCACCAAGCCTGCGATTGCTTGGTCAAAAATAGCCCGCTCTAAAACCACCTCGTTTGACGCGCCAATCCGGCTCAAGTCCATCTGGGCTGCAGTCTCAGTGGACAAGTTGATCTTGGCGGCCTCAACCTGCATCGCCAGCCAATGGCCGTCTTTTTGTTGCACCAAATTTTGCAAGGCTTGCAGCTTTGCCGGCTCACGCCCTTCACGCGTCACCTCGACCATCTGCGCCCACGCCTTGCGGGTGTAGGCTTGGTTGATGGTGTGCCAGGTGGCCAAGTTGAAGTACGGTGACGAAGGCACTTGCAAGCCACTTTTGAGCTGGCTGCCCAGCCCCAGCAAAGGCATCACGCCGGCCAAGCTGAGCTGTTTGTCAAAGTCGGTGCCACCAATGTGCACGCCGCCACTGGCCAAAATATCGTCTTTGCGCTCCAACTTGCCAGCCCGCTCAGGACCCAGGCGAACCAGCGCAAAGTCAGAGGTGCCGCCGCCAATGTCGACCACCAGCACCAACTCTTCGCGGCTGATCTGTGACTCGTAATCAAACGCCGCGGCGATCGGCTCGTACTGGAAGTCAATATGACGCAAACCCGCCGCACGGGCGATGTCGGCGAGTGTGTTTTCGGCCACTTTGTCGGCTTGCGCGTCGTCATCGACAAAATAAACCGGGCGCCCGAGCACCGCGCTGCTGAAGCCTTGTCCGGCGGACACTTCGGCGCGGCTTTTGAGCTCGCCAATGAACAGCGCCAGCAGTTCCCGAAACGGCAACACCCGGCCCGCGACCTCAGTGAAGTCGTCCATCAAGGAGGTGCCGAGCAAGCTTTTCAAGGACCGCATGAGACGGCCTTCGTCGCCGCTCAGGTAGTCGGCCAGCGCGGCCCGGCCGTAGCGGGTGACGCTGTCTTCGGCATGAAAAAAGACGACCGACGGCAAGGTCAGCTTGTCAGCTTCCAGCGCCAGCAGCGCGGTTTGGTTCGGCCGATGCCAGCCGACGGTTGAATTGGAAGTGCCGAAGTCAATGCCGCAGGCCTGGGCTGCGCCCTTCAAAATGACCATCGAGCTCAGCCCGGCTTCTTGAATTGCTGGTCAGCCCAAGCGATGGCGCTGCTGCGGCTGAGCTTGAACGACGCCGCCACACGCACCTCGGCCAGCAACTCGCCAGCCTCATCGTGGGCACTCAGCGTGCCGTAGGGATTGTCTTCATCTGGCACGATGTCCAGCGACACCGTGATGCGCCCAGCGCCAGCGGTGACGGTGATGCTCTGGTGCAACGAGGCATGCAGTTGCTGCTCTTGCCGGCGCACAAATTCAGAGGCGGTCTTGACCAAGGTGTTGAAGGCGGTGTTGTCGAGCGGCTTGGGATTTTTCTTGTCGCGGCCCATGGTCCAAGGCCCGATCAAGGCGGGCTCGGGTTCACCGTCTTTGACCATGGCCACCGCCCAGCCGTCGTCGTCTTCATTTTTCAGCACCCGTGCGGTCCAGCCATTGTCTTGCCACAAGCGGGGCTGTTGCACGCGACTGATCTCTTCAGCAGCGCTGGCGTCGTCGGGCGGGAGGGGTGAATCGGCTGGGTTCAAAAGTTTCAAATCAAGCAAGGATGGATTGGGAGCTTGGGGAGCTAGGAGCAAACGATTTTAAAGGCCAGCGGCACCAAGCGTTGGTCAACGAGTTTGCTCAGTCGGTTTGCCCGCTGGTCTGCTGAGCCGCTGCGCGCAGCTTGTCTTTTTTGCTGGGCCGCTTGCCTTTGACGCCGCCGGTCGACTCACCCGCTGCGCTGCGGCTCTCCGTGGCGGCCAACACCGGCGCCGCGTCGGTCGGCTCAAAACCGGCCACTTGCTCGCGCGGCACGCTCAAACCTTGGCGCTTTTCGATCAAGCGAAAATGCGCCTCGGTGGCTGCGCTGACAAAGCTCACCGCCAGGCCAGATGCGCCCGCGCGCCCGGTCCGGCCAATGCGGTGAACATAGTCGACCGCCGAGCGCGGCAAGTCGTAATTGACGACCACCGGCAACAAGGCCACGTCCAAACCACGGGCGGCCACATCGGTCGCGATCACCACTTTGACGTCTGCGTTTTTAAAGTCGAGCAGCACTTGCGTGCGCTTGCCTTGGCTCAGTTCGCCATGAAAAGGTTCGGCTTCCAAGCCGACTTTGCGCAGCTTGTCGGCGACCATCTCGGCGGCGTGTTTGGTCGCCACAAAGACCAACACACGGCTCCACTTTTTATCCGCGATCAAGTGGCGCAGCAATTGGGTGCGGCGGCGGCTGTCGACTTCAATCGCCAACTGCGCGATGGCGCTGATTTCAAGCACCTCGGGCAGCACTTCTACCCGCGCTGGCGATTGCAGCAAGCCAGCCGCCAAAGCCTGTACAGGGGCGGGCAAAGTGGCCGAGAAAAACAGGTTTTGCCGGCGCGCTGGCAGCAAGGCCAAAATCCGCTTCAGTTCTTCGTCAAAACCGAGGTCGAGCAGCCGATCGGCTTCGTCCAGCACCAGCGTCTGCACCGCCGACAAGTCGAGCGCGTTGTGGTCAATCAGGTCCAACAAGCGGCCGGGCGTCGCGACGACCCAGTCGGTGCCGCTGCGCAAACCCATCATCTGCGGATTGATCGAAACACCGCCAAAGACGACGGTGACTTTGAGCTCGGGCGCCACTTGCAGCGCCAGCAAGCGCGCCACCTCGCCAATCTGCACGGCCAACTCACGCGTGGGCACCAGAATCAGCGCCCTTACCCGCCGTGGCCGAGTGCTCGGAACAGCCGCCAGCATTTGCAGAATCGGCAGGCAAAACGCCGCCGTTTTGCCAGAACCGGTTTCAGCCGATGCCAGCACGTCGCGACCGGCCAAAATCAGTGGAATAGCGGCCGCTTGCACGGGCGTCGGCTGGGTGTAGTTCAGGCCGGCCAGAGCGCGAAGAAGGGTTGGCGACAAGCCGAGTGTGGAGAAAGACATGCGGGGGGTTCTGAAAGCGAAAGCGTCGATTTTAAGCGCCAGCCGATCGGGCCGGCGCTTCAGGCCGCATAATCATGGCCTCCTGACAGTCGGGCGCAAGGCGCCGCACTGCAACTATCTGCGCTAGTTCGCAAGCACACTGCAACTCCAAAAAATCAAAGGCTACCGTGAGAAAAACGTTCAAACTTCAGGTCGAAGGCAAAAACCCGGACCGCGTGCTGGACGCCCACAAACACGAGATCCGCAAGTACGTCAAACGCCAACGCCGCGTGCCATTGCCAGCAGGCGTGGATTTTTGGGACTTCGACTGCAAGTTTGGCAGCACCGAAGAATCGGCTGAAGCCGTGCATTTGGCCGAAATCATCACACGCCTAGACGCCGCTGTGGCCGATGGCGCAGACCAGTTTTTCGTCGAAGTCTTGGCCAAAGAAGGCCACCGCCGAGTTCGTCCGGCCGGTGAGTCCGCCGCGCATCACAACGACAGCTTCGACGAGGGTGACGACCTCACGCCCTGATGTCAAATTCCGCCTCGCCCATGTAGCGATGCGGACCCAAGGCCGCCGTCAACGCGGCCGATTCAGCGACTTGCCACTGGTTGAAAATCTCCAACTCTTCGGTGCTCAAGACATCCGCAGACGGCGACTCGCCGTACACCGCCACCAGCTTGCGGTACATCGAATACACCGGCAACACCAGCGACGCATCGCCCAGGGCGTCGTTCAAGGCCGTGCAAAAACGCTGTTCAGCTGCGCGCTTTTCAAATTCGCTGACCTCTTCATAGGCAAACAAACGAACGCTGTAGCTCATGCGGTCGTCGTCATACACCACCCCGCACGCTGGCCATGGCTTGGCCCAGCTGCACCGGCCCGCCGGCTTGCCAGACCGGATTGAAATGCAAAGGCCCGGCAGGAAACAGCAAGACCACGGTGGAGCCGAGCAAAAACCGGCCCATTTCGTCGCCTTTTTTCAGTACCACCGGCAACGTGGTGTCCGCGTAATGCCATTCGCGCAGCGTGTTTTGGCGCGAGCGGTTCACCACGCCATGCCAGACCGTCGCCATGCTGCCGACGATCGTCGCGCCAACCAAGGTCAAAACCATCGCCCCGTGCGGCGTCTCAAAGACGCAAGCCAAGCGTTCGTTGCGCGCAAACAAACCCGGCACGCCGCGCGCGGTGACCGGGTTGACAGAAAACAGATCGCCCGGCACATAAATCATGCGCAGCAAACGGCCATCACACGGCATGTGAATGCGGTGGTAGTCACGCGGGCTCAGGTAGATCGTCGCAAAGCTGCCGTTCTTAAACTGCTCGGCCAACGCTGCGTCGCCGCCAACCAGCGCAGTGGTCGAGTAGTGATGGCCCTTGGCCTGAAAAATCTGATCAGCTTCAATCCGGCCAAACTGACTGATGGCGCCATCGACCGGACAGACCCAGTCGGCACTGGCCAGCTGCCTCGCGTCAGGCCTTAAAGCGCGGGTGAAAAAGTCGTTGAACGACAGGTAGCTGGTGATGTCCGGGTTGGCTGCTTCCCCCATGTTGACAGCGTACTTGCCAACAAACCAACGGATCAGCGCGGTGGTGACCCAACCGCGCTGGCGGGAGGCCACAAAGCCAGCAAACGTTGTGATGGCCTGTTTGGGCAGGAGATATTGAAAAAAGACTTTGAAGCGATCAGACACATAAACTCACGTAAGTGGACACACAACTGTTATTTTATAGAGTGGCGGGCTGACTTTTGGGCGCTTGAATTGGCGCTTGACGCTCGGTCGCCTCTTCAGTAAGCTGCACTGATGCGTTTTAGACTGATCAAACCCGTTTTTGCACCTTGCCTTGCCTTGGCGCTGGGTCTTTTGATCGCCACCGGAGCGCAAGCGGCACCGAATGCTGATGATCTTGACGCCTGGCTGGCCGACAAAGGGGTGCTGTCCCACATTCAGCAAGTGCGGCAAAACGTTAGCCTGAAAGCTTCCGAACTCGTGGTCACCGCCATCGGCTTTCTTGGCGTTCCTTATTTGCGCGGTGGCAACAGTGTAGAAACCGGTTTTGACTGCAGCGGCTTTGTCAAAGCAATGTATGAGCAAACACTCGGCTTGGTTTTACCTCGGCGGGCAGAGCAGCAAGCGGCCGCCACTCAAAATATCGAGCGCAAAGAATTGCTGCCGGGAGACTTGGTTTTCTTCAACACCATGCGCCGAGCCTTCAGCCATGTCGGCATTTACATCGGCGACGGCAAGTTCATCCACTCACCCAAACCCGGCGCTGAAGTGCGCGTGGAGAGCCTGGGCGCAGCCTATTGGAACCGACGCTTTGACGGTGCCCGACGGGTCGAAGCAGCGCCAGACGAGCCTATCGCCTCGGTTGCCGCTGCACTGCTTTCAGATGCGAAAGCCAATTCACAGCCAGGGACTCAGCCCAAACGCTAGGCCAGCGGCAAGCGCCTGCAGGGAACTCACACTGGCTCAAAAACGCTGGCCGATGGCCTTTGTGTTGCCGCTGACAGTCTGCAGAACTGGCTCGGCTACAGCGGCTTTTGGAGTTCCGTTTCAATCGCAATCGCTTTGCGATAAAGCGTATTGACATTCGGTGATCGGTCCAAAATTTCGGCCCACTCAAAGTCAAACGGCAAACTGATCCATTCGCTTGATTTTTTGAGTTGCGCTATGCAAGTTCGGATGGTTTTACTGATCTGGTCAATGCTGGCAATTTCTGCAGGTGTCAGATTCTCGCGTGGGTTGTTGGTCAGGTCCGCCTCAAGCAGCGTCAGTTGATCGTGTGCCAAAGCGCTTTTTAAGCGAACCGCTTCAGCATTTTTTTTCGGAACCACCACCGGCTGCAAAACAATATTTAAGCGTGCCGTGATCTCTCGATAGCTTTGTTGCGTGAAAAAATACAGCAACAAAAAACAAATCATCAGCAGCATGAGCAGCAGGATGACGATGAATAAAGCGGTGTCCATGGAGTTCCAGGCGGTGAGCGAGTCATTGAAAAAATAATGGGTCATCACCCAGGTTTTTTTAATTTTTAACCCTGAATCCGAAACTTCAATACCCCAAAAAAGATATCCCAGCCGAATTCTTCGGCTGATCGCGACAAATTACGAGATTCCGTACGCCCCAAAGGTTGCGCCGCGACTGGTTTCTCAGCGGACGAAACAGGCGGCGTTAGCCTCTGCTGCCACAGTGTGTCCAACCCCCTGACGGCGGTTAACCCGACCAGACAGCGACGTTTTCACCGTGACCGCCGGGGTTGACACCGCTCAAGGTAAAGCAAAAATGATTGCCAATGTGTCAACGTCGTTGACCACCCAAGCCACCGCTACCGCTTGGTTTTTGAGGCTCAGCGGTCGCCAGTTGCATCTGGGGTTCGGGCTCAGGTTCAGTTTCCAATGCAATCGCCTTGCGGTAAAGCGCATCAACTTTTGGCAACCGAGCCAAGATATCAGTCCATTCAAAATCAAACGGCAAACCAACCCATTCACCTGATTTTTTCAGTTCAGCAATACAGTTGCGGATGGATTGACTGATCTCGTCAATGCTGGCAAGTTCTTGCGCCGACAGGTATTCCCGCGGGTGATGGGACAAATCAGCTTCGAGCAACACCAGTCGATCATGGGCCAAGGCGCGTTCACGCCGAATCGACTCCGAATTTTTCTTAGGCGGGTGGGAGTGCTGCAAAACAATGTTCAAGCGAGCCGTGATGTCACGAAGACTTTGCTGTGTGAAAAAATAAAACAGCAAAAAGCAAACCAGCACCAGCAGCAAGATAACCACAAGAATAGCAACGTCCATAGCGAACTCCGGTAAGTGAGATCTGATCTGGAAAAAGTCGTTTCATTATCCATTTTCCAGCGCAAAAGACGCTTTTATTTGAATTGCTTTGCGTCAAACAACAAAGCCAGCGAGCAGTTGGTCTGCGCGCTGGCTCAAAGACCTTTCGTGGCCAAATAGTTTTCAGGTCAGTGTGGCCCTCAAAGGAATGGACACGGGTTGGTCGGGCTTACTTCGGCAGCATGACCTTGTCGATCACGTGAATCACGCCATTCGACTGGTACACGTCAGCGATGGTCACGGTGGCGGTGCCGCCTTTTTCGTCCATCAGCATCACTTTGCCGCCCGCAGCCATGGCGGTCAGGTTGCCACCCGCCACGGTCTTGAGCGTGGCTTTGCCACCACCGGCGTTGATGGCTTGGGTCAGCGCAGCAGCGTCCATCTTGCCGGACACGACGTGGTAAGTCAGGATGCCTGTCAGCATGCTCTTGTTTTCAGGCTTCAGCAGCGTCTCAACCGTGCCCGCTGGCAAGGCTGCAAATGCCGCGTTCACCGGTGCGAATACGGTGAAAGGGCCAGCGCTTTTGAGCGTCACCACCAAACCAGCCGCTTTGACGGCAGCCACCAAGGTGGTGTGATCCTTGGAGTTGACGGCGTTGTCGATGATGTCTTTAGACGCCAGCATGGAAGCACCGCCGACCATGACATCGGCCATGGCAGCAGCAGCGCTGAAACCCATGACAATGGCCAGACCGATGGAAGCTATTTTGTGTTTGGTTTGCATTTGAAGTCCTGTGCGTTGTGAAAAAAGTTAAGAAACTGGCCAAAAATCAAAAAGATTTCTAACCGGCTGATATGAATACGCCGGCAGTTTCAAACTGGATTCAAGTTACGCACAAGAAATTCAAGCAACCTGCAAAGACACGTTGGCTGCGTCAGGGACGCAAGCTACTGGCGCACAGGCGGCAAGTCCGCGCAACTGCCATTTGCCACCGCCGCCGCCATGCCAATGCGCTCGCCCAGCGTCGGGTGCGGGTGAATCGGCTTGTCAATGTCGATGGCATCAGCGCCCATCTCGATCGCCAAGGCAGACTGAGCACTGCAGCGCTGCCAAAGCCCTCGCACCAGCACCCCATGCGCGAACAGCCACAGCAACGGGTCTGAAAGTGCATCCCACAGATTGCCGCTGGGCAGGCGCGTCATCACAAAGACCCCCGCCAGCAGCAAAGCCGCCACACCCACGCGACGGCTGGCGGGCAAAGCGATAAGCAGCACCGCCAGCACGAGCAACAGCACCACCGCACCGGCGCTGTAACCCATGGGGTAGAGAAACAGGGGCAGCAGCGCCAAGGTGTCGAGCAGCATCACCCAACCCAGCAGCACGGCGGCGACCGACAAGTACAACACCGTACCGGGTGACAGCAGGGCTTGGGAATAACCAAGCTCGCGCGACCACGGGGCAGTCCCCGCCAACACCACCACGCTCGCCGCCAACCCCACCGTGCTCAGACTGGGAATTTGAAACGCCAAGCCCAGCCAGTAGGCCAGCCCCGCTGAGCCGGGCCAGAGCGCAGCCACAGCCAGCAGCCCCGCCAGGCCTGCCACCGAAGCCCGCCGCCAGCGCTGCGGCAAGTTACCCGTCCCTAGCCAGCCGCGCAGCACCAGACAGGCCAGCACCAGCGCCCAACCAGCGTGCCGGGCCAAGGCCATCAACCAGGAGGCGGGCAGCACTGGACTGGTGTCGGTGAACACAGACGTGAGCAGGGCGATCAAGGCTTCACCGCCTGGGTCGACGTTGTCAGTTTCAAACGCTGCCACGCGATACGCTGGCGCTGATCGGTGTAGCTGACCCACAGGCTGTCGTCCGACCAAGTCAGTGCAGGGTAAGAGAATTCGCTGCTGACACCGCCTTGGGCCAAGGTAGCGACGGTGCGCCAGTCCTGGCCGTTGGCCGAGGCGCTTAACTCCAGCGTTTGCCGCCCGGTGGTGGACGGGTTGTAGGCCAGCACCATCAGGCCGTGGCCTAGGCCCAAGCCCGCCACGGAAGCGTCCGGGTTGTTCAGCGACAGGTTGGGAAGGTCATGCCAATCCAGGCCTGCGTTGGTGGTTTGCACCACCGCCACCTTGCGCCCAGGACCGTGGTCGCGCAAAAAGGCCAGCCAGTGGGTCTCGTCTCGCATCACCAGGGCGGGTTGCAGCAGGCTACCTCGGCTGGACAAGCGCTGCAGCCCCAAAAACTCGCCAGTAGCCCCAAAGCGCGCCGCAACCGGATATTTGATGCCCAACTCAAAGTACAGCGGCAGCAGCATCCCGCCATCGGCCAGCGCCAGCGGCGCACTGCGCACGAGGTGGCTGGTATTCCACAGCCACGACAAAGGCAGCACCCGGACAGATTCAAAAGCCATGGCATTCAGTCCCCTGACATCCGGCAACAGCGGTTCTTTTTGTTGTAGATGCAGCACCCGCCCAGCCGCCCAGCCGCCCAAACCCGTCGCCACCACGAACAGGTGGACGCGGCCTTGAGCGTCCAGCCACGCAACAGGATTGCCCAGACGGCGCACACCAAAGCCCAGTTCTTGGCTCACCGCCGCTCTGTTCACCACAAACCGTGCGGGCGTCCACTGCGCGGTGGCACGCTCAAACCACGAAAACGCGATCTGCACATCGGGGGCACTTTCGCGCTGACCCGCAAACCAGAACGCCAAGACCGACGCCGCAGAGGTTGAAGGCATCGCCAAAAGCGTGCTCGCGTGGGCAGCAGGAGTGCTGGCCGGCATGGGAATGTGGCCACCGGCGGTCAGGGTGAACGTCTCTCCACCCTGGGCCAGGGCTTCAGAGGCAGGCCAAACTGCTGAAGTCGCTGTGGTGTTCATAGCAGCTCGCGCAATCTGAGCTTGAGGCAGGCGCAAATTCACATCCCAT
>JBBAPN010000022.1:4840-39485 GCA_040400815.1 Polaromonas sp. | reverse complement strand
CTGTTGAGCTGTAAATTTGCCTATGTTGGACGCACCACTTTTCTGCTCAACAATGCGGCCTGTAATAGCTGTGCAGCGTGCCATTTTTTTCAGTTTTTGAATTAAAAAACGTTGGGACGCTACTGATTTATTTTTTTTAAGTCATTATTTTTTAGTTAAGCATGTTTGCATTTTGTTTCGTTGTCGCTAACATGGCTCGGTGAAAAAAACAATCAACGACGGCAAGACCTACCTGCACTTCCTGCGCATTGCTGCCAGTGTGCGCAGTTCATCAACATTTCCTTCGTTGGATTTGGCAGAAGAACGGCTGCTTGACCTGCTTGCCAGTTTTTGGATTTCAGGCCAAAAATTAACTGTTTTGAAAGCCATGCAGATGTCTTCGGATGGCTCGACGACTACCGTTCACCGGCGTCTGAAAAGTTTGCGTTTAAAGGGCATGCTCCAGCTTGAAATGGATCAAGACGACAACCGCATCAAGTACATTCAGCCTACGCAGTTGTCTGTCGACTTACTGAACGAGTTGGGACGCATGGTGATTCAAGCGGCCAGCGCTGGCTGAACTGTCCGTCTGGTCTGACGCCTATCGGGACGTTTTTCACCATCAACCCAATCACTTCAGTTCAACGCGCCGCAAAAAAACGCGTAGCAGCATCCACCGTCGCTTCAATGTCTTCCGCTGTGTGCGCTGCACTGACAAAACCCGCTTCATACAAGGCCGGTGCGTAATACACACCGCTGTCCAGCATAGCGTGGAAGAATTGGTTGAAGGCTGGGCTGTCGGTGGTCATCACGGTGCTGTAGTTTTGCGGCAGCGTGTCGAGTAAAAAGAAGCCGAACATGCCGCCTTGGCTGTCGCCGCAAAAAGGCACACCGGCTTGCTTGGCTGCTTGCGTCAAACCGGCCACCAAGCTTTGCGTGCGGGCGCCTAGCGCTTCGTAAAAACCGGGTTTTTGCAGTTCGCGCAAGGTGGCGAGTCCGCAGGCGGTGGCGACCGGGTTGCCCGACAGCGTGCCGGCTTGGTAGACCGGGCCTTGCGGGGCGAGTTGTTCCATGACAGCGCGTTTGGCGCCGAAAGCTGCCAACGGCATGCCGCCGCCAATCACTTTGCCCATCACCGTCATGTCGGGCTCAAAGCCGGGAATGAGTTGGGCGTAGACGCTTTGTGCGCCGCCCAAAGCGACCCTGAAGCCGGTCATGACTTCGTCAAACACCAGCAGCGCACCGTATTGCGTGCACAGCTCGCGGCAGCGCGTCATGAAGGGCACGCTGGCGCGCACGAAGTTCATGTTGCCGGCGATCGGTTCAATCATCACGCAGGCGAGTTCTGGGCCGTGCAGGCTGAAGGCTTCTTCCAGTTGCGCCACGTTGTTGTATTCTAAGACCAGTGTGTCGCGCACGACTTCGGGCGGCACACCGGCGCTGGTTGGGTTGCCGAAAGTCGCCAAGCCCGAGCCGGCTTTGACCAACAGCGCATCGGCATGGCCGTGGTAGCAGCCTTCGAACTTGATGAACTTGTTGCGACCGGTGGCACCGCGCGCCAAGCGCAGTGTGCTCATGGCGGCTTCGGTGCCGGAACTGACGAGACGGATCATGTCAATCGACGGCACCAGCTTGATGATTTCTTCTGCCAGCTCGACCTCGCGCTCAGTGGGTGCGCCAAAAGAAAAACCATCGAGGGCAGCTTTTTGCACGGCCTCAAGCACCGCCGGGTGGCCGTGGCCAAGGATCATCGGGCCCCAAGAGCCGATGTAGTCGATGTAGCGCTGGCCGTCAGCATCCCAAAAATAAGCGCCTTGCGCGCGCTGCACAAAGCGCGGTGTGCCGCCAACGGCTTTGAAGGCCCGTACCGGGGAGTTCACGCCGCCAGGAATCACCGCCTTGGCGCGTTCAAAAAAAGCGTCGTTACGGGACAGGGTGGGGCTTGCGGAATCAGTGTTTTGTGCCATTCGGGGGGACGTCAAAAGAGGGGGTGGAGATCAGCGGTTCGAGCGGATCGGTGTGTTTTGTCAGGCTGTGATTGCTGTCGGCAGTTTCTGCCGCGTCAGCATCATCGGCATCAGTAACTTCGTCGTCATCGGTTTGGGCCCAAAACATGCGGTCTGGGATCAAGTGACCCATGCCGGGTTGAAAGCCTGCGTTCAGGCTGTGGTCGAGGTAGGTCAGGGCCTCGGTGGTGGCGCTTTGCAAGTCGTGACCGTTGGCCAGCAAGGCCGACAAAGCCGCACTGAGGGTGTCGCCAGCACCGGCAAAGCTGGCGTCGAAATGCTCGAACTTCTCGCTGTACAAAATGCTTTGCGGCGTGGCCAGCACGTTGTCAATGAATTGCTCAGCGGCCGGAATGCCGGTGACCAAGGTGTAGGGCACGCCGAGCACACCGGCGGCCTTGGCAATGTCGCGCGCGCTCGGGCTTTTGTCGCCCGACCAGTCAGGCAGCAACCAGCGCCACAGCGTGCTGTGGTTGCCGCAAAGCACGGTGGTTTGGGGCAGCAAGAGCTCACGAAAAGCATCGAGGTAGCTGTCTATTTCGTCTTCTTCCCACCATGCCAGGCTGGGCATGTAGGCGACCAGCGGCACGTCGGCGTAGTCGGAGGCAATCTCGGCGATGACGCTGACGTTTTCGGGGCTGCCGACAAAGCCGACCTTGATGGCGCTGACCGGCATGTCTTCCAGCGCAGCTCGGGCCTGCGCGGAAACCGCGTCTTCGTCAAAGGCAAAGTGCTCCAAGATCTCGGCCGTGTCGCGGGAATAAGCGCCCGTAACAACCGCCAAAACATGGCCACCCGCTGAAGAAATGGCCATGATGTCAGCGCTCAAGCCGCCAGCGCCGCAGGGGTCGCTGGCATTGAAAGTCATGACGCAGGCCGGCGCGCTGTCAACAGTGTCTGCCGAGTCGTCGGCCGAAAGAGCCGAAGCGGCCAAAAGAGCGTGTGGATTGTGAGCTTGTGCCATGTGCGGTGTTTTGGCTGAGGAATTCGCCGACGTGGCAAAAGGGCACCGCCTCGCCGATACAATTATTGGATTGATTCTATTCGCGAAAGCAAAGATAACGCTGTGACTATGACTACTAAGACCTGGATGTGTTTGATCTGCGGCTGGCTCTACGACGAGGCTGCTGGCGCCCCTGAACACGGTATCGCGTTGGGCACGCTGTGGGCCGATGTGCCTATGAACTGGACCTGCCCCGAGTGTGGCGCCCGCAAAGAAGACTTTGAGATGGTCGAGATCTGAGGTCAGCCGAGTCGGGTCGGCGCTGATTCAAAGCCGTTTTGGCGGTTCAATCCAGCGTCTTTTTGACCACCGCATAACGCTGTAGCGTGCGCATCCGTGCTTCGGCGTGCTGCACCAGCGGCCGCGGGTAATTTTCACCCAGTGCCACGCCCGCTGCGGCTAATTCCAGTGGCGCGGCTTCCCACGGGCTGTGCAAGGCCTTGCCTTGCAAGCCCGCCAGCACCGGCAAGTACTTGCGGATGAACTTGCCGTCAGGGTCGAACTTCAAGCTCTGGCTGACCGGGTTGAAAATGCGAAAGTAAGGCTGCGCGTCGCAACCGCTGCTGGACGCCCATTGCCAACCGCCATTGTTGGCCGATTGGTCAAAGTCATTTAATTTGTCGGCAAAGTAGCGCTCACCGCGGCGCCAGTCGATGCCCAAGTCTTTGATCAAAAAGCAAGCCGCCACCATGCGCAGCCGGTTGTGCATGTAGCCGGTCTGGTTGATCTGCGCCATGGCGGCGTCGACCAGCGGATAACCGGTGCGGCCTTCGCACCAAGCGGCAAACAGGGCGTCGGCTGCAACGCCGGTTTCCCATTGAATCGCGTCGTAGTCGGGCTTGAAAGAGGCCTGGGCGACGTGCGGGTAATTGCTCAAAATTTGGGCATAAAAATCGCGCCAGATCAGCTCGCTTAGCCAGACGGCGGCACCGGCGCTGCCAGCGAACTGTCGCTTCAAGGCTTCGGCGGCCAGCTGGCGAATCGACACCGTGCCAAAGCGCAAGTGCACGCCCAAGTAGCTCGGCCCTTTGACGGCCGGAAAGTTGCGACTCTCTTCGTAGTCGTCAATGCGCTGCAAAAACTCTTCAAACAATTGGGCACCGCCCGAGATGCCGGTGGGCAGTTTCAGCGCCTGCAAGTTGCTGGCTTCAAAACCGATCTGGCTCAACGTCGGCACCGGCTCGGCGTCAAGCGGCTTGTTCGCCAGCGCGTCGGCATGGGCTTGAATGGCGTAAGACTGCAAGTAGTAGCTGTCGACTTTTTTCAGCCAAGCGTTTTTGTAGGGCGTGAAAACGCCGTAGGGCTTGCCGCCTTGTGTCAGCAGCTCACCGCGCTCAAACACCACATGGTCTTTGAAGCTGTGAAAGGCCACACCGTGGGCGGCCAGGCTGTCTGCAATTTGCGCGTCGCGCTGAATCGCTTGGGGCTCGTCGTCATGGTTGCAAAAGACCGCTTGCACCTGCAAGGCCTGGGCTTGCTGCAGCACGGCCGTGCTGGCCCAGTCATGCAGCACCAGCAGTCCGGCGTTGTGGACCCCGTGCGGCTGGGCCAATGCTTGCAGCGCGGCGTCAAGTTCGGTCAGCGACTGGACGATGAAGTCGACTCGGCGGTCGGTGCGCGGCAGCTGGTCGAGAATCGCCCGGTCCAGCACAAAAAGGCAGAAAACCTGACGGCAGGTGCTCAGGGCGTGGTGCAGTGCCGCGTGGTCGTGGGCCCGCAGGTCGCGGCGGAACCAGACCAGTCCGCGCTCGTATTGTTTTTTCATGGCGTGCATATTAGCTGGACGCTGGCCGTTTTAATCAGAGCCAGACCGCAAATCGTCAGCGTAAAATTAAGGTCATGGCCATGGACTTCGAACCGAACAACTTCACGCATCACTTTTTGATCGCCATGCCCGGCCTCGACGACGACGCTTTTGTCGGCAGTGTGGTCTATCTGTGCGAGCACAGCGAGCGTGGAGCTTTGGGTTTGGTCATCAACAAGCCCAGCGATATCAGCTTGAAAAGCCTGTTTGACAAAGTCGAGTTGCCGCTGCGCCGTGCAGACCTCAGCGACGCCCCGGTGTTCAAGGGCGGCCCGGTCCAGACCGAGCGCGGTTTTGTGCTGCATGAAAGCATGTTGCCAGGCCATGAGTCGGTCTACGCTTCGACCATGTCGATTCCCGGCGGACTTGAAATGACCACCTCCAAAGACGTCCTTGAGGCGCTCTCAACCGGGGCCGGACCGCGTCGCATTTTTGTCTCGCTGGGCTATTCGGCTTGGGGTGAAGGGCAGTTGGAGTCCGAGATTTCAGACAACAGCTGGCTCACGGTGACGGCTGACCCGGCCGTGATTTTTGACACCCCGGTCGAGCAGCGCTACGACAAGGCCTTGCTGTTGCTCGGCCTGCAGCGCTGGATGCTGTCGCCAGAGGCTGGTCACTCATGAGCGTCGGGGCTACCATCGCGTTGGCCCCCCATGTGCAGACCTTTTTGGCTTTTGATTTTGGTCTCAAACGCACCGGGGTGGCCAGCGGCAACCGACTGACGCGCACCGCCACGCCGCAAACCACCATCAGCGCCGTCGGTGACGCGCGATTTGTGCCGATCGCCGCGCGCATCAAAGAATGGCAACCCGACGCCTTGGTGGTCGGCGTTCCGTACCATCCCGACGGTGCCAGCCACGAAAACACCCTGCGCGCACTAAAGTTTGCGCGCCAATTGCGTGGCCGTTTCGGGCTCAGCGTTTACGAAGTCGATGAGCGTTACAGCACCACCGAAGCGCATGCACTTGGGGCGGCCGATGCCGACGCGGCGTCGGCCTGCATCATTCTTGAGCAATTTTTAAGGAGTCTTTCTTGAAGACCGTCGAATCCCTGAACGCTGAAGCGCTCTACCTCGAATTGCTGCGCAGTTTGCCGCCGCTGATTGCCAGCTATCCCAAGCCACCCCGCCTGGTCGGTGTCGCCTCGGGCGGGGCGTGGCTGGCCGAGCGCCTGCAAAAAGACCTTGATTTGAGCGAGCCGATCGGCGTGCTGTCGTCGGTCATGCACCGCGACGACTTTGCCAGCCGCGGCCTGGCTTCTGGGGCGCAAACCTGGCTGCCTTTTGACGTCAATGGCGAGCACTTGATCGTGCTCGACGATGTGCTTTACACCGGTCGCACCATCCGCGCGGTGCTGAATGAACTCTTTGACTACGGCCGCCCCGCCAGTGTCAAATTGGCGGTGCTGGTCGACCGCGGGGGTCGCGAGTTGCCGGTGCAACCCGACTTGGCGATGGCCCGCATCGCCTTGCCGGTGACGCAGTCGTTGCAACTGGCGCGTTCAGACGCCGGTCTGTTCAGTTTTGAAGTCCAGGGAGCCTGAAACGTGTTGTACCGACGAAACCCCCAGCTCAACAAACACGGCGAGCTGATTCATCTGCTCTCCACCGAAGGTCTGTCCAAAGCCACGTTGACGCAGATTTTGGACACCGCGGCGAACTTTGTCAGCATCAGCGACCGCGAAGTCAAGAAGGTTCCGCTGCTGCGCGGCAAGAGCGTTTTTAACCTGTTCTTTGAAAACTCCACCCGCACGCGAACGACTTTTGAGATCGCCGCCACGCGGCTGTCAGCCGACGTCATCAACCTTGACATCGCGCGCTCGTCAGCCTCCAAAGGCGAGTCGCTGCTCGACACGATTGCCAACCTCAGCGCCATGGCCGCCGACATATTTGTGGTGCGCCACAGTGAGTCGGGCGCGCCGTACTTGATTGCCCAACACGTGGCGCCGCATGTGCACGTCATCAACGCCGGCGACGGTCGCCATGCGCACCCGACGCAAGGCCTGTTGGACATGTACACCATCCGTCACTACAAGAAAGACTTCAGCAACCTGACGGTGGCCATCGTCGGCGACGTGCTGCATTCGCGGGTGGCGCGCTCGGACATTCATGCACTGACCACGCTCGGTTGTGCCGAGGTGCGGGTGGTCGGTCCCAAAACGCTGGTGCCGGCCGACTTGGCGCACATGGGCGTGCGGGTTTGCCACACACTCGAAGAAGGCATTCGGGGTGCCGACGTGGTGATCACCCTGCGCTTGCAAAACGAGCGCATGTCGGGCGGCTTGCTGCCCAGCAGCCAAGAGTATTTCAAAAGCTTTGGCCTGACCCCTGAAAAGCTGCAACTGGCCAAGCCCGACGCCATCGTCATGCATCCGGGGCCGATCAACCGCGGGGTTGAAATCGATTCGGCGGTGGTTGATGGCCCGCAAAGCGTGATCTTGCCGCAGGTCACTTACGGGATTGCTGTGCGGATGGCGGTGATGAGCATTGTTGCCGGGAATGAAGCATGAAAATTCTGATCAAAAATGGCCGCGTCATCAACCCGGCCACAGGCTTTGACGAACGCGTTGAGGTGGCCATTGCGGCCGGTCGCATCGTCAGCATGGGCGCTGTGGCGGCTGACTTTGTGCCGAACAAAACGATCGATGCTGCGGGCTGCGTGGTGGCGCCGGGGCTGGTTGATTTGTCGGTGCGCCTGCGCGAACCCGGCCACGAACACGAAGGCATGCTGGCCAGCGAATTGGCCGCAGCCGTCGCCGGCGGTGTGACCAGTCTGGTCTGCCCGCCCGACACCGACCCGGTGCTCGACGAGCCCGGTTTGGTTGAGATGCTGAAGTTTCGCGCTGAAAAATTGCACCAGTCGCGGGTCTTTCCGCTGGGTGCTTTGACGCGCGGATTGCAAGGGATTGCACTGACCGAAATGGTCCAACTGACCGAAGCCGGTTGCATCGGTTTCAGTCAAGCCGAAGTGCCGCTGGAAGACACGCAAGTGCTGATGCGCGCCTTGCAGTACGCGGCTAGTTTTGACTACACGGTGTGGCTGCGGCCGCAAGACATGCATCTGGGCAAAGGCGTCGCAGCCAGCGGCCCGCTGGCCACGCGCTTGGGCCTGAGCGGTGTGCCGGTGGCGGCTGAAACCATCGCGCTGCACACGATTTTTGAGCTGATGCGTGCGACCGGTGCGCGTGTGCACTTGTGCCGCATCAGCAGCGCTGCCGGCGTGGCGCTGGTGGCCCAAGCCAAGGCCGATGGTTTGCGGGTCACTTGTGACGTCAGCATCAACAGCTTGCACCTGACCGACACCGACATCGGTTACTTCGACAGCCGGATGCGCTTAGAGCCGCCGCTGCGCCAGCAACGCGACCGCGATGCGCTGCGACTGGGCCTGCTCGACGGCACGCTGGACGCGCTGGTGTCCGATCACACGCCGGTCGACGAAGACGCCAAAACCTTGCCCTTTGCCGAAGCCGAACCGGGCGCCACCGGGCTGGAATTGCTGTTGGGGCTGGCTTGCAAATGGGGTGACGAGAGTGGCGCCGGCTTGCTGCGCGCCTTGGCGGTGCTGACCAGCGAACCGGCCCGCGTTCTCGGCTCTGCTCTGGGTCCGCTGCACGCCAGCGCCGGTCAACTGGTCCCGGGCGGCGTCGCCGATGTGTGCATTTTCAACCCGGCTTCGGGCTGGGTTGTCGAGCCCAGCGCGTTGCGAAGCCAGGGCAAGCACACGCCGTTTTCAGGCTACGAGTTGCCCGCACGGGTGGGCTGGACGCTGGTCGGGGGTTTGCTGGCTTACGAGGCCCATGGCGCTCACAAAGTTCGCGCGGCATGAGGGTGGCGCGGCTCGGATACCGTTTGACGCGGGCTTTTTTGCACACCTTGCTAGGGTTTTGGCAAATTCGCTCGCGCTTTCATCGGCTGTCACCTCAAGAGCAGGGTCAGCATGTCAATCTCTGGGCCCGCCAGATGCTGGCGATCAGTGGCGTTGAGCTGGTGCTCAAAGGCGAGCCGCTGGCCACCGGGCCGGTGTTGTTGGTCTCTAACCACATCTCTTGGCTGGACATTTTGGTGATGCATTCCGCCATTTACTGTCGTTTTATTTCCAAGTCTGATGTCAAGCGTTGGCCGCTGGTCGGCACCTTGGCGATCGGCGCGGGGACGCTTTTCATTGAGCGCGAATCGCCGCGCGATGCACACCGCGTGGTTCATCACATGGTCGAACATTTGCAGGCCGGGCAGGTGCTGGCGGTGTTTCCCGAAGGCACCACCAGCGACGGCCTGAGTCTGCTGCCTTTTCATGCGAATTTGATTCAAGCCGCGATCACAGCCAACGTGCCGGTGCAGGCGCTGGCTTTGCGCTTTTTAGACCGACGCACCGGCGCAGTCAGTCAAGCGCCACGTTTTGTTGGCGATGACACGCTGCTGGCCTCGATGTGGCGCACGTTGACAGCGCGTGAGTTGATCGCCCAAGTGACGGTTGGCGTGCCCGAGTTGGCCGGCGGCCGGAATCGGCGCACTTGGGCGGGCGACTTGCAGCGCGAGGTTCAGCGCTTGCGGGATGCCCCATAGTTGCCCCGCAGGTTGCCCCCATCAAAAGGCGGCGACTGCCGCCAGCAGGCGCATGACTCAGCCGGCTGACCGCGGAAAAGTCACCACGTGATCCACCTGCGCCCGAATCCCAATCCATTCGCCCAAGGCGTGGTCGTGGTGTGAGGGCACATGCGCCATCACCGTTTCACCACTTTGCAGCTTCAAGGTGTACAAAAATTCTGAACCCCGAAAAGCCTTGCGCAAGATCTGCGCTTTGACCGGTGCAGCATCGTCATGGACGATGTCGTCGGCGCGCAGCAGCACGTCGCAAAGTCCATCGCGGTAAGCGCTTGGCAGGGGGCACTCTTGCATGTCATGCAGGTCGCCGAGCGCCGTGCGCACCACCACATTGCCCAGTTTTTGTTGCTCGATTTGCGCTTGCGCAAAAACACCGTGGCCGATGAATTCTGCGACGAAGCGCGTGGCCGGGCGGTGGTACAGCGCGTAGGCCTCATCCCACTGCTGCAACTGGCCTTCGTGCATGACGCCGATGCGGTCGCCGATGGCGAAGGCTTCGAGCTGGTCATGCGTGACAAACAGTGCTGTGGCGCCGGCAGCCTTCAAAATGCCGCGCACTTCATGCGCCAAGCGCTCACGCAAATCAACGTCGAGGTTGGAAAAAGGTTCGTCCAGCAGCAGCAGCCGCGGCCGCGGTGCCAAAGCCCGGGCCAGTGCCACACGTTGCTGTTGGCCGCCCGACAACTGGTGCGGGTGCAGGTTCTCGGCGTGGCTCAAACCGACCAAAGCCAGTACTTCTTGCACCCGCAAACGGCGCTCGGCAGCCTTCAGGTGGTGCAGACCGAAGCCGACGTTGTTGGCCACATCAAGGTGTGGAAACAGCGCGTAATCCTGGAACACCATGCCAATCCGGCGCGACTCGGCCGGCAAATGAAACTGTGGGCTGCTGACGATGTCGTCCGCCAGCCGAATGCTGCCGGCGGCGGCTTTTTCCAGACCCGCCACAGCGCGCAGCAGCGTGGTTTTGCCGCAGCCGGACGGGCCGATTAGCACGCCAATGTCACCCGCCGCCAAAGTCAAGGAGACGGTGTCGACGGCTCGTTGCGTGCGGCCTGCGTACTGAACGGACAGCTGTGAAACAGTCAAAAACATGATTTTTATTGTAGATGATTACAATTCTCATTTGCACTCGCCACGGCATTCCGCTCAGGCAAAGCAGTGCTCGCCTTTTCTGGAATTCATGCTTCGTCGCCTCATCCCTTCCACGCTGCTGCTGCTACTTGTGTTGGTTTTGGCTTTGCCGGTGTTGGCGATCGTCTTGTCGTGGACGCAGCTGGACCGTCACGCTTGGGACATCTTGCGGGAAATGGGCCGTACCGTGCTGTCGGATTACGTTGGCACCACCGTGCTCTTGTGTTTGTTTGTGGCGCTGGGTGTTGGTGTTTTAGGCATGGCCACGGCGGCGGCCGTGACGCTGTTCGATTTCCCTGGTCGGCGTACTTTTGAGTGGGCGCTGCTGCTGCCGCTGGCCATGCCGGCTTACGTGGTGGCTTATGCCTACACCGACTTTTTGCAATACGCCGGGCCGCTGCAAAGTTGGCTGCGGGCTTCGTTCGATTTGCAAGGGCGCTTGCTGCCCGAGGTGCGCAGCTTGGGCGGTGCGGTGCTGGTTTTCACGGTCGCGCTGTACCCGTATGTGTATTTGTTGGCGCGCACTGCATTGACCGAGCGTGCGGTGCACCTGATGGAGGCGGCCCGCTTGCTGGGTGCGCCTTTGTCGCGACGTATTCGCGAAGTCGCCTTGCCGCTGGCCCGACCCGCTGTGGCCGCGGGTATTGCGCTGGCGCTGATGGAAACACTGGCCGACTTTGGGGTTTCCAGTTACTTCGGGATTCAGACTTTCACGGCGGGTATTTACAAAGCCTGGCTCAGCATGGACAACCGGATGGCGGCTGCGCAACTGGCCACGGTGCTGTTGTTGTTCGTTGCGTTGCTGCTTAAGATCGAGCAGAGTGCGCAAAAGCGCATGCGCTTTGCGGGCGCGCGGGGCGACCGTGCGGGCGCTGCCGACGCTTTGCCGACACGTTTGCATGGCCAGCGCGCCGTCCTGGCCTGGCTGGTTTGTGCGCTGCCGATTGCACTCGGCTTTGTGCTGCCGGTGCTCTTCATGCTGCGGCCGCTGCAGGCCGGTTGGGATGACTTGTCTTGGCGGTCTTTTGCGCAGTGGTCTTTCAACAGCGTCTGGCTGGCCAGTCTGACCGCCGGGCTGGCCACCGGCATCGCGTTGGCACTGGCCTTTGCGCTGCGGTATCGACCGCACGGACTCAACCGCGCGGCGGTGCAGCTCGTCAGCTTGGGCTACGCCGTGCCCGGCGCCGTGATCGTCGTCGGCTTGTTGCTGCCAGTCGGTTGGCTGCAGTCGGTCGCGCCACAAACCAGCGTGGGCTACTGGGTCACGGCGACGGTGCTGGGCATTGTCTGGGCTTATCTTGTGCGCTTTTGCGCGGTGGCTTTGCAGTCAGTGCAAAGCGGTTATTCGCGCATTCCCAGCAGCTTGGACGACAGTGCCCGCATGCTCGGCACCACCGGCATGGGTTTGCTCAGCCGCGTCCATTGGCCGCTGCTGAAACGCTCGGTGGCGGTCGCCGGCTTGCTGGTGTTTGTCGACGTCATGAAAGAGCTGCCGGCGACGCTGGTGCTGCGGCCTTTCAACAGCGACACGCTGGCGGTGGTGACCTACCAGTTGGCGCGTGATGAGCGCTTGGCCGAAGCCGCTTTGCCGGCCCTGGCGCTGGTGTTGGTTGGTTTGCTGCCGGTCGCCTTGCTGAGCCGGACTTTGCGGTCGCGCTGACCCAAGGGTTGAAATTGGAAAACTGAATTTCACTGTCCCCTCTTTGAGGTGTAAAAAGAATAAGTTATTGTCCGACCGATCAACATAAGACGGGGACGTTTCCATGCAAGCCAAAGTCGGTGTCTGTTTTGCGCGAACGGTATCAATGATGTTTCTGGTGGCTGCTGCGGCCGGGTTGTCAGCTTGTGCTGTTGCTTCGCCACCGCCGCCCAACGATCCGGTGACACTGCGTATCAATGTCTTTCAGGGTGCTAGCAATATCCCCCTTCACATGGCTATTGAGCGCGGGGGTTTCGCCCGCCGCGGGATCACACCCGTGCTGCAGTTCACACCCAATTCAGACATGCAGCGCGACGGATTGGCGGCTGGCAGATTCGAGATTGCCGTGGCTGGCGTGGACAACGCGGTGGCCATGATTGAAGTTGCCAAGCAAGACGTGGTTATCGTTGCCGGGGGTGACGGCGGCATGAATGAGCTGATGGTGCGGCCCGAATTCAAACAGTTGTCCGATCTTCGTGGCAAGAATTTCATCGTCGATGCGACCAATACGGCCTACGCCTTGATCGGTCGGAAAATATTTAAAAATGCCGGCTTTGTCGAAGGTCAGGACTACACGATGAAGCCCTTGGGCGGAACCGTCATACGAGCCAAATCGATGGAAACCCCAGTGGGGCATTCCGCCATGCTCAATCCGCCCTGGAGCTTTGTGGCCAAGGCGCATGGCGCCAAGAGTCTGGGCCGTACCTTGGACTTGTTTGGGCTTTACCAGTCCAGCGGTGTTTTTGTGATGCGTCCTTGGGCCGAAGTCAATGCCGGCAGCTTGCAACGTTTTTTATCGGCCTACATTGAAGGTTGCCGCGCCACGCTAGACCCGGCCAACCGTGAGCATGTTGTGCAAACGCTGCAAAAAAATCTGAAGTTGGAGCGCGGCATTGCCGTGCAGACCTACGAGTCGCTGACCACGCCGGGTCACGGTCTGTTCAAAGATTGCGCCATTGAGATGACGGGCATGCGCAACATGTTGTCTTTGCGTGCAGAAATTGAAGGCCAGTGGGGTGGCGTTGCACCTGCAGCAGAAAAATTTCTGGATCTGCGTTACTACGAAAAGGCCATGCAGTATGTGGACCCTTGAGGCTGGATTCAGCCTGCGGGTTCCCAGCGCCCAGCGATATTTTTCAGGAGCTGGTTGACCGCGGCGAGTTGCCGGTTCTGCACAATCAACAAGCTGTTTTCAATCGTCAGTGCCGCCGTTTGGGCGCTCACCACATTGAGGTAACTGACCGTGCCGACGCGGTACTGCTCGAGCGTGATGTCGAGGTTGATCTTGGCGGCCTGCAAGGCCTCTTTTTGAACCAGCGATTCGCGTGACAGCTGGTCTGCCAGCACCAAGTTGTCTTCGACCTCCTGCAGCGCGACCAACACGGTTTGCCGGTAGCTGGCGGTCACTTGGTCCGCCACGGCGCGGGCTTGGACGCTGGCGAATTTGCGTTGTCCGCCATCCAAAATAGCCTGTGTCACCGAGCTGCCGACAGACCACAGCAAGTTCGGCGCGCTCACCAAGTTGGCCATCGAAGTGTTGCTGTAGCCGGCGCTGCCCGACAACACAAGGGCCGGGAAAAAGGCCGCATCGGTCACGCCGATTTGGGCGTAGGCGGCGATGACCCGTCGCTGGGCTGCGGCGATGTCCGGCCGACGCTCCAGCAAAGTGGCTGGCAGCAATGGCGGTACGCTGGGCGCAGTCGGAACCTTCGCGCTGCGTTCCAGTTCCAATGCGGACGGCGGCAGCCCCAGCAGTACGGCGATGGCGTGTTCAAGTTGCGCGCGCAAGGCGACCGATTCGATGGCCAGGGCTTGGGCACTTTTCAATTGCGTTTGGGCCTGCAAGACGTCGGTGCGTGCGGCCACCCCACCGGCGTAGCGCGCCTCGGCCAGACTGAGCGAGCGCTGGTAGGCTGCCACGCTGTTGCTGAGCACCAAAAGTTGCGCTTCGGCGGTGCGCAAAGAAAAGTAGCTTTGCGTCAGCGTTGCTTGGGCCGACAAGCGGATGGCGGCCAGGTCATTGGCGCTGGCTTGCAGGCTTTCTTGGGCGCCTCGGCTGGCCTCGGCCAGACGGCCCCAGAGATCGACTTCCCAGCTGCTATTGACCGATGTCGACAGCGCCTTGCGTGGGCTGGCGGTCTTCAGCACAGAGGCGCTGGCGGTATTTTCGCTGCGTGTGCCGGCCAAGCCGGCTGACAGGCTGGGCAACATGGCACTGCGGCTGGCGTCGAGCGCCGCGCGCGCAATGCCAACTTGGGCCATCGAAACTTTCAAATTCTCGTTGCCGATCACCAAGCGGGCTTGCAGCGCGTTCAACACCGGGTCTTGAAACAGCGTCCACCACGCATCGGGCACCGGTGGCGTGTCGGTCAAGGCCGCCTTTTGCCAGAAATCGGTCTCTTTGAATTTTGCGGGCAGCGCGACAGGCGGTGGCCGCACCACGGGTGGGCTGGCGCAGGCGGCAAGCAGCAGGCTGGCGATGAGCGGCGAACAGCAAAAAAGGATTCGAAACATCATAAAAAAACCTGTGCGGTGGGGGTCTCAGCCAACACGCTGAGCGGTGACTGGGCGACACGTTTGCGGCGCAGCTTGTCCATCAAGACAAACACCACCGGCGTGGTGTAAAGCGTCAGCAATTGGCTGAGGATCAGCCCGCCGACAATGGCGATGCCCAGCGGCTGGCGCAATTCAGCACCATCGCCACTGCCCAGTGCCAGCGGAATGGCGCCAAAAATGGCGGCAAAGGTGGTCATCAAAATCGGCCGTAAACGCAGACAAGCGGCGCGGTAGATCGCCCCCGCAGCGGTGACTTGACCGACGCGCTGCCGGGCGATGGCGAAGTCGATCATCATGATGGCGTTCTTTTTGACGATGCCGATCAGCAAAATCACGCCGATCAACGCAATGATTGAAAACTCGCTTTTGAACAGCATCAAAGCCAGCAAAGCGCCAACCCCGGCTGAAGGCAGGGTCGAAAGAATCGTCACCGGGTGGACCAGGCTTTCGTAGAGCATGCCCAAGACCAAGTAAATCGTGACGATGGCGGCCAGGATCAGCAAAGGCTGTGACGCCAGTGACTTTTGAAACGCATTGGCCGTGCCGACAAAGCTGCCCCGCACCGACACCGGCAAACCCAGCGACGCCATGCTCTTGTCAATGGCCGCAGTGGCTTGGGACAGCGACACGCCCAGCGGCAGGTTGAAGCTGATGGTGGAGGCGGGCGAGCCGCCCTGGTGGTTGACCGAGAGCGGGGTCGAGGTCGTCTCGATGCTGGCCATAGAGGCCAGTGGCACTTGCGCGCCGCTGCGGCTGGTGACGTAAAAGCGCGCCAAGCTGGCCGGGCTTTGCAGAAATTCCGGTGCCAGCTCCATCACCACGCGGTACTGGTTGAGCGGGTTGTAAATGACGCTGACTTGGCGCTGGCCAAACGCATCGTTCAAGCTGGTGTCAATCGTGTTCATGCTCACGCCCAGCCGCGCAGCGGCATCGCGGTCAATCACCAGCGAGGTTTGCAGGCCTTTGTCTTGCTGGTCGGTGTTGACGTCGCTCAGTTCGGGCAGGCGCGACAAGGCGTTGCGGATGCGCGGCTCCCAGGCCCGCAGCTGCGCCAGCTCGTCAGCCTGCAAGGTGTATTGGTACTGGGCGTTCGACTGCCGGCCACCGACGCGGATGTCTTGCACCGGCACTAAAAACAAGTTGGCGCCGGGCTCGTGGGCCAGCTTGCCGCGCAAGCGTGCCACGACGCCGTCGGCAGACAGTTGGCGCTCGGTCAAGGGCTTCAGGGTGATGTAGAAATTAGCGGAATTGCGCTGGCCGCCACCGGTTGAGCCAATCACATCGGAGACCGCTGGATCGGCGCGAACAATGGCGACAAAAGTGTCTACGCGCTGCTGCATCATCTGGAAAGAGCTGCCTTGGTCAGCTTGCACGCCGCCGACGATCATGCCGGTGTCTTGCTGCGGGAAAAACGTCTTAGGGATGATGGTGTACAGGTAGACGTTCAGGCCAATCACCGCCAGCAAAGCCAACACCGCCACCGCTTGGTGGCGCAGTGTCCAAACCAGCGAATGGCGGTAGCCACGCATCAACAGACGGCCGCTGCGTTGGCTGAAACGCTCCAACGCCCGCAGCAGTTTGTGCGGGTGATCGGCAGGGTTTTTTTCAGCGCGCGGTTTCAGCAGCAGGGCAGCCATCATCGGCGTGGTCGTCAGCGAGACCACCATCGACACCAAGATCGAGACGGACAGCACGACGGCGAATTCACGGAACAAACGCCCGACCACGCCGCCCATCAGCAGCAGCGGAATAAACACCGCCACCAAACTCAAAGAAATCGACAGCACCGTGAAGCCAATTTCGCGCGAGCCTTTCAGTGCAGCCTGGCGCGGCGACAGGCCTTGCTCGATGTAGCGCGTGATATTTTCCAGCACCACGATGGCGTCGTCGACCACAAAGCCGGTGGCCACCGTCAGTGCCATGGCCGACAAGTTGTCAAAGCTGTAGCCGCACAAATACATCACGCCGACAGTGCCGGCCAGCGACACCGGCACGGCAATCGTCGGCAGCAACGTCGCCCGCCAGTTGCGCAAAAACAGCAACACCACCAACACCACCAAACCAACGGCAATCGCCATCGCCCGTTCGACCTCTTTCAGGGAAGCGCGAATGGTCGGCGTCCGATCGATCACCACCTTCAGGTCGACCGCCTTGGGTATCGAGGCTTGCAACACCGGCAACAGGTCACGCACCCGTTGCACGGTTTCAATGATGTTGGCGCCGGGCTCTTTCAAGACAAACAGCGCGATCGTCGGTTGGCCGTTGACAACGCCGTAATTGCGCACATCTTGCACCGAGTCGGTGACCGCGGCCACGTCGCGCAGGCGCACGGCAGCGCCATTGCGGTAGGCCAGCAAAATGGGCGCGTAGTCGGCGGCGCTGCGGGCCTGGTCGTTGGCGCCAATTTGCCAGCTGTGTCCGTCAAACTCGACGGCGCCTTTGGGACGGTTGACGTTGGTCGTGGTCAAGGCCAGTCGGACGCTGTCGAGCGCAATGCCCTTGGCCGCCAGTTGGTCTGGGTTGATCGCCACCCGCACGGCTGGCAGGGCGCCGCCACCCACATTCACCATGCCGACGCCCGGCACCTGCGACAAGCGTTGCGCCAACACGGTCGATGCGGCGTCGTACATCTGGCCGCGGGTCAAGGTCGCCGAGGTCAGCGCAATCACCATGATTGGCGCGTCTGCCGGGTTCACCTTGCGGTAGCTGGGGTTGCTCGGCATGCCGCTGGGCAGCAAGGTCCGGGCGGCGTTGATGGCCGCCTGCACATCACGCGCTGCGCCATTGATGTCCCGGCTCAGTTCAAACTGCAAGGTGATCGAAGTCGAACCCAGTGATGAGCGCGAGGTGATTTCGGTCACGCCGGCGATGCTGCCCAAGACTCTTTCCAGTGGCGTGGCCACCGTTGCCGCCATGGTGTCGGGGCTGGCGCCCGGCAGTCCGGCATTGACTTGGATGGTCGGAATGTCGATTTGCGGCAGCGGTGCAATCGGCAGCAAAGAGAAGGCCAGCACGCCCGCCAGCGCCACGCCAAGGGTGATCAGCGTGGTCGCAACGGGCCGCGCGATGAAGGGCGCTGAAATGTTCATGCCGCGCGCTGTGTTCGCCGGTTTTGCAGGTTTTGCGCCAAGTTGGCAAAGCCCAGATAAATCACCGGTGTGGTGAACAAGGTGAGCAACTGGCTGACGATCAAACCGCCGACCATGGTCACGCCCAACGGATGCCGCAGTTCGTGGCCGGCGCCAGTGCCCAACATCAAGGGCAGGGCGCCCAGCAAGGCTGCCATGGTGGTCATCAAGATCGGGCGAAAGCGCAGCAGGCAAGCTTGGTGAATCGCCTCGCGCGGTGACTTGCCTTCTTCGCGCTCAGCGTAAAGAGCGAAATCAATCATCATGATGGCGTTTTTCTTGACGATGCCGATCAGCAGCACGATGCCAATGATGCCAACCACGCCCAAATCCTGGCCCGCCATGAGCAGTGCCAACAAAGCCCCTAAACCGGCAGAAGGCAGGGTCGACAAAATGGTGATCGGGTGAATATAGCTTTCGTACAGCACGCCGAGCACGATGTACATGGTCACGACGGCTGCCAGAATCAGCAACAAGGTGCTGCTAAGAGACGACTGAAATGCCTCGGCGGCGCCCTGAAAACTGGTCTCTACGCTGAGTGGCAGGTCAAGCTTGGTCCGCTCGGCTTTGATGGCCTCGACGGCCGCTCCGAGGGAGGCGCCAGGCGCTAAATTAAAGGACAGCGTGGCCGAAGGAAACTGCGCCACGTGGTTGATTGCCAAGGGCGTTGGCCGCTCGACGATCTGAGCCACCGACGACAGCGGCACTTGAACGCTGGTCTGGCTGCCGTTGGCCGCTATTTTGATGCCGGGAACATACAGCGCCTGCAGCGCAGCAGGGCCGCTTTGGTTGCCGGTCATGGCCTCCAGCACCACTCTGTACTGGTTCGACTGGGTGTAAATGGTCGAGATCAGCCGCTGACCAAAAGCGTTGTACAAAGCCGTGTCAATGGCCGCCACGGTGACGCCCAGCCGGCCTGCGGCTTCGCGGTCAATTTGCACAAAAGCCTGCTGGCCTTCGTTTTGCAAATCGCTTGCCACGTCGGTCAATTGCGGCAGTGTTTTCAGACGTTCCAACAACTGGCCAGTGGCTTTGCTCAGCGCGGCGGTGTCGGGCGAGCTGAGCAAAAACTGGTACTGCGTTTTGGAGACGCGGTCTTCAATGGTCAGGTCTTGCACCGGCTGCATGAAGACCGTGATACCGGGCAAATGACTGGTGGCGTCGCTCAGCCGCCGAATGATCTCGGTCGCCGAGGCCTGACGTTCTGCAAAGGGCTTCAGCGAAACTTGCATGCGGCCGGTGTTGAGGGTCGGGTTGGCACCGTCCACGCCGATGAAAGAGGTCAGGTGCTCAACGTCTGGGTCTTGCAACACCACCTCGGCGACGGCTTGCTGGCGGGTTGACATCGCCGCAAACGAAGTGGTTTGCGTCGCCTCCGTGATGACTTGAATCAGGCCGGTGTCTTGAATCGGGAAAAAGCCTTTCGGCACGATGAGGTAGAGCCAGCCGGTGACCAGCAGCGTCAGCGCAAACACCACCATCGTGCCGCCTGGCCGGTTCAGCACCCAGCTCAGCGCCCGGCCGTAGCCGGCCACGCTGCGGTCGAAGGCGCTGCCGAACCATGCGCCCAGTCGGCTGTGCTGGCGTTCGCGTTCGGGTCGCAGCAGGCGAGCGCTCATCATTGGCGTCAGGGTCAGGGAGACGACGGCCGAGATCAAAATCGACACCGCCAGCGTGATGGCGAACTCATGGAACAGCCGACCCACCACGTCGCCCATGAAGAGCAGCGGAATCAGCACGGCGATCAGCGAGACCGTCAGCGAGATGATGGTGAAGCCGATCTGTTGGCTGCCTTTGAGGGCCGCTTGCATTGGCGAGTCGCCGGCTTCAATGAAACGCGCAATGTTCTCAATCATGACGATCGCGTCGTCGACCACGAAGCCGGTCGAGATCACCAGCGCCATCAGCGTCAGGTTGTTGATCGAAAAGCCGGCCAGGTAGATCACGCCAAACGTGCCGACCAGCGACAAGGGCACGGCGACACTCGGAATCACGGTGGCGCTGGCGCTGCGCAAGAAGACAAAGATCACCATCACCACCAGCGCGATCGACAGCAGCAGCTCAAGCTCGGTGTCGTCGACCGAGGCGCGGATGGTGGTGGTGCGGTCGGCGATGATTTGCACGTCGACCGAGGCTGGCAGCCCGGCTTTGAGTTTAGGCAGCAAAGCCTTCACGCGGTCGACGGTCTGAATCACATTGGCGCCGGGCTGGCGCTGCACGTTGAGGATCACACCCGGGGTTCGGTCTGACCAAGCGGCGAGGCGTAAATTTTCGGCGTCGTCAACGATCTGCGCCACGTCTTGCAGGCGCAGGGGGTTGCCGTTTTTCCAGGCGATGATGAGGTTTTGGTACTCGGCAGCGGTTTTCAGTTGGTCGTTGGCGTCGATCGTCGAGGCCCGCTGCGGACCGTCAAAACTGCCCTTGGCTTGGTTCACGTTGGCGGCGACGATGGCGGTTCGCACATCGTCCAGCGACAAGCCCAAGCCAGCTAGTTTTTGCGGGTCGGCCTGAATCCGCACGGCTGGACGGCGACCACCGGCGATGCTGACCAAGCCGACCCCTTCGACTTGCGACAACTTGGGCGCGAGCCGGGTTTCGGTCAGGTCGTGCAGCTTGATCACCGGCATCGACGGCGAGGTGATGGCAATCGTCAAGACCGGCGCATCGGCTGGGTTGACCTTGCTGTAAATCGGCGGCATCGGCAGGTCGTTGGGCAGCAGGTTGGCGCCAGCGTTGATGGCGGCTTGCACCTCTTGCTCGGCGACGTCGAGCGGCAAACTCAGGGCGAAACGCAGCGTGATCATCGACGCGCCGCCCGAGCTGGTCGAGGTCATTTGGTTCAAGCCGGGCATTTGGCCAAATTGGCGTTCCAGCGGTGCTGTCACGGTGGTCGAAATGACGTCGGGGCTGGCCCCTGGGTAGAGCGTGGTGACCTGAATCGTCGGGTAGTCGACTTCGGGCAAGGCCGACAAGGGCAGCAAGCGGTAAGCCAGCAGTCCGGCCAGCAAAATCGCCAGCATCAGCAAGGACGTGGCGACCGGGCGTTGAATGAAAATGCGGGACGGGTTCATGGCGTGCGGGCTCGGGCGGCGATCACTTCGACCTTGCCGCCTTCGCGCAAACGGTCGGTGCCGTCGATCACCACACTGTCGCCGACCTCCAACGCGCCTTCGACAGCCATCCAGCGGCCGTCGACAGCGCCGGGTTTGACGACCCGCGTGCTGACGGTTTTGTCAGCGTTGACCACGTACACATAAAACCCCTGTAAGCCGCGCAACACGGCGGCTTGCGGCACCGCCAGAACATTCTTCAAGGTGTCTATTTGCAGCATCACGCTGACCGCCTGATTCGGGTACAGAGCGTCGTCGGCGTTGGGAAAAACAGCCTTGATCTTGAGGGTGTCGGTGGTCGGATCGATCGCGTTGTCCAGCGAGGCCACCTGGCCCAGCGCCAGCTGCGTCTTGCCAGATCGGTCCAGCGCCTGCACCACGATCGCTTTGCCGAGTCGCAAGCGGGCGGTCAGCGAAGGTACGTTGGCGGCGGGCACGGCAAAGACCAAAGTGATCGGCCGGCTTTGTGTGATGACGACGATGCCGTTGGCGTCTGACGGTTGCACCAGGTTGCCGAGATCGACTTGCTTGAGGCCGACACGCCCGGCGATCGGGGCGACAACACGGGTGTAGCTGAGCAGAAGTCGTGCGCTGTCAACGGCGCCTTGGTCGGCTTTGACCGTGCCTTCGAGCTGTCCAACCAGGGCCACTTGGGTGTCAAGCTGCTGCTTTGGGATGCCGTCTTTGGCCAGTAAATCTTGGTAGCGCAGCAGGTCGATGCGGGCGCCTTGCAACTGGGCTTTGTCGCGGGCCAGAGTGCCTTCGACCTGCGCCAAGCTGGCCTGAAAAGCCCGTGGATCGATCTGCGCCAGCAACTGCCCGGCCTTGACTTGCTGGCCTTCTTTGAAGTCGAGTTGCTGCAAGACACCGCTGATTTGGGCCCGCACCGTGGCCGTGTTGAAGGCCGCCAAGCTGCCAATGGCACTGACCATGATGCGCATGTCTTGTCGTTGTACCGCCTGCACCGAGACCGGTTGCAAAGCGTTGCCGCCGCCAAAACGGCGTCCACCGGCTGGTTTGCCGCCTGGGCTGACGCTTTCAGTCGGCCCTGGACGCGCAGCTTCGCGTGGCTGGGATGACCAAAACCAAAGTCCAGCGCCCACGGCCACGACCGCCGTCAATACAAGCACCGCCATCCGCGGTGACACTTTGCCCGACTGCTGCAACGCCGAGCCGGCGTCCAGGCGACGATGAAGGGCGATGGACTGATTTTTGGAGGTCTGGGTCATGGCGAGGTCGGGGCGTGATCGCGGCATTGTCAGCCGGACTGAAATTCAAGTGTCGCCGATTAAAGCTTCGCTCTATTTTGCCGCCTCGGTGTTAATGCCGCGTAAAGCGCCGCGCTCGCCATGCCGGGCTCCCGGGTCTGTCAGGTCCCCGTTTTATCGGTCACATGAAGTGGTAGTTCAAGCCCACATGGACTGCGTTGAGGCCGATTTGTCCAGTGGTGCGGTTGCTGCCCACCCGGTCGTAATGAACGAATTCAGCGGTCGCGTCGACACGCTGGCTCAATGCATAAGCCGCGCCGGCACCGGCCAACAAACCCGTGGTGGTACTGGTGAAGCCGACATTGGTGGCGCCGCCCGAATTGGACGCCAAGTTGAGCGAGGTGCGCCACTGTTCAACCCCCAGTCGGCCGAACACCGACCATTGGGTGTCGATCGGCAACTTGCCCACCACACTCAAGCCCACGCCGTTGGCTTTCCAAGCGCCGGTGGCGGTGTCTGGACTGGGCGTTGTGATGCTTGAATTGACATTCATTTTGCCAACCCGGTCGTAACTTCCTTCGATTGCAAAATTTGGATTGAGCTGGTACCCGAGGTGCAGATTTGGGTTGTTGCTGCGCTGGTCGGCCGTGCTGCTGCTGCCCAAGCCTTGCTTGCCGTCCGCGCTGTCGATCTTGGCGCCCAAACCCGTCGCGCTGTTGAAGGACAGACCGCCACCGACGTAAAGATTGTTCAGCGGCTCGGCTGCAAATGCGGATGCAGAAGCCACTGCTGTGCCGACCAAAGCCAGGCCCATCGATGACAAAAATGAATTCAATTTCATAAAAATACCTTTTATATTTAGCGCCGGAAATAGCCGGCAAACATCACGCACCACCTGCGCTAAAGGGATCATCTGCAGAGCGTATTGCAACTGCATTTCAGCTTGTTGGGCTGGTGTGACAAATGACATTGGGTCGTTTCAGCTGCCCCCTGGCAAGGACCGGTCACATGTCATTTGTCACGCGCCCAACGCAAGATTGAGATACAAACAAGTCCCGTTTGGCGCACTATCGGATTTCGGTATTCGCCTGCAGGGCCGCTTTGAATGGAGTCTCATCATGATTAGAAATACCACTGCATGGGCTGTCGTCTCGACGCTGCTGACTTGTCTCGCTGGCCCGGCCACCAGTCAAGTGCAGCGCGGCTATGCGCCGCTGCGCAACAGCCAAATGCATGCCGTGCAACGGCCCGAGCAGCGTGCGCGCATCGACCGCGTCTTGCCGGCGATGGGCTACCCAGCGCTTGCGCGGCCGCCATTCGCTACGCGGGCGGCGCATGGCGGCGGCGGTCACCATGCTGGCCATGGCGGTGCACGGTGGGGCTCTGGCCGGGGCCGCTATTGGGTCGTCGCACCCGCGATGGGTTTGTATGTGGCCACCTTGCCCTTCGGTTACGTCAAACTGCAAGTCAACGATGCGCCTTATTACTACGCCAACGGGACTTACTACGAGATGCTGCCCTCTGGCGGTTACACGGTGGTGGTGGCGCCGGTGAGCGCAATTCCAGCGCAGCCTTTGCCGGCCGAGTCGAACGCGCTGGCCGCACTTGCCATTCAAGCCAGAAATGGCCAAAGCAACCTGCAAAGAGAGGCAGATCAGCAAGCTTGCAATGAGTTGGCCGCCACGCAAGTTGGCGCCGCGACCGAGCCGGCGATTTTTCAACGCTCTTTCGCCGTCTGCATGGACGGTCTGGGTTACACAGTGCGCTGAAGTTGCCAGCGCCATTTTTTTATTTTTCAGCCCCTGATTGAGACCTCCCTTCATGCCCCTCAAGCCCTTCAAGCCTCTTTCCCTGGCCCCTTCGCGCTCCGTTCTGGCGCTGTCAATGAGCGCACTGTTGACCTTGGCCTCGCCAGGCCACGCGCAGCCCAGTCAGGCACCCGCGGTGCTGCACGCACCCAGCGTGGCCGGTGGGCTGCCCGACATGGCCAGCATTGCCGAGCGTTTTGGGCCTGCCGTGGTGAACATCAGCGTCAGCGGCACGCGCAAGGTCTCGACCGCCGCTGACGGCGAAGACGATGCCGAGACGCCGTCCGAGTCTGATGAATCGACGGCAATGGGTGAGTTTTTGCGGCGCTTCCAAAAACGTTACGGCGGCCTGCCACCGCACATGCTGCTGCCAATGCGGGGCGAAGGTTCCGGTTTCATTGTGCGTGCCGACGGCCTGATTTTGACCAACGCGCACGTTGTCAACGACGCCGAAGAAGTGGTGGTCAAACTGACCGATCGGCGTGAGTTTCGCGCCAAAGTTTTGGGCGTCGACAAACTGACGGACATCGCGGTCATCAAAATTGACGCCGACAACCTGCCGGTCATGACCCTGTCGCCGCCGCCACCGCCCCGTGTTGGTGACTGGGTGATGGCGATTGGCTCGCCCTTTGGCTTTGAAAACACCGTCACCGTGGGCGTTATCAGTGCCACTCGGCGCTCACTGCCTGGCGACTCATCGGTGCCGTTCATTCAAACCGACGTCGCCATCAACCCGGGCAATTCGGGCGGACCGCTGATCAACATGCGCGGCGAAGTGGTCGGTATCAACTCGCAAATTTACTCCGGCACGGGCGGCTACCAAGGCTTGTCTTTTGCCATTCCGATTGGCTTGGCCCAACGCATCGCGCAGCAAATCCTCAGCACCGGCGGCGTGCGCCACGCCAAACTGGGTCTCGCCATCCAAGACGTCAGTCAAACGCTGGCGGAATCTTTCAAGTTGGACAAGCCGCGCGGGGCCTTGGTGGTTGAGGTCACCCAAGGCGGTTCGGCAGAACGCGCCGGCGTCGCCAGCGGTGACGTGATTTTGGCTGTCAATGGCCAAGCGGTCGATTTGTCTGGTGATTTGCCCGCGATGGTGAGCATGGAGCAACCCGGCGATGCGATCGCTCTGGAGATCTGGCGACGCGGCGCCAAGCTGACCTTGCACGGCTTGTTGGACGATGCCAAACCGCCACCCGCCAAGCGCCCTGAAGCGGCCCCCAAACCGAGCGGCCGCCTGGGCCTGGCCCTGCGCTTGCTCAGCCCGGAGGAAAAGCGACAGTCTGGTGCCGCCGCCGGTTTGTTGATTGAAGGCGTCAGTGACGCGGCGACGCGGGCTGGCGTGCAAACCGGCGATGTGTTGCTGGCTATCAACGGTCTGCCCATCGTCAGTCTCGATCAGGTGCCGTCCGCATTGGCCAACACCGACACCTCTGCAGCGTTGTTGGTGCTGCGGGGTGACAGCAAAATTTACGTGCCCCTGCGCTTGCTGTGAGGGTCTGATGAAAGCTCCAACAGTAGCGTTGTAGATGTCGCGCGGCGGGCGCTCAAAAAAGGGTCTCGACGTCGCTGGCCAGTCGGTAGCCGGCGCCACGTTCCGTCAAAATCAAAGCTGGGTGGGTCGCATCGACTTCTATCTTCAAGCGCAGTCGGCGAATTTGCACATCCACCGTGCGGTCATAAACCTCGGCTTCGTGCAGCCGCGACATGGACAGCAATTGGTCCCGCGTCAGCACCCGCTGCGGCGCCCGGCACAGGGCATTGAGCAAACTCAGTTCGCCGTTGGACAGCTCGACCGAGAGGCCGGCGGGCGACACCAGCCGCCGCGTTCGCAAGTTCAGTTCCCAGCCCGAAAAGCGAAAAGCCCGGCGGCTGTTGTCGCGTTCTGGCAGAGTCGCCTGCACTTGGTAGCGCCGCAGCACTGCGCGCAGACGCGCCAGCAGTTCGCGGGGACTGAAGGGTTTGGTGACGTAGTCGTCGGCACCCAACTCCAGACCCATGACGCGGTCGGCTTCTTCGTTTCGCCCGGTCAACAGCACAATCGGCACGGCAGCCCGTTCGCGCAACAAGCGGGTCAGTTGCATGCCGTCTTCACCCGGCATTTTCAAGTCCAACACCACCAGGTCAATGGCCTCACGGTCAAAAATTTCGAGCATGGCGCGTCCGGAGGCCGCCAGACTGACGCGCATCTCGTTCTTGCCGAGGTATTCGGCCACCAGGTCGCGCACGTCGGGATCGTCGTCAACAACAAGGATGTGCGGGCAGGCAGGGGTGTTCATGGTGACGGACTTGGACATTTTCTGGCGCTAGTGTACGCACCCACGTCGGGTCTGTCGGTTATGCTGAAACGCCTTGTATGAACACTATTTCGCCGCCGCCAAAATCCGTGATGTCGCGGCTGTGGTGGCTGGCTATTGGGCTGTGGCTGGTGCTGGCGCTGGTTGCCAGCGTCGCCTTGTGGAACTTGCGCGGCAACATTGTGGCGGCCCAGACGCGCGATTTGAACTTGCTGTCGCTGGCCTTGACCGATGAAATCGACCGGGGTTTGCAAGGCACTCAAGAAGGTCTTCGGGCGATTCGGCTCGAACTGGGTGAGGCCCGGCTTGCCGTCACCGGGCCGGTAACGGCTCGCACCTTGCGGACCCATGCCGACCTGATGCCGCTGGTCAATACGCTCTGGTTGGTCGACCCGAATGGCCAGGTTTTGTCGGCTTCTGACGCCAGCGAAGCGCCTGCCTTGCAGTCATTTTTACCCGCCTTGGACCCGCTCGATGCGTCAGCCCCAGACGCCGTGGCGATCAGCCGTCCCTACTTCAGTGCTGGTGCACGCGAGCCGCTGGTGGCGTTGGCGATGCGGTCCGCTGCTTCAGCTGAATCAGTGGCTTCAGGCGGCGCAGCTCAAGGCTGGATTCTGGCGGCCATGCCGGCCGCATCGCTGTTGGGCGCTTTTTCTATCGCCGCGCCTTCTGCGGATGCCCGGATGCTGGTCTTCAGGGACGATGGTGTGCGCTTGGTCGGCTCTTCGGCGCTGGCATCGCCGCAGGACGAAGCCGCCTTTGCCCGGCGACCCGGCCCTTTGAAAACCATGGAGCGAAGGCGTTTTGCCGACGGCAGCGAACACCTTGTCAGCCTGCACGACCTTCCCCGTTTTGGCATGCGGGTCGTGGTCTCACGCGACCTCGAGGCCGTGCTTGGCGAGTTCCGCGGCGTGGTCTTGTTGACGGCGGTTGGTTTGGTTTTGTTTTTACTCCTCATGGTGGCGTCGGTTCAGTTGGTGTTGGGGGCGGAGCGACGCAGCGCCAAGGCTCAGCAAGCGCTGCAGGCGCAGTTGTCACGCGCCAGCAAGCTAGAGTCGCTGGGCGCGCTGGCGGGCGGTGTGGCGCACGACTTCAACAACGTCTTGGCGGCGATTGTTGGTTTTGGCGAAATGGCCCAAGACGCCGCTCCCGCCGGCAGTGACCAAGCGCGACAGCTCGACCGGGTGCTGCAAGCGGCGTTGCGCGGCAAGGCCTTGATTGAGCGCATCTTGGCTTTCAGCCGTGGCGGCGCGCAGGTCTCGATTGTTTTCGAACTCGAGTCGGTGGTGGCCGAGGTGCTGGACTTGTTGGCCGTATCGCTGCGCGCCAATAGGGTGTTGGAAAGGCAGCTCGAAGCCCCTGAAGCCCGCTTGCGAGGCGATCCAACCCAAGCTTTTGAAGCGGTGATGAACCTGTGCACCAACGCCATGCAAGCCATGCCGTCAGGCGGCATGTTGAGCGTTCGGCTGGCGCATCAAACGGTGTTGGCGCCGCGGATCTTGTCGCACAGCCAGTTGGCCGTGGGACGCTACGCGGTGTTGACTGTCTCGGACCAGGGCGTCGGCATCACGCCGGCGGTGATGGAGCGCTTGTTCGAGCCGTTTTTCACCACCCGCAGCGCCGACTCGGGAACCGGTCTCGGCTTGGCTGTGGTGCACGGCGTGGTGACCGAATTCGGCGGCGCCATCGACGTTCACAGCCAGCCTGACAAAGGGGCTTCTTTCGCTTTGTACTTTCCGGAATGCACCGACCCGCTGGCGCCGGTAGCGCCGGTAGCGCTGTCAACCCCGCTAACCCCGCCAATCCCGCCAGTGCAGCCGGGTGGTGGGCAAACCGTGCTGGTGGTGGACGACGAGCCAGCCTTGGTTGCGTTGACAGCAGAAATGTTGATCGGCTTGGGCTACCAGGCCGTGGGTTACACCGATCCGCTCGACGCTTTACAAGCCTTGCTGGACAACCCGCAGCAGTTTGCGGCCGTCATCACCGATGAAGTGATGCCGGGGCTGACGGGCACTCAGTTGAGCCTCAAGCTGCGGCAAGCCTTTGGGCCCCAAGGGCCTGTTTTTCCGGTTTTGCTGGTCAGTGGGTATGGCGGTGCTTTGCTGGCGCAGCGGGCCGTCGAGGCGGGCGTTGCCAAGGTGTTGGCCAAGCCTCTGCGCCGTGCGGATTTGGCCGCTGCACTGGCCGCGCTGTTGCACCCGCCTCACTGAAGTCGCTGAAGTCACTGAGCCGGCCGATGCACTGGGAGCGCATTGCAGATGCAACACAAGTGGCTGGCTGGCGACACACCACTGCCTTGTTGGGCGCAGAAGATAAGCCTTCTCAGTTCTAACTCAGGAGTGACCCGCCATGACCCTTGACGCACATCCCGACCTGGCCACCTCGCACGACATGCCCAGCACGGCGACGGTTGCTGAACTCGTTGGTCAAGTTTATGAAACTGCAGCGCTGGCGGAGCGCGGTCATATGTTGGCGCAATTGCTTCGGCCCTTGGGCGTTTTGTCCTTGTTTGGCATTGCCCACGGCATCTTCGCGAACATGCGTTTCAAAGGCGGTTGGCCTGAATTTCACGCTCGGCCCGAAGACTTGCTCAGCGTCTGCAGCAGCGATGTGATCGCGCTGGTCAACCATGTGCAACAGGTGAGCGTCGAGTCGGTGGACGGCTTGGCCCAGCTGTTGTCTGCTTCGCCGCCGTTGCTGGCTGGGTCGGCAACAGTCGCTCTCTTGATCGCCACGCTCTTGCAACGGGCCAAAGCCAGAGCGGCAGCGGGCGGTAGGGCGGCAGGTGATGTGCCCAGCTCCGCGCCATGAGGGCCTTGTTTTGCTGAACCGCTGCGATGCTTTCGCGGTCACAGCGGCTGCAAAAAACGGGCACGCCAAATTGTCCATTCACGCTGAACAGTCAGGTCCGACGCTGAGCGGGCGACCGCTGGCGCGTTTGCGCGCGCTTTACGCCAGCGTTCAGTCAGCCCCAGCCCGACAAGCCCTCCACCTGAGTGTGGCTGATCTTCAGGGTTGCGAGTGGTTTGCGATGGCGGATGTGGGCCTGCAAGTCGATGTGTTGTTGCCGGCTGGGACTTACCAGGTCACGGCCGTTTGGGGGTCGTCGCGGCGCAGCTACACCTTGACGCTTCAGCCGGGCGCCACCTTTGATCTGTACTTGCCGCTCGCCCCAGCGCCTCATTGACCTTGCTGCGCAAGCCGCAGTCCCCAACTTGGTCTACGTACAACCCACTGCGTGTGGTCAGACCGTGGTCAGGCTTTGCTTCGTAAACTTAAAAAATTGATTGCGCTGTTGTGTCTTGCGGCGTTCGTTGTGTTTATCGAGAGATTCCCATGAAAAAAAACAGCTCAGATTCAGCCCCTAATTTGCAAACGTTCAAACCCCTGACCTGGCTGGTTGGTGGCGTGGCGCTGGCCGCGCTTGTCGGGGTGGTTTATGCGTACAGCGGGACGACCTCCGCTGAGATGCCCAGCAAGGTTGTGGCGGCTCCGCTGGTTCGCACCGGCGTTGACGAGGTGCAGTTGACGGCTGAGCAAGTCTTGGAGTTGAACGTCGGCAGTGTGGGCTCGCAGAACTTCGAGCTCAAGCGCGAGGCGATCGGCAGCATCGACTTCAACCAAGACATGGCGCTGCAGGTGTTCTCGCCTTACCAAGGCCGGATCGGCAGCCTGCTGGTTCGCGCGGGTGACGATGTCGCCGCCGGGCAGGTGCTTTACACCGTGCAAATCCCCGACTTGCCAGCCGCCGCCGCGATGCTGATTTCGACCGCCGGCACCCTCAAGGTGACCAGCCAGACCTTGCGTCGGGCGCAGGCCTTGGTCGAAAGCCAGAGCATCCCACTGAAAGAACTGCAGCAAAACACCGCCGACCAGCAAGCCGCCGAAGCGGCTTACCAAGCGGCGCGCAAAACCTTGTCTTTATTTGGCTTGGTCAACAAAGAGATCGAGGAGATTGAAGCCAAGCACAAGATCGACACCGAGATGCCGATTCGCAGCCCCTTTGCTGGCCGCGTGACGGCCCGCGCGGGCGCTGTCGGCCAACTGGTCCAGCCCGGCAGTGGCAGCGCGCCGTTGACGGTGGCCAATCTGCAAACCTTGTGGATGGTCGCCAGCGTGCCTGAGTCCGAGTTGGCCAGTTACCAGCTGGGCCAGCCGGTCAGCGTCAAGGTGCCGGCTTACCCAGAGATGGTGTTCAGTGGCAAGGTCAGCTACATCGCCGACGTCGCCGATGCCGTGACGCACCGTGTGGTAGTGCGGGCTGACGTTGGCAACGCCAAACGTTTGCTCAAGCCGCAAATGCTCGCCACCTTCAACATCACGCTGGGCCCGCCGGTCAAGTCCGTCGCTGTGCCGGCCAACGCTTTGGCGCGCGAGGGCAATGGTGCGCTGTCGGTCTGGGTGACGCAAGAAGGCACCCGCTTCAAGCGCCGCGCCGTCAACGCCGGCATGGTGCAAAACGGCATGGTGCAAATCACCGACGGTTTGCAGTCAGGTGAAAAGATCGCCCGGGACAAAGCCTTGTTCCTCAGCAATCTTTACCTCATCACTGTCAATTGAGGCGGGCCTGACGTGATCCGCTCATTACTTGCTTTCGTTCTCACACGCCGCCCGATTGTGCTGTTGGGCTTGCTGGCCTTTCTGGGGGCCGGCGTGCTGGCCTTTTACAAACTCAATGTCGAGGCTTACCCCAACCCTGCGCCGGTGATTCTTGAAATCACCGCGCAAGCGCCCGGTTTGTCGGCCGAAGAAATGGAGCGTTACTACACCCGGCCGATGGAAATCGGGCTGGCCACCACACTGGGTGTGGACAACATTCGCTCGACTTCTTTTTACGGTCTGTCGTTTGTCCGCGTGACCTTCAAGTACGGCGTGGACTACGTGCCGGCGCTGACGCAAACCGCCATTAATTTGCAGCAAAACGTCAGCTTGCCGAACAACATACAGCCGCAGATTCAGGCTTCCAGTTTGGTCGGTGAAATTTTGCGCTACCAGGTCAAAGGCCCCTCAACCTACAGCCTGACCGACTTGCGCGGCATTCAAGACTGGGTGATTCAGCGCCGGCTGCTGACGGTGCCGGGCGTGGCGCAGGTGGTGACCTGGGGCGGCACCACCAAGGAATACCACGTCGAGGTTAATCCGCAAAAACTCGAGAGCTACGGCCTGACCTTGCAGCAAGTGCTGGCGGCCGTTGCGAACGCCAACTCCAACGTCGGCGGGCGCACCTTGAGCGTCGGCGAGCAATCGGTGAACATTCGCGGCTTGGGGCTGGTTCGCAACATCGAAGACGCTGGCAACATTGTGCTGACCCAACAAAACGGTTTGCCGGTGCTGGTCAGCGACGTGGCGACGGTGTCCCTGGGTGCCGTGCCGCGTTTGGGTGAGGCCGGGCGGGATGCAGAAAACGACGTTGTCACCGGTGTGGTGGTGATGAACCGAACCATGCAAACCAAAGACGTGATCGCCCGCATCAAAGAGGCTGTGGCCACACTGAACAGTGACGGCAGCTTGCCCCAGGGCGTTCAAATGGTGCCGTATTACGACCGCTCGACCTTGGTCAACATCACCACCAAGACGGTGATTCACAACCTGATCTTTGGTTGCCTGTTGGTATTTTTGATCCAGTGGATATTTTTGGGCGACCTGCGCAGTGCGGTGATTGTCAGCGTCAACATTCCGTTTGCTTTGTTCTTCAGCATCATGATTTTGGTGCTGCTGGGGGAGTCGGCCAACTTGCTGTCGCTGGGGGCGGTGGACTTCGGCATCATCGTTGACTCGGCGGTGATTTTGGTTGAGAACATCTTTCGAAACTTTCAAAAGACGCCGCGCGAACGGGTCGATGCCTTGCGCGCCATGGCCACCGGTCCGCACGGCATGGTCACCGATCCGGCGATGGGTTGGACGCAACGGCTGCGCATGATTTACATGAGTGCGTTGCAAGTTGACAACTCGGTGCTGTTCTCGACGGTCATCACCATCGCCGCTTTCTCGCCGCTGTTTTTGATGACTGGCGTGGAGGGCCAGATTTTTGGACCGATGGCGCGTACCTACGGCTACGCTTTGGGCGGCGCCTTATTGGCGACCTTCACCATCACCCCGGTGCTGGCGGCGTATTTGCTGCCGCGGCGCGTCAAGGAAGAAGAAACCCGGGTGGTCGGTTTTATCCGCCGTTACTACGAGCCGATGCTGCGTTGGACGCTGAGCCACACTCGGATTGTCTGCGGTGCTGGCGTGGCCTTTTTGATCGCCATTGCCGTCTTGACCACGCACATGGGCAGCGAGTTTTTGCCAGCCTTGGAAGAGGGCAATCTGTGGATTCGCGCGGCCATGCCGCCGACCATTTCGCTGGAGGCGGGCACAGCCAAAGCCAACCGCATGCGCGAGATCATCAAGAGTTATCCGGAAGTCATGACGGTGGTGTCGCAGCACGGTCGTCCAGACGACGGCAGCGACGCTTCGGGTTTCAACAACGTCGAGCTGTTTGCACCGCTCAAGCCGTTTGAGGAATGGCCGGCTGGCATGACCAAGGAGCGCCTGGTGGCGGAGTTGCAAGAGAAGTTCGCGAATGAGTTTCCAGGCATTGGTTTTAACTTTTCCCAGTACATCCAAGACAACGTCGAAGAGGGTTTGTCGGGCGTCAAAGGGGCGAACTCGGTGAAGATCGTCGGCCCTGATTTGGCCACCTTGGAAAAGCTGGCGGTCACGGTGGTCGCCAGCATGTCCAAGGTGGAGGGCGTTGCCGACTTGGGCATCTTCAACACGCTCGGCCAGCCAAATCTGAATATTCAGATCGACCGCGTGCGGGCCGCCCGCTACGGTTTGAACACCGGCGACGTCAACGCCTCGATTCAAGCGGCGATGGGCGGCACCAGTGCCACCACGGTGCTTGAAGGCGACCGCCAATACGGCATGACAGTGCGCTACGCCTCAACCCGGCGCGTCGACATTCAGAACGTGCGTGACTTGCGCATCGGCTACACCGGCAGCAACGGCGTGACCGGCTACATCCCGCTGAAAGACATCGCCGATATTTCGCTCGACACTGGCGCCACCTACATTTACCACGAGCGCAACGAGCGCTACATCCCGATCAAGTTCAGCGTCCGCGGTCGAGACTTGGGCGGCACCGTGGCGGAACTGCAAAGCCGCATCGCCAGCGATGTCAAGCTGCCCGTCGGTTATCGGATTTTGTACGCTGGTGAATTTGAAGAGTTGCAAAAAGCCAAAGAGCGCATGGTGATCTTGATTCCGATGGCCATCGTCTTGATTTTGGTGCTGCTGTATGCGTTGTTCAGCAGCTTTGCTTACAGCATGCTGGCCTTGGGTGCGGTGCCCTTCACGGTGGCGAGCGGCATGTTGGCGCTGTATTTGTCGGGCCAAACGATCAGTATCTCGGCGGTCATTGGATTCATCTCGTTGCTCGGCGTCTCGGTGATGGACGGCATTTTGATCTTGAGTTATTTCAAAGAACTTCGGATTGCCGGGCAAACCGCTGAAGACGCGATCTACAACGCCTACATCCACCGCATGCGGCCTTTGTTGATGACCGCCTTGTCGGCTTGCATTGGTTTGCTGCCGGCGGCGCTGAGCCATGGCATTGGCAGCCAGGTGCAGCGTCCGCTCGCCACGGTGGTGGTGGGCGGCATGCTGCTCGGCCCCGTCTTTTTATTGCTGGTGGTACCGGCCATGCGGCTGATGGTGCTTCGCAACCTGAAGCTCAAAAAACGCCGCAAAGGGCTGGGGGGTGATGCACATGTTTGAGGCTAAAAAAATGACTTCTCAAAGCTCTTTTCAGGCTGCTGAGTCTTTCATCCGCTCGGTCGCGTCGGTCAGACGCACGGTGGGTCTGTTGAAAATTGCCAGTCTATTGGGGGTGTTGGGGCTGGCGAGCGTGCAACTGACCGGTTGCACAGTCGGTCCGGACTACCAAAAACCGTTGGCGCCAGCGCTGGTGTCCCTGACCCGAGAGCCGCTACTGGCCCTGGCCACAGCGCAGTCAAAGCCCATTTCCGCTGAGTGGTGGACGGCTTACGGCTCGCCGCGCATCAACCTGCTGGTGGCGCAAGCTTTGCAGCACAACCCGAGCATCGAAGTGGGCTTGGCCAACCTGCAGGTGGCGCAAGAAATCGTCAACGCCCAGCGCGCTTTGTTTTTCCCCCTGGTGCAAGCAGGTTACGCCGCCACTCGGCAAAATTCGGGCAATGTCTTGGCACCGCCTTTGAACGCCGGCCCGACCTTGTTCAACTTGCACACGGCGCAGCTGAACGTTGGTTTTGTGCCCGACTTGTTCGGTGGCAACCGGCGTCAGGTTGAGTC
>JBBAPN010000022.1:0-4740 GCA_040400815.1 Polaromonas sp. | reverse complement strand
CCGCTGCAAAAGCAAATCGAGCAAACCCGCAACCTGCTGGCGGTGTTGTGCGGGCAGTTGCCGTCGCAGCCCTTGCCCGGCGCTGCGTTGGACGAAATTCATGCGCCTGCGGCTTTGCCGACGGTGCTGCCGTCCAGCCTGGTCGAGCGCCGTCCGGACGTGCAAGCTGCGCAAGAGCAACTGCACGCCAGCAACGCGCAAATCGGGGTGGCGACTGCCAACATGTTGCCGCAGCTGTCCTTGTCGGCCAGTCTGCTTTACAACAACAACAGCTTGGCCGGCTTGCTGTCCAACACCAGCAAGTCTTGGGGCTTGTTGGGCGGTTTGACGCAACCTTTGTTTGACGGCGGTGCGCTGAGCGCCCGCAAACGCGGCGCGGTCGCCGGCGCCCAAGCGGCTCAGGCGCAGTACCAAAGCGTCGTGCTCGTCGCTTTTCAAAACGTCGCCGACACGCTCTATGCGCTGGAGTCTGATGGCCGCTCCCTGGACGCCACCCGCGAGGTCGAGTTGGCCAACCAGCAATTGTTGGGACACACGCAGCGGCAGTTTGAGCAAGGCTACAGTTCGCGCTTGGTGTTGCTGGCCGCGCAGCAATCGCTGCTACAGTCTCAAATCAGTCGGCTGGCCAGCCATGCGGCCTACCTTGGCGACACGGTAGCGCTTTACCAATCGCTGGGGGGCGGTTGGCACGGTGCCGACTCGCCTGTGGCTGCGCTTGAATCAACCACCGTCAAACCATGAACTTGCAAATTCGAAACCGTCTTTTCATCGCCAGCGTGTGCTTGGCTGCCTCAGGTGCCTGCATGGCTGCGCCCGAGGAGATTCAGGTTTACCTCGACGAGTTTGCCGACACAGGTCAATTCGGCCTGGATTTTCACACCAACTATGTCTTGACCGCGCAGCCCGGCTCGGTCACCCGGCGCATGTTGCGTGTCACGCCAGAGTTGAGTTACGGCATCAATGAAAATTGGGAAGCCGGCTTTTACTGGCTGACGTCCGCCGGCCCAGCGCAATCCGGTGGCAACCCGGTCACCGACGGCGTCAAAGTGCGCGCCAAGTGGCGGCCCAAAGCCATGACGCCCGACTCGCCTTGGTACGCTGCGGTCAATTTTGAGGTCGGTCAACTGTCGCGCCGCTTTTATCAAGACACCACAGCCGGTGAAGTCAAGTTCATTGGCTTGTACAAAAAAGACGCCTGGACACTGGGCGCTAACTTGAATTTTGACCGCGCTTTGCGAAGCCGGCCGATGCTCGGCACGAACTCGGAGCTCGACACCAAGATCGCCTACCGACTGCCCATGTCGGGTGCTGCAGAGGTTCAGGTGGGGATTGAAAACTATGCCTTTTTAGGCACCCTGCGGCAGCAGCTTGACTCGCCCATCCGCACCAACAGCACTTTTTTGGTGACAGATTTTGTTTACAAACGTTGGGACTACAACATAGGTTTGGGCAAAGCCACAGGTGTCAGCAATGACCGGTGGTTGGTGAAGGCGATTGTTGGCGTGCCGCTGGATTGATTTTTTTCTTTTTGAACTTGTATTTTGTGTTCAGCAGGTCTAGACTGCAAATGCCTGAGCAATCAGGTGCAAGTCGGCAGTAGCCAGTCTGTGCCTCAAGGGCGTTCAGATAAAGCGGTCCCGGCGAAACATGGTGACAATCTTTTGGCACCATTGCATTGAGGGACTTCTATCTCCCCACAGTGCAAGTCAACGGCATGGACCTCGTGTCCGCCGTCAAGCCCGACGAACAGGCCCAGCGCTGGTTCGCCGGGCTTTCTTTTTGTGTCAGTACCTGGCCCCACAAGCCCTGCAACAGGCCTTCCATGAGACCCTTACATCACCACACGATTCAAGCCAAATTAACCGAGCTGATGCCAACGCAAGGGGCGATTGGCTGCGCAGAGGTCAGCCAAAAGCGGGCTGAATGGCAGGGGCTGTCGCAAAAAATGCGCAAAGCTTTGATCGCTCAGCATTGGTTTCCCAGCGTCATCGGCCCAGAAGGTCGTTATTACATCGTCGACCACCACCATTTGGGAATGGCCTTGCACGAAGAAGGCCAGGAGGCGGTGTTTTTGACAGTGTTGAAGGATTTGTCTTGGCTGGATGTGGACACCTTTTGGCGCGTCATGGAGTTTCATCAGTGGGCTCATCCCTACAGCGAAACCGGCAAGCGGATTGCTTTTCAGCAGCTGCCCACCCGTGTCTCTGAGCTCAAAGATGATCCCTACCGCAGCCTGGCCGGTCTGGCCCGCAAGGCCGGCGCGTTTGCCAAAGATGTGACGCCGTTCAGTGAGTTTTTATGGGCCGATTACTTTCGCCCGAAAATCAAAAAGCAGCAGTTGCAGCAATCAATGACTGATGCCGTGGCCGTGGCCTTGGCGCTGGAGATGGCCAGGCACCCGCACGCCAGCTATTTGCCCGGCTTCGTCCAGGCTTGAACCCGGGTCAGATCATGACGCCAGACCCGCTGAACACAGTCCCTGACATCTTGCTCAAGCTCGGCTTGGCCTTGCTGGCTGGCATCGTTCTGGGGCTGAACCGTTGGTTGCACCACAAATCAGCTGGCATTCGCACGCATTCCTTGGTGGCTTTGGGGGCTGCACTGTTGATGCTCCTGATTGGCAGTTTTCCGGGGGCTGATGTGCAATCGTCGAGCCGTGTTTTGCAAGGCCTGATCACCGGCATTGGTTTCTTGGGCGCTGGGGTGATCATGCACCACGCCAATTCGCCCACCATCCATGGCCTGACGACCGCCGCCAGTCTCTGGGCTTGCGCTATTTTGGGCGCTACTTTTGGTTCGGGATTTTTTGTGCTGGGAGCTTGCGCGTTGGCCGCCATGCTGCTGGTCTTGTTGGTCGGCGGACCGCTGGAACAACTCACCAAAAAGCTGCTCGGCATACAGCGTGAGTCTGAGTTGGCAGAGGACGGAAGGCAGCCCAAACAGTCGAAAAAACCGACAAGGCCTGAACCTTAAAAACCTAAGCCATGGCCAGCCGGTCAACCCTTTTGGTAGCTGGTTTTTTTCAGGCGGCGCTTTTCAAAGTGCTTGAGCAGCAAGTACGTGACGATGCCGATCACGGCTGACCCGACAATGAACCCGCCATAGGCCAGCGGCCAGCCAATTCCTTGCGTCATCATCGAAAACTCGGACATCCCGCCCATACCAGCCAAAATGTTGATGGGCATGAAGACCACACTGAACACCGTCAACTGGTTCACTCGTTTGTTCTGGTTGATATTGATGAAGCCGATGGTGGCGTCCATCAAAAAGTTAATCTTGTCGAACAAAAAAGCCGTGTGACTGTTCAACGATTCAATGTTCCGCAAAATTTGCTTGGAGTCGGCCACTTGATCTGGCGTTAGCAAACGGCCGCGCATTAAAAAACTAAAGGCCCGTTGCGTGTCCAAAATATTGCTGCGAATACGGCCGTTCTGATCTTCTTCTTCTGCAATGTCGGCCAGAATTCCAGCGGCTTGTTGGTCGGTGATGGCCTCGCTCAAGACATGCCGCCCGACAACCCCGAGCTTGGCGTAAATGTTCTCCAGCGAATCGGCTGAGACCTCCACGTCGGCTCCATACAAATCCAGCAACAAATCAACGCAGTCGGAGACGTAACCCGGCTGGGTCAGGGCGCGGCGGCGCTGCAGCCTGAAAACCGGTAACTCCTCGTTGCGCAAGGAAAAAAGAATACCGCCGTGCAAAATGAAGGCCACCGGCACGCTTCTGGAATTGCCTTCGCGGTCATGCAGAAAGTTCGAGTGCAGGTGAATGTCGTCGTTTTCTTCGACATGAAAACGCGCACTCACTTCGAGGTCAGTGGCCTCAATCGGGTCGGGCAGTTCGAGACCAAAATGCGAGCCGACAAACAGGCGCTCAGCTTTGGACGAGTTGATCAGATCGACCCACACTGGTTTTGCGCCAGCCAACTCCTTGCGGCCGGTCATCGGAATATTGCGAAGACGACCGTCAATCAATTCATAAACATTGATCTTGCTTTCAGCAAAATCGGGCTGGCGATCGCCCGCAACTTCTGCGCGCCTTTGGTCAGAGATTTCCCACAAAACGTCGTTTTCACGCTCTGACGGCAGCTTCGACCAAAGTTTTTGGGCGTCTTCCAAAGGCAGGGAGTCAAGGTAGCCGCCGAGCTCGGTTGAACTTTGTTTGGCGATGAAGTTGTGCAGTTCGGCATCGTGTTGCTTTTGCAACAGGGATTGAACCACTTCGTGCTTGTGCATTTTTTGGCTGTGAACCATGCCATCCACCAACTTTTGTTTGCCCAACATGGCGATTAAATTTTCAAGAGACATGGCTGGATGGCTGGATGGGCGCTGGAAGTTCGCTGCAGGATGGGTGAGGAAAATACATGAATACGTTCCTTAGCCGGAAAATTGTATGAACTTTTTGTGTTAAGCGGGTGACAGTTGGGCGTGCGGCTGAAAGAGATTTATTTTGCAACGAAGCTCATGAATAGATGCCTAATTTTTACATCTTCTTGACACGGTGGTTGAGTGCCACACAGCTGCGATAAGTTGAATGCAGCCGAAACTGTTATCGAAGCTGTATTGTTTGTGGGGAGCTTCAGCATCGCCGGATCCTCCTTTACTCCGAATGGAGTGCGTCGCGCCAGACACTGCCCAATCTGGTCGATGTTTGGACAAATGTTTAATTTTTTATGCGATCAGAAATTATTTTCCTGATATGAATCAACCACTTACAGAAGTGGAGCGGGTAGAGGGAATC
>JBBAPN010000021.1:17346-39530 GCA_040400815.1 Polaromonas sp. | reverse complement strand
CGCATCATTGCGTTACACCGGCATCGAAAGCCACATAGGATTGACCCATTACGGGCTGTACGACACCGTCGTGGCGAAGGACTGACCGGCTAGCTAAAAACCACCTTCGATGCTTGTTTTGGCACTTACTTGGGCTCTTCAGTTCACCATTCACCCTATCAAAAAGCTTCATGACCTGGCAAACCGTCACCAACACACCCGATCAACTCGGTGAGTCGCCGTTTTGGCATCCGACCGAAGGCCGGCTGTACTGGCTGGACATTCCGGGTCGGCAGCTGCATCGGCTGCATGTTGCGAGCGGTATGCAGCAAAGCTGGGCCATGCCCTCGGAGCCGGGTTGTATGGCGCCGGCTGCGTCTGGCGGTTTGGTGGTGGCGCTGCGCAGCGGTGTCTACCGGGCGCGTCAATGGGGCGGTGCGTTGGAGTGCATTGAGGTTGCGCCGTATGACACGGCCGTGATGCGCTTCAACGACGGCAAAGCCGATCCCGCAGGCCGCTTTTGGAGCGGCACGATTGACGAAACGCGCACGGCGGCCAACGCGCAGCTGTGGTCACTCGACGGCCGGGACGTGACGCCGCAGTTGGACAGCCAAGTCGGCGGTGCAACCACCGGCAACGGCCTGGCTTGGTCGCCTGACGCACGCACTTTGTACTGGGCCGACACGCCCACGCACACCATCCGCGCTTGGGATTGGAACGCCGAAGAGAACACCTTGACGCGGCCGCGCGTCTTCGCCAGCTGGCCGGGCAAACCGGCGGGCTGGCCGGGCAAACCGGCGGGCTGGCAAGCCGGCATGGCCGACCAGGGCGCGCATGGCCAGCAGATCGAAGCTTATGGCGGCCGACCCGATGGCGCAGCCGTCGACGCTCAGGGGCATTACTGGGTCGCCATGTTTGAGGGCGGACGCCTGCTGCAGCTGTCGCCCAACGGCGAGACGCTGGCCGACTGGCCGCTGCCGGCGTTGTGCCCGACCATGCCCTGCTTTGGCGGCGATGACCTGCAAACGCTGTACGTCACCAGTGCCAGAAAAAATCGCTCGGATGCCGAATTGCGGGCTTTTCCTGGCTCGGGCTGTGTGTTCGCCATGCGCGTTGCGGTGCCGGGTTTGCCGGTGAATTTTTACCGCGACTGAAAACCCAACAAGCACGCCACAAAAAAGCACACAAGCGCTGTTCAAAAAAATCAAAGGACTGAGCGCTGTGAGCCGCTTACCATTGGAGCGCGACAATTCAGGTCGCTGAATTTTCATTTTCACCGCCGCTGACAGCTGAACAGACGACAGACACCATGCCCACATCCATAGACACCCTGCCCGAGCGACTGGCGGAACGCATCCGCGAAGCGGCCAAAACCAGCACATGCTTGCGCCTTCGAGCTGGCGGCAGCAAAGATTTTTACGCTGAAACGCTGAGCGGCGAAGCGCTGGATGTGTCGGCCTACCGCGGCGTGGTCAGCTACGAGCCGAGCGAGTTGGTGGTCACCGCCCGGGCCGGCACGCCGTTGGCTGAACTCGAAGCTTTGCTGGCCAGCCAAGGCCAGTGCCTGCCGTTTGAGCCGCCGCACTTTGGGCCTGACGCCACCGTTGGCGGCATGGTCGCCAGCGGCCTGAGCGGTCCGGCCCGGGCCAGCGTTGGCGGTGTGCGCGACTACATGTTGGGCGTGAAGATCATCAACGGACAAGGTGAAATTTTGACCTTTGGTGGTCAAGTCATGAAGAATGTCGCCGGCTACGACGTCTCACGGTTGATGGCCGGCTCGCTCGGCACGCTCGGCGTGTTGTTGGAGGTCTCGCTGAAAGTCTTGCCGATAGCGCCGGCCGAAGCCACGCTGATGTGCGCCGGCGTGTCGCAGCAACAAGCGCTCGATTTGCTCAACGCGTGGGGTGCACAGCCGCTGCCGCTGAACGCCAGTTGCTGGGTTCACGACAGCAGCGCGCAGCCGCCACGCGAGACGTTGTTTGTGCGCTTGCGCGGGGCGGTGGCGGCGGTCGACGCGGCCTGTCCGCGCATGTCGGCAGACGTCGCGGCATTGGGCGGCGAGGTGCTGCGCATGGACCCGGCGCAAGCCAGTGCCGACTGGGACGCTTGCCGTGAGCAGACCTTGCCGTTTTTTGCAGCACCACCGGCCGCCATGACCGCCGCGAACCCCAATGACCTGTGCTTGTGGCGTCTGAGCGTGCCTCAAACCACGCCGGCGTTGGCTTTGCCAGAGGTGGTTTCGTCACCTTTGATCGAATGGCATGGCGGCTTGCGCTGGGTCTGGGCGCCGGCCCACGCGGCGGCACTGCTGCGCAACGCGGCTCAAAAAGCCGGCGGCCATGCGACGCTGTTTCGCGCCTCCGCCGGGCGTGCTGCCGCGGACAAAGCCGTCGGCGCTTTCAGCCCCCTCAACATGGTGCAGCAACGCATTCAGCGCGAATTGCAAAAGCAGTTTGACCCGGCCGGCGTCTTCAACACGGGTCGTCTGGCAGCCGCTTGAGGTGTCCGGCCGCTTTCAAATCATGCGGTGTCACCTGGCTGACGCCGCCAACGAACTGATCACGTTTCCACAAAGTCCGCTATGCAAACCAATCTCGCCCCAGAATTTCAAGGCACCGCAGATGGCCTGGCTGCCGAAGCCATTTTGCGCAAATGCGTGCACTGCGGTTTTTGCACCGCCACGTGCCCCACCTACCAACTGCTGGGTGACGAACTGGACGGCCCGCGGGGCCGAATTTACCTCATCAAACAAGTGCTCGAAGGCGACCTGCCGACGCGCAAAACCCAGTTGCACTTAGACCGCTGCCTGACTTGCCGCAACTGCGAAACCACCTGCCCCAGCGGTGTCGACTACGGTCATTTGATCGACATCGGCCGCAAGCTGGTCGATGAACGCGTGGCGCGCCCCGCCGCTGAAAAAGCCCTGCGTTGGGCGCTGAAAGAAGGCTTGCCTTCGCCGCTGTTTGGCCCGGCCATGAAGCTCGGTCAAGCGGTCCGTGGGCTGCTGCCCGAGGCGCTCAAAAACAAGGTGCCCGTAGCGCATGCAGCTGGGACTTGGCCAAAGCAAAAGCACGCCCGCAAGATGCTCATGCTGGCCGGTTGCGTGCAGCCCGCCATGCAGCCCAACATCAACAGCGCCACCGCCCGTGTGTTGGACGCCGCCGGTATCGAAGTGGTGCTGGCCCGCAAGGCCGGTTGCTGCGGCGCGGTCAAGTTTCACCTGAACGACCATGACGGCGGCAAAGCCGAGATGCGTCGCAATATTGACGCTTGGTGGCCGCACGTAGAAAGCGGTGTCGAAGCCTTGGTGATGAACGCCTCAGGCTGCGGCGTCATGGTCAAAGACTACGGCCATCTGTTCAAAGACGAGCCGGCCTATGCCGCCAAGGCCGCACGCATCAGCGAACTCACGCGCGACTTGAGCGAGCTGTTGCCTGACTTGGTGCCACAGCTGAAAAAGTTGATTCGCCCTGAAAAAGCCGCTGGTCAAAGCGAATCTCAACAGCTCACCTTCCACCCGCCTTGCACCTTGCAACACGGCCAGCAACTGCGCGGCGGGGTTGAAAAGCACTTGGGCGCGCTGGGCTTCAAGGTCAATGTGGCGCGTTGCGAAGCGCACCTTTGCTGCGGTTCGGCGGGTACTTATTCGGTGCTCAAGCCAGAAATCGCTTACGCGCTGCGGGATCGCAAGCTGGAGAATTTGTCGGAGATGAAGCCCGACACCATCGTCTCGGCCAACATCGGTTGCATCACGCACTTGCAAAGCGGCACCGCCACGCCGGTGCGCCATTGGGTTGAAGTGCTCGATGAGGCGCTGACCGGCTAATCGGCTCAACGCCGCTCAAGACAAACGCGACTGATCGGGCTCGGCCGCTGCAGGTGCCAGCGCCGAGAACAAGGCGGCCAGCACGATCAAACCGCCGCCGAGCAAGGTTCTGGTGTTGAACTCGGCGGCATCCAGCCAAGCCGACGAGACACTCGCAAACAACAGTTCTGTGAGCATGACCAAGGCCGTGGTACTGGCGGCGAGCCGGGCAGCGCCGTATTGCAGCGCCAGATTGCTGGCTATGAAAGCCAGGCAAAGACCGATGGCCACCGGCACACCGGCCATCGCAAATGCCGGTGCCGGCACAATGCCTGCGCCCATGCCCAGCAGCGCTGCAGAGACGGCCATCAGTGCGCCGCCGCCAAACATGGCCAGCATGCGCGACTCACTGGGCGTGTTGCCGTGTTTGCGCAGCAGCACATTGGTCAGTGCAAAACACAGGCCGCCAGCCAAGGCCAACCAGTCGGCCAGGCTGCTTGGCAAAGGCCATGGCGAAGTCGGTGACTTCAGCATAATCAGCACCCCGGCCAGCGCCAGCAGCAGCCGCAAAAGCGAGGGCAGCGTCGGTTTTTCGCCGAGCATGGCCCAAGCCATCAGCACCGACCAGGCGGGCATCAGGTAAAAAAGCAGCACCACGCGGACCACGTCGCCGACCGTCACGGCCCAGTTGAAGCCGACGTTGGTCAGCCCTGAGGCGGCCATTAAAACCAGCAGACCGCGGTGCTTCACCATGACGCGCCAGGCACCGGGCTTCCACGCCAGCACGGCGACGGTCGCCAGCACATAAATCAGCGCGGTGGACCACAGCGGATGCAGGCCGTGGCTCTGCATCTCGCGAAAAGGCCACCACGAAACACCCCAAACCATGGCGTTGATGACCAGGGCGCCCACCGCCAGGGCTGCGCTCGACTTGGCTGCCTGCACGGCCAGCGGGCTAGTGCGACTTGTCACTGCGGGAGAGCCGAAGCAAGTCTTCAACCTGGTCTTTGTACTGGATGCAGTTGCGTTGGTGCCAGCGCTGAATCAGCCACATGAAACCCGCCACAAGGATGCCAAAACCGGTGATCGCGGTAAAAGCCGACAGGCCGAGGCCGGTCGACAAGCTGTAGCCTGCGCCCAGCGCCAAAATACAGGCTTGCTCGTTGAAGTTTTGCACCGCGATCGAGCGGCCCGCACCCATCAGGTTGTGGCCGCGGTGTTGCAGCAGCGCATTCATCGGAACCACCAAAAAGCCGCCAAGACCGCCGAGCAAAATCAAAAAGGGAGCCGCCAGCCAAACGTTGGTGATGAAGTTCATCAGGATCACCAACAAACCCATGCAAATGCCGAGCGGCAAGACGCTGGTGGCTTGGTCAAGCCGCATGCGCATGGACGCCAGCACCGCACCAATGGCCGTCCCAATGGCCACCACGCCGACCAACGAGGAGGCTTGCGTGGTGCTGTAGCCCAGCGCGGCTGCGCTCCAGGCCAAAACGATGTAACGCAGGTTGCCGGACACGCCCCAAAACAGCGTGGTCGTGGCGAGGGAAATTTGACCCAATTTGTCGCGCCACAAGGCGACGTTGCAGTGCCAAAAATCGGGCAATAAGTGCAGTTTGTTGCGCGGCATGGGGCGCATTTCAACGCCGGTGTGGGGAATGCGCGTGTTGAACCAAGCGGCCAAGATGTAAACCAGGATCAGGCTGCTGATGGCGGCTTCCGCGGGCGTGTCCACACCGGTGTCAATCAGCGGGAAGTTGATTGACAACAAACTGTTTGAGACGACCACACCGACCAATTGACCGCCTAGCAGCACCCCCAAGATGATCGAGGCGATGGTCAGGCCCTCGATCCAGCCATTGGCTTTGACCAGTTGCGAGGCCGGCAGCAGCTCGGTCAAGATGCCGTATTTGGCCGGCGAGTAGGCCGCTGCACCCAAGCCGACGATGGCGTAAGCCATCAGCGGATGCGAGCCGAACAGCATCATCAAGCAGCCCATCACCTTGATGGTGTTGCTCATGAGCATGATCTGACCCTTGGGGCGGGCGTCTGCCAGCGCCCCGACAAACGGTGCCAAGATCACATAAAACAGCGCGAACATGGGCACCAGCGCGGCCGGCTGCCATTTCGGTGCGCCACTGGTGCGGAGCAACTCAACGGCCACCACAAACAGTGCGTTGTCAGCCAGTGAGCTGAAAAACTGCGCCGCCATGATCGTGTAAAAACCGCGCTTCATAAAATAACAGCAGGCACTTTTTGGGCCAAGTCAGGCCGGGGGGCAGCAGCAAAAAAAATGGCGTGTCTCCATAGGAATGACGGTTTATAGCACGCGGGTCAATGCCAAAATGAAGGCAGATGTTTCTCCGACAGTTGCCCGGGCCTTCGCCCATGGGTTTACCTTGAGCCCGCCACCATGCCCCGCCCGATACTTGCGACCGTTCACACCGATGCCTTGCGCCACAACCTGGTCCGTATGCGGGCCGCAGCCGGGGACGCGCGGCTTTGGGCGATTGTCAAAGCCAATGCTTACGGCCACGGCATTGAGCGGGCCTTTGAAGGCCTGCGCAGCACTGATGGTTTTGCCGTGCTCGACTTGAGCGAAGCCCAGCGCTTGCGGACGCTGGATTGGCGTGGCCCCATTTTGTTGCTGGAAGGTATTTTTGAAGCCCGCGACCTCGAGCTGTGTTCGCGTTTAGGCCTCTGGCATGTGGTGCATTGCCAAGACCAAATCGACATGTTGGCGGCCCATAAAACGCAGCTGCCGCACCGCGTATTTCTCAAAATGAACTCGGGCATGAACCGTCTTGGCTTGGCGCCCGAGCGATTTCGGGCCGCCTGGACGCGCCTGAACGCCTTGCCGCAAGTCGACGACATTTCACTGATGACGCATTTCAGTGACGCCGACGGGCCGATTGGCGTTGCCGCGCAGCTGCAAACCTTTGCCGCCGTCACGCACGACTTGCCGGGTGAACGCTCGTTGAGCAACAGTGCCGCCATGTTGCGGCACGGCGGCGCGCTGGCCGAGCGCTCGGACTGGGTCCGGCCCGGCATTGGCGTGTACGGCAGCGCGGCAGATTTTCCGCAGCACAGCGCCGCCGACTGGGGCTTGCGGCCGACCCTGACCCTGAGTGCGCGGCTGATCGGCGTGCAGCAGTTGGCGGCTGGCGACAGCGTCGGCTACGGCTCAGTCTTCAAGGCCGATCGGGCCATGCGCATCGGGGTGGTGGCTTGCGGTTATGCCGACGGCTACCCGCGACACTGCCAGACCGGCACGCCGGTGCTGGTGTCTGGCGTGCGCACCCAAGTGGTGGGCCGCGTCAGCATGGACATGCTGACGGTCGACCTCACACCTGTGCCCAACGCCAGCATCGGCACTGAGGTGACCTTGTGGGGCAACGCTGGCAATGGCGCCGTGCTGTCAATTGACGAAGTCGCCCATGCAGCCGGCACCGTGAGTTACGAGCTCATGTGCGCATTGGGGTCTCGCGTCCCGTTTGCATCGGATTGAGGCTTGTAGGTGAATTTGTAACAAGGCGGTGCGAAAAAACCTCTCGCCCCGGTGCTGCCGGATGTGCCGACGGCCCAAGAAAGCGGCGTGGGCAAATTTGCAGCTAGCAGCTGGAATGCCATCGCCGCACCCGCTAAGCGGCCAGTGACGTCAGTGTCTTCAAGTCGGGTTGTTCGAAGTCAAAGGCGGCGGTGCCGGCTGCACGGCCGATGCCAGTGTACTCAAAGCCCAATGCCGCCATCGCGCTTGGCTCGTACAAGTTGCGGCCGTCGATGACGACGGCTTGCTTCAACAACTGGGTGAGTTCGGCAAAATCGGGGCTGCGAAACTCGCGCCACTCGGTGACGACGATCAGCGCGTCCGAGCCGTTAGCTGCAGCGAGGGGTTCTTTGCAGAGCTCAAAACCAGGCTGCTCGCCCCAGATTTCCGCCGCCCGTTGCATCGCCACCGGGTCGAAGGCTTTGACGCGCGCGCCCCGCCGCAGCAACTCGTCGATCAAGTCCACACTGGGCGCTTCGCGCATGTCGTCGGTGCCGGGTTTGAAGGCCAGTCCCCAGACTGCAAACTGCAGACCGCTCAGGTCTTGACCAAAGCGCGCCACGACCCGCCGGCCCAGCAGTCCGCGTTGCCGGTCGTTGATGGCTTGCGTCGCTTTCAGCATGCTCAACTCGGCGCCCGCGGCGTCGGCGATGTGCGCCAAAGCCCGCACATCTTTGGGGAAACAGGAGCCGCCCCAGCCGCAGCCGGCGTACAGAAAATGCGTGCCGATGCGGGAATCGCTGCCGATGCCGACGCGCACGTTTTCAATGTCGGCGCCGACTTTCTCGGCCAACAAGGCCATCTCGTTCATGAAGCTGATGCGGGTGGCGAGCATCGCATTGGCGACGTATTTGGTCAGCTCGGCACTGCGCACGTCCATCATGATCAGCCGATCTCGGTTGCGCAAAAACGGTGAATAGACCGCACGCATGAGCAGCGCGGCTTGTTCGTTGTCGCAGCCGACGATGACGCGGTCTGGCCGCATGAAGTCGTCAATCGCCACGCCTTCTTTCAAAAACTCTGGGTTCGAGACCACGGCATAAGGCAGTACCGAAGCGCGTTGGCGCAAGGCGTTGGCAATCGTTTTGCGCACCATCTCTGCCGTGCCGACCGGGACCGTGCTTTTGTTCACCACCACCTTGTAGTCGTGCATCTGCTCACCCATGGTTTGCGCCACGCGCATCACGTGTTGCAGGTCAGCCGAGCCATCGGCGGCGGCGGGCGTGCCGACCGCGATGAACAAGAGCGTGCCGTGCGCCACTGCCGCCGCCGCGTCGGTGGTGAAGCTCAACCGGCCTGCGGCGCTGTTGCGTTGCAAGAGCGCGTCCAGACCGAGCTCATGGATCGGTGAAATGCCTTGCTGCAACGCAGCCACTCGGTCGGCATCGACGTCAACGCAAACCACGCTGTTGCCCATTTCGGACAAACAAGCCGCAGTCACCAAACCGACATAGCCGGCACCAAACACGCTGATTTTCATGAGTCACTCCAGAAATTGAGGGGCTGTTTGAAACTCAATCTTGGGCGTCTGGCGTGTCTGGGTGATGACGTTCGTGCGTCAAAACAGTGACATCAAGTGGGCAGCGGTTTCGGCATCTGCAGCAGCGCTTGGCCCATACGAATCTGCTGACCGGTTGCAATGCCTCGGCACAACTCAAAGCCCTTCGGAACGAAAACCAGGATCGTCGAGCCGTGCTCGAACCAGCCCAGTTCTTGCCCTTTGACGCAAGCGGCGGCGCACGCAATTTCGTTCGCCCCGCGGTAGCGCAGATGCAGCAAAATATTCAAAAAATGCAGGCGCATGCTGGCCACCAAAATGGCCGCCACCGGCACCAAGGCAATCGGCTGACCGTTGGCTGTCAAGCGCGCCCGCAGCACCGCGCGCTCATTCCGACAAAACAGGCGCTCCACGCGTTTCAGCGCAATCGGGTTGACATTCCAGGTGTCCCCGCTGATGTAGGTCACGTGCTCGACGGTCATGTTGTGCGGCGCATGAAAGCGGTGGTACATGCCCGATGTCAAGCGCAGGGTGATGAAACTGCCGTCGTTGAACGCGCTGGTGTCTTGGCTCGGGCCAAACAGCTCGGCGATCGAATACGGGAAGCCCTTGGCTTGCAGCACCAAGCCATCGACAACCCGGCCACAGGCGCCAACGATGGCGTCGCAGGGGCTGCTCATGACCGTCGGGTCTGGCTCGATCTGTCGGGCGCCGGGTTGGAGCTCCCGCGTGAAACAGTCATGCAGGCTGTCGAATTTTTGCTTTTTGGCGTCACTTAAATCCAGTTCGGTAAAGAGCCGCCAGACGCGGATGGACAGACGGGCCAGCAGCGGGCTGGGCAGTTGGCTGAACCAGCCCATGCAGCGTGTCAAACAGATCCGCGGCACCCGGTTGGTGAGCAGGAAGTTGATGTCTTCTTGAAGAAAGAAGCGCCGAAAAAAATCAATTTTCATAATCTTGTCAAAAAAGGTGGATAGGGTTGTGGAGTTTTAAAACGAGGAATTTATGGACGACAGTCTGGCTCTCCCTTTATTGGCTCTTGGCGTTCTGGCTTGGGTGTTGCCCAAAGCCAAGCGACGACTTGAACTCTCCCGTGCCAAGCACCGATCCTTGGCGGGTCATTCGCGCATTGCCAAACGCATCGCCGGGCTGTTGCCGGGTTATGCCTATGACGAGGCGACTTTCTTCAACTCGGACCATGCCGACAGCGCTGTCGTGCAGCGACGGCGCGACGGCTTTGCCAAATTGGCGGCGCTGTACACCGAGCGCTTTCCGCAAAGCGTCGCCATGACGGTCAGCGCCCGGGCGATCATTTCGGACATGCAGTTCACCGGCCGCTACCGCGTGCCTTATCAATACAGCGATTACTTGAGCCAGCACATCAAGAGCGGGAGTTTTTTGAAAGCCTCGCAAGGCGTCACCGTGACCGACCTGGATGGCAATGTTTTTTATGACCTGACCGGCTCTTACGGCGTGAACCTGCTGGGTTATGACTTCTACAAGGCCAGCATTGAAGCCGGTCAGCAGTTGGCGCAAGACCTGGGGCCGGTGCTTGGGGCGTATCACCCGTGCGTGCTGGAAAACGTCACCCGGCTGAAGAAAATTTCGGGCCTCGACGAGGTGTCTTTTCACATGTCCGGCACCGAAGCCGTGATGCAAGCCGTTCGCTTGGCCCGCTACCACACCAAACGCAGCCACTTGGTGCGCTTCAGCGGTTCGTACCACGGTTGGTGGGAAGACGTGCAACCCGGCCCCGGCAATCCGCTGCCGCCGCGCGAGACCCACACCCTGAAGGAAATGGACGAGCGCACGCTGCACGTGTTGCGCACGCGCAAAGACATCGCTTGTGTGCTGGTCAACCCGCTGCAGGCTTTGCATCCGAATGCAGCCGCTCCCGGCGACTCGTCCTTGGTCGACAGCAGCCGCCGCGTCGCCTACGACCGGGCGGCCTACACCGACTGGTTGAAAAAACTGCGGGCGGTTTGCACCGAGCGCGGGATCGTGCTGATTTTTGACGAGGTGTTTCTTGGCTTTCGCTTGGCTCAGGGCGGCGCGCAAGCCTACTTCGGCGTGCAGGCCGACATGGTGACTTACGGCAAGACCTTGGGCGGCGGTCTGCCAGTCGGTGTGGTTTGCGGCAAGGCGGCGCTGATGAAACGCTACCGCGAAGAGCGGCCCGGCGACATTTGCTTTGCCCGCGGCACTTTCAATGCGCACCCGTATGTGATGGGCGCCATGAAAGCTTTCCTGGATGCGCTGGAAACGCCTGCCGTGGCGAAGTTGTACGACGGCATCGATGCGCGTTGGGACGGTCGGGCCCAGCAGCTCAACAGCCGGCTTGAGCAGCAGGGTTTGCCAGTCCGGGTGGCCAACATGTCGACGGTCTGGACGGTGCTCTACACCCAACCGTCGCGCTACAACTGGATGCTGCAGTTTTACCTGCGCGCACATGGGCTGGCCTTGAGCTGGGTGGGCAGTGGCCGTCTCATTTTCAGTTTGAACTATGGGGATGTTGAATTTGAGGAGGTTGTTGGCCGCTTCACAGCGGCCGCGCAAGCCATGCAACAAGATGGCTGGTGGAGTGGCCCTGCGCAAACCAACCAAACCATACGCAAAGGGATTTTCAGGGAGATGTTGCTCCAGCCACGCTGAGCACCACAGCGTCAGGCCCCTGGCGGGGTCTGACGCTGTTCGGCGTCACTTGTGGTTCACATGCGTCATCGGGTCGATCAACTCGCCGCGCAGCAAAGCCAAAGGCGCTTTGTGATACAGCATGATGTCGTGGAACGGGTCGGTGATGATCTTGAAAGCCCAGACCACGCCAGTCCACAAGTCTTGCTGAACCCACAGCTGCAAGACCCGAAACACCAAACCAGCGACCCCGAGTGCCAACCAAGCCAAGCCGACATCGTTGATGAATTCGACAGCCCCGTTGGCGGGCGCAATCTGGCCGAACAGCGAGGGTTGCAGCCACAACACCAACGGCACCACGGCCCAGATGGCCAACAACACCACTTTGCGGCGGATGTTGTAGCCAATTTTGATGTCTTCTTTGTGCGCGTCGGTGGCTTGGTTGACGTCGTCGTAGCCGCGGGGTTCAAAAAAGAAATGACCTGCTTGGCGGCTGGACATCGAGACCAACCACGCCAAAAGCGCCGACCAAGCAGGATTGACAAACAGCAGCGCATAGGCAGTCACAAAGCTGATGGCACTGATCAAATGCAGGCTCTGGTTGATCCGGCTGTGGTGGTAATAGCGATGGTCATCCCAGCGCTGGGTCTTTAACTGTTGAAAAAAATCGTTCACGTGGACCTCACAAAGTTTCGGGGAGGGGCAATGTGCCCTGACTGAGACAGCTGACAACGTCAATTTAGTCGCTCAATATGAAAGTTTCGTGACGCAAGAGTTTCAATTCAAAGAACCGAGTTGTCACAAATTTGTTACGAAGCGGCGTCATGATCTTGAAATGACCAATGACTACGATCACCTTTTGCAGGTTGATAATTTCCCGGCAATCCGCCGATCCCTGCGAATTGCGGTGGTCTCGGAAACTTACCCGCCCGAGGTGAATGGGGTGGCCGTGACACTGGCCAAAGTGGTCGATGGCTTGCGCACGGCCAACCACGCGGTTCAGTTGATCCGCTTGCGACAAGGCGGTACCGATGCGGCCTGTCAGGACGAGCAACTGGCCGGCTACCAAGAGGTTTTGATGCGTGGTTTTCCGATCCCGCGCTACCCTGAATTGCGCATGGGCGTGCCGTCTAAAAGCGCCTTGATTCGTCTCTGGCAACTCAAGCGCCCCGATGTGGTCCACATCGCCACGGAAGGCCCGCTGGGATGGTCGGCCTTGCGCGCAGCGCTGTATTTGAAGCTGCCGATTTCAACCGATTACCGAACCAATTTTCAGAGCTACAGCACCCACTATGGGGTCGGTTTTTTGTACAAGCCGATCATGGCTTATCTCAAAAAATTCCACAACCACGCGCACTGCACCATGGTGCCGACCGAAGCCTTGCGAACTTCGCTGGCCGGCGCCGGATTTCAGCGGCTGAAAGTGGTCAGCCGGGGGGTTGACACCATCGCCTATGACCCGGCAAACCGCAGCGAAGCATTGCGCGGGCAATGGGGCTTGGAGCCTGGCGAGCTGGCGGTTTTGTGCGTTGGACGGCTGGCCCAAGAGAAAAATTTGGCCTTGCTGATGAAGGCATTCGAGGCGATTGAAGCGCACCATCCACGGGCCCGCTTGGTGCTGGTCGGCCACGGCCCGATGCGACAAGAGTTGCAAGCGCGCTGTCCGCGGGCTATTTTTGCCGGGCAATTGCGCGGCCAGTCCTTGGCTGAACACTACGCAACAGCCGATCTTTTTCTGATGCCCAGTCTGACCGAGACTTTTGGCAATGTCACCACTGAAGCCATGGCCAGCGGTTTGTCGGTGGTGGCCTTCAATTGCGCGGCGGCAGCGGAGTTGATCGTTGACGGTGTCAATGGGCGGCTGGTGCCAATCAACGATCCCGCTGGCTTTGTGGCTACTGCGCTGGCCTTGGCGGGTCAAGCCTTGCTGCGCAAGCAGATGGGCGTCGCGGCCCGGCAAACCTCGCTTCAATTGGACTGGACCCGTATCGTGCAGAAGTTCGAAGACGCGCTGCAAGAGGTGATCGATCAAGCCAGAGTGCTGGGCTAAAGAAGCAAAGCGGTCAGCGCAAAACGCTGGCCCTGGCGCCGCGCTGTTGTCCGCGCTGCGTCAGCAGCCCCATCAGCAGGGCGACGCCCAGACCGAGGGCGGTCATGAGCGGCACGATGGCCGCCTCGGCTGAAACCAATGAAGCGTAGACCCCCAGCATGCACAGCACGCTTAAATTTTCATTGAAACCTTGCACTGCCACCGACCGGCCAGCGGTCAGCAAGAGAAAGCCGCGGTGCTGCAGCAAGGCATTCAGCGGGACCACCAAAATGCCGCCGACAGCGCCTATGCAAGCCAGCAGCGGCAAGGCCAGCCGGACGTCTTGTACATAGGCGATGAGCGCGATCAGCAAGCCCAGCACAATGCCCGCCGGCAGAACCCGATGGGCGTGCTGCAGCGCCACCCAGCGGCCGGCCATGACCGCCCCGGCCACGATGCCGATGGCGACAGCAGCTTGCAGGTAAGCGGCTTGCTCAAGCGGCAGCTGCAGCACATCTGCCGACCACTTCAACACGACGAACTGGAGCGTCGCACCCAGACCCCAAAAAATCGTCGTCACCGCCAAAGACATGCCGCCCTCAAGGTCCCGCCACAGCAGGCGATTGGCGGTCCAAAAATCTCGCATCAAGACCACCGGGTTCAGCGTGCTGGCGGGGTAGCGTGCGCCGCTGTGCGGAATGCCCAAATTGAGCAGACTGGCCACGCCGTAGATCAGCAGCAGCACCAGCAAAGAGCAGTTGAGCGGCGACAGGCCGCCCAGGCTGATGCCGTGCAACAGCCAATGCAGGCTCTCAATGACGCTGGCGTTGACCAACACACCGCCCAATACCGCACCCAAAAGAGCGGCGCAAACCACCGAGGTTTCAACCCAGCTGTTGGCCCTGACCAGCAGTTTGGGGCCGACAATTTCCGTGATCAGGCCGTATTTGGCCGGCGCATAGGCTGCGGCACCCAGGCCCGCGATGGAGAAGGCGATCAGCGGGTTGACGCCGAACAGCAAAGCCGCCACGGCGAGAATTTTGACGCCGTTCATCCAGGCCATCAGCCGAGCTTTGGGAACTGCGTCGGCCAAAGGGCCAACAAAGGGCGCCAACACCACGTAGGAAATCGTGAAAACAAACTTCAGCATGGGCGCCCACCATGCCGGCAAGCCCTGCTCAGACAGCAGCGCAATCGAGACGATTAACAGGGCGTTGTCGGCCAATGCGGAGACAAACTGGGCAGCAATGATGAGATGAAAACCAACAGGCATCGTGCAGATTGTGGCGAGTGATTAAGTCAACCGACCGACAAATCAATGACGTTTCAATGACGCCCAAGGGCCGGCTTGCGAACGAACTCCACCACCTGGTAGCTGGGGCAGTCGTACCGCGCGATGTCGTAGGCGTTCAACGGGAAAGAGCCGCAATTGGAGAGCCGTCGCAAGGGCGAGTGGTAAATGCCGCATTGGAAGCGTTGGTTGGCGATCGGTTCCAAAAACAGGCAACGCTTGTCCATGCAGCAATTGCCGCACTGCACGCAGGAACCGGTGATTTCTGCCGGCACCGCTTTGGCGCGCCCCAACACGTCTTCGAAGTAATGCCGCGCCGGCCCTTCTTCGAGTGCAGCGATGTGAATGCGCATTTTCCGAATGAAGCCCACGTAGTCCTGCAGATACTTGCGACGCCCAAACACCAGGCTGGCGCACATCGGTGCGATCGGCAACATCAACCGCAAGGTGGCAATGTAGGCACTGGCCAAACCCGGCGCAAGGTGTTTGACGTAAAAATCTTGCAGTGACAAAGTGGACATCAAAACGGCGCCAGTGAAACCGTCGAGATGACAGTGATGAAGAAGATTCTGAGTCGAACGCGTGAAGCTTTGATGACAGCAGGGAAGTCCAGAGCATCGACGGAGCTTTCAATCGGTCAGTCGAGATCGGCGACTTCAATGAGTCGATGGTGGGGACCGGTGATCACTGGTCGAAAGCGAGCCCAGCGTTTTTAAATGCGGCAGATGCATCAGGCCGATGCTGATCCAGACCGCGACACTGAAATACGCCGACATCCAAAGCACTTCACTCTCCCAGTCGGCCCATCGGTGAGACACAACCCACCTGCTGGACGCATCTAAAAGTCCTTGCGACAGGCTTAAAAAGGGGTGTCCGTGAGCGCTGTCAAACGTCCAGCGAGACCAGTACATAGGGACGTCCACCGCAAACATGTACAGCGCGTAAAGGACCGCCAAAGCGCTGAACGTGGCAAGCGCAGAACGCACCTCGCGCTGGATTCGCGGCAGCGCATGCACACAGCTGGCCGCCAACATCAAAGCGCAAATACCCCACAGCGACTCTTCAATGACATGGCCCAAATTAGAGGTGGTCAGTACCGCATACCAAGAGAAAATTTCGGCCACAAAAATCATCGGGACGACTGCTCTCGAAGCAAGTATGCCGAAACGATGGTCGGCAGCCTGCGCGATGCCCCGCGACAACAGGGCCAACTGCGCCACAAAACACAACTCGGCCATGGTCGCCACGGAGCGACCCACAATTGCGCTGGAAAGCCAAGAGTCGATCAGGCACAAGCGTTGGATGTCGAAAACCGGCAGCACTGAGCGGTAAGCACAGCCAAAAACATAAGCGCCAGACAGCATGATCTGCACACGGATGGCGGCCCAAGCTACGGGACAGAACGAGAAAGATCGACGCCACAAAAGGGCCGCTGAAGTCGTCCACACCAACACATTGACCAAGCTCACCACGCAAAGCAACGACCACCACATCAGCACGGAACTTGTCATGGTGAATATCCCATCCAGAAGGATGAGTCCCGCCATCGTGTCGTGCGCTGCTGAGCGCTCGGTTCATTGGCAGCAACTCTGTTAAACGATATAAATCGTTTATACGCGCTTTGAATACAAGCTGCCAGCAAAACTTGCACCAGCATAGAGCGGCAATTGAATCGGAATGAAAGGGCCTCAATCGGATGATGCATGTGGCGGCCGAGCAGTTGCAGCCTGGCGACGTGGCGGTTGACGCGCACTGCCCGTCTGCGACTGAGCGCAAGTACACGCCGTTCGATGCGACGTCACCGACGCGGCCTTGCAGGAAACGCATGCAGCGGGCGTGCGCGTCGTGCGTTTTAACTTTGTCAAACGCTTGGTCGACTTCATACCCGCTATGGCCTCCACGCCGGCGCTGCAACAGCAGTTGCTGGTCGACAACCCGGTGCGTTTGTAAAGGCCGGAGTTGGCCGCCTGACTTTTGACTGCCCTTGGAATCGCTGCCTACACTAGCGGCATGGCCAAAGACAAAACGATTTACACCTGCAACGACTGCGGCGGCACCAGCCCCAAGTGGCTGGGCAAATGCCCGCACTGCAATGCCTGGAACACGCTGGTCGAGTCCGTCGCCGAAAGCAACGCGCCGGTCAAAAACCGCTACAGCAGCCAGTTCCAGTCACTGGCCAAAGCGTCGGAAGTCACCACGCTGGCGGACATCGACGCCACTGACATGGCCCGCACGCCAACCGGCCACGAAGAACTCGACCGCGTGCTCGGTGGCGGCATCGTCGAAGGCGGTGTGGTGCTGATTGGCGGCGACCCCGGCATCGGCAAATCGACCTTGCTGCTGCAGGCGCTGGACTCACTGCAACGCGCCGGTCAACGGACGCTCTACGTCACCGGCGAAGAAAGCGGCGCGCAGATTGCTTTGCGCTCACGCCGGCTTGGGCTGGACGGCTCGCAGGTGCAAGTGCTGGCTGAAATCCAGCTTGAAAAAATCCTCGCCACGCTGGACCACATTCGGCCGACGATCGCCGTCATCGATTCGATTCAGACAGTGTATTCAGACCAACTCACCTCGGCCCCCGGCTCGGTGGCGCAGGTGCGCGAATGCGCTGCGCACTTGACGCGCGCGGCCAAAGCCAGCGGCGTTTGCATCGTGCTGGTCGGCCACGTCACCAAAGAAGGCGCCTTGGCCGGCCCGCGTGTGTTGGAGCACATGGTCGACACCGTGCTGTACTTTGAAGGCGACACGCATTCGAGCTTTCGGCTGGTGCGCGCCATCAAAAACCGCTTTGGCGCAGTCAATGAAATCGGCGTTTTTGCGATGACCGAAAAAGGCCTGAAGGGCGTCAGCAATCCGAGCGCCATCTTTTTGAGCCAACATTCCGAACCCGTGCCCGGCAGCTGCGTCATGGTCACGCTGGAAGGAACGCGCCCTTTGTTGGTTGAAATTCAGGCCTTGGTCGACAGCGGTGGCCCGAGCCCGCGGCGCTTGTCGGTCGGCCTTGACCGGGACCGCTTGGCCATGTTGCTGGCGGTGTTGCACCGCCATGCCGGCGTCGCCTGCATGGACCAAGACGTCTTCGTCAACGCCGTCGGCGGTGTGCGCATCAGCGAACCGGCGGCTGACTTGGCGGTCATGCTGGCGATCGCCTCCAGCCTGCGCGGCAAGGCACTGCCGAAAGGTTTCATCGCCTTTGGTGAGGTCGGGCTGGCGGGTGAAGTGCGGCCGGCGCCGCGTGGCCAAGAGCGCCTGAAGGAAGCCGCCAAGCTCGGCTTCACGGTGGCGATTGTGCCCAAGGCCAATGCCCCGAAAAAGAACGACAAGGCTTTTGAAGGCTTGACCATCCACGCGGTTGAGCGGATTGAGGAAGCCCTCACCTTGGTGCGCAGCCTGGGATAAGCAGATAATCCTCCTCCACTTAAGAGGATAGTGTCTATGCAAATCATTTTCTCGGCCGGTCTGATCGTTTCTATCGTACTTTGGGGTTTGTTGTCTCCGGCCAGTTTGGCCAGCGTTTTTGGGGATCTGCAGGTCAGCATCACGCACAACTTTGGCTGGTTTTACCTGTGGCTGGTGCTGGGTTTGGTTGGCTTGGCCTTCTTTTTGGCTTTCAGCCGCTACGGCGACCTCAAGCTGGGCGACGAGGATGATGAGCCCGAGTTCTCGGTCGGTGCCTGGTTTTCCATGCTGTTTGCCGCCGGCATGGGCATTGGTTTGGTTTTTTGGGGCGTGGCCGAACCGGTCTCGCACTATGTGAGTTCGCCACCCGGCGTCGCCCCGGGCACGCCCGAAGCGGCCAATGTCGCCATGCGTTATGCCTTCTTCCATTGGGGCTTGCACCCTTGGGCGATCTACGGCGTCGTCGGCTTGGCGATTGCCTTTTTTCAGTTTCGCCGCAAGGCCGCGCCGCTGGTCAGTTCGGTCACCGAGGCCTTGCCTTGGACTATCGTGCAACGCCTGTCGCCGGCCTTCAATGTGCTGGCCGTGGTTGCCACCGCGTTTGGCGTGGCGACCTCGTTGGGCATGGGCGCGCAGCAGATCAACAGTGGTTTGTTCGCGGTGTTTGGCATCCCGGTCGGCTCGACCGCTCAGGTCGGCATCATCGTGGTGACCACCTTGCTGTTTTTGCTGTCAGCCGTCAGTGGTGTTGAGCGCGGCATCAAATGGCTGTCGACCGGCAATTTGATTTTGGCTGCGTTGTTGGCGTTGGCGGTGCTGGTGCTTGGTCCGACCATCGCCATCATTGACACCTTCACCAGCACGCTGGGCGCTTACCTGAGTGAGTTTGTCCGCATGAGCCTGCGCATGACGCCGTTCCGTGAGAACTCATGGGTGGGCGACTGGACTGTTTTCTACTGGGCTTGGTGGGTCTCTTGGTCGCCGTTTGTCGGCTTGTTCATTGCGCGCGTGTCACGTGGTCGGACGATTCGGCAGTTCATCGCCGGCACCGTGTTGGCGCCCACGTTGGTGGGTTTTGTCTGGTTCTCGATTTTTGGCGGCGCAGCTTTGTACGTGGAAATTTTCCAGGGTGTTCCAGTGGCTGCAGCCGTCAAGGCTGATGTGTCGACCGCGATGTTCGCACTGTTCAATGCCTTGCCAATGGGCGCCGTGATGTCGGTGGTGGCGACGCTGCTGGTGATGGTTTTCTTCGTGACTTCGGGCGACTCGGCCACACTGGTGCTGGGCATGATGAGCACCGGCGGCAATCCGAACCCACCGAACCGCGTCAAGATCATGTGGGGGGTGCTGGTCGCGGCGATCGCCATCAGCCTGTTGCTGGCTGGCGGATTGAAGGCGATGCAGACCGCCACCATCGTCTTCGCGCTGCCCTTTGCAGGGGTGCTGTTGCTGATGGCGATTTCGGTGACGCGGGCGATTCATCAGGATTGGCAGGCCGAGCAGCGCCTTGAAAAGGCCTTGCACAAAAAAATGCGCGAACTGGTCAAGTGAGCTTGCACGGCACTGCGTACGCACTCTCCACAAGAAGCGCTGCGCCGGTGCTGCGAAAATAAGCCCATGAACTTTCAAAAATACCTGATCCCGGCGGCCCTGGTGGCGCTGCTTGTCGCGGCTTACTTGACCCAAGGCGGGGCTGGCGTGGCGGTGATTGTGAGTGTGTTGGTGATGTGGATGCTGTTGCACTTCACGCGCATGATGCAGGTCTTGAAACGCGCCACGGCTCGGCCGGTGGGCTACGTTGACAGCGCCGTCATGCTGAACGCCAAGCTGAAACCCAAAGCCAGTCTGATGCATGTGCTGGCGATGACCCGTGCGCTCGGCGAATTGCGCAGCCCGAAGGCTACGCAGCCCGAAATTTTCCGTTGGACCGACGGCTCCGACTCCCACGTGGATTGCACTTTTGTCAACGGCAAGCTGGCCAGCCACAGCTTGATTCGGCCGGCGGAAAAAAGCGTCGCTGACAGCGTCACTCAGGGGTCTAATTCTGGCGATTCCGCCCCGACCCCGAAAAACCTGCCGCCAGCCCTTTAAAATCCCCAATTTGGGTTCACAACGGCCGAAAGCTGCTGAACCCTTTATGTTTTCATTTGAGACAACAAGGATCAGTACATGTCATCAGTAGCCCCCTCGATGGAAGACCGCGACGGCAAGATCTGGATGGACGGCCAGATGGTCGACTGGCGCGACGCCAAAATCCATGTGCTGAGCCACACCCTGCACTATGGTTGCGGTGCCTTTGAAGGGGTTCGCGCTTACAAAATGCCCGACGGCGGCACGGCGATTTTTCGGCTCCAAGAGCACACCGAGCGTTTTTTCAACAGCGCCAAAATCTTGCGCATGAAGATCCCCTTCACCCAGCAAGAACTGATGGACGCCCAGCTTGCCGTGGTGCGCGAAAACAAGTTGGAGAGCGGCTACATTCGCCCGTTGACCTGGATCGGCTCTGAAAAACTCGGCGTCAGCCCCAAAGGCAACACCATTCACGCCATGGTCGCGGCCTGGACGTGGGGCGCTTACCTGGGCGAAGACGGCTTGAAGCGCGGCATCCGCGTCAAGACCTCGAGCTTCACGCGCCACCACGTCAACGTCACCATGGTGCACGCCAAAGCGGTCAGCAACTACACCAACTCGATTCTGGCCAACATGGAAGCCACCGACGACGGCTACGACGAAGCGCTGCTGCTTGACCCGCAAGGTTTTGCCTCTGAAGGCGCTGGCGAAAACCTGTTCATCGTGCGCAAAGGCGTGGTTTACTCGCCAAACTCCAGCGCCGGCGCGTTGACTGGCATCACCCGCGACACGGTGTTTGCGATCTGCCAAGACCTCGGTCTGGAGCTGAAGGAAAAAGCCATCACCCGCGATGAAATCTACATCGCCGACGAGGCATTTTTCTCTGGCACGGCCGCAGAAGTCACACCGATTCGAGAGCTCGACCGGATTGAAATCGGCACGGGTTCACGCGGCCCGATCACTGAGAAAATCCAAGCCGCTTTCTTTGACATCGTCAATGGCCGCAACCCCAAATACGCCAGCTGGTTGACCCGCGTCTGAGTCGGTCAGCGCCGCACTGAACAGGACACAGCATGAGCAAAACTGAAAAAAGCGGTGCGGTGGTGGAACTCCGCGCCAGCGAACTCAACAGCCAGGGCGGCGTTTTCTGCCCCAACCCGAACATGAGCCAGTGGAGCGGCCACCCCAAGGTTTATCTGGGTTTGGCGGAGAGTGGGCAAGCCCGTTGCCCGTACTGCAGCACGCTCTACAAGCTGAAAGACGGCGAGCACTTCAGCCCGCATCACTGAGCTGAATCGGCAGCTCGACCACAAACGAAGCGCCGCCGCCCGGATTGTCTTCGCAGCGCACGCTGCCGCCATGGCGCTCGGCGATGGACTTGACCAAGGCCAAACCCAGTCCGACCCCGCCATCCCGCTCGCTCGCGCCGGGCAGCCTGTAAAACGGCTCAAAAATACGCTCGCGCTGGTCGGGCGGCACGCCTGGGCCGTGGTCGTTGACGCGAATCACGGCGGTCGCTTGGGCCGTGCTGCCGCCCGGCGACAAGACCAGGCTGACGTCGCCGTCGCTGTAACGCTTGGCGTTTTCAAGCAAATTGCGCAACAGCCGGCGCAGCAGCCGGGTCGAGCCACGCAATTGCAGGCTGCGTGTGTTGTCTGCGCTGGTCTGATGCCGGCTTTCGGCGGTGAGTTCGGCGTTCACCCGCGAGCATTCTTCCGCCGCTAAACCGGTCAGGTCGAGTATTTCAAAAGGCTCGGCATCGGCCTGCTTGGTGTCAAGCCGGCTGGCCAGCAAAATCTCGTCAATGAGTTGGTCGAGTTCGGTGATGCTTTGCGTGATCTCGGCTTTTCGGGAAGCGTAGAGCTTGGCTTCTTCGGCAGCCAGCGTGGGGGCCAACGTTTCCCCGCCGGGCCGCCCCAAGAGGAAATGCGCCCC
>JBBAPN010000021.1:0-17246 GCA_040400815.1 Polaromonas sp. | reverse complement strand
ATGCGCCCCCTCGGGGGGCAGCGCAGTACGCGGAGCGACCAGCGTGGGGGCCAACGTTTCCCCGCCGGGCCGCCCCAAGAGGAAATGCGCCCCCTCGGGGGGCAGCGCAGTACGCGGAGCGACCAGCGTGGGGGCCAACATTTCGAGTCCCATGCGAATCCGGGTGAGCGGCGAGCGCAACTCGTGCGAGGCATTTGCCAGCAACTTTTTGTGTGCATTCAGCAGGTCTTTTTGCGAATCCATCAGGGTTTCAATGCGCTCGGCGGCGGTGTTGAAACGCGCCGCCAGAAAAGCCACTTCGTCTTGACCTTGCACCGACACGCGGGCCGACAAGTCACCACTCCCCCAGCGCTCCACGCCGCGTTGCAAGGCTTCGAGCCGGAGTGTCAGGCGTCGAATGATCGGGTAAGCGGCCAAGGCCACCGCCAAGCCAACCAGCGCCAGCGTCCAGAAAAAACCAAACGGTGGCCGCATCCACGGCGAGCTGCCGGGCGGGTGTACCGGACGCGGCAAATGCACGGCGAGGGTCTGGCCGTCGCTGGTCGAGACCAGAAAATCCATTTCTTGGTTCGGCCGCCGGTTCAGATTGGTTTGCGCCGTGCCGATGACTTGGCCGTCGGCGTTGCGGACCACGATTTCACGGATGGGCGGCTGCGCATCGGCGGTCATGCGCCAAGCCCAGCCGACCGACAAAATCAGCACCGCCACGGACAGCACCACGGCCAGCCAGATGCGAAAGTACAAATGCGAGGTGTAACGCGACCACATCTGCCGTGGCTCAGTCTTGCTGTCGGGCAAACACGTAGCCGACACCGCGCACCGTCAAAATGCGTTTCGGGTCTTTCGCGTCGACTTCAATGGCGCTGCGAATGCGGCCCATGTGGACGTCAATCGAGCGGTCAAAGGCTTCGAGTTCACGGCCGCGCACAGCTTCCATGATCTGGTCGCGGCTGAGCACGCGGCCAGCGCGTTCGGCCAGCGCCGCCAGCAAGTCAAACTGGTAAGAGGTCAGTTCACGGGCTGCGCCAGCCAGCGTCACGACCCGGGCATCGCGGTCGATTTCGAGCGAGCCGAAGCGCATCACTTTGTGCAAAGAGCCGCCACCCGCGGCCGGGCCAGCCTCATTGCCGCGGCGCAGCACGGCGCGGATACGGGCTAGCAACTCGCGCGGCTCAAAGGGTTTGGGCAGGTAGTCGTCGGCGCCTATTTCGAGGCCGATGATGCGGTCCATCGGGTCGCCCTTGGCGGTCAACATCAACACCGCCACGCTGGCTTTGTCACTGGGGGTGCTGCGGCTTTTGATGCGCCGGCAGACTTCCAAGCCGTCCATGTCGGGCAGCATCAAATCGAGGATGACCAGGTCGGGCTCGCTGCTGTCAAGCGCCGCCAGACCGCTGTGGCCGTCGGCTGCGTGGCTGAAACCGTAACCCGACTGGCGCAGGTAGTCGCCCACCATGGCGGCCAAGCGGTTGTCGTCTTCAATCATCAAGAGTTGCTGCGTCATGGGCGGGGCATTGAGCTCGGGGTTGGAACGGGAAAAGAAAGGCAAGACAGTCGGTCAAGACAGGTGGCCATGACCAGAGTTGGCGAACAGTGTCATCTTGGCCGAAGCCCGGCAAGCCTGCTTGAAGTGACCGTAAAGTTGCGGTAAACCTCGCTGTCAAAGACCGCTGTCGCTGAGGCGCTTGGCGGCACTTGCTGTGGCTTGATCGGCTTGTTTCGACGCCAGCCAGACCAGCCACAGCACCGGCACGCCGAGCAACGCTGTGCCGATAAAAAACGTTTGGTAGTCGTAGGCGTCGACAAAGGCGCCTGAATAACCGGCCAAAAACTTCGGCAGCAGCAGCATCATCGAGCTGAACAAGGCGTACTGCGTGGCCGAGTAGTTGACGTTGGTCAGGCCCGACAGGTAGGCAATGAAGGCCGCCGAGGCGATGCCGCTGGCCAGGTTGTCGGCCGAGATCACGCAGACCAGCGCGGTCACGTCATGGCCGCGCGTGGCCAGCCAGGCGAACAGCAGGTTGCTGGCGGCGCTCAGCACCGCGCCCAGCATCAGTACGCGCATGACGCCAAAGCGCATGGCCAGCGCGCCGCCCACAAAGGCGCCGAGCAGCGTCATGACGACGCCAAACACTTTGGTCACCGCCGCGACTTCGTCTTTGCTGAAACCCATGTCCACATAAAACGGATTGGCCATGATGCCCATCACCACGTCGCTGATGCGGTAGACCGCGATCAGCGCCAAGATCAGCGCCGCCTGCTTGCCGTAACGCCGTAAAAAATCAGCGAAGGGTTCGACCAACGCGCCCTTCAGCCACTCGGCCGCATTGCGCGCACGCGGCATCGCCACAGCGACCGGTTCGGGCGCAAACAAAACCGTGACCATGCCCAGCAGCATCGACGCGGCCATCACCAAATAAGCGATTTTCCAGGCCTCCGCTTGGTAGCCCGTGGTGTCGGCAGACTCAGCGCGGGCGGCGATCCACAACACGCCAGCGCCAGCCCAGATCATGGCGATGCGGTAACCGGTTTGGTAAGCCGCCGCCAGTGCCGCTTGCTTTTGCAGCGCAGCAGACTCAATCCGGTAAGCGTCCAGCGCAATGTCTTGCGTGGCCGATGCCACCGCCACCGCCAGTGCGCACCAGACCATCGGCAGCAACGCCAAGCGCGGGTCGGTGAAGGCCAGCCCAATCAGGGCCGCCACGATGACGCTTTGCGACAGCAGCAACCAGCTGCGGCGCCGACCCAGCCAGCGCGTCAGCAAAAATATCGGCAGCCGATCGACCAGCGGCGCCCAAACCCATTTGAAGCCGTAAGCCAGCCCGATCCAGCTCAGGTAACCGATGGTGCTGCGGTCAATGCCGGCTTCGCGCAGCCAAAAACTCAGCGTGCCAAAGACCAGCAGCAAAGGCAAGCCGGCCGAAAACCCCAGCAACAGCATGCGCAGCGTGGGCGCTTCAAGATAGACGCGCAGGGTTTGACCCCAGCTTGGACGGACGGGCGGGTGGTTGACAGATGTCGGTTCACGGACGGTTTGGCGCATGCAGGAATAATACGGCGTGACTTGTCTTTTAGCGGCTCAGACGCTCCCACCATGAAATACGCCAACACTTTTAAAAACACCGCACCCTCGGGCCTGCCGATGCCCTGGCGCTGGCGCTTGTCGTCGGCTTTGCGGCTGGCGACACTTGCGACACTCGTGACATTGGCGCTGCCTGGGCTGGCCCTGGCCCAGCGCGAAGGCGTCGACGTGGGCGGTAACTCCGGCTTTGCCCAGTTGGTGCCAGCCGACGACATCGAGGCCTCAGCCGCCAAGCAGTACGCCGACATCTTGATGCAGGCGGCCAGCAACCAAGCCTTGGGGCCCGCCGACAACCCGCAAGTGATTCGCCTGCGCCGCATCGCCCAGCGCCTGATTCCGTTCACCAACGCCTGGAACCCGCGCGCCAAGACCTGGAAATGGGAAGTCAATTTGATCGGCAGCAAGCAGATCAATGCTTTCTGCATGCCGGGCGGCAAAATCGCTTTTTACACCGGCATTTTGGAGCAGCTGCAGCTGACCGACGACGAGGTGGCGCAGATCATGGGCCACGAAATTGCCCACGCCTTGCGCGAACACGCGCGCGCCCGCATGGGCAAAAGCGCGGCCACCAGCATGGGCGCCGGCTTGTTGACGCAGTTGTTAGGCTTGGGCGATGTTGGCCGGACGGTGGCCAACTACGGCGTGCAACTGCTGAACATGACCTTCAGCCGGTCTGACGAGTCAGAGGCTGATCTGGTCGGGCTGGAGCTGGCGGCGCGTGCTGGGTATGACCCCCGCGCCGGCATCACCTTGTGGCAAAAAATGGCGGCCAGCAGCCAAGGTGCACCACCGCAATGGCTCAGCACGCACCCGGCCGGGACCACGCGGATCGCTGACATTGAGCGCAATCTGTCGCGTGTTTTGCCGATTTACGAACGCGCCCGCACTTTGCATACAAACCCCTAGTGACAGGGGTGGTCGATCACGCTCCAATGGCTGCAATTGCCAAAAAGTTAGCAATTAGTTTAAGAAATGCCACCCTCAACCCGCTACTTTCTAAGAAATAAACCATGGAACGCAGAAAATTTATCGCCGCCAGCACGCTGGCGGGCGGCGTGGCAGCCAGCATGGCCGTCCCGGCCTTGGCGCAAACCGGCGGCCGTCCAGACGTCCGTTGGCGCTGTGCCTCCAGCTACCCCAAAACTTTGCATACCATTTATGGCGCGATGGAGTTGCTCACCAAGCGCGTGGCCGAACTCACCGATGGCCATTTCAAGATCAGCCTGCATGCAGCGGGCGAGTTGTTGCCACCGCTGCAGGTGCTGGACGGGGTGCAGAGCGGCACCGTCGAGGCCGGCCACAGCGCCAGCTACTTCTACATCGGCAAAGATCCGGCCTTTGGCTTCGGCACGGCCATGCCTTTTGGCCTCAATGCGCGGGCGCAAAATGCCTGGCTGTACGAAGGCGGCGGTTTGGAGCTGCTCAATGAGTTTTATGCCAGCCAGGGCGTGACCAGCTTGCCGGTTGGCAACACCGGGGCCCAAATGGCGGGCTGGTACCGCAAAGAAATCAAAACCGTGGCCGACCTGCGGGGCCTGAAGTTTCGTGTCGGCGGCTTGGCCGGCATGGTGCTGTCCAAGCTCGGCGTGGTGCCGCAACAGCTGGCGGCTGGCGATATTTACCCGGCGCTGGAAAAAGGCGTGCTCGACGCCGCAGAATTTGTCGGCCCGCTGGACGATCAGCGACTGGGCTTGCACAAGGTCGCCAAGTACTATTACTTTCCCGGTTGGTGGGAAGGCTCGGCCACGTTGACGATGTTCATCAACCCCAAGGCCTTGGCCGCCTTGCCGCCCGCCTACAAAGCGGCCTTGCAGGTGGCTGCCGCTGAAGCCAACCAGTGGTCTACCGCCAAATATGACGTCGGCAACCCGACGGCCCTGCGTGAATTGGTGGCCGGTGGCGCGCTGCTGCGGTCCTTCCCCAAGCCGGTGATGCAGGCCTGCTACAAGGCGACCGAGGAGCTGTACGCGGAGCTCTCCGACAAAAGCCCGGCGTTTCAAAAAATGTACCTGCCGTGGAAAAAATTCCGCGACGAGCAGCTGGTTTGGGCGCAGTTTTGCGAAGCGCCGTTCGACAACTTCATGGCCAGCACCATCCGCCGCGGCTAACACCGCTGCCGATTGCCAGGATGGTGAAAACACTCAATGTCATCGGCTGTGGCCGGGTCGGTCAGACGCTGGGCCGTCTGTGGCAGGCCGAAGGCAGCTTTGCGGTCCAAGATCTGCATGGCCGAACCGCCGACAAGCTGGCGCAGGCCGCCGTCTTCATGGGCGGCGGTCGGCCGGTCGCAGAACTGGCGGCCATGCGCGCCGCCGATGCCTGGATGCTGACCGTGCCCGACACGCAGATAGCCGCGGTGGCGGCCCAACTGGCGCAGGTGGTGCCCTTGGCCGACGCAACGAAGCCGCCGGTGGTGTTTCACTGTAGTGGTTTTCTGGGCGCTGATGCCTTGGCCCCTTTGCGCGAACGCGGCTGGCTGCTGGCCAGCGCGCACCCGCTGCTCAATTTCGCTTCACCGCAAACAGGGGTGGCGCAATTTGCCGGCACGCCGTGTGGACTCGAAGGGGATGCGGCGGCGGTTCAGTTGCTGGCCGACGCGCTGCTGGCCATTGGCGGTAAAAACTTCGACGTGGTCAGCGAGATGAAACCGCTCTACCACGCGGCTGCCGTTTTTTCGTCCAATTTCACGGTGGTGTTGCAAGGGCTGGCACAAGAAGCTTGGCGTGCGGCCGGCGTGCCAGAGGCCTTGCTACCGGGCCTGAATGCCGCCTTGTTGCAAAACACCGTGGACAACTTGCTGGCCCTCGGGCCGGCCAAAGCACTGACCGGACCAGCGGCTCGCGGTGACACCGCGGTGGTGCAGATTCAAGGCGCTGCGGTGGCCCGTTGGAGCCCATCAGCCGGGGAGGCCTACCGCACGCTGAGTGCCTTGGCGGTGCGTCTGGCGCAGTCGGGCACAGCCCATTGACGCCCGCCAGCAAAGCCTGCGCCAAGTTCAGGCCACAGGCATGAGCCGGCTTGAGAGCGCCCTGGCGGCGGCTGCGTCGATCGCCGACCTCAGGCGCATCGCGCAAAGACGCTTGCCGCGCTCGATTTTTGAATTCATCGATGGCGGCGCCGAAGACGAGCTCACCCTGGCCGACAACCGAGCGGCATTTGAGCGTGTGCGCTTGGTGCCGCGGGTGCTGGTCGATGTGGCTGCACCTCGTCTGCAGACTGAGATCGTCGGCGCGGCGGCGGCGGCCCCCTTCGTGATTGCGCCCATGGGCTCTTGCGCGTTGGGCTGGCCGAACGCCGATGTGGCGATCGCCCGCGCCGCCGCCGCCCACGGCATGCCTTACACCCTGTCCACCATGGCCTCAACCAGCATCGAACGGATGGCCGATGCGGTACCGGGGCGCCTCTGGTTTCAGCTCTACGTGCTGCGCGACAAGGATCTCAGCGACAAGCTGGTGGCGCGCGCTGCGGCTGCCGCCTACGAAACGCTGGTGGTGACGCTGGACTTGCCGGCGGGTGGCAAGCGCGAGCGTGACCTGCGCAACGGCATCAGCATGCCGCTCAAAATGAGTGCGCGCCATGTCTGGGAGGGTCTGACCCATCCCGCTTGGGCGCTGCAAATGTGGCGCGCTGGGCTGCCTGAATACGAAAATGTGCGGGGCCTGATGGGCCAGCAAAGTGCCGGGCTGTCCATTGCCGCCAAGGTCGGACAAAGCCTGGACGCGGCGTACAGCTGGGATGACTTGGCGCGTCTGCGTGATCGCTGGCAAGGTAAGCTGCTGGTCAAGGGCGTCGAACACCCGCTGGACGCCCGCCGGCTGGTGAGCGTGGGCGTCGACGGTATTTGGGTTTCAAACCACGGCGGACGCCAACTGGATGGCGCCATCGCTTCTGCCGATGCTTTGCCGGCGGTGGCCGAGGCGGTGGCCGGACGGCTGCCGATCATCATCGACTCGGGCGTGCGCCGTGGCATTGATGCGCTGAAAGCCCGGGCCTTGGGCGCGCAAGCGGTGGCAATTGGCCGCGCCGCCTTGTTTGGCGTCTGCGCTGGCGGCCAAGCTGGCGCAAGCCGGGCGCTGGACATACTCACCAGCGAACTGGCGCTGGCGCTGCAACTCAGCGGTGTGCCAGCCATTGATGCGGTCGATGACGCGCTGTTGAGCCCAAGCCCGCGGGCCAGAGTTTGACAAAGGATAAAGTGGAAAAAAGTGCCCCAAAGTTGAATGAAAAACCTTTTGGGCCCCAATGAACCGCAAGCGATTTCCCCACTCACAGTAACTCAACAGGAGCTATCTCATGCGCGTCAACAACAAGGTCATCATCGTCACCGGCTCTGGCGGCGGCATCGGCGAAGGCATTGCCAAGCGGCTGGCCGCCGAGGGCGCCAAAGTGGTGGTCAACGACATCGACCGCTCAAAGGGCGACCAGGTGGTGGAGGAGATCACCCAAGCCGGCGGCAGCGCTGCTTTTTGTGCCGCCGACGTGACCCAATCGTCCGACATGAAAGCGCTGGTGGCGTTCGCTGTGCAGCGCTACGGCAGTTTGCACGTGATGGTCAACAACGCTGGCTGGACGCACCGCAACCGTCCGGCGCTGGAGGTCAGCGAAGACGAGTTCGACAAGTGCTATGCCGTCAACATGAAAAGCATTTACCTGGCCACCATCCACGCAGTGCCGGTGTTTCGCCAGCACGGTGGCGGCAGCTTCATCAACATTGCCTCGACGGCGGGTGTGCGGCCACGGCCGGGGCTGACTTGGTACAACGGCTCCAAGGGTGCGGTGATCACCACCTCGAAGTCATTGGCGGCAGAACTCGGCCCGGACAACATTCGTGTCAACTGCATCAATCCCGTCTTCAACCCCACCACCGGCCTGGCCGCAGAGTTTGCCGGCGGCCCGCTGGACGAAGCGCGCCTGAGCAAGTTTCGGGCGACGATTCCACTGGGCCGCTTTTCGACTGCGTTGGACGTCGCCAATGCCGCCTTGTACCTGGCCAGCGACGAAGCCGCCTTCATCTCGGGCGTCTGCATCGAAGTCGACGGCGCACGTTGCGTCTGAGGTCCAAGCTGAGGCTGCGTCGGATGTGACACACTGATGACTCTGCGCAAGCGATCTGCCTTTGGCCTTCACCATGACGACTCCGTTTTTTGACTTTTCCCCGGCCAGCATCGCTGCCCTGGCTGCCGCCGATGCCAGCCGTGCGCTGACCGAGGATGTCGGCCCCGGCGACCTGACCGCCGCGCTGATCGACCCGGCCCGCCAGACCCGGGCTTGCATCATGGCCCGCGAAGCCGCGGTGCTGTGCGGCACCCCCTGGGTCGACGCGATCTTGCGCCAAGTCGCCCCTGCTGCCCACTGGCAATGGCAGGTGGCTGAAGGCGAGACCTGTGCCGCCGACCAAGTGGTGTTGGAACTCACTGGCCCGGCCCAAGCCTTGCTGACCGCAGAGCGCACCGCCCTTAACTTTTTGCAGCTGCTGAGCGCCGTCGCCAGCCGCACGGCGCTGCACGTGCAGGCGGTGGCGGGCACTCGGGCCCAGATCGTCGACACCCGCAAAACCCTGCCGGGCCTGCGGCTGGCGCAAAAATACGCGGTGCGTGTGGGCGGTGGCACCAATCACCGCATCGGCCTCTATGACGCGGTGCTGATAAAGGAAAACCACATCGCTGCTGCCGGCGGCGTGACGGCCGTGCTGCAGCGTGCGGCCGCCCTGACGCAGCACGCCAGCTTCGTCGAAATCGAGGTTGAAACCCTGGCCCAGCTGGACGAAGCGCTGGACTGTGGCGCCCGCATGGTGCTGCTGGACAACATGGACCTCGCCACATTGCATGAAGCCGTGCGCCGCAACAACGCCCGCGGGGCAGGCAAAGCGGTGCTGGAAATCTCCGGCGGCGTCACCCTGCAAGGCCTGCGCGCCCTGGCCGACACCGGCGTCGACCGGATCTCCATCGGCGGCTTGACCAAGGACGTCAAGGCCACCGACTACTCCATGCGTTTCAAGGCTTTGTAAGATGACCACAATGTTGGAAGTGGCCTACGAGCAGCCCGTGCCAGCCGGCCTGCCAGCGGCCAGCTGCGCCCCGCGCTCCGTCTGGGCCCGCGTGCCGGTGGAGCCCAGCCCGGGTGAACGGTTGGCCCTGAAAGAGCGCATCCGCGGCCTGCTGAAAGAGCGCAACGCGGTGATGGTCTCGCACTATTACGTGCACCCCGATTTGCAAGACTTGGCCGAAGAAACCGGCGGCCTGGTCAGCGATTCGCTGGAGATGGCGCGCTTTGGCCGCGACCATGCGGCGCAGACCTTGGTCGTCTCTGGCGTGCGCTTCATGGGCGAAACCGCCAAGATTTTGTCGCCTCAAAAGCGCATTTTGATGCCCGACTTGGCGGCCACCTGCTCACTCGACTTGGGCTGTCCCAGCGCCGAGTTCAACGCCTTTTGTGATGCCCACCCGGAGCGCACGGTGGTGGTCTATGCGAACACCAGTGCCGAGGTCAAAGCCCGCGCTGATTGGCTGGTCACTTCGGGCTGCGCGCTGGACGTTGTGCGCGCCTTGAAAGATCAAGGCCACAAAATCCTCTGGGCGCCCGACAAGCATTTGGGCCACTACATCCAAAAAGAAACCCAGGCTGACATGCTGTTTTGGAACGGTGCCTGTATCGTTCACGACGAGTTCAAAGCCTTCGAGCTGCAAGCCCTGAAAGCCGACCACCCGAACGCCAAGGTGCTGGTACACCCCGAATCGCCCGCCGACGTCATCGCGCTGGCCGATGCCGTCGGCTCGACCTCGGCCATTTTGGCGGCCGCCCGCAGCATGGACGCCAGCACCTTCATCGTTGCCACCGACAACGGCATGCTGCACAAGCTGCGCAAGCAAAACCCCGGCAAACAGTTCATCGAAGCCCCCACCGCAGGCAGCAGCGCCACTTGCAAAAGCTGCGCTCACTGCCCGTGGATGGCCATGAACAGTCTGGCCGGGCTGGCCGAGGCGCTGGCGCAGGGCAGCAACGAAGTCCACGTCAACCCCGCCTTGGGTCTGCGCGCCCGCCTGCCGATCGACCGCATGCTGGCCTTCACGGCAGCGCTGAAAAACGCTCAAACCCACAGCGGGCTGCAGCCGAACATCGGCGCGGCCTGACCGGTCAATTCTTCGGGGTCAAGACAGTGGCCTCGGCCACCGCTGCCAGCGCCGGATAGTCGCGGCTGAAGTGCAGGCCCCGGCTCTCTTGGCGGGCGCGGGCGCTGCGCACGATCAGGTCCGCCACCTGCACCAGGTTGCGCAGTTCCAGCAGGTCGCGGGTGACGTGAAAGCGGGCATAGAACTCGTCGATCTCGCCTTGCAGCAGGGCGATGCGGTGGGCCGCGCGGTCCAACCGTTTGTTGGTGCGCACGATGCCCACGTAGTCCCACATGAAGCGGCGCAGCTCGTCCCAGTTGTGCGACAAAACCACCAGCTCGTCGCTGTCGATCACCTGGCTGTCGTCCCAGGCAGGGAGTTGGAGCGCAGGCGCACGGTCTGTGGCCGACAAAGCCTGTGCGGCGGCACGCGCAAACACCATGCATTCCAGCAGCGAGTTGCTGGCCAGCCGGTTGGCGCCGTGCAAGCCGGTGCAGGCGGCTTCACCCAGGGCGTACAGGCCAGGCACGTCGGTGCGGCCGGCCAGATCGGTCAAGACGCCGCCGCAGGTGTAGTGGGCGGCTGGCACCACCGGGATCGGCTGGCGGGTGATGTCGATGCCGAACGCTAAGCAGCGGGCGTAGATGTTGGGAAAGTGCGCGAACAAAAAGTCTTTCGGCTGGTGCGAGATGTCCAAATGCACGCAGTCGAAGCCGCCTTTTTTCATCTCGAAATCGATGGCGCGGGCGACCACGTCCCGCGGCGCCAGCTCACCACGCGGGTCGTGCTCGTGCATGAAGCGCGTGCCGTCAGGGCGCAGCAGGTGGCCCCCTTCGCCGCGCACGGCCTCCGAGATCAAAAACGATTTGGCGTTCGGGTGGTACAGGCAGGTCGGGTGAAACTGGATGAACTCCATGTTCGCCACCCGGCAGCCGGCCCGCCAAGCGGCGGCAATGCCATCGCCCGTCGCGGTGTCCGGGTTGGTGGTGTACAGGTAGACCTTGCCGGCGCCACCGGTGGCCAAAAGGGTGTTCGGCGCACTGAAGGTGAGCACCTGGTCGGTGTCGGCGTCCAACGCGTACAGGCCGACACAGCCCGGCTCGGCCAGGCCGATCTTGCTGCCAATGATCAGATCGATCAAGGTGTGGTTTTCAAACAGCGTGATCTGCGGGTGGCGCCGCACTTGGGCCACCAAAGTGGCCTGCACCGCCGCGCCGGTGGCGTCGGTGGCGTGGACGATGCGGCGGTGGCTGTGACCGCCCTCGCGGGTCAGGTGCAACGCGCCGTCTTCGCAAGAAAACGGCACCCCCATGGATTGCAGCCAGGCGATGCATTCGGGCGCGCGCTCGACCACAAAGCGGGTCGCCTCGACGTCACACAAGCCGCCCCCGGCGACCAAGGTGTCGTCGACATGCGAGTCAAAGCTGTCGCCCTGGCCCAGCACCGCGGCAATGCCGCCCTGAGCCCAGGCGCTGGCACCGTCGGCCAGGCCGCGCTTGGTGAGCACGGCAACCCGGTGCGTGGGCGCCAGCAGCAGCGCGGCACTGAGGCCCGCCAAGCCGCTGCCGACGATCAAAACATCAAAATTCAGCTGGGTGGCAAAAGAGGAAGTGGCGGTCACAGGTAATTCAAGTTTCGATGGGGCTGGCATGGCGGGACATTTGAACCCACAGCTTAGCGCGCCCGAAGGCGACCCGCGCCGACGCACTACAGCGTGGCGTCCATGCTGCTGCATCCGGTGGCGCTGAGTCGGCGCTCAGTGCGGATGGCGGTGGTGAATGTCCGGGAAGTGCGGGTGCTTGTGGCTCAAGGCCGCGTGTTGATGCGCATGGCTGTGCGATGCACGGCCCTGCAGCTCTGGCGGGTGCTCGTGCTGATGGTGTTCATCGTGCACGTGTTGGTGTTCATGTTCCATCGGCTCATGCACATGGTGGTGCGCGTGGCTTTCGGTCAGGTGCAGCCAGACCCCCAAACCCATCAGCGCGCTGGCCAGCCAAAAAGCCAGTGAAGGCGACTCGCCAAAAACAAGAATAGCCACCAGCGCACCGATGAACGGCGCGGTCGAAAAATAAGCGCCGGTGCGGGCGGTGCCCAAGCCGCGCAAGGCCAACACAAACAAGACCAAACTGATGCCGTAGCCGAGCAAGCCGACCAGCATGGTCGACAGCGTCATACCAACACCGGGCAGCGTCGCGCCCAGCGACAAGGCCAGCAAGCAATTGACGCTGCCGGCGATCACGCCTTTGCTGCTGGCGATGAACAAGGCGTCAGAGGCCGACACCTTGCGCGTCAAATTGTTGTCAATCGCCCAGCACAGACACGCCACCGAGACCAGCGCCGGACCGACCCAACTGTTGGTGCTGTTGCTGCTGATGGTCGTTGTTGGCCACGACAAAACCACGCCACCGGCGACGATGGCGAGCATGCCCAGCACGATGCGCTTGTCGGCGTTTTCTTTGAAGACAAGCCAGGCGATCACGGCGGTCAGCACCGCCTCCAAGTTCAACAGCAAGGACGCGGCTGCGCCACTGGTGTGCATCAAACCCACCATCAGGGCGACCGGCCCCAACACGCCGCCAAAGAAAATGGCGCCCAGCAGCCACGGCCACTCGGCACGCGTAAGCCCTGCGGGACGCCAGCCGCGGTCGCGCACCAGCCGCGCCACGCTCAGGCCAATGCCGCTGCCCAAGTACAACAAGCCGGCCAGCAAAACCGGCGGGATGTCGCCCAGCAGCAGCTTGGCAAAGGGCGTGCTGGCGCCAAACAAAGCGGCGGCCAGCAGGGCGTAAAAAATGATCGGATTCATCGCGTCATTGTCATGTCGATCTTGCGGGTTCGACGTGCGCTTCAAAGGCAGTACCTCACTGCCCAGTGATCTTGCGCTCGCGGATCAGTTTGCCCCAGGTAAAGGTTTCAGAGGCCATGTAACGGGCCAGTTCCTCACGCGTTCCGGGCTGTGGCGTGAGGCCGTGCTTGTTCAGGGCGGCGACCACGTCCGGCGACTTCAACACTTTGACCAGCTCGACATTCCAGCGTTCGAGAATGGGCTGCGGCACTTTAGACGAGGCCACAAAGGCATACCAGTTGGTGGCCGTGAAACCGGGGAAGCCGGACTCGGCAATCGTTGGGATTTTCGGCAGCGAAGCCAGCCGCTGCGCGCCGGTGCTGGCCAGCGGAATCAGTTTGCCGCTGTCGATGTGTGGCTGTGCGGTGGCAAAGGTAGAGTAGTAAGCGGCGACGCGGCCGCCCAACAAGTCTTGCAGCGCCGGCGCGCCACCTTTATAAAGGATGTGCACCGTCTCGATGTCGGCCATTTGGTTCAGCATTTCGCCAGCCAAGTGCGAGGCCGAGCCGGCCCCGGTGGACGCGAAGTCCAGCTTGCCTGGGTTCTTTTTAGCAAAGGCGATGAACTCGGCAAAGGTCTTGATCTTGGTGTCAACGCCGACCACCAGCAGGTTCGGGAAATTCACCCCCATGGTGATCGGAGCGAAGTCTTTCACCGGGTCGTAAGGCAGTTTCATGAGGTGCGGCGCAATCGCCAGCGGGCCGACCGAGCCGAACAAAATCAGGCTGCCGTCGGTCGGGCCCGTGGCCGCGAATTGGTGCGCAATGTTGCCGCCAGCCCCGCCTTTGTTGTCGACCAGGACTGTTTGGCCAATGTTCTCGCTCAGTTTTTTTGCAATCACGCGGGCCGCCGTGTCGGCAGCGCCGCCAGCGGCAAAACCGACCAAAAGGGTGATGGGTTTCTTGAGTGGGAAGTCTTGCGCCGAAGCACTCAGAGCGCTCATGCCGAAGGCGAGGGTGGCGATGACCGCCATGATGCTTGTTTGACGCATGAGTTTGCTCCTGCTGGTTTTAATTTGGGTGGCGGCAGTCTATAGCAAGGCTAGTCACCTCGGACGGTCGTCAGCTGCGCGTGGTTTTTTTCGTAGTCGTCGGTGTTGTCGATCAGGATGTTGAAGACCATTCGGCGGAACAGTTCCTGCATCTGCTCAAGGTGTACACGACCCTCGGCGACGCCGCGTCGGCGCAGCAACTGTGCCAGTTCAGGGTAGCCGATGACTTCACCGGCTGCCTTTAGCGCGACGTTGGCCGAGATGGCGTGCCGGTGTTGCGTGCCGTCCCGGTCAAAGCGCTTCACCGCAACAGCATGGCCTTTGTGCAGGGCGATCGGGCGTGTTTGCGCCACCCTTGTGTCGGCTTTGGCGGCCAAGGTTATGCTGGCGTGTTCAATCAAGGGCGTGTCGACGGACTCATCAGACTCGGCAAATTTCAGCACCCATGGTTGACCGTCCAAATTCAGCAGCGCTTTGGGGCGCGCACCGCCCAGCGACGCGCCGGCAGCGATCAGCCTTTGCTGCTGCGGATCAATCGGCTCGCCGTTGGCGATCTGCCGCACCAATTGCGCGATGGCCTCGACCTCAGCCAGCTGAGGCAGCGGACCGAGCCTGCGTGGTCGGTAATGGTCTTTGGAGACCGACACCCCAAGGGCGCCGAAACGCTCATCACCGGCATACAAAAGAAACTCCATGAGCGAGAGCCTGGGCGGTTTGTCCAGAACGCGGATCACGCGTTCACCCCAGAGATCGGGCCGGGCGTCGTCGACCGCGCCAGCAGCCGTTCCTTTCTCTGCCGGAAGAAAAATCATGTCTTTGAGCGGCAAGTCTTTACTGAGCGCGAAGCCAGACGCCAGCCAGCTGGCCGCGTAATGAAGCGAAACGCCCTGCTGAGAGCGCGCCGTCTGCAGCTCGCCGACCAGCAGTGGCCGTTCAGTTTGGCCGAGCCACCACAGGTAAAGCGTGTCGCTTGGCAGGTACGCAGCGAGGTCAGCCGCGTTCATGGTGAGATGGTCGTGCGCGGTTTGCGCACGGCCCGCTGTTTGGCCACTTGCACAGCCGCAGCCAAATCGGCGATGAAGGGCGCACGGCCGATCAGCCAGAGAGCGGTGGCGTAGATGCCAAAGGCGACGCTCGGGTCGCCTTTTTCCATGCGCACCAAGGTCGGCTCAAAGACACCCATGCGCTGCGCCCAAGCCTTCAGTGGCTCGCGGCGGCGCTTGCGAGCGACAGCCAAGTTGTCGCCCAATTGGCGCAGCTGTGAGGCCACGGATGGTGGCATGGCATCTAAGGCTCGCTCACAGCGTCAAGTCGTACTCAATCGTGATCGGCGCATGGTCTGAAAACTTCTCGTCTTTGTAAATCGCTTCGGTGCGCGCCAAGGCGGCAAAGGCCGGTGTTGCCAAGTGGTAGTCGAGCCGCCAGCCGACGTTCTTGGCGTAGGCTTGGCCGCGGTTGCTCCACCAGGTGTAGCAAGCGTCGGTGGTGGTGGGTTGCAGCTGGCGGTAGACGTCGACCAGTCCGCCGCCTTCTGGCGTGCTTGGTTCCGCGGGTTGCAAAAGCGCGCTCATCCAGGCGCGCTCTTCGGGCAGGAAGCCGCTGTTTTTCTTGTTGCCTTTAAAGTTTTTCAAGTCGATTTCTTGGTGCGCGATGTTGATGTCGCCACACAAGACGAGCTCGCGGCCGTCGCTTTTGAGAGCTGCTAGGTGCGGCGCCATGTCGGCCAAAAAGCGGAACTTGGCGGCTTGCCGTTCTTCGCCTGATGAGCCGCTGGGAAAGTAGCTGCTGATGATCGACAGCTTGGGCGCGTGGCTGCGACCCGGCCGGTCAAAACGCAGCTCCACGTAGCGACCTTCAGCGTTGAATTCGTCGGAGCCGTAGCCGACGATGACGTCGCTCGGTTCGTGCCGGGTGTAGACACCGACGCCTGAGTAGCCTTTTTTCTCGGCGAACTGGAAATGTCCCTTGAGCCCTGCCAGCGATTCAAAACGGCCGGCCATGTCCGGGGCCTGGGCTTTGATCTCTTGCACGCAAATACAATCGGGCTTGGCTTTTTCGAGCCAGGCTTCCACGCCTTTGCTGGTGGCTGAGCGGATGCCATTGAGGTTGAGGCTGGTGAGTTTGAACAAGGAATTTCCCATGACGACAAGTAAGGTGGCCAACGACATGCTGGCCCAAGAGTTTGTGCAATTCTCGCTGGATTGCGGCGTGCTCAAATTTGGTGAGTTCAAAACCAAGGCCGGGCGCATGAGTCCTTACTTTTTCAACGCCGGTTTGTTTGACGACGGCGCCAAGCTCGGACGCCTCGCCAGTTTTTACGCCAAGCGTTTGGTGGCCAGCGGCATTGAGTTCGACATGATCTTTGGCCCCGCCTACAAAGGTATTCCGCTCGGTGCGGCCGTTGCCATCGAGCTGGCGCGACTGGGCAAAAACGTGCCATTCACCTACAACCGCAAAGAAGTCAAAGACCACGGCGAAGGCGGCAGCTTGGTCGGCGCGCCCTTGCAGGGCCGAGTCTTGATCGTCGACGACGTGATGAGCGCCGGCACCGCCGCGCGCGAATCGATTGCCCTCATCAAAGCCGCTGGCGCGACGCCCCACGCCGTGGTGATTGCCTTGGACCGGCAAGAAATGGCGACCGAAACCCAAGCCAACGGCAGCACCCAAGATGTGCCGTACAGCGCCGTGCAATATGTCCGCGAGCACGAAGGTTTGCAGGTCTGCGCGATTGCCGAGTTGTCGGATTTGCTGGCCTTTTTGAAGACCCAGCCGGGCAACGAGATGGGCGAGCACTTGGTTCGAGTGCAAGCCTATCGGGAGCGCTACGGGGTGACGTGATGATCACTGAGGCATTGACTTTGCAGTTGACGCCGCGCGGCCATTTGTACCTGACGCGCAGTGAGGCTGACGCGGCTTTATCGGCTGACACAGAGCGCGGACTGGGCGATGCATTTGCCCTCGGTGCGGGGCACGGTTTGTTCTATTTGGGGTCGACGCAGGTAGCGACGGTGTTGCCGCCGGTGCTGGCCTGGTGGCGAGATTTTGCCGCGCGCTACGTGACGGCGGTGTGCCGTGCAGGCGAAGACGCCGGCAGGCGAATTGAGGCCTTTGACACCTTGGAGTTCGACGCCTTGATCGCCGACGCACCACCGATGCGCGGAGCGGAATACCTGACGTCCTTGGTCTTGGCGGCGTTGTGGTCGGACATCGGCGAAGCCA
>JBBAPN010000020.1:0-40099 GCA_040400815.1 Polaromonas sp. | reverse complement strand
TTGAATTTGAATATGAAGGCCATGGCCTTGTGAGACTCGAAGCCGGCTCATGCGTGCATCAGCCGCCAAATATTCGTCACCGTGAAATCGGTCACAGCGATGACATTGAAATGCTTGAGATCGTTTTACCCGCAGATTTCACTACTGAAGTTGTTTCAAGTGTGGAGGTCGGTCATCAAACTGAGGTGACATAGGCCCCATTAAACAAGCCTCATCAGCCTTAAGTCGGCTGCAAAACGAAAAACCCCTCACTCTAAAAATTAGCGTCCGGCATCTTTCATAGTCCGTTTCACCGCATCGGCCAATTCAATCACCGCCATCGCGTAATAACTGCTCCAGTTGTAGCGGGTGATGGCGTAAAAGTTCTCGGTGCCGGCGACGTAGCTGGCGGGGTCTGGCCCGTTGAGCAGTTCGACCAGCGCTAACGGGCCTGGGTGTTGCAGCGCCGGACCGTCTAGCACCGCGCCTTTGGCAGTGAAGCTGGCGACGCTGAAGGTCGGCAAAATGTCTGGCGCCAGCAGGGCGTCAAGATCCAGTTTGGTGGCGTCAAAACTGACTGGGTAGTGCGTCGGCATGCCGGGCTGCCAGCCAAAGGCTTTGAAGTAGTTGGCGACCGAGCCGATGACGTCGGCCGGGCTGTTCCACAGGTCGATCTTGGCGTCGCCGTCAAAGTCGACGGCAAAGCGCGCCCAGCTGGAGGGCATGAACTGCGGCATGCCCATGGCCCCGGCGTAGCTGCCCAGCGGTCGCAGCGGGTCGGCGTGCATGCGGTTTTGCAAGCTTAAAAAGGCTTCTATTTCAGCTTTGAAAAACGCCGCGCGTTCAGCGGCCCGTGGGTGCGTGGCCGGAAAGTCAAAGGCCAGGGTGGTGAGGGCATCGATGACGCGAAAGCTGCCGGTGTTGCGGCCATAAATCGACTCGACGCCGATGATGCCGACGATGATTTCACTCGGCACGCCAAATTCTTTTTCAGCTCGGGCCAGTGTGGCTTGGTTGTCTTTCCAAAACTGCACGCCAGCGTCAATCCGGGCGGCGTCGATGAAGCGGCTGCGGTAGGTCGCCCAGTTTTTAACAAAAGGCTGGGTTGGCGGTTGCATCAGCTTCACCACGGCGGGCACCAGTCTGGCTTGGCCGATGGCGCGCCGTACCCACTGCCGATTCAGTTTGCGGCGAGCGGCCAGCTCATCGGCAAAACGCATGACCTCCGGCCGCCTAGCGTAGGACGGCCCGGTCGACGCGCTGGGGCGGGCTTTGCTGAGTTTTTTAGCTTGGCTGGTGGGTGCCTTTGGCTGGCCAAGGCTTTCTGTTGCATAGACGGCCAGCGGCAGTGTCATAAGCGCCAAGCCACAGACAGTGAGCTGATGACGCCATCGGGGCCATGCTGGGTTGGCTGACCGGGTGCTGGTTTTGAAGGCGGTGAAGTGAGTCAAAAAAAGGTCCTGCTGATGGCGTTGTGAAAAGACACGTCGCGGCATCTTCTCGGCTTGATTTTAGGCATCTTCGGTTTGCTTTCAGCGGCCCCGCTGAGACGACATCAGCGCCAGCCGTTGCCGCGGTTCAGAGCCTATCGCCGTGGTAAGCTAAATTCTTAAAAATGGCTCTGTTCCCCATAACTTGACGGCAAAATTTGATGAACAAAACTGGCTATTTCACCCACGCAGACTGTCGCCGACACGACATGGGTCCGGGCCATCCGGAATGCCCCGAACGGCTTGACGCCATTGAAGACCGCCTGCTGATCACCGGTGTCGGCGATGTGCTGGACCGACGAGAGGCACCGCTGGCCGCTTTGTCAGACATTGAGTTGGCGCACGACCACAGATTGGTGGCGGCACTGCAGGGCTTGTCGAGCCAACTGGCCGATGGCATCAGCGCTGGCGGCCCAGCGTATGTGCAGTTGGATCCCGACACCGCCATGAATGCGCACACCTGGAACGCTGTGCTGCGCGCAGCAGGTGCCACGCTGGCGGCCACTGACGCGGTCATGGCGGGCGAGCTCGAAAACGCTTTTTGCGCCGTCCGGCCACCCGGTCACCATGCTTGCCGCAGCCAAGCAATGGGTTTTTGCTTTTTCAACAGCATTGCCGTGGCGGCCAAATATGCGTTGCAGCACCACGGTCTTGAGCGCGTTGCAATTGTTGACTTTGATGTCCATCACGGCAATGGCACCGAAGACATCGTCAGCGGCGACGAGCGCATTTTGATGGTGAGCTTTTTTCAGCACCCGCTCTACCCCAACAGCGGCGCCGACAACGACGCGCCCAACCTGTTGAACCTGCCAATTCCGCCTTACACCAAGGGTCCGAAAATTCGGGAATTGATCGAGGCCAGCTGGTTGCCCCGCTTGGAGCAGTTCAAGCCGGAAATGATTTTCATCAGCGCTGGTTTTGACGCGCATCGTGACGACGATCTGGGTCAACTTGGCTTGGTCGAACAGGACTTCAGCTGGATCACCCAGCGCATCAAAGAAGTGGCCAAGCGCCACGCCAAAGGTCGCATTGTCTCGTCGCTCGAGGGCGGCTACAACCTGCATGCGTTGGCGCGCAGTGTGGAAGCGCACGTCCGCGTGCTGGCGGACTTGTGAACTCGCCCTTTCACGTTGCCAGCATCGAAAGCTGGTTCACAGCGCTGACCCAGCAGGCCGCCTTGATCGAAATGCTGGTGCTGGCCGTTTGCGCGGGCTTGGCTGGGTTGTTGTGCTGGCTGCTGCGCCGGGTTGCGGGCAGCAAAGATGACCGTTCTATCTTGTTTGGCCGCAACATCATCGACGGCGTGATGTTTCCTATGCTGCTGCTGTGCCTCGGTTACGCCGCTCGGGCGATGCTGGCTGCGGCACTGCCGATCACCGTTTTCACCGTGGCCATGCCGGTATTGGTGGCGCTGGCCGTGATACGACTGGGTGTCAAAGTCTTGCAAGTGGCATTCAAGAATGCGCCGCTGGTGCGCGCCCTTGAGCGCACGATCTCATGGCTTGTCTGGCTGGTCATGGTGTTGTGGCTGAGCGGCTTGCTGCCTTTGATTTTGGCCGAGCTCGACACCATCAAGTGGCACTTTGGTGCGTCGTCCATGTCCGTTCGCACGCTTCTTGAAGGCACGCTGACAGCCGGCGCGGTGCTGATTGTGGCGTTGTGGATTTCATCGGCGATTGAAACGCGTTTGCTCCGCTCGGCGGTTGGCAATGACTTGTCTTTGCGCAAGGCTGTCAGCAACGCCACCCGGGCTTTGCTGGTCTTTGTCGGCTTGTTGGTTGGCTTGTCCGCGGTGGGCATTGACCTGACGGCCTTGTCGGTGTTGGGCGGGGCGATTGGCGTGGGCATCGGTTTTGGCCTGCAAAAACTGGCGGCCAGCTATGTCAGTGGCTTTGTGATCTTGGCGGAGCGCAGCGTGCGCATTGGCGACAGCGTGCGGGTTGACGGCTTTGAAGGCCGCATCACCGACATCAATGCGCGCTACACCGTGGTGCGGGCGCTGACCGGCCGCGAGTCGATCGTGCCAAATGAAATATTCATCAGCACCCGGATTGAGAATTTGTCGCTGGCCGACAGCCGTGTCTTGCTCTCGACGGTGGTGACCGTGGGCTACGACAGCGATGTGGACTTGGTTTTGCGCTTGTTGGGCGAAGCCGCTGCGTGCCAGGTCCGCGTGCTGAAAGAGCCCGACCCAGTGCCGTCGGTGAACCTCACCAATTTGGCTGCCGACGGGTTGGAGTTCACGGTCAACTTTTGGGTTATTGACCCTGAGAATGGTCAGCAAAACATCCGCTCGCTGGTCAATATGGCGATCCTGAAGTCCTTGCGCGCGCATGGCATTGAGATTCCATACCCCCAGCGGGTCATGCATCTTCACGGCCCTGCTGCCTCAACGCCTTTGAGCGGCATAGAATAACCAGCTTACGTCAACGTCAACTCAATATGTTTGGAGATTCTCGATGAAGGTTTTGGTACCCGTCAAACGCGTGGTGGATTACAACGTCAAGGTGCGTGTCAAGTCAGACGGCACCGGTGTGGACATCGCCAATGTCAAGATGAGCATGAATCCCTTCGACGAAATCGCGGTCGAAGAAGCCACCCGCCTGAAAGAAAAAGGCGCTGCTACCGAAGTCATCGCCGTCAGCTGCGGCGTGACGCAGTGTCAGGAAACCCTGCGCACCGCCATGGCGATTGGCGCTGACCGGGCGATTTTGGTTGACACCACGGAAGAGTTGCAGCCGCTGGCCGTGGCCAAGCTGCTGAAAGCCTTGGTCGACAAAGAGCAACCCCAGCTGGTGATTTTGGGCAAGCAAGCGATTGACGACGACTGCAACCAAACCGGCCAGATGCTGGCCGCCTTGTTGGGTTGGCCGCAAGCGACCTTCGCATCCAAAGTCGACGTCGCCGATGGCAAAGTGACAGTCAGCCGCGAAGTCGATGGCGGTTCTGAAACCCTGGTGCTCACGCTGCCAGCGATCATCACCACCGACTTGCGCCTGAACGAGCCGCGTTACGTGACGCTGCCGAACATCATGAAGGCGAAGAAAAAGCAGATGGACATTTACAAGCCAGACGAGCTGGGTGTCAACGTCACGCCGCGCCTGAAAACCCTGAAAGTCAGCGAGCCGCCCAAGCGCAGCGCTGGCGTCAAAGTCGCCGACGTGGCGGCACTTGTCGACAAACTCAAAAACGAAGCAAAGGTGATCTGACATGACTACTTTGGTGATTGCTGAACACAACAACGCGAGCGTCAAGCCCGCCACCCTCAACACCGTGACCGCCGCCGTTCAGTGTGGTGGCGACGTTCACGTGCTGGTGGCTGGCTTCAACGCCGCTGCCGCTGCCCAAGCGGCCAGCCAGATCGCTGGCGTGACGCAAGTGATTCATGTCGATGGCGCGCACTTTGAGCATGGATTGGCTGAAAACATGGCCGCGCAAGTGGTCGGCATGGCGTCGGCTTATTCGCACATTCTGTTTCCATCCACGGCTTCTGGCAAAAATATCGCCCCGCGCGTGGCGGCCACGCTCGACGTGGGTCAGATCTCCGACATCACCCAAGTCGACAGCCCCGACACGTTCGAGCGTCCGATCTATGCCGGCAACGCCATTGCCACCGTGCAGAGCCTCGACGCCATCAAAGTCATCACTGTGCGCACCACCGGCTTTGACCCGGCTGCAGCAACCGGCGGCTCGGCTGCCGTCAACGTGGTGGCGGGCGTGCTGGACAGTGGCAAGTCAACTTTCATGGGCAGCGAAATCGCCAAGAGCGACCGCCCTGAACTGACCGCAGCCAAGATCATCGTCAGCGGTGGCCGGGCCCTTGGCAGCTCAGAAAAATTTGACGCCGTCATGACCCCGTTGGCTGACAAGCTCGGCGCGGCGCTGGGTGCATCGCGCGCTGCGGTCGACGCTGGCTACGCGCCAAACGATTGGCAAGTCGGTCAAACCGGCAAGATCGTGGCGCCGCAGCTTTACATTGCAGCGGGCATTTCGGGTGCGATTCAGCACTTGGCCGGCATGAAAGACAGCAAGGTCATCGTCGCCATCAACAAGGATGCCGAGGCACCTATTTTCAGCGTCGCTGATTACGGACTCGAGGCCGATCTGTTCGTCGCGGTGCCGGAACTGACGGCCGCACTTTAAAGCTGCGCCGGTTAAAAAAGCATCCTCCGGGATGCTTTTTTCATGCTGAACGGTGTGCTTGCTTGGAATTGAGTTGGCAATTGTATTTTTTGGAGACGCGTCATGAGTTACATCGCCCCGGTCAAAGACATGTTGTTCAATATCCAGCATCTGGCTGCAATCGATGAGCTGGCCAAGCTGCCGGCTTTTGCCGAAGCCGGTTTTGAGACCGCCCAGGCGGTGCTGGAAGAGTCCGCCAAGTTCAGTGAGGGCGTGCTGGCGCCGCTGAACTGGGAGGGTGACAAACACCCCTCCAGTTGGCAACAAGGCGTGGTCAGCACCACGCCCGGTTTCAAAGAGGCTTTTAAGCAGTATGTTGAAGGCGGCTGGCAAGGCCTGCAACACCCGCTGGACTTTGGCGGGCAAGGCTTGCCTAAAACCATTGGTGCGGCTTGCGGTGAAATGCTCAATTCGGCCAACATGAGTTTTGCCTTGTGCCCGATGTTGACCGACGGCGCGATCGAAGCGCTGCTGACCGCCGGCTCGGACGAGCTCAACGCGACTTACCTCGAGAAAATGGTCAGCGGCCAATGGACCGGCACCATGAACCTGACCGAGCCGCAAGCCGGCTCCGACCTTGCCGCCGTGCGCAGCCGCGCGGAACCCCAAGCAGACGGCAGCTACAAGGTCTTTGGCACCAAGATTTACATCACCTACGGTGAGCACGACATGGCCGAAAACATCGTCCACTTGGTGTTGGCCCGCGTCACCGGCGCACCCGAAGGCGTCAAGGGCATCAGCTTGTTTGTGGTGCCTAAGTTCATGGCCAATGCTGACGGTTCCTTGGGTGCGCGCAATGACGTGCATTGCGTCAGCATCGAGCACAAGCTTGGCATCAAGGCCAGCCCGACGGCGGTTCTTCAATATGGCGACCACGGTGGTGCCGTGGGTTATTTGGTCGGCCAAGAAAACCGGGGCCTCGAGTACATGTTCATCATGATGAACTCGGCCCGTTTTGCGGTCGGTGTGCAGGGCATTGCGATGGCTGAACGCGCCACCCAAAAGGCCGTGCAGTTTGCCAAAGACCGCGTCCAAAGCCGTCCCGTCGATGGCTCTTTGCCGAGCAGCGGCCCGATCATTCACCACCCCGACGTCAAGCGCATGCTGATGACCATGCGCGCCTACACCGAAGGCTGCCGCGCCATGGCAACGGTGGCCGCCGCAGCTTATGACGCCTCGCACCACCATCCAGACGCCGAGCTGCGCCAACAAAACTTGGCCTTCTACGAATTCATGGTGCCGCTGGTCAAAGGCTTCAGCACCGAAATGAGTCAAGACGTCACCTCGCTGGGGGTGCAGGTGCACGGCGGCATGGGTTTCATTGAAGAAACCGGTGCAGCGCAGTATTTGCGCGACGCGCGAATTCTGACCATCTATGAAGGCACCACCGCGATTCAGGCGAATGATTTGGTCGGTCGCAAAACCGCCCGCGATGGCGGGCAGACGGTCAAGTCGATTGTGGCGAATATTGAAGTCACCGAAGCCGCTTTGCGAGGTCAGGGCGGCGCCAACGCGCTGGCCGTGGCCAAGCGTTTACAGGCCGCACGGCTGGCTTTGCTGGACGTCATTGACTTCGTGGCCAGCCACACCAAGACCTCACCGAATGCAGTTTTTGCGGGCAGCGTGCCTTACCTGATGCTGGCCGGCAAGGTCATGGCCGGCTGGCAAATGGCCCGTGGCCTGCTGGCGGCAGAGCAAGCTTTGGCGACGGGCGACTGCGGCATCTTCAGTGCTGACTTCATGCGCGCCAAGATCACCACGGTGCGTTTTTACGCTGACCATGTGCTGACCCAGGCGCCGGGCCTGCGCGACAGCATTGTTGAAGGCGCTGACAGCGTCACAGCGCTGGCTTTAGACGCTTTTTAAACAAGGACACCATGACAAGACTCCCTGGCGCTCTGCACAATTTGCCGCTGCCGATCATCGGCTCGCCCTTGTTCATCATCAGCAACCCGCAGTTGGTGATCGCGCAATGCATTGCCGGCGTCGTTGGGGCCATGCCAGCCCTGAACGCCAGACCGGCCGCGCAATTGGACGACTGGCTCGCCGAAATCACCGAAACGCTGGCCGCCCATGACCGCGCCCACCCCGACCGGCCTGCCGCGCCTTTCGCCATCAACCAGATCGTCCACAAGTCCAACGACCGGCTCGACAGCGATATGGCGGTCTGCGTGAAGCACCGGGTGCCCATTTACATCACCTCTTTGGGCGCCCGTGCCGACATCAACGCCGCTGCCCACAGCTACGGCGGGGTGGTGCTGCACGACATCATCAACAACAAGTTTGCCCACAAAGCGATTGAAAAAGGTGCGGATGGTCTGGTGGCGGTGGCCGCTGGCGCGGGCGGCCATGCGGGTGTCAAAAGCCCGTTTGCTTTGATCCAAGAAATTCGCCAGTGGTTTGACGGGCCGGTGGCGCTGTCAGGCGCAATCTCTTCCGGCGCGGCGGTGCTGTCGGCGCAAGCCATGGGGGCTGATTTTGCCTACATCGGCTCGGCTTTCATCGCCACCCAAGAAGCCCGCGCCACCGATGCCTACAAGCGGGCCATCGTCGACAGCGATTCAGACGACATCGTCTACAGCAACTTGTTCACCGGTGTTCATGGCAACTATCTGGCCGCGTCTATACGCGCCGCCGGCATGGACCCCGACAAACTGCCTGAAAGTGATCCGACTCAGATGGACTTCGGCGGTGACCGGACCAAGGCCTGGAAAGACATCTGGGGCTGCGGCCAAGGCATCGGCGTTGTCACCCAAGTGCAAAGCACAGCGGATTATGTGGCGCAGCTGAAGTGCGAATACGCCGCAGCGCGGAGTCGGTTGCTGGACTGAAGGAGGCGTCAGCGCTGAACCAGACTTTGATCAGTTGAGCATTCAGACCGATGCAACAGAATTAAAAAGGGGGCCAGATGACCGAAATTCGTTACGAAATGCCGACCACCGCGGAGGCTGCAGTTGCGCTGCTGGCCGCTGCAACAGGCCCGGCCAAAGTGCTGTCAGGCGGCACTGATCTGCTAATTCAAATGCGATCGGGGCAGCACAAACCCGCTTTGTTGATCGACGTCAAGCAGATCGCCGAAATGACTTCGATTTATGCAGAGAACGGCGGCTACCGAATCGGCGCCGCGGTGGCTTGCATGCGCCTGACCGAAGACGCGGCGTTTTCCCAGGTGTGGCCGGGCGTGATTGACGGCGTCAATCTGGTCGGCTCAGTCCAAGTCCGAGGACGTGCAACGGTGGGTGGCAATGTCTGCAACGCTTCGCCTGCCGCCGACAGTGTGCCGGCCTTGATTGCCGCGGGCGCGATCGCCAACATCATGGGGCCAGACGGCCGCCGAGAAGTGCCGGTCGAGCAAATTGCCGCCGGTCCTGGCAAAACGTCGCTGGCCAAAGGCGAGATTCTCACTTCGTTTGTCTTGCCCCAGCGCGCACCGCGATCAGGCGATGCTTATTTGCGCTTCACGCCACGCTCCGAGATGGACATCGCCGTGGTCGGCGTCGGCATCAACCTGACGCTCGATGCGGCGGGTGTCTGCACCCACGCCCGTGTCAGTCTGGGTGCTGTGGCCGAGCGCGCGCTGTTGGTGCCCACAGCGGCGGCCGCGTTGATCGGAACCACCGTCGATGCCGCGGCACTGGCCGCACTGGCCGCTGCAGCAAGCGCTGCCGCTCGACCGATTGATGACAAACGCGGAACCAAAGAATTTCGAATCAAGGTCTCAGGCGTGCTGGCCAAGCGCGCTGCCATCATTGCGCTCGGCAGAGCGATGGGAAAAAATTGACATGCCCAAGCACCATGTAACCACCACCATCAACGGCGATGTGCGTGAATTTTTGTGTGACACCCCGCAGACGCTGTTGACAGTTCTGCGCGACGAATTGGGCTTGACCGGCACCAAAGAAGGTTGCGGGACCGGTGATTGTGGCGCTTGCAGCGTGACGCTGGACGGGCGTTTGGTTTGCGCTTGCCTGGTGCTGGGGGTCGAGGCGCAAGGCAAGTCGATTCAAACCATCGAGGGCATGGCCCAAGGCGAAAATCTGCATGTGCTGCAACGCAAATTTTTAGAGCACGCGGCACTGCAGTGTGGTGTTTGCACGCCTGGGTTCTTGATGGCAGCCCGCTCGCTGCTCGAGCGCAACCCCGACCCGAGCGAAGCAGAAGTCCGCTTCTGGCTGGCCGGTAACCTGTGCCGCTGCACGGGCTACAACAAAATCATCGAAGCGGTACTGGATGCCGCACGCGAAATGCGGGGAGCCACCACATGCTGATGAAAACCACGCCGAGTGTCAAAAAATTGAAACTCATTGGCAGCAGCCCGGTCCGTCCAGACGGCATCCCTAAGGTCACCGGCACCGCCCGTTATGGCGCAGACTTTTCTTTGCCCGGCATGCTGTGGGCCAGTATTTTGCGTTCGCCTCACGCCCACGCCAATATTCGCTCGATCGACTTGTCCAAGGCGCGGGCGCTGCCGGGCGTCAAGTGCGTCATGATCGGCAGCGACCTGCCCGAGCAGAAGTTTGAATACGTCGGTCCGGAACGCGTGGCCGTCAATTACTGGCACATGACGCGCAATGTGCTGGCCCGAGAAAAAGTGCTTTACGAGGGCCACGCCCTGGCCGCTGTCGCGGCCACCACCCAGGCCATCGCAGAAGAAGCCCTGCGCCTGATCGAGGTCGACTACGAAGTGCTGCCCCACGTGATTGACGTCGACGAAGCGATGGCTGCTGACGCCCCTTTGTTGTTCTCGGACATGATCACCCGCGGCGTTGTGCCAGCCCCTGGCCAGCCTTCGAATATCTCCAAGAGAGTCGAGTTCAAGATCGGCGATTTGGATGCAGGCTTCGCCGCCGCCGATGAAGTCGTTGAAATGAGTTTCAAGACCGCGCCGGTGCACCAAGGCTACATCGAGCCGCACGCCTGTCTTGCCCGCTTTGGCGCAGATGGTCAAGCCGAACTCTGGTCATCGAGTCAAGGCCACTTTTTTGTCCGCGCCTACACGGCTAAATTACTCGACATGGCGGTTGGCGATTTGCTGGTGCACCCGGCCGAAATTGGTGGCGGATTTGGGGGCAAAACCGTGGTCTACGTCGAGCCGATCGCGGCAGCCCTGTCACGACAAACCGGCCGCCCTGTGAAGATCATGATGAGCCGCGAAGATGTCTTCAAGGCCACCGGCCCGACTTCGGGTTCGTCCATGACCGTCAAGATCGGCGTCAAAAAAGACGGCACGATGGTGGCTGCCGATGGTTTGTTTAAATTTCAAGCGGGCGCCTTTCCCAGCTCACCGGTCATGAATGCCGCCATTTGTGCGTTTGCGCCTTATGTCATTCACAACGTGCGCACGGTGGGCTTTGACGTTGTCAGCAACCGACCCAAGGTGGCCGCCTACCGCGCCCCAGGCTCACCGATTTCGGCCTTCGCCGTTGAAAGCGTGCTCGACGTGCTGGCCGCCAAAATAGGCATGGACCCCTTGCAGCTCAGGCTCAAAAATGCCGTTAAAACCGGTTCGCCCACCATCGTGGGTGGCAAGCACACGCACGATGGTTTTGCCGAAACAATTCAGGCGCTACTAGAGCATCCTGGCTACAGCGCACCGCTGGGCAAAAACCAAGGCCGCGGCGTGGCGTCAGGCTTTTGGTTCAACGGTGGCGGCGAGTCCAGCGCTACCGTGCACGTCAACGAAGACGGCAGTGTTTCTTTGGCGACCGGCAGCATGGACGTCGGCGGGTCACGGGCCTCCATGGCTTTGATGGCAGCCGAGACGCTGGGCGTGCCTTATGACAAAGTGCGTTCCATCGTGGCCGATACCGCCTCGATCGGCTACACCCACGTCACGGGTGGATCGCGGGTCACTTTTGCCACCGGCATGGCGGTGGTCGAGGCCTGCCAAAAAATCATCACCAGCCTGCGTCAACGCGCTGCATTGACCTGGGATATCGACGTCGATCATGTGATTTGGGAAGATGGTTACGTCATGGCGCTGGACAGGGGTGTGCATGATTTTGAGCCCTTGTCGCTCAAAGCCATCGCCGCCCAACGGGCGCTCACGGGCGGACCGATTGCCACCGAAGCTGCAGTCAACGTCAGTGGCCAAGCGCCCGGTTTTTCAACGCAATTTTGCGATGTCGAAGTCGACCCCGAAACCGGCGCGGTCAAGATCCTGCGCTTTGTCGCCGCCCAAGACGTCGGGCGCGCCATCCACCGGAGCTATGTTGAAGGCCAAATTCATGGCGGCGTGGTGCAAGGGATTGGTTGGGCCTTGAATGAGGAGTACATCTACAACCAGCAAGGACTTCTGGCCAATGCAGGCTTCTTGGATTACCGCATTCCAGTCGCCTCAGATTTGCCGATGATCGAGGCCGTGATCGTCGAAGTGCCGAACCCCAACCACCCCTTCGGCGTCAAGGGCGCAGGCGAAGTCAGCATCGTGCCGCCGATGGCCGCGATTGCCAATGCGATTGCGCAGGCTATCGGCCGACGCCTGACCGAGCTGCCGATGTCACCGCCCAAAGTGCTGGCGGCGGTTGAGTCGGTTGAGTCGGCTGGGGCAGATTAAACGGCCGCCTGGCTCGTTGGCTGCTGCTGCTGCTTGCGTGCGCGCTCCAGATCGCGCAGCTCCTTGCGTATCACTTTGCCGGTGGTTGTCGTCGGGATGCGCTCGTAGAACTCGATTTCGCGAGGATATTCATGCGCCGAGAGTCGCGTTCGCACATGCTTTTGCAACGCTTGCGCCAGATCCAAAGTCGGTAGGAATCCCTCGCGCAACTGAACAAAGGCTTTGACCACCTCACCTCGAATCGGGTCGGGACTGCCGACTGCGACCGCCAGTGCCACCGCAGGGTGGCCGGCAAGGCAACTTTCGATTTCGCCGGGGCCAATTCGGTAGGCACCGCTGGAGATCACATCGTCTTTGCGGCCAACGTACCAAATGTAGCCTTCACTGTCCTGCGTCGCCAGATCGCCCGTGAGCAGCCAGTCATCCGAAAATTTGTCATTGGTGGCTGTCTCGTCGTTCCAATAACGCAGAAACATGGACGGCACCGGACGCTTGAGCGCAATTTCGCCAATCTCCCCATCCAGAACGGGCAGGCCTTGGGTGTTGAGCAGGGTAATTTGGTGGCCTGGAATGGGACGGCCCAGCGAGCCGGGCTTGATGGGCATGTAGTCTGAGGAGTTGCCTATGATCATCACCGCTTCGGTCTGACCAAAAGCATCATGTGGCGTCGCACCCAGCGCAGCCTTGGCCCAGAGGATCAAGTCTTCACTGACCGCTTCGCCGCCCGTGTGGATGGTGCGCAATTGAACATCCCACTGCTTGCGCGGGTCTTCAACCAGCCGCATCATTTTCAGCACCGTTGCAGGCAGAAAAACATTGCGAATTTTGTGCCGCGCCATCAGCTCAAAGGCTCTGGCGGCATCAAATTTTCGGCTGCGGTGCGCCACCACGGTGACCCCGTAGTACCAACTTGGTAAAAGCATGTCGAGCAAACCGCCAGCCCAGGCCCAGTCGGCTGGCGTCCAAAACCGGTCGCCCGGTTGAGGAAAAGCTTGGTGGACAAACTCCATGGAAGGTAACCGTCCGAGCATGATGCGGTGGGCGTGCAGTGCTCCCTTAGGCGGTCCGGTTGTGCCGGATGTGAATATCAACAGTGCCGGGTCTTCCGACGAAGTGGGGACCGGTTCAAACGCGACAGATTCACGGGCAATCAGCGAGCTGTAGTCAATGACTTGTGGGACTTCTGTCCAGTCAGCGCTGATGATGTGCTTGAGTCCCTTGTATTTTTCTTGTACTTCGCGAAGACGCTCCAGACTGGTCGCGTCTGTGAGGACAACTTGCACGCCCGCACTGCGAAGCCGGTATTCAACTGCGTCTGGACCAAAGAGTGTCGCCAGCGGCACAGCGATGGCGCCGAGCTTGTAAATGGCGAGGTGGGCAACACCGGTTTCTGGACGCTGCGACATCACAATACCAACGCGATCTCCACGCGAAACGCCCAGTTTTCTCAGCGCATGGGCCAGCTGGTTCGACCGATCGCGAAACTCGGCAAATGTGTGCTCGCTGACCGAACCGAGTTCGTCTTCGTAAATCATCGCAACGCGTGTTGAGTCTTCAGCGTGGCGGTCACAAACATGGACGGCGATATTGAATTTATCAGGAATCGACCACCGAAATTTGCTGCACAAATCTTCATACGACGTGGCTTCAGGCAGAACTTTACCGATCTTCATTTGTTTCCCTGTGGTCAAAATTATTGACTCTTAGAAACGATCCTAGCAGAATAGTTAGACAATTAAAAATTGTCCAGCTTCAGTGCTTAGTTTTCGTTTAAGACGCTGCGTAAACATTTATCGAGGAGATTTAAATGAATCTGGTCCATAGCAAGATGGTCGCTGTCGTGGTCACAATGGCCTTGCTGTTGCTTGTGAAAAACGATGTGATGGCGCAGACATACCCGGTCAGACCGGTCAAGATTATTGTTCCATTCCCCCCTGGCCAAGGGACCGATGTAGCCACCCGGTTTTTGGCAGCAAGATTATCCAAAACCCTAGGCCACAATTTTTTGGTTGAGAACCGACCTGGGGCAGGCGCAAGTCTGGGCACTGAGGTGCTCGCCAGGTCAGCGCCGGACGGTTACACACTGGGTATTGGCACAGCGGGCACTCACACGATGAACCCGTCGCTCTATCCCTCGGTAGGGTACGACCCAGAAAAAGATTTTGAACCCATCACACTCACCGGTATGTTGCCGCTGTTGGTGGCGGCTTATCCTGCTTTCCCTGCGAATTCGATTCAAGAGCTGATTGCTTTGGCAAAAGCCAAACCTGACACGATCAATGTTGCTTTGACCTCGCCGCCGCAACGCGTTGCCTTCGAAATGCTGCGCCAGCAAGGTGGTGCTCCGCTTTTTGGCATCCCCTATAAAGGATCTGCTACCGCTTTGCCCGAGGTGATGAGCGGCCAAGTGCCTGTGATCCTTGACAGCATTACAGCCCTGCGCGCGCACGTTAATTCAGGCAAGCTCAAAGCCCTTGGCGTGACTTCCGCCAACGCTACCGAACTGATGCCGGGCGTGAAGTCGATCGCTCAGCAAGGCTTGCCAGGGTATGAGCTCACCGCATGGAATGCAATTTTCGCACCCAAAGGAACCCCGCAAGCAATTGTGATGCTGCTCAACGTGGAAGTACGCAAAATATTGGACGAGCCGGAAACCCGACAAAGCCTGATGGCGCTTGGCTTTGAGGTCACAGGCAGCACCCCCCAGGAACTTGCGGATCGGGTGAAGACCGAGCGCGAAAAATGGAGCCGGATCATTCGCGCTGCCAAGATCACGGTGGACTGATCTTGTCAAGTTGCCTGACTTAAAACAACACAACGCCGCGAATCGACTCGCCGCTTTTCATCAACTCAAAGCCTTTGTTGATGTCTTCCAGCGGCATGGTGTGGGTGATCAAATCGTCGATGTTGATCTTGCCTTCCATGTACCAGTCGACAATTTTCGGCACGTCGGTGCGACCGCGGGCGCCGCCAAAGGCTGAGCCTTCCCATTTGCGGCCCGTCACCAACTGGAACGGACGGGTTGAGATTTCAGCGCCGGCTTCGGCCACGCCGATGATGATGCTGCGGCCCCAGCCCTTGTGCGTGCATTCGAGCGCCTGACGCATGACTTTGGTGTTGCCGATGCACTCGAAGCTATAGTCAGCGCCGCCGTCGGTCAGTTGCACAATGGCGTCGACCAAGTTGCCGCCGGCCGCTTCAATCGCTTTCGGGTTCAAGAAGTGCGTCATGCCGAATTTGCGGGCCATGGCCTCGCGCTCGGGGTTCAGGTCAACGCCGATGATCTTGTCGGCGCCCACCATCTTGGCACCCTGAATCACGTTCAGGCCAATACCGCCCAAACCAAACACCACCACGTTGGCGCCAGCTTCGACCTTGGCTGTGAACAGCACGGCACCGATGCCGGTGGTGACGCCGCAGCCGATGTAGCAGACCTTGTCAAACGGCGCGTCCTTGCGGATTTTGGCCAGCGAGATTTCAGGCGCAACGGTGTAGTTGCTGAAGGTCGAGGTGCCCATGTAATGGAAGATGGGCTCACCGTTCAGGCTGAAGCGACTGGTGGCGTCGGGCATCAAACCCTTGCCCTGCGTGCCGCGAATCAGCTGACACAAATTGGTCTTGCGCGACAGGCAAAACTTGCACTGGCGGCACTCCGGCGTGTACAGCGGAATCACGTGGTCGCCTTTTTGCAGGGTGGTCACCCCGGGACCCACATCAACCACAATGCCGGCACCTTCATGGCCCAAAATCGCCGGGAAGATGCCTTCAGGGTCAGCACCTGACAGCGTGTAGTAATCGGTATGGCAAATGCCGGTGGCCTTGATCTCAACCAGTACCTCGCCAAATTTTGGGCCTTGCAGGTCGACGGTTTCAATCGTCAGAGGTTGGCCTGACTTCCAGGCGACAGCTGCTTTTGTTTTCATGTGATCGAAGACGTTAGTTGAAAAGCATTGGACTATAGGCCAGGCTATTCTTTGACGCAGACCTGCCAGCGCGTTGCAGCTGATTTACTAAGGTCTTTCCTCAGGCACCCTTGCGAAATGGCACCTGAGGCGTTGACTTTAAGGTCAAGCGTTGAAGAAGTTCTTCAGCTTGTCAGTCCAGCCTTCTTCGGTGGGTGAGTGCTTGGCCCCGCCTTTTTTCAGCGAATCTTCAAATTCCTTCAGCAGTTTGCGCTGGTGTTCGGTCAGTTTCACCGGTGTCTCGACGGCGATGTGGCAGTAGAGGTCGCCCGGGTAGCTGGAGCGCACGCCTTTGATGCCCTTGCCGCGCAACCGGAACTGTTTGCCGGCTTGGGTGCCTTCAGGAATGTCGATGGCAGCCTTGCCTGACAGTGTCGGTACTTCGATCTCACCGCCGAGCGCGGCACGCGGAAAACTGATGGGCACAACGCAATGCAGGTCGTCGCCTTCGCGTTCAAAAATATCGTGCTTTTTGACGCGAATCTCAATGTAAAGATCGCCGGGAGGGCCACCGTTGGTGCCCGGCTCGCCATTGCCAGTGGAGCGAATCCGCATGCCGTCGTCAATGCCGCCTGGAATTTTGACTTCGAGGGTTTTGTTGGTTTTGGTCTTCCCAACACCGTGGCAAGCCACGCAGGGTTCAGGAATGAGTTTGCCGCTGCCTTTGCACTGCGGGCAGTTTTGCTGGACGCTGAAAAATCCTTGACGCATTTGCACCACACCGTGGCCGTGGCAAGTGGTGCAAGTGGCGACCTTGGTGCCGGGTTTGGCGCCGCTGCCTTGGCAGGTACGGCAGTCGTCCCAGCTGGGAATGCGGATTTGCGCTTCTTTGCCACCAGCGGCTTCTTCGAGGGTGATTTCCATGGCGTAGCTGAGGTCGCCACCGCGAAAAGCCTGACGGCCGCTGCGCTGCTGATTGCGACCGCCCATGACGTCGCCAAAAATATCCCCGAAGGCTTCAGCAAAGCCGCCAAAACCTTCCGGCCCACCGCCGCCACCACCGCCCCGATTGGGGTCAACGCCGGCATGGCCGTACTGGTCGTAGGCGGCGCGTTTGTCGCCGTCTGACAGCATCTCGTAGGCTTCTTTGGCTTCTTTGAATTTTTCTTCGGAAGCTTTCGAGCCGGCGCCCTGATTGCGGTCAGGGTGATACTTCATCGCCAGCTTGCGATAGGCTTTTTTGATGTCCTCATCGCTGGCGTTTTTGGGCACACCCAGCGTGTCGTAATAATCTTTTTTGGCCATGAAACTGCGTCTTCAGTGAAATTAATTCGGGGTATCCGCAAGCACGAAAGCGGAATCCGGGCTCAGCCCTGGATTCCGCTTTGACACTTCGGGCCGAGGCCCGAAGCAAGGCTTAAGCTTTCTTGACTTCTTTGACTTCGGCGTCAACAACATTATCGTCGGCAGCTTTGCCGGCTGCGTTGTTGCCTGCCGCACCGGCGGCACCGCCAGGACCAGCCGCTGCGGTTTGCTCCGCTTGGCTGGCTTGCATGTCGGCGTACATCTTCTCGCCCAGCTTCTGGCTGGCCTCCATCAAGGCTGCGTTCTTGGCTTCAATGGCGGCTTTGTCTTCACCTTTGAGGGCCTCTTCCATGTCGCTGATGGCTTTTTCAATCTTCTCTTTCTCGCCCGCATCGAGCTTGTCGCCGTACTCGACCAAGGACTTTCGCACGCTGTGGACCATGGCTTCGGCGCTGTTCTTGGCTTGGACGAATTCGACTTTTTCTTTGTCGGATGCGGCATTCAGCTCAGCGTCTTTCACCATCTGCTGGATCTCAGCTTCGGTCAAACCGGAGTTGGCCTTGATGGTGATTTTGTTTTCTTTGCCAGTGCCTTTGTCTTTGGCGCCGACGTGCAAAATGCCGTTGGCGTCAATGTCGAACGACACTTCAATTTGTGGCGTGCCGCGGGCTGCGGGTGGAATGCCTTCGAGGTTGAACTCGCCAAGGCCTTTGTTGCCGGCGGCAATCTCGCGCTCACCCTGAAACACCTTGATCGTCACAGCGGGCTGGTTGTCTTCAGCGGTCGAGAAGGTCTGTGCAAACTTGGTCGGGATGGTCGTGTTCTTCTTGATCATCTTGGTCATCACGCCGCCCATGGTTTCGATGCCCAGGGACAGGGGTGTGACGTCCAGCAGCAAGACGTCGGTGCGGTCGCCCGACAGCACTTGGCCTTGGATAGCGGCGCCGACGGCAACGGCTTCGTCGGGGTTGACGTCTTTGCGTGGCTCGCGGCCGAAGAATTCTTTGACTTTCTCTTGGACCTTGGGCATGCGGGTCATGCCGCCAACCAGAATCACATCATGGATAGCGCTGACGTCAATGCCGGCGTCTTTGACAGCCATGCGGCAAGGTGCGATCGTGCGCTCAATCAACTCGTCAACCAAGCTTTCCAGCTTGGCGCGTGTCATCTTGATGTTCAGGTGTTTGGGGCCCGATGCGTCAGCGGTGATGTAAGGCAAGTTGATGTCGGTCTGTGCGCTGCTCGACAGTTCGATTTTGGCTTTTTCAGCGGCTTCTTTCAGGCGCTGCAGAGCCAAGACGTCGCTTTTGAGGTTGACGCCAGATTCTTTCTTGAACTCGTCGATGATGTAGTCGATGATGCGTTGGTCAAAATCTTCGCCGCCCAAGAAGGTGTCGCCATTGGTCGACAGCACTTCAAATTGCTTTTCACCGTCGACGTCGGCAATTTCGATGATGGAAATGTCGAAAGTACCGCCGCCCAAGTCATAGACAGCAATCTTGCGATCGCCTTTTTCTTGCTTGTCCAAGCCAAAGGCCAAGGCGGCCGCTGTTGGCTCGTTGATGATGCGCTTGACGTCCAGACCGGCAATCCGGCCAGCGTCTTTGGTGGCTTGACGCTGCGCGTCGTTGAAGTAGGCCGGCACGGTGATGACCGCTTCTGTGACTGCTTCACCCAGATAGTCTTCAGCGGTTTTCTTCATCTTGCGCAAGATGTCGGCGCTGACCTGTTGGGCCGAAAGCTGCTTGTCGTGCACTTGCACCCAAGCGTCGCCGTTGTCGGCGGCGACAATTTTGTAAGGCATCAGATCGATGTCTTTTTGCACTTCTTTTTCAGCAAACTTGCGGCCGATCAGACGCTTGACCGCGTACAGCGTGTTGCGCGGGTTGGTGACGGCTTGGCGCTTGGCCGAAGCGCCGACCAGCACGTCGCCACCTTCTTGGTAAGCGACGATGGACGGCGTGGTGCGCGCGCCTTCGGAGTTTTCAATGACGCGGGGCGTGTTGCCCTCCATGACGGAAACGCAGCTGTTGGTGGTTCCGAGGTCAATGCCGATGATTCTTCCCATGATGCTCAACTCCTGTAATTTTTCAATGAATGCTGCCGACCGAAGACCTTGATCTCAAGGCCTGCTCGTCTGGCGAAGTGACTGCTTGTTTGATGCTACGCAGCTGACTTAAGGTTAAGTGCTGAAACTTCAAGACCTGGTTGGGGTGCTTTTTTCAGCGCCGGCTTATGCGGGCGCGGCCACCGTGACCAGCGCTGGGCGCAACACGCGGTCCGCGATGAGATAGCCTTTTTGCAAGACCATGACCACGGTGTTGGCCTCTTGCGTGGAGTCAGCCGGCAACGGCACCATGCTGATGGCTTGGTGCTGGTGCGGATCGAACTTGGTGCCAGCGACCGGGTCGATGGCCATCACGCGGTTGCGCTCTAGTGCGCTCTTGAGCTGCTTCAGCGTGGCTTCTGTGCCTTCGCGAATTTGCTCGGCGTTGGCTTCTTTGAGCTGCAGGCCGGCCTCAAGGCTGTCGGTGACCGGCAGCAAGCTCTCTGCAAAGCTCTCAAGGGCAAACTTGCGCGCCTTTGAGATTTCTTCGTCGGCCCGACGCCTGGCGTTTTCTGCTTCTGCCTTAGCGCGCAGGTAGTTGTCGGCCAACTCTGTATTTTTAGTTTGCAAGGCCAGAATTTCGGCTTGTAAGCCCGGCAGCGCCTCGATGGCATCGACTTCATTGGCCGCTTGCGCGGCTTCGAGTTCTTCCGGGCTAGGGGCGCCGGTCAAGGTTTGATTTTGTTCAGATGGGTTGTTTGGGGACATGGGAACTTGGTGAGAATTGCAATCAGAAACAGACTTGGGGGCGCGAAGGCCCTTTTCAAGACAAGGGATTGAACGGCCTGAAAAAGAGCCTTTTGGGTGGCTGATGGGCCTGGGTTTCAAGCGTCGACAATGCCTGAGAGGGCATTGGGGGCCGGGAGGGTTGTTTTTTTCGACTGATCGGCAGTCCATTTGCTGGCAAAAGCGGGCAGCTCGTTCAGTCGTTTCAGCAAGTCTGCGCCCAGCGACGTCACCAAGTAGCCGTTGCCATCATGGTGCACCAGTCCGGCAGCGCGCAGCGCCTTGAGTCGGGTGTTGAGGGTGTTTGGGGTGACCTGGCCAATGCTGTCTTGCAGCTGGCGAAATGTCTGTGGCTGGCCATTTTTAAGGGCCCACAAAAGACGCAGTGCATAGCGGGCTTCCAACAACTCGAGCAGTTGCCCCAGCGCTGCGTTTTCCTTCGCGCTCATTGAGCTCATCCTTTTTTCTTTTCGGCATTTTATGGAATTTTGCAGAAACTTCAATGAGCCCAAAAATTAATTTCAGAATATAACGGAGTTTGCTCAAGCGACTGCCGTTAAGCTGTTTGCTCAGCTTAACGCCTAACGATGACGGCTCAATCCGGTGAATCCCCTGATTGACAATCCACTTGAAAGAAAAATCATGACACAAGCCATGCCTTACCAAGCTTTCCCGAACAGCTTCAAACGCGATTTGCTGGCCGGCAAAAAACTCATCGGCTGCTGGTCGTCGTTGGCCAGCCCGATCACGGCCGAAGTGCTGGGTTTGGCCGGTTTTGATTGGATTTTGCTGGACGGTGAACATTCACCCAACGATGTCAACACCTTCATTCCGCAGCTGATGGCGCTGAAAGACAGCCCGACAGCGCCGATCGTGCGGCCGTCGTGCAACAGCGCAGTGGAAATCAAACGACTGCTGGACGCGGGTTTCTACAACTTCTTGGTGCCCTTTGTTGAAAGCGCTGAAGAAGCGCGCCGTGCAGTCGCTGCCACGCGCTATCCGCCGCAAGGTATTCGCGGCGTGGCCGTGTCGCAGCGCAGCAATCGTTATGGCTCTGTTCCAGACTATCTGAAGCACATCAACGAGCATATTTGCGTGATGGTGCAAATTGAAAGCTTGGCTGGCGTGGCGGCGGTCAAGGAGATTGCAGCGATCGACGGTGTTGACTCCATCTTCGTTGGACCGTCGGACTTGGCCGCTGCGCTCGGCCATCTGGGCAATCCGTCGCATCCGGAGGTGCAAGCTGTGATCGCTCAAGTGTTTGCCGACGTCCAGGCCGCCGGCAAACCGGTCGGCATTTTGGCCCCCGTGGAAGCGCAAGCCCGCCACTACTTGGCGATAGGCGCGACCTTCGTTGGCGTCGGCAGCGACCTCGGGACTTTCCGCAGCGCCACGCAAGCTTTGTGTGAGCGCTACCGCGACTGAAATATTGAAGCGCGGGCGCTGGTTTTTACATGCCGCTGTAGTTCGGGCCGCCGCCACCTTCAGGCGTGACCCAGACGATGTTTTGCGTCGGGTCTTTGATGTCGCAGGTTTTGCAGTGCACGCAGTTTTGCGCGTTGATCTGCAGCCGATCGGTGTTGTCCGGGTTCTTCACGTACTCGTAAACACCGGCTGGGCAGTAACGGCTTTCAGGGCCCGCATAGAGCGCTAAGTTGACGTTGACGGGCACGCTGGCATCTTTCAACGTCAGGTGCGCGGGTTGCTGTTCTTCGTGGTTGGTGTTCGAGACAAACACTGAACTCAAGCGGTCGAAGGTGATCTTGTTGTCGGGCTTCGGGTAGACGATCGGTTGGCACTCAGCCGCCGGTTTGAGCATGAGGTGGTCGGGCTGGCTGCGGTGAATCGTCCACGGCGGGCTCTGAATGCCCAGGCGCGGCAGCAACCACTGCTCGATGCCGGTCATGAACGAGCCCATGTACAGGCCTTTTTTGAACCAGGCCTTGAAGTTGCGGGACTGGTTGAGTTCCTTGGCCAACCAGCTTTTGGCGTAGGCCGCCGGGTAGGCGCTGAGCTCGTCGTGCTGCCGACCATTCGTCACCGCGGCGTACGCGGCTTCGGCGGCCAGTTTGCCGGTTTTGATGGCGGCGTGGCTGCCCTTGATGCGGGCTGCGTTGAGGTAACCGGCTTCGCAGCCGATCAAGGCACCCCCCGGGAACACCGTCTTCGGCAAACTCAAGGCACCACCGGCGGTGATGGCGCGCGCACCATAGCTGATGCGCTTGCCGCCCTCGAGGTACTGGCGAATCGCAGGGTGCGTTTTCCAACGCTGCATTTCTTCAAACGGGCTGAGGAAGGGGTTGCTGTAGTCCAGCCCGGTGACCAGCCCAAGCGTGACCTTGTTGTCTTCCAAGTGGTACATGAAGCCGCCGCCATAGGTGTCGGACTTCATCGGCCAGCCGGCGGTGTGCACGACCAGACCGGCTTTGTGTTTGGCCGGGTCAATCTCCCACAACTCTTTGATGCCGAGCGCGTAGGCTTGCGGGTCTTTGCCGGCGTCCAGCTGGAAGCGGCTGATCAATTGGCGACCCAAATGGCCGCGTGCGCCTTCTGCAAACACCGTGTACTTGCCGAGCAATTCCATGCCGAGCTGAAAGTTCTCGCCCGGCTCGCCGGTTTTGCTGACACCCAAATTGCCAGTGGCCACGCCTTTGACCGAGCCGTCTTCGTTGTAAAGCACTTCCGCGGCAGAAAAACCGGGAAAGATTTCAACGCCGAGGTTTTCCGCTTGCTGCGCCATCCAGCGCACCACATTGCCCAAGCTGACGACGTAGTTGCCTTTGTTGTGCATGCAGTCGGGGACTAAAAACCCCGGTGTTTTGGTGCTGCCTTGTTCGCTTAAAAACAGCACTTCATCGGCTGTCACGGGCTGGTTCAATGGTGCGCCCAAGGCCTTCCAGTCGGGGATCAACTCCGTTAAGGCGATCGGGTCCATCACTGCACCCGAGAGAATGTGAGCGCCGGGTTCAGAGCCTTTTTCCAGCACCACGACAGAAATATCAGTGCCTTTTTCTGCTGCCAATTGCTTCAGGCGAATTGCCGTGGCCAAGCCGCCGGGACCACCGCCGACCACCACTACGTCGTAGTCCATGGCTTCGCGGGGACCGAATTGGGCCAGTATGTCTTTGTTGTTCATGTGCTGGGGGCTCCGTGACGGTTGATTTTTTGCAGTGTCGGATTGGTTGCGGGCTTGCGGGTTCACCTGCGGCTAACATGAGATTTTATGATGCCGCTTGAATCGGCAATCTATCGCCGCGCCGCACACAGTTGGCTGCCTGCTTTTTTTGCACTCGACGCTTTGATTTAAAACAAGGGTACACCCATGAAGATTGCGATTCCCGACCATAAAAAATTAGTCTATGAAATGTGCATTCCGATTCGCTGGGGCGACATGGATGCGATGGGTCATTTGAACAACGCATCGTACTTTCGTTATATAGAAACCATACGCGTGGACTGGATGCGCAGCATTGACGGCATGCCCAATCCGAAAGGCGAAGGATCGGTCATCGTCAATGCCTTTTGCAACTTTTACAAGCAACTCGAGTACCCCGGCGATGTGCTGATCAAAATGTACGTCAGCGACCTTGCGCGCACCACTTTCGAAACCTGGGCGACGCTGGAGCGGGCCGACCAACCCGGTGTCATTTACGCGGCCGGTGGGGCCACCACCATCTGGGTCGACTCCCTGGTACAAAAGGCCAAAAGCCTGCCCGAGCGCATTCGAGCAGTGATCTCAGATGATCTTTGAGTCGGCAGAAAAACGGCCCCGCAAATAAACCACAATTTTGGCTGAATCGTAAAGCCACTGGCTGCTCCCAGCAGCGTCTGTGATCCTCAAACAAGGCACTTTGGTGGCGCCGCCGCCTTGCCGCAAGGCATCCCGATGGCGGCCTTCGGCTTGCGCGTCAGCATGCTGAATCGGCAATGACAAGCGGCGGATTTCTTGCCGCACTGTCATGCAAAAAGGGCAGGTCTTGTAGTGAAACAGCAGCAAGCTTTGGCACTGCTGGTCGACGCTGTCTTGGGCTGCCTGGCTGCGGATCAGCCCGACGGGCCGACTCATGCGCTCTTTGAGCAACATGAGCGGGCCGAGAGCCACGCGCAGGCCCCTGAAAAAGGTGCGAATAAAAAATTTCATAGGCGATGTTAAGCGCACGGCTGACACCCCGACGCTGCCTTTATTTTGTTTTTGGAACCCGGCCCATCAGATAAAACTCGGAATTTGGTTGCATGTTGGTGAAACTCGCCATCCGGTTGGAGAGTCCAAAAAAGGCGGTGATGGCGGCAATGTCCCAAGCATCTTCAGCGGAGAAGCCGTGCGCACTCAGCGCCTCAATGTCGGCGTCAGCGATCTCGTGTGAACGCTCCGAAACTAGCATGGCGAAGTCGAGCATGGCTTTTTGGCGCGGGCTGATGTCGGCTTTGCGGTAATTCACCGCCACTTGGTCGGCCACCAGCATGTTCTTCTCGTAGATCCGCAAAATAGCGCCATGCGCCACCACGCAATATAGGCAGTGGTTGGCTGCACTGGTGGCGGTGACGATCATTTCGCGCTCGCCCTTGGTGAGTGAGCTGGTCGGATTGCCGCCTTCTTCCCTCAGCATCAGGGCGTCGTGGTAGGCGAAAAAAGCGCGCCACTCTGCCGGGCGACGCGCCAAGGTCAAAAAGACATTCGGCACGAAGCCGGCTTTTTCTTGCACCTCGAGGATTTTTTTCTGAATGTCGGCGGGCAAGTTGTTCAGCTCTGGCGGTGGGTAGAGGGACATGCGGGGCTCCAGGGTTTTGATGGCTTGAGATGGAATGTGACGACAGGACGGTCGCACCAATGGCCGCAAGTCTGCCTAAGCGGGCGGCGCTTGAAGCCTGCCAATGCAGCCGTTATGCTGGACTTTTCACACAGGAGCTTACGGCATGAATGCAAGCAACAGCAACTTTGACAAAGGCTTGGTCACCCGCAAAAAGGTGATGGGTGAGGATTACGTCGCCAAAGCGTTGGCTGGCGCGACTGATTTCACGCAACCGATTCAGGCGCACATCACCGCCAAAGCTTGGGGCGACATTTGGCAGCGGCCAGGGCTGGACCTCAAATCTCGCAGTCTGATCACGGTCGCCATGTTGACGGCCTTGGGCAAGCAGCACGAGTTGAAAGGCCACGTGCGCGGGGCACTCAACAACGGCGTGACACCCGCTGAACTGCAAGAAGTGCTGCTGCAGGCGGCCATCTATTGCGGCGTGCCAGCGGCAGTCGAGGCTTTTCGCACGGCGGCAGAAGTGGTCGACGGACCAACGGCTTGAGCCGTCAGCCCGCCATCAATTTATGCACCAGATCGGCCGTGGTCGAAGCCTGGTATTTACGCATCAGGCGGGCCCGGTAAATTTCCACCGTCCGGTGGCTGATGCCAAGGGCGCGGCCAATTTCTTTTGACGTCAGGCCGCCCATCAAATGGGCAGCCACTTCGCGCTCGCGGGCAGTCAGTTCAGCGGTCACGGGTCGCCGTGAACTGAGGTCTTCAAAAGTCCAGATGCCCGCTTCGTGGGGAGCGTCACGGTTCAGCGTACGGCCGGTCACATGGCACCAAAAGGGCTGGTCTTGAAGGCGACCGCCGACGCGCTTCATGATCCGGTCGTCGGCATACACGCCGCTGGTATTCAAGATGGGAATCAAGCGCGCGCCGATGCGCTCGTACTCGGCCGCGCTAGGGTAAAGGACCTTGAAAGACTGGCCTACCAACTGTTCGCGGGTCGCACCGAACATCTCGCAAACGTGCTGATTGCAGCCGACGATGGCCCGGTTGCGTGACAGTACCAAGCCCACCGGCGCCAGTTCAAATGCCAATTTGTAATCGACGTCCATGGGGCAAACCTTTAAGCAATACTACGTAGCAGTTTAAGTAGTATCGTATAAGGTCTGCTGTGGGGTTAATTTTGAGCACCGCAGTTTCAACCGGAGTCACTTTTGAATAAAATATTTCCCTCTGCTGAAGCCGCCTTGAAAGGCGTCGTCCAGGACGGCCAGCTCTTGGCTGTCGGCGGTTTTGGTCTTTGCGGCATTCCTGAGGCATTGATCGAGGCGCTCAAAGAAAGCCAGGTTAAAAACCTGACGGTGATCTCCAACAACGCCGGCGTGGATGGTTTTGGCCTCGGCAAATTGCTCGACACGCGGCAGATCAAAAAAATGATTTCGAGCTACGTTGGCGAAAACAAAGAGTTCGAGCGCCAGTACATCGCCGGCGAGTTGGAACTGGAGTTCACGCCGCAGGGAACGCTGGCTGAAAAGCTGCGCGCTGGCGGTGCTGGTATCCCGGCTTTCTTCACCAAAACCGGGGTGGGTACTTTGGTCGCCGAAGGCAAAGAGTTGCGCGAATTCGAGGGTGAAAACTACATCATGGAGCGCTCCTTGATTCCCGATGTCTCGTTTGTCAAAGCGCACACGGCAGACACCTCCGGCAATCTGCGTTTCCGATTGACCGCCCGCAACTTCAATCCGGCTGTCGCCATGGCGGGCAAGCTGTGCATTGTCGAGGTCGAAGAAATTGTGGCGCTCGGCGAACTGGCCCCCGACGACATTCATTTGGCTGGCATTTACGTGCACCGCATCGTGCTCAATGCAAAGCCCGAAAAGCGCATTGAAAAACGCACGGTGAGCGCGCCGACCAGCAACCCAACAGGAGCCTGACATGGCGTGGAATCAAGACCAAATGGCCGCTCGCGCGGCCCAAGAACTCGAAGACGGCTTTTACGTCAACCTTGGCATCGGCATTCCAACGCTGGTGGCGAATTTTGTCTCCAAAGACATTGAAGTCTGGCTGCAGTCTGAAAACGGCATGCTCGGCATTGGCGCATTTCCGACCGAAGACCAAGTTGACGCAGACCTGATCAATGCCGGCAAGCAAACCGTCACCACCATCCCAGGCTCGTCGATTTTTGCCACGCAAGACAGCTTTGCGATGATTCGTGGCGGCAAGATCAACTTGTCGATTTTGGGCGCGATGCAGGTCAGTGAGCAGGGTGATCTGGCCAACTGGATGATCCCCGGCAAGATGGTCAAAGGCATGGGCGGCGCGATGGACTTGGTGGCTGGGGTCAAGCGCGTGATCGTGCTGATGGAGCACGTCGCCAAAAAGAAAGACGGCAGCGAAGATCTTAAGATCTTGAAGCAGTGCACCTTGCCACTGACGGGCGTCGGCGTGGTCGACCGCATCATCACCGATCTGGCCGTCATGGACGTCACGCCGCAAGGCTTGAAAGTCATTGAGATGGCGCCGGGCGTGACCCTTGCGTTGTTGCAGTCCAAGACTGGCGTGGCGCTGATTTAATCTCGTCAGCTCGGCTCAGCGTTTGACAAAAAGCCGCAGGCGTTCAAGTCTGCGGCTTTTTTATTTGGCATGATATCGACCTATGACTTCAAGACAACAACGATCGCCCACGGTTTCATGCGTGCTGCCCGCTTTCAACGAGGCTGGCAATCTTCCCAATGTGGTGCCCGACATTTTGAATGCCTTGCGCGGGTTTTTTTCGGCTGTTGAGCTGATCATCATTGACGACGGCAGTCGCGACGACACCCTGCAGGTGGCGCGCCATTTGAGCCAGATTCACCCGGAAATCGTGGTGCTGGAGTTGTCGCGAAATTTTGGCAAAGAATGTGCCTTGACGGCAGGTTTGCAGGCGACCCGCGGCGAGGTGGTGGTGCTGATGGACGCCGATGGCCAGCATCCGGTGTCGCTGTTGCCTGAGATGTTGGCGCAATGGCAAAAGGGCATGGACGTGGTTTACGCGGTGCGTCGCTCGCGTCTCGATCAGTCGCCGTTGCAGCGGCACCTGACCGGTTTGTTTTATGAGCTGGTGAATTTCGGCAACCGCGTGAAGATTCCTGCCCATGCGGGTGATTTTCGGTTGATGGACCGGGCGGTGGTGAATGCCTTGAATGCCTTGCCGGAACGCAACCGGTTCATGAAAGGGCTTTACGCCTGGGTCGGTTTCCCGAGCATCGCGATCGACTACGAGCCGCTGCTGCGCCAAGAAGGTCACAGCAATTTCGGACTCTGGGCGTCGATCAAACTGGCCTTGACCGGCTTCACCGCATTTTCCATCGCGCCCTTGCGTTTGTTGACCTTGCTGGGCTTGACGATGGCGAGCTTGTCCATCGCTTATGGCGTGTGGGTCACGATCGACTATTTTGTCTGGGGTATTGCGGTGCCGGGCTACGCTACCATCCTGGTCAGCACGCTGTTTTTAAGCGGCGTTCAAATGCTGGGCATTGGCGTGGTCGCCGAGTATGTCGGTCGCATTTACGAAGAAGTGAAGCGGCGGCCAACTTTTCTGGTGCGCCAACGCGACGGGGCTGGACTACCGGTCTCAACACCCACATCCGCGCCAGCGGAGCTGTCGGCTGGGCCGACTCTCAAAGCCAGCTCAGACGTTCCTTTGTTGTAGTGGGCACTGTGGCGTCGCGTTTTGTCGGTGTGTGGTTCTTGGTGGTGGGCGCATCCGCTGCGCTGACCCATGTGCTGGTGTTTGCCTTGGTCAAAGACCGGATGTTGCCCGAACTCGCCAACGCCTTTGGTTTTGGTGTGGCTTTTGGTGTCAGCTTTGCCGGCCATCGTCTGCTGAGTTTTCAGGACACCACAACCAGTCTGTGGCAAAGTCTGCGGCGCTTTGCGGTGACGGCGGTGGCCGGTTTTGTCTGCAATGAGCTGGTCTTCATGCTGATGCTGCGTGGCTTTGGCTGGTCTGACATGCCGGCGCTGGGGTTGGCCTTAGTGCTTGCAGCCGGCCAAACTTTTGTGCTCAGCCGCTTCTGGGCTTTTGCCCGCTGACCGCAGCAGCGTCCAGTTGACCCCTGCACGCACGGGCGTCCAGCCGCCAGGTCGCTCTGACGGCGGCATGTCAGTCGGCAGCAGCAGCCAGTTGCCAGGCTGTTGTTGGGCTTTCAAGAGCGCCTCTGGGCCTTGCAAGACGCGTCCGGCGGGCGCGTCAAAATCAGCGCCTTCAAAAAGTTCACGTTGCCAACTGTCCCCTGCGCTGCGGCGGTTTTCTGTCCAGTTTTGAATCACCACCATGGGCTGGGTCGAGCCTGTGTAAAAAGGCAAATCGTACGGGTAACCGCCCAGCGCATAAACCGTGTCAACTGAAGAGGCCTCGCACGCCAAGGTGGCAGCCACGTCTCGGCTGCTTTGGGTCAAGCTGAAGCGCCCGCCCACCAGCGTCGTCGCCACGGCTGCCAGCACCGCCAACAGTGCCAGAGCGGGGACCCACCAGCGGCTTAACTGGGTCCGGTTTTTCATCCACTCGCCATAGCCGATGGCGGCGAGCAGCGCCCAGGCCGGCATCACTGGCAGCACGTAACCGATCAGTTTTGAATTTGGAATTGAGAAAAAACCGACGATGGCGATGACCCAAATCCACAGCAAAGACAGCCAGGCTTTTTGTCTTGTGTCGAGCTGTGCATATGGGGTTGGCCGAACAAACAAGGCCCATGGAAAGAGCAGCAAAACCAAGCAAAACAGGTAGAACCACCAAGCTCTGGCGTTGTTGAAAGTCGTGCCCGTGAAGCGACTGAACTGTTGCGTGCCGAACAGGTAGCCCAGCATGCTTGGGAACTGTTGATGCGCCAGCACAAACCACGGCAAGGCCAGCAAACTGAACAGCGCCAAGCCGCGCAGCCAAGGCAGGCGCAAGATTTTGCGCCACTGACGGGTCCAGATCAACCACAGCAGCAGCACCAGTCCGGGCAGGGCGACGCCAATCAGGCCCTTGGTTAAAAGACCCAAGGCACAAGCCGCAAAGCCGATCAAGGCCAGGCGCACGTCGGGCTGCTCCCCCTGCATGAAAGAAGCGGCCAAAGACCAGATGGCAATGCCTATCCAGCAAGCCACCAGCATGTCGTGGTTGATGTACTGACCACCGATCAAAAACGCCAAACTGCAGCCTAGCATCAGGGTCGCACGCCGCGCCAAAAGCTCGCCACCGATGTGTCTTGCCGCGACAAACAAGGCAGTCAGCATCAGGCCGGCATGCAGGGCTGGCACGAAACGCGCGGCCCAGGCGTGTGCGCCGAAGATGCCGACAGAGACCGCTTCAAGCCAGTAGAGAAGCGGTGGTTTGTGAAAAAAGGGAATGCCGTTCAAGCGGGGCGTCAGCCAGTCGCCAGAGACCAGCATCCAGCGACCGATTTCAGCGTAGCGGCCTTCGTCTGGCAAAGCGAGCGGGCGCCAAGTCGACAGCAGCAACAACATCCCCCACAACAAGGCAAGCAAAAGCCATGACGGACAAGCCGCCGGCGAATACGGCCGCGGCTTTTCTGCGTGATTCATGCGGTGTAAAGACCTGAGCCACGAACCAGCTGGATGCCGCGGGCTTTCAGTTGTTTTTGAAAGTCGCCGCCTGACAAGTAGCGGTATTCGCGCAGACGGGCTGGGCCAATGGAGTCGTTGGCTTCGACGCTGTGGGCGGGGTGACACATCAGCAAGGTGCCGTCGGGGCTGCTGCGCAGCCAGTCGTTCATGCGCTGTCCATAGCTCAGTGGCACGTCATTGAAACCATAAACGCCGCTCAAGGCCGGGGCGCAAGGCTCGCCACTGAGGCGCGCTAAACGGCGCAGCGCTTCGGCACCCATGGCCGCGATGATGCGGGCTTTGAAGTCGGATTGGGCCTGCGGCAGCTTTGAAATACGCAGGTAGGGTCGGCTGCGGGCACTACCATAGCGTTCAGCCAGCACTTGCACCAAGGCTTCGCGAATGCCCGGAAATTGCTGAACATGCTGGTGTCCGTCAACATGGTCGGGGGCCGCGCGCCAGACTTGCTCAAAAGCATCCAGCTGGGATTCGATCACGGTCTTGGCTTGCGCTGCTTTGATCTGCCGCAACAAGGTCGACAGCATGCTGCGCGAAAGACTCATGCCATGGCCGGCTTGGCGCGCGAAGTCACTGGTCCAGTCCAAGTGCAGACCGACGTCGATTCGGTTTCTCAAGGGCTCTAACAAGGCCGCATCTGACGGCCAACGCGGCGACAACACCATGACACTGGTGGCCGTGATACAGCCCTTGTGCGCGAGCGTCGCAATGCCCTCAGAGGCTGCGGCATGCAGGGCAAAGTCGTCGGCACAAAAGACCAAGTTTTTCATCTGAGGGGTTTTGAGTTTCAGCAGCGGGTTGTGCTCGACTGACTGCAGAGTTGCTTTGAAGGTGGGAAATTATAAGGGGCAGGGCAGCTTGGTTTTGGTCGTGACTGGGCGGTGGCCAAGCCGCAAAGCGAGCCATTTTTGAGTCGGCTGGCCGACGCCTTTTGGCCTGCTGACTTTTTTTAATTCACGGGTTTCAAGCGATTTGTTCATCTTCGCCAGATCCCCCCTTTTTTCAAGCTAGAATATGAAGCTTAGCGGCTGTAGCTCAGTTGGATAGAGTACTTGGCTACGAACCAAGGGGTCGTGGGTTCAATTCCTGCCAGCCGCACCATGTGAATTAAGGGCTTAGTGTCGAAAGACCCTAAGCCCTTTCTTCTTTGTGGAATCAAGGCTGTTCTGGTGACCGCTTGGTTGGCGTTGCCTGGTTGTCTATTGAGGTCTACCATTTGCAACGTCATGAGCAAAGCCTTTACCAAAGAATCCAACACGGACGATGAAGCGCCGATCTTGCCGCCATTGCCGGTAGGCGGCAAAAACTACATCACACCGGCAGGTTATGCCCGGCTCAAAACAGAGTTGCTGGGCCTGATCGACAGTGAGCGCCCGAAAGTTGTGGAAATTGTTCACTGGGCTGCCAGCAACGGTGACCGGTCAGAAAACGGCGACTACATTTACGGCAAAAAACGCTTGCGTGAGATTGACCGCCGGATTCGTTTTTTGACGCAGCGGATGGAAATTGCAGTGATCAGCGACCCGTCGATTCACCATGGCGCGAGCCAAGTTTTTTTTGGTGCGACGGTGCGCTACTGTGTTGACGGCAAAACCGAGCAACGCGTGACCATCATGGGGATTGATGAGGCGGACACTTCGGCCGGTGAGATCAGTTGGGTGTCGCCGGCCGCACGCTCTTTGCTCAAGGCCTACGTTGGCGATGAGCTCAAGCTGGTCACGCCCAGCGGCGTGCAAGTGGTGGAAGTGCTGGAAGTGAGTTACCCCGCGCCGCCCAGGGCCTGCGGTTCAAATGGCTGATTTGACCCGTTGCACCCGCAGCACCGAGGCCGCCCGCTTGACATTGCGCATGACGGCGGCCAGATGAACGCGGTCGCGCACGGCGACGCTGAAGCGTAAATCTGAGGCGTCTTGCCCGCTCCCTTGCTCAATCTCGACTTGCGTGATGTCGGCTTCGGCCGATGCCATTGCGGCTGCGACACGGGCCAAGACCCCCTTGCCGCTGGAGACGGTCACCGACAAATCAGTTTCGAAAGCGCGAATCGGCTCGTCGGACCAATCGACCGCAATGAAGCGTTCGCTGTCGCGCTGCACCAGCCGCTTGGCCACCGCGCAGTCTTCGGTGTGCACCACCAGCCCTTCGCCGCGCCCCAGGTAGCCGATGACATGGTCGCCGGGGATCGGTTTGCAGCACTTGGCAAAGTGGATCGAAGCGCCTTCGCTGCCGTCCAACAGCAGCGCACCTTGGGAGACCGATTCGTGCTCGGTGAAGCGCTCGCGGCTCATCAGCAACACATTGGGTTTTTCACCGATCTCGCCCAGCAAGCCGACGATGCGCTTGGCCAAAATAGTGGCGATGCGTTTGCCCAGACCGACGTCGGTCAGCAAGTCAGCGCGTGAGCGGTTGCCGCTGAAGCGCAGAATTTTTTCCCACAACAGGCGATTGCTGTCGTCGTCGACGGGCAGTCTCTCAATGCCTTCTGCGCGCAAAGCTTGGGCCAGCATTTTTTCGCCCAGGTCTTGCGACTCGGTCAGTGCCATGGTTTTCAGGTAGTGGCGAATCTTTGAACGGGCTTTGCCAGTGCGAACAAAACCCAGCCAAGCCGGATTCGGGCTGGACGTCGGGTTGGTAACGATCTCGATGACGTCGCCGTTGTGCAGTTCGGTGCGCATTGGAACCTGTTCGCCGTTGACTTTGGCGGCCACCGCGCGGTGCCCAATGTCGCTGTGAATGGCGTAGGCAAAGTCGACGATGGTCGCCCCGCGCGGCATGGCCATGATCTTGCTTTTGGGGGTGAACACATACACCGCGTCGGGGAACAGATCAATTTTGACGTGGTCCCAAAACTCGGCGGCGTCGCCGGTTTCGTGCTGGATGTCGAGCAGCGACTGCAACCACTGCGTGCCCAGGTTTTGTGACTCATCGCTGCCAGGGGTAGAGGCTTTGTACAGCCAATGTGCCGCTACCCCAGACTCGGCCACCACGTGCATGGCTTCGGTGCGCATCTGAAACTCGATGTTGGTGCCAAACGGCCCGGCCAGCATGGTGTGCAGGGACTGGTAGCCGTTGATCTTTGGGATCGCAATGTAGTCTTTGAAGCGCCCCGGCATGGGTTTGTAAAGCTGATGTAACACGCCCATGGCGGTGTAGCTGGCTGTCAGGCTGTCGACGATGACGCGAAAGCCGTAAATGTCGGTCACTTTCGCAAAAGACAAATGCTTTTCATCCATCTTGCTGTAAATCGAATACAGCGTTTTTTCGCGTCCATAAATATGCACCGGCATGCCAGCCGCGGCAAAGGTCGCTTCGACTTCGGTCTTGACACGGGTGATGACATCGCGGCGCCGTCCACGCGAGCGGGCCAAGGCTTTTTGCAGGGTCACATAACGCCAGGGGTGCAAGTGCTGAAAAGACAGGTCTTGCAATTCGCGGTAGGTCGAGTTCAGACCGAGCCGGTGGGCAATCGGCGCGTAAATGTCCAGCGTTTCGCTGGCGATGCGTGCCCACTTGGCACGCGGCGCATCGCTCAGCGTGCGCATGTTGTGCGTGCGGTCGGCCAATTTGATCAAAATGACCCGGACGTCACGGGCCATGGCCAGCAGCATCTTGCGAAAAGACTCGGCCTGATTTTCTTCGCGGGTGTTGAACTCGAGTTTTTCCAGTTTGGTCAGGCCGTCAACCAATTCGGCCACTGGCGCACCAAAACGCTCAATCAGTTCAGGCTTGGTGATGCCGCAGTCCTCAATCGCATCGTGCAGCAGTGCCGCCATCAGCGCTTGGGCGTCGAGCTTCCATTCAGCGCATTGCTGGGCCACGGCGATCGGGTGGGTGATGTAGGGCTGGCCGCTGTTGCGCAACTGCCCGAGGTGCGCCTCGTCGGCAAAACGGTAAGCCCGGCGGACGTTGTTGACGTCGGCCGCGCTCATGTAATCAAGCTTGGCGGTGAGCATGGCAAAGCTCGCCGCCGCCGCATTGGCTGCGGCAGGGGTTGGCTTGGCCATGACAGGTGAAAGAAGCGATGTCATAACTCAAATGTATCGTGACAGCGAAGACCTGCAAACAAGGGCGTCATATTCTCGGTTTTAGCAACAAAAAAGCACCGTCAAACGGTGCTTTCTTTGGAGGTAAGAAGTGCTTAGAGCGGTACTTTTTTCAGCATCTCAAGACCCACTTTGCCCGCAGCGATTTCGCGCAGGGCTGTCACGCCAGGCTTGTTTTTGCTTTCGATTCTGGCCGCGTGACCTTGGCTCAACATGCGGGCGCGGTAGGTGGCGGCCAACACCAACTCAAAGCGGTTGGGAATTTGTTCCAGGCAGTCTTCAACAGTGATGCGGGCCATGATGTTCTCCGGGTAAGCAGTAAGCGCTGGGATGAGCGGGGGTTTCAGGGAATGTTCAGGGCTTGAAAGATGTCAGCACGGGCACGCCGCTGAGCCGAAAACTTGAGCCGTTGGGCATGAACAATAGTTTTCAGGTCGAAAACCGCACGCTCGAACAACTCATTGATTATAACGAAGTCAAATTCTTGGGCTTGCGCCATCTCCAGGGCGGCATTTTTCAAGCGCAATTCAATCACCTCTGCGCTGTCTTCGCCGCGGCGCTGCAAGCGCGAACGGAGTTCTTCCCAGCTCGGCGGCAAGATAAAGACCAGCACGGCGTTGGTGAAGATTTTCTTGATGTTGATCGCACCTTGAAAGTCGATTTCCAGAATCACGTCGGCGCCGTGTTGCATGCGTTCTTCGATGGTGTGGCGCGAGGTGCCGTAGCGGTGGCCGTGGACATGGGCCCACTCCAAAAAGGCATTGCGTTCGACCATGCTGTCGAACTCGTCGCTGGCCAAAAAGAAGTATTCCCGGCCATGTTTTTCTTGTCCACGCGGTGGCCGCGTGGTGTGTGAAACGGCGGGTTGCACCCTGGCGTCAATTTCCAACAGCGCTTTGACAAGGCTGGATTTACCAGCACCACTGGGCGCTGCAACGACAAATAAATTTCCGGGGTAGTCCATAGAAAACCTGCTTATTCGATGTTTTGAACTTGTTCGCGGATCTGCTCGATCAACACTTTCATGTCGACCGAAATGCGCGTGAGCTCCAGCGCGGCTGATTTGGAACCCATGGTGTTGGCTTCGCGGTGCAGTTCCTGGATCAGGAAGTCAAGGCGTTTGCCGACCTCGCCCCCTTGGGCCAACAGGCGGTCGATTTCGTCCAGGTGGGAGGCCAGTCGAGTGATCTCTTCGGCCACATCAATGCGAATGGCGAAGGCGGTGGCCTCGGTCAAGGCGCGGTCTTGGGCGGCCTCCGGCAGGGCAGCACTGTCGGCCAGCGCCATGGCTTCTTTCCAGCGCTCTATGAAGCGGGTTTTTTGTTGCTCAACCAGTTTCGGCACCAGTGGACCGGCTTGCGCCGCCAGCGCGCGCAACTGGGCGGTGCGGTCGGTCAGCATGGCCGACAGCCGGGCGCCTTCGCGCTCGCGGGCTTGCAGCAATTCCTTGACGGCTTTTTTGGCGAGCTTCAGCAGCTCAGCGCCGTGGTCATGCGGCTTGTGGTCTTCGTTGACGGCGATGCGCAAGACATCGGCAACGCTCAGGCTTGCGGCGTGCGGCAACCATGACTTGATGGTGTCTTCAAAAGAACCCAGGCGTTGCAGCGTTTGCGAACTGGGCGCGCGCAGGCTGCTGGCAGAACTGCTCTCTAACCAGACCCGAAGTTCGACTTTGCCGCGCTTGAGCTGGCTGATCAGGATGTCACGTAAGGCCGGTTCGGCTTGGCGCAGTTCGTCGGGCAAACGAAAAGACAGGTCTAAAAATCGGCTGTTGACCGAGCGAATTTCAATCCCAAGCCGAGCTTGCGCCTCTGCCGCAAGCTCGGTTGCAGCCGCAGCGCGGGGGGCGCTCGACTGGGCTGTGGCGTAACCTGTCATGCTGTAAATGGACATGGAAGTGTTTTTTCTTAGGGCGTTGGATGCGGGACCGAGTCCTGTTGCACGTCGACAAAATGGCAAAAGGCGGTCTCAGCGGGCGTATGCAGGGTGAAAAGAGCAGGGCTGAATAAAATCGCAGTCTGAAAGCTTGGGGCGTAGTTTACAAGGGCTGCATGACACGCTGGCCGACGGATAATGACGCACGCTGTGCGTGCTGCGCCATCCATGCCTGGCCCTGATCCCGCGCCCCTCAACCTATTTCATCTCAAACACCATGACCCAGCCCCGCTTTATCCGCTCTGCCGACCGCCAAGCCGACCAACTCCGGCCGGTGCGCATGACGCGCCACTACACCGTCTATGCCGAGGGCTCGGTGCTGATCGAGTTCGGCGCGACCAAGGTCTTGTGTACCGCCTCAGTGGAAGAAAAAGTGCCTGGTCACAAAAAAGGCAGCGGCGAAGGCTGGGTCACCGCCGAATACGGCATGCTGCCGCGCGCCACCCACACCCGCAGCGACCGCGAAGCCGCGCGCGGCAAGCAAAGCGGCCGGACCCAAGAAATCCAGCGCTTGATTGGTCGCTCAATGCGGGCCGTTTTTGACCTGAAAAAACTCGGTGAACGTACCATTCACCTCGATTGCGATGTGCTGCAGGCAGACGGCGGCACGCGCACGGCAGCCATCACCGGCGCTTTTGTGGCTGCGCAGGACGCCGTCAACAAACTCATCGCCACTGGCAAACTTAAAGAGTCGCCGATCACCGACCACATCGCCGCCATCTCGGTCGGCATCGTTCAAGGCACGCCGCTGTTAGACCTCGAATACACCGAAGACGCGGGCTGCGACACCGACATGAATGTGGTGATGACCGGTGCCGGCCATTTTGTCGAAGTGCAGGGCACGGCAGAAGGCGCGGCCTTCACCCGCAGCGAAATGAACGCTTTGCTGGAACTCGCCGAGCAGGGCATTCGCGACTTGGTGTTGCTGCAAAAAAGCGCGCTGGCAAGCGCTGCTTGAACGACTCTGAATTTATGAGAATTGTTCTGGCTTCCAACAACGCTGGCAAGTTGGCTGAACTGCAAGCCATGCTGCTGCCGCTCGGCATGGCACTCCTGCGCCAGTCGGACCTCGGCATCGGCGAGGCCGAAGAGCCTTACCGCACCTTTGTTGAAAATGCGCTGGCCAAAGCCCGGCACGCGGCCAGCTTGAGCGGCTTGCCGGCACTGGCCGACGACGCTGGTTTGTGCGTTCAGGCTTTCGGCGGTTTGCCCGGCGTTGACACGGCTTTTTACGCCACGCAGTTTGGCTACGCCAAAGGCGACGACAACAACGTCAAGGCCTTGCTCGAACAAATGGCCGATGTGACAGACCGGCGCGCTGCGCTGGTCAGCACCTTGGTGGCAGTTCGCACGGCGGACGACCCTGAGCCGTTGATTGCGGTGGGCCGCGTAAGCGGTGAGATTGCGCGTACGCCAGTCGGCAGCAACGGCTTTGGCTTTGACCCGGTGATGTTCATCCCGAGCTTCGGCAAAACCTTTGCAGAACTGCCGGTGGAGGTCAAAAACGCCAACAGCCACCGCGGTCAGGCCGCGCGGCAAATGATGCAGTTGATGCGCGAGCGCTGGTTGGCATGAGCGAGTTGAAAGACATTCAGCACTACATGCGTGACGGCACGCTGCGGCTGGCCGCTTTGCCGCCGCTGTCTTTGTATGTGCACCTGCCATGGTGCTTGAAAAAATGCCCTTACTGCGACTTCAACTCGCATGAAGTCACCAGTGGCGCCATGCCCGAGCAGCGCTACATCGATGCGCTGGTGGCCGACCTGGAAGCCTCTTTGCCGCTGATTTGGGGCCGGACGGTGCACAGCATCTTCATTGGTGGCGGCACGCCGAGCTTGTTTTCGCCGGCGGCGATTGACCGGCTGCTGGGCGACATTCGGGCGCGCCTGCGGCTGGAGGCCGACTGTGAAATCACGCTTGAAGCCAATCCCGGTACCTTTGAGAAAGACCGCTTCAAGGCGTTTCGAGGGGCTGGCGTGACGCGTCTGTCGGTCGGCGTGCAAAGCTTTGACGACCAACACCTGAAGGCGCTTGGCCGCGTGCACGACCGGGCGCAGGCGATTGCTGCGGTTGAAGAAGCCGCCGCGAGCTTTGACACCTTCAACCTCGACATCATGTATGCGCTGCCGGGACAGACGCTAGAGGGCTTGGAAAAAGACATGCGGCAAGCGCTGGATTTGCAGCCGCCGCATATCTCGATCTACCATCTGACGATCGAGCCAAACACTTATTTCGCCAAATTCCCGCCGGTCATTCCGGAAGAAGACACGGCCTACGCCATGCTCGACCGCATCACCGAAATGACCGGCCAAGCCGGCATGGGGCGCTATGAAGTGTCGGCCTACGCCAAGCCCGGCCATCGTTGCTTTCACAACCTGAACTACTGGCAGTTTGGTGATTACCTGGGCATTGGCGCTGGTGCCCACAGCAAGCTCAGTTTTGCGCACCGCGTGGTCCGGCAAGTGCGTTGGCGCGACCCCAAACTCTACATGGACAAGGCCTTGGCGGGTGAGGCCGTGACCCAAGAGACTGAAGTCAGCCGGGCTGATTTGCCGTTTGAGTTCATGCTCAACGCGCTGCGACTCAGAGACGGCTTCAAGCTGCAAGATTTTGCTGAAAAAACCGGCTTGCCCATCACCGCCTTGCAAGCCGGGCTCGATGAGGCCGAGCACAAGGGTTTGATTGAGCGCGATTTGGTGCATGTCAAGCCAACCGAGCGCGGCTTCGACTTTTTGAACGATCTGCAGTCGCTGTTTTTGGCCGACTGACGGTTTGACGGATTAACGGATTAACGGATTAACGGATTAACGGGTTAACGAATTAACGGATTGCAGGGTTGTTGTCACGTTTATAAAAAGTCACAGACCATGGAAACTTCAAGCATCATTTTGCTGCTCGTCAGCACTTCTGTCAGCTTTGCTGTGGGCCGCGTCGTGATGCATTTTCGCAAGCGTCATGCGCATCAAAAAACGCTTGCGCTACAGGAACTTGAGCAGGCGCAGGCGCAGCGCGATCGCCTGGCGGAGCCTGATTCTCTGAATAAAGCCAAGCGCAAACGCCAGCTGCTGGCGATTGACAAAGCCGCGCGAAAAACCGACAAGTGAGCCAGTCGTTGGCTGCTTTTCGGCATGTCTTCCGGGCAATGCGTGATCCTCGATAGAGAAAATTAATGAGTTTAGGATTAAGTTCGATGGAAATTTTTTAGCGAAAATAAACTGTTAGTTTATATAGTGTCATCGAATCAATAAATGACTCGTGCATACTATACATACATTTAATATGTAAATATAATTAATTTTTAATAAAAATTTTTGCATTGTAGTAATATTTTATATATACTTATAGACCTTAGTGTTTTGCTTTCTTTGGTATCAAACCCGCGCCAAAGCTTTCTCTGTAGGCGTTGCGGATTGCCGAACATTCACAACTGGGTAGAACTGGCCGTAGGGAAATTTATAGGTAAAAAAGTCCTTGATGTTGGTGTTTTCCTTCAAGGCATTCGCGATAAGTCATTGATTTAAA
>JBBAPN010000019.1:0-50002 GCA_040400815.1 Polaromonas sp. | reverse complement strand
TTAAAAAGAAAAATTCAAGAGCTTCGGCTCTTTTTTAATCCCTATGGGTCAAAGTTTATTGCGAATCATTCTCATTCAATGTAAACTCTGGCGCTGCGGCCAATCAACGCAAACACCCGATGGGTTTTCACTTGGCAGGCTGACCCCTCAATTGTTTGCCTTGGGCAGACAGCAGATCTGGAGAATCCATTGACACCACAAGACACGTTCAAAATCGGCGCGAACACCCAAACACCCGAAGTTGCTAAATTGGCAACGGACAAAGCCCTGCTGCCCTTGGGCGCTCTGATGCTGGCCATGTCGGTTTCAAGCTGGGCCCAAAGCACCTTGCCCGACACACAGGCGGCCAAAGTTGAAGGAAAAACCCTGACGCCGGTGGTCGTTACGGGGGCGCGTGAGCGCGATCAACAGACTTACCAAAGCGGCATCACCAGTTCGGGCAAAGTGCCGGTCTTGGCCAAAGACATTCCGCAGTCACTGACCATCGTCAACGAAAAACTACTCCACGACCAAGGCAAAGACAGCTTCAAAAGCGCCCTGGAAAACGTCATCGGCATCACCTTTGAAGCCGGCGAAGGTGGCCGCATCGGCGACAACATCCGTCTGCGCGGCTTCAGCGTGGTGGGTGACATCTACTTGGACGGTGTGCGCGACATTGCGCAATACAACCGCGACACCTTCAACTATGACCGCGTCGAAGTACTGCGCGGCTCATCTTCTATGCTCTTTGGACGCGGCTCAACCGGTGGCGTAGTGAACCAAGTCAGCAAAATACCGCGCCTCATGACCGAGCAGGAAGTCAAAGTCACTGTGGGCACGGGCAATTACCTGCGCACCACCGGCGACTTCAATGTCAAGACCGATGACGATGCCGCCCTGCGCATCGGCACCATGACCACCGACTGGGATGGTTTGGGCGGCAAAGCGTCCACCAGCCGCCGGGGGCTGTCACTGGACTACCGACTGGGCATTGGCACGGCTGACGAGCTCATGTTCAGCCTTTACCACTTGGACTACAACGACAAGCCCGTGCTGGGTGGTCGTTGGCTGCAAGGCATCCCGGCACCCCTGCCGGCAGACAAATGGTATGGCGCCAACTCTGACTACCAAAAAGACAGTGCTGACTTCGCCACGCTCACGCACACGCATCGCTGGACGGACGGCAGCACCTTGAAAACAGTGGTTCGAGACGGTCGTTACACACGTGACCTGTGGGCGACGCAGATCAATACCTTTGCAAGCGGCGTCTCTCAAGCCAACTTCGGACCCAACACAGAGGTCAAACGGGGGACGCAGACCCGCGGCGCAGAAGACCACCATACCTTTGTACAAAGTGATTTCATCACCACGACCGGCTGGTTTGGGCGAAAAAACCAACTGCTGCTGGGCACCGATATAGCGCGTGAAAACACCACTGTCTACCGCTACACCGGCATCCCTGCCCGACCCAGCACCACGGTCGACTTGGCCGACAACAGTGCTGTTGCAGACACCCGATCGCGCCTGAAGTCGACCGAATTCACCTCAACGGCGATAGGTGTTTACGCACAAGACACCATCAACCTGACACCATTTTGGAAAGTGGTGGGCGGCTTGCGTCTGGATAATTTCGCCGGCGACTACGACCGGTCTGGCTTGGCGACACCGGGCGCGCCCCTGTCCCGCAGCGACACCGTGCTGAGCAAGCGCATGGGCTTGATGTACCAGCCGAATGACGCAGTCAGTTATTACACCTCCTATGGAACATCATTCAATACCTCGGGCGATCTGTACCAGTACGATGCCAACAGCGCCAAAACGCCACCAGAAAGCAGCCGTAATTTAGAAATCGGTGCCAAGTGGGAATTGTTAGACGGCGACCTGTCTTTGCGCACTGCCCTGGCACGCACCGACAAGTACAACGAGCGCAACACCGATGTCAACCAAGCCACAGGCGAATACTTGCTCTCAGGCCAACGCCACACCAACTCGCTGGAATTCGAAGTGGCCGGACGCATCAACCCGAAATGGGACATTTTTGGCGGCATCGCCTTCATGCATGGGGTGATCGACAAGGCCGGGTCATCTGCCAACGCACAAGCAACTGTTGGGCTCAACCCTGGACTGACACCCAGCATCCAGGCCAATCTCTGGAGCACTTACAGGCTTGACGAAAAATGGCGTGTCGGCGGCGGTGCGACCCACGTGAGCGTCAACGGGCCGTCTTCCGCCAGCGCTGAGCGTCTCGCTTACCGTGCCCCGGCCTACACCCGACTCGACGCCATGCTTGAGCTCATCATCAATAAAAGCAACACAGTCAAACTCAATGTGGACAACTTGACGAACCAGATTTATTACAGTTCCTTGTACCAAGGCTGGCCGACTGTTGCACCTCTGCGCACGGCACGCATGACCCTGACCAGCAAGTTTTAAACAGGACAGGACCTCCCATGCTGCTGCGTATTCCCCACGTCTTGACGCCCGAAGAACTGGCGCAGGTGCGCCAACACATCCTCGGTGCCGACTGGGCCGATGGCCGCATCACGGCGGGCAGCCAAAGCGCTGGTGTGAAAAACAACCAGCAACTGCAGGAAGAATTGCCAGCCGCCCAACAAGCGCGGCACATCGTTTCTGTCGCGTTGGCGCGCCACCCGCTGTTTGTCACCGGCGCCCTGCCGAAGTCGGTTTACCCGCCGCTGTTCAACCGTTACAGCGGCAGCGCCAACGCCTTTGGCAAGCACATCGACAACGCGGTGCGCACGCACGCCGCCAGCGCCCGCCATGTGCGCACCGACATTGCGTGCACCTTGTTTTTGAGCGATGCCGAGAGCTACGAAGGCGGCGAGCTGGTGGTGCAAGACACCTATGGTGAGCAGCGCATCAAGTTGTCGGCTGGCGACCTGGTGATGTACCCCGGCACGTCAGTCCACCGGGTCGAACCGGTCACCCGGGGCGAACGCTTGGCTTGCTTTTTCTGGGTCCAAAGCATGGTCAGGTCGAACGACCAGCGCCGCCTGCTGTACGACATGGACATGGCCATCACAGCCTTGAGACAGCAAGACATGGCTGAAAATAGCGCCTTTGGGCGTGAGCCTGCGAGCGGTGAGAGCCCTGAAATTGTGACGCTCACCGGCTGCTACCACAACCTGCTGCGGATGTGGGCTGACGTTTGAAACATCTCTCGGATAGAAACGACTTGAGTGAGTCAAATGCGAATTATTCTTATTTGCTAGCCTATAATATTCAAATCGTAAACACCCCGACCGATTTTCCGCCTCCATGCCGCCTCACTTGCCATCTGCCGCCCTCGTCAAGCCCCTGCTCAGCCGCAATCTGACGATTGCGTTGAGCGTTGTGCTGTTTCACGTTGGACTGATTTGGGCCCTGCAAAGCGGTCTGTTGGTCCGCGTCGCGGAGGTCCTGATACCGGTCGAAATGTTGTCGCAATGGGTCGAACCACCAGCGCAGGCGCAACCCAAACCGCAACCAACGCAACCGACCCCCGTTCGCCCGGCGACAGTGACTCCAGCGAAACCTGTTGCAACCACCGCTCCCGCAGCGGTTCAAGCGCAACCCTTGGCGGTTGCAGCCCAGGGTGCGACAGCAACTGTGCAGACAGCCTCTGCCCCAGCAGCTTTCACAGCAGCCAAATCAACTGAGCCCATGCCAGCTGCGGCGGCCCCTGCGCCAGCGCCAGCGATGCTGCAACAGCCGTCTAGCAACGCCGACTACCTGCAAAACCCGAAACCCGCCTACCCTTCGTTGAGCGCGCGGCTGGGCGAAACCGGCAAAACCATTTACAAAGTCTGGATTGGCGTCGACGGCAAACCGCAGCGCGCCGAGCTGGTCAGTTCCAGCGGCTTTCCACGTCTCGACAAAGCCGCCTACGACACGGTCATGGCTTGGCGCTATGTGCCGGGCATGCGCAACGGCGTGGCCGAAGTCATGGCCGTCAATGTACCGATCCATTGGGAACTGCGCAGTTAACCCCCCACCCGTTTCAAAATCACGCAACACCGGAGAACTGCTTCATGAATTCCCAATTTGGCCTGGCCAGCGTTTGGTCGCAAGGCGACATCGTCATACGCTCGGTCGCTGTGCTGCTGCTGCTGATGTCACTGGCCTCCTGGATGGTCATCATCATCAAGTCGCTTGACCTGCTCCGCTACAAAAAAATTGGTCGTCACGCCGAAGGTTTCTGGCAGAGCCGAGACCTGGCTGCCGGTCTGGCCAGTTTGGGAGAAGACCCTGCCAACCCCTACCGCCAACTGGTGGAACAAGGCCGCGAAGCCACTGAGCACCACCGCGACACACAAACCCAGTTGCGCGACACACTGGACATGAGCGACTGGGTCACGCGCAGCCTGCGCCACAGCATTGACGAGCTCAACAGCCATTTGCAGTCGGGCATGGCGGTGCTTGCCTCCGTTGGCTCGACCGCACCGTTTGTCGGCTTGTTCGGCACGGTCTGGGGCATTTACCATGCACTGCTGTCGATTGGTGCATCTGGTGCCGCCACCATCGACCAAGTGGCTGGCCCGGTCGGCGAAGCGCTGATCATGACGGCGCTGGGTCTGGCCGTCGCCATTCCGGCGGTACTCGGCTACAACGCCTTGGTGCGCGGTAACAAGGGCGTGTTGCACAAAATCAACCGCTTTGCACATGACCTGCACGCCTATTTTGTGACCGGCGCACGGGTTGGCGCGAGCAGCCTGGGCGAGATCACACGCCTCGCATCCTTGACAAAACTCTGAGCGAAAACAGCATGGCTTTTGGAACCCAAGACGACACCGACGAGGTGATGAACGAGATCAACATGACGCCGCTGGTCGACGTCATGCTGGTGTTGCTGATCATCTTCATCATCACCGTGCCAGTCATGAAGCACTCAATCAACATTGATTTGCCGCTTGCCAGCAACGAAGTGCAAATCACCAAGCCAGAAACGCTGCGCCTCAGCGTCGACGCTGAGGGCCGCTATTTCTTGAACGAAACGCCAGTTGCCGACGATGCGCTGGCACCGCAGTTGAAAGCTGCCGCCGCTAAAAACCCACAGCCCGATCTGCACATCCGTGGCGACAAGGCTGTGCGCTATGAGCGGGTGGCCCAAGCCATGGCGGCAGCGCAGCAGGCTGGATTGCGCAAGATCGGCTTCATCACCGAGCCGAAGAAGTAAGCGCTTGGCGTGAAGTTCAGAGGCTCACAGACCGATGGCGGCGATGCCAGCGCGGGCCACTTGGGCATCTTCATTGGACTTGACACCGCTGACGCCGACCGCCCCTAAGCAAACACCGTCCTTCATGATCGGGACGCCACCTTCGAGCAAACCCTTCAGGTTCGGCGCACTCAAAAACGAGGTGCGACCGCCGTTGATCACATCTTCATAGACCTTGCTGTCACGGCGGCCCATGGCGGCAGTGTTGGCTTTGGCGGGCGCAATGTGCGAAGAAATCGGTGCAGCGCCGTCCAACCGGGCTAAATGCAGCAAGTGACCGCCGTCGTCAACGATGGCAATGCTGACAGCCCATTGGTTTTTGAGGGCCTCGGCTTCAGCGGCGGCGGCGATGATCTTGACGTCGGTCAGTTCGAGGACGAATTTTGTTTGCATGTGTCTTTACCAGTTGAATCAAAAGCTCAAGCATACGCAAGTTTTACGGTGAACAAAGGAAACAATCACCTGCAAATCAGCTTAAAGAGTCCTTACAAAAAGTAGGCAGTGAGGCGCAGAAAATGGCCAAAAGAAAAGTGAAGTCTTTAAAATGGAACTTGCATGCTTTTCTGGGCTTTCTGCAATCGAACTAGGAGAACATTTTATGAACAACGAAACTCAAGACTTTGGCTACGGCTACCAACCCACGACCCTAGAGCGAAACCGGGTGTTGCGCAACACGTATTGGCTACTGGCTCTGAGCATGGTGCCAACTGTGTTGGGCGCATGGATGGGTGTTGCCACTGGCATCACTGCCAATTTGGGCGGCATCACAGGTCTGCTTGTTTTCATGGGCGGCGCTTTTGGCTTCATGTACGCCATCGAAAAAACCAAAGAGTCGGCAGCCGGCGTACCGGTGTTGCTGGCCTTCACTTTCTTCATGGGCCTGATGCTGTCTCGCATGATCGCCATGGTGCTGGGTTTCAAAAACGGCACTGACTTGATCATGACCGCTTTCGGCGGCACGGCCGGCGTCTTCTTTTTGATGGCCAGCTTGTCCACCGTCATTAAGCGCGACCTGTCGGGCATGGGCAAATGGCTCACCGTTGGTGCTGTGGTGCTGATGGTCGGCGCAGTCATCAACATGTTCGTCGCCTCGTCGGCCGGCATGGTGGTCATCAGCATGATGGCAATTGGCATCTTCAGCGCGTTCATTTTGTACGACCTGAAGCGCATCATCGACGGCGGGGAGACCAACTACATCAGCGCCACCTTGGGCCTGTACCTGAGCATCTTCAACGTCTTCCAAAGCTTGCTGGCCTTGCTCGGCATCTTTGGCGGCGAACGCGAGTAACGCCTGCGCCAACCAGCTGACTTCAGCGAATAAAAAAGGGACCGTGAGGTCCCTTTTTCAAGGTCTTTTCACAATACCCAAGACCGTTCAAGGCCGCTCAAACACCGCCATCGACTCCACGTGCGCCGTGTGCGGGAACATGTTGACCACGCCCGCTGAAACGCAGCGGTAGCCAGCTTCGTTGACCAGCAGACCGGCATCGCGCGCCAAGGTGGCCGGGTTGCAGCTGACATAGACGATGCGCTTCGGCGCTGACCAACCGGCCGGCGGTGTGACCGCTGGGATCGCGTGCACACCCGTGTCAATACCGTCTTCATAGACCGTCGCCCGCACAGGCCCGAACGGGTGCAGCGCCACCAAGGCTTTGAACAGCTCAAACGCACCTTCACGCGGCGGGTCGACCAACCACTTGTCGGCTTGGCCGTCCTGCACCAGCAAAGCCGGTGTCATCTCAAACAAATTGCGCGCCACAAAGCGGGTCGGCGCCAACGGGGCCAAACCGGCGGCTGGGCGTGTGCTTTGGTTGCTGGCGTAATTGGCCTGCGAGCGGGCCACCAGCACCTCACTGCCTTCAATGCCCAGCACCTCGGCGGCACAGCTTGCCAGCGGCAGCGTGAAGTTGCCGAGGCCGCAAAACCAGTCGATCACGCGCTCCGTGGTTTGCACTTCCAGCAAGCGCAACGCCCGCGCCACCAAGACGCGGTTGATGTAGGGATTGACCTGGGTGAAGTCCGTCGGCTTGAAAGGCATGCTGACGCCGTAGTCCGGCAAGCCATAGGCGAGCTCTGGATCGCCAGCTTGCCAAGCATCCAACAGCTTGACGGTCTCTGGACCTTTCGATTGGAGCCACCACTGCAGCCCCGGCCGCGCAGTGGCAAAGGCTCGCAGGCGCGCCAGATCAGCCTCGCTCAGCGGCTCCATGTGGCGCAGCACCATCGCTGTGATGGCGGGCGGGCTATCGCCTGGCGCGTCACCGCAAGCGAGTTCAATTTGCGGCAAGGTTTCGCGGGCTTCCATGCTGCCAATCAGCTCGCGCAGCGGCAGCAGCATCGCGCTGACATGCTTGGGCAACACATGGCATTCCTTGATGTCAGCCACATAGGTGCTCTTGCGCTCATGAAAACCCACCAGCACCGTGCCTTTTTTGCGCACGTAACGCACCGACAAGCGAGCGCGGTAACGGTAGTTCCAAGCCGGGCCTTCAATCGCCCGCAGAATGCTCTCGGCGTGAACCTTGCCGATGTGCCACAAGTTGTCTTCCAGCACGCGCTGCTTGACAGCCACTTGCGCACCCACGTGTAAGTGCTGCATCTTGCAGCCGCCACAAGCGCCCACATGCATGCCAAAGTGTGGGCAACCGGGGGTGACCCGCTGTGAAGATTCGCGATGAACTTCTGTCAGCGTGGCTTTATCAAAGCTGGTTTTCTTGCGAAACACATTCGCCGTGACCCGCTCAAAAGGCAAGGCACCTTCAATGAAAACCACCTTGCCGTCGGCCCGGTGGGCAATGCCCTGGGCCTCCATGTCGAGCGACTCCACGTCTAAAAAATCTGGGGGGTATTCGGGCGGCAAGGCCCAAGTGAGTGTCTTTGTTTCTTCCGTCATGCTTGAATTGTCTCAGGTCGATGTCCAAGCGTCTAAATAAGCCTGCCAATGCGGCTCCAGTGGCACCAGCTGATGCAAGCTTTCTTTGACCATCGCGATCTCCTGCTCGTATTCGGCTTCGAGCAGGCCGCCGCGCATTTTCTGAAAGCGGCAATACAGCAAATACGTGTTCATGACGTCGGTTTCGCAGTAGCGACGAATCTCTTCCAGTTGCCCATCCAAATAAGCTGGGTAGACCGCAGAACCGTCCATCCCGAGCTTGCCCGGAAAGCCGCAGAGCTTGGCCATGGCGTCCAGCGGTGCATTGTTTTTAGGTTGGTACATCGCCAGCAAATCCATCAGGTCAAGGTGCCGCATGTGGTAACGGCTGATGAAGTTGTTCCACTTGAATTCTCGGCTGTCGTGGTCGCCGCCCTCGCCCATGTCCCAGTATTTGCTGGCCACCACACCGTGCTTGAGGCCGCGGTAATGCAACACCGGCAAATCAAAGCCGCCGCCGTTCCAGCTGACCAGCTGGGGCAGGTGCTTTTCGACGGTGTTGAAGAACGTCTGGATGAGCTTGCCTTCTTGGCTCACGCCGCCCGGCTCGCGGTCGACAAAGGAATGCACCCGCAAGCCTTCAGCATGGCGAAAAACACAGCTGATGACCAAGATGCGCTGCAAGTGCAGCGGCATGAAGTCGCTCTGGCCGCGCGCTTGGCGCTCACTCACATAGTCAGCGTAGACCTCGGCGTCACTGCGCTCAGCCGGAGCGCCCCGCAGGGCCCGCAGGCCGGCGACGTCTGGAATAGACTCAATGTCAAAAACCAGCACCGGCCAGGCCATGCGTCAACTCAACTCAACGTGTCGGCAGGTATTTGAGCGGATCGACTGGCTTGCCTTGCCGTCGAATCTCAAAGTGCAGCTTGACGCGATCGGCATCGCTGTTGCCCATCTCGGCGATTTTTTGACCCTTGCGAACCGACTGATCTTCTTTGACCAGCAAAGTTTGGTTGTGCGCGTAAGCCGTCAGATAGGTGTTGTTGTGCTTGAGGATGATCAGGTTGCCGTAACCCCGCAAACCAGCGCCCGAATACACCACCCGCCCGTCAGCCGAAGCCAGCACGGCATCGCCGGCATGACCGGCAATGTCGAGGCCTTTGTTTTTGACTTCGTCAAAGCCGGCCAGCTGGACCCCTTGGGCCGGCCAGATCCAGGTCAGTTCATCCTCAGCACCGCTCTGCGCAGTGGCTGGGATGTCGGGACTGCTCTGGGGTGTCACGCTGGCCGCGGGCTTGGCCGCACTGACACCTTGAACCGGCAGCGGCGTTGAGACTGGCGCCTGACTGACCACGGGTCGGGTCACCACAGCGACGTTGCCAGGCGGCGGCACCACCCGCAGCACTTGACCAACTTCGATTTGGTTCGGGTTGTCAATGGTGTTCCAGCGCGTGATGTCGCGCCAGTTTTGTCCGGAATCGAGGCCAATGCGAATCAGCGTGTCACCGGGTTTGACGGTGTAGAAACCTGGCTTGCCAGCGTTTTCTGCGCCCGGTAGCAACGTCAATGGCTTGGCTGGGGCATTGAGAGCGGGCATGTTCGAAGCACTGCGGGCGGTGCCGCGGTCCTCCACAGGGGCGTTGGTCAGTGAGCGCGATGAGCAGCCTGCCAGCAGCGCCAGCAAGACCGCCAAGGAAACGGCCAGCCAGCGGTTCAATTGGCCAGCGCGTGCGGGATGGTTCATGGGTTCAGATCCTCAATTTTCAGAGCCAACGACTCAGTTGGTGCCTGATTTTAGAGGCACAAAGTGCACAGCTTCCAGCACAGTTTGACGAATGCCCTGCGCTGATTTGTCTATCACCACCAGCGCTTGCTGCCCGCTGGCGGTTTGCATCGGTGCGACCAGCCGGCCACCGACTGCCAGCTGCTCGATCCAAGCCGGTGGAATGGCCTCACTGCCAGCCGCCGCAATGATCGCGGCATAGGGCGCGCCCTTGGGGAAACCGGCCATGCCGTCGCCAAACAATAGATGCAGATTGGCCAGCCGGAAATGCCGCAAATTGGCCTGGGCTTTTTCGTGCAAACCGCGCAAGCGCTCAATGCTGTACACCTCGCTGGCCAAATGACTCAGCACAGCCGCCTGGTAACCGCAGCCAGTGCCGATTTCAAGCACCCGGCCCAAGCGTTCGTCAGGGCTTTTACATTGGCCTTGGCGCAGCAGTTCAAGCATGCGCGCCACCACGTTGGGTTTAGAAATAGTCTGACCCAAGCCGATCGGCAAGCTGGTGTCTTCATAGGCTTGATTGGCCAAGGCGGTGTCGACAAAACGATGCCGTTCGACTTGTCCCATGGCAGCCAACACGGCGGCGTCTTGCACGCCTTGCTGGGCCAGTTTGTCGACCATCCGGCTGCGCACGGTTTGGGAGTCCAAGCCGACGCCTGCGGGCATCGGTTTTTGCAAGGGCGAAGGCACATGCTTAAACTTTGCAGATTTGACGCCAACCAGGGCCTTGGCTGCCACGCTTGGCGAAGTGGCTGAAGGCACGCCAGCGTTGGCCGACAAACGCACTGGAAAAGACGGCCTTTTGCCGTCTGCCCCTGGGCTCATGCCTGAGCCTGGGTCAGGCGAGCGACGGTTTGAGCCCAGTCGGACAAGTTTTCATGGTCGGTCAGGTCTACCTGCAAAGGCGTGATGCTCATGCAAGCTTGTTTGGTGGCATGAAAATCGGTGCCCTCACCGTCGTCTTTGGCCGGACCGGCGCTGCCAATCCAGTACATGGTTTCACCGCGCGGACTGGTTTGTGTGATGACACGTTCAGCCGCATGGCGACGGCCGAGACGGGCCACTTTGACGCCCTTGATCTGGTCGTTTGGCAGGTTCGGAATGTTCACATTCAGCAACCACGGTGCAAGACTGCGCGGCTCGCTGCGGGCCAGCTCGTCGAGGGACGGTGCCAGTTGCAGCACCAGCTCGCGCGCTCGCTGAGCGGCCACATCAATGTGCGCCCAGCCTTTTTCAGTCTGCGAGAAAGCGATCGCCGGAATACCGAACAGATAAGCCTCCATGGCCGCGCCCACCGTGCCGGAATAAATGGTGTCATCGCCCATGTTGGCGCCGTTGTTGATGCCGGACACCACCAGGTCTGGCCGGTAACCCAACAAGCCGGTCAGGGCAATGTGCACGCAATCTGCGGGGGTGCCATTGATGTAACGGAAACCATTGGCCGCCGTTTGCACGTACATGGGCGAATGCAGGGTCAGCGCATTGGACTTGGCGCTGTTGTTTTGCTCCGGGGCGACAACGTCCACGTCGGCGATGGTCTTGAGAGCTTCGTACAAGGCCACAATGCCTTGCGCCTGGTAGCCGTCGTCATTGCAAATAAGTATTTTCATAAAGTTGATTCTACGGTTAGCCTTGTGACGGGCGTGTGGCGGGGGGTGCTTCATCGACCAAAGAAATCCCCTCGTGCTCGGCAACCATTTCGAGAGCACGCTCAAACATGGCTCGGGCCGAACCCGACACGGCACGCAAATAAGCGTGCAAATGGGCATCGTCCAAGCTGTTGTTCAGGCATTCTTGGCTGTAAAGCTCGAAACTCGCCAACTGGGTGATCAGCTCTGCCACGTGGCGCGGGCATTCACACAACACACTGGTGGCAATACCGGCAACACGGGCCAAAATTGCGTCTGAGTATTTGCGCGCTGGAATCAAGGTTGTCGAGCCCGACGGCCCGACCAATTTGGCCGCATCAACCAACAACACTGAGCTGATCAGGTCTGACAAATCGTAGTCTGACATGGGCTCCCGGCGGACCAGCATACCCAGCACTTTGAGTGCTTGGATCACCCCTTCTTGCCCGTAGTTGTAAATGACGATGGTTTGACGAATGCCGTGCAAGGCCACCAAATTTTCAATCTGTACGCGCACGCTGTCATTCAAGGCGGCGACTTTGATCAACAACATCGTCGGGTGCTCTTTCAGAGTCGCCAAAGTGGCCTCGGCAAGGTCTAAAAAAACGTCAGTGACGTGGATCGAGTGGGTCAAAAAATGAAGCGTGAATTTGGCCGAGGTGATGCGAGTGGCCAAACCGTGACCGACCACAGCCAGGGCTAATTTTTGACTATCGACTCCCGGCGGGTTGGCCACAGCTGACTCGCGCAGCTGCGCCAACATCTGGCTCAAGCTGTCGGCGTTTAAATTTGCAATCGCACTGATGCCATGACCAGCATCACACAGCTGCTTCAGCTGACCCGCCTTGACCGCGTCGGCCTGGCTGTAAAGACGGTGCTGACCCAAGCTTTTGTCCGGCGAAAAAGCGCCGTAACGAATCTCCCAAACCCGCAAGGTGGTGACTGGAACACCGGCCAACTTGGCCACAGCACCAATTCTGTAAGGGGACGTCGGAGGGCTGGCACTTGAATTTGATTGAGTCATATGAGTTGAGTAGAATTTGCGTAGAATTTATCGGAAAAAATAGAATAAATCAAGAATATTTTTGACATCACTGCGTTTATTGAGTAGTTTTATTCTTTTTTGTATGGGATAGTCTACTCAACAAACCAAAGAAAGACCCCAAGTGATTTCAAAAAAAACCATCAAAGCAATCGAGATTGCCACTGTTGTTGCTCGCTACACGCCGGGTCAACCCGTGCCGGCTCACGAAATTTCGGCCTTACTCGGTTTGTCCATTTCCTACATCGAAGTGACATTGAGCGAGCTGAAAAATCACGCCATCGTGCGCGCTTACAAAGGCCCTGGCGGCGGTTACCAGCTGGATGAAAAAAATCGTCCAGTGAGTCTGTGGGACATTGTGAAAATTTTTGAGCTGCCCGAGTCCAAAGCCAAAAAATCTTCCCCCGAAGCTGTGCCCTTGGTTGCCATGGAAACTGAAATGCGCCAGCGCATTCAAGGTTTTTTTGAAACCCGAAGCTTGACCGAATTGGCCGGCAAAGCCGGCTTGCCAGTCCGTCAAAAAACCGAAGTTCGAAATATTTTCAAGCTCAAACCTTTGCCCCAAAGTGCACCCTTGCGCGCTGTGAATTCGGTTTTTGACTGGAAATCAGCCGCTTTGGCTTGAGGTTCACCCATGAAAGTCAGCTACGTTTTGCGCAACCATGCAGGGAAGTCCAGAAAAATCCCCGTGGGCGAGTCTTGGCAATGGCATCATTTTGTGGAGGATGAGGAGCAAGCCAGTGCGGTGTTGGCTGATTTGAAAAAAAAGATCAGAGAAAACCGTCTGCAGCTGGTCAACCTGTTTGTCGACCGTTTGGCTGTGACAGAGTTTGAGAAACTGAACATCCGTTTTTCTTACAAGGGTGAAATTCAATACGACGAGCGCCTGTGCCCCAAGCGCATCATCAACCAACACGCAGACATGGCAGAGTAGATTTTGGTCCCAACTGATGCCAAAAAATCTTTTACAGTTGTCACCAGCAAACCCATGCTGCGGCCAACAACGCCAGCCGACATGACTGATTTTTCAAAATCTGCCACTCCAGCAGCCACTGTCATCACGCCTTGTGACGCCCTGACAGTGATGTTTGACGGTGCTTGCCCGCTCTGTCGCCGCGAAGTTGCCATTTATCAGGGACTGGTGCCCTTGCGTCCCTTGCGCTGGTTGGATGTCAGCTCGGCCAACACCTTTGTTGCAGACCCCGCGGAAAGAATGCGCTTGATGTCACGTTTTCATGTGCGCCAAGCCGACGGCGAGTTGCTGAGTGGCGCCAATGCCTTTGTCGCACTTTGGCTGCATTTGCCCGGCTGGCGCTGGTTAGGTCGCGCCGCTTCCCTGCCAGGCGCAAGCAGCTTGCTAGAATTTTTTTACGTCCTCTTTTTACGCCTCAGACCGAGAATTCAGCGCATGGCGAAGACTTTAGAGTCAGGCAAACCATGAGCTGCCGCCGTCTGTTTTAGGGGTTTGAGTTTTGCAGCTCTGGACGTAGTTTTTTGTGAATGCGCCGGATCGTGGCCCAAGATGCCCATAACACCAACGGCATCAAGCCCCCTGCGGCCAATTCGGGGTTGACTGGCAGTCCCATTGCCTTCAATGCTTTGCCGGCGTACAGCACAAGGCTCACGACGTAATAAGAAATGGCCGCGATCGACAAGCCTTCGACAGTTGCTTGCAAGCGCAATTGCAGCTCTTGTCCCCGCGTCAGTTTTTCCAACAACTGCTGGTTTTGCACTTCCGTGGCAATGTCGACCCGCGTGCGCAAAAGTGCACTGGTGCGGGCCACTCGCTCTGACAGAGAGGCCAACCGCTGCGCTGTGGCCGCGACGGTAGCTATCGCCGGTGACAAACGGCGTTGCATGAATTCGCCGATGGTTTGTGTGCCGGGAATGGCTTTTTCGCGCAGCTCAGAAATACGCTGCGCCACCAGACCGTCGTAGGCGCGAGTGGCGGCAAAACGGTAAACGTGCTCGGCAGTGGCCCGCTCAACCCTTGCCGCCAAGGACACCAGCTTGTCGAGCAGCTCTTGGTCGGCCGCGGCCTTGTTTTCCAGACTCGCCATGATGTCGGCCAGCGCGGTTTCAGACTGCGACAGCATCGGCCCCAGTTGCTTGGCCACGGGCAGTCCGCGCAAAGCCATCAGCCGATAGGTTTCAAGTTCGAGCAGCCGCTGCGAAACCCGCCCAGCGCGGGTCGGGCTCATGTCTGTGGGCGCTACCACCAACATGCGCTCAAAACCATCGGCCCGCAGTAAAAAGTCACTGACCGCCCAGGAATGGCCGTTCTGCCCCAGCACCGACGCCAGCACGGGCGCCTCCCCGAGCCACGTCTTGGCCTGCGTCAAGGTCGCCTCCAAAGTCGCTAAATCCCCATAAACCATCGACAACATGATGGCTGAAATAGTCAGACCCGGAATTTCACGCAGCCACTCGGGCGCTACCGCCAAGGTCGACAGCAAGTCAGGATTGCTGGCCCCCAACACAGCGTTTTCAGGCAAGGACTGAACAATCGAATAACGCGTGAACTCGGTGTGGCGCTCCCATTTGACGGTGTAGCCATCGAGCCGCAGGCGTAGAAAATTCGCCGCCAGTGAATCGGTCGACAGCCCTTCTTGACCGGGCAAGCGGCGCAGGTGCGCGCACTCCTGCTCGCGGCTGACTCCGTCGTTGAGCACCGCCACATAGACCACCAGCGCCGGCAGCCGAATCCGCGCGGTCGGCCGCGCGTGCACTTCGTTGTGCAGCACGCGGCGATGCGCATCATCAGGCGGCAACAGGGATGCAGGCGAACTAAACGGGGAATGGATGAGGGTTGAGGTCATGGTGAGATTGTCAGAGATTTAGAGAAAAACATCCGCGCCGACAGTCGGCGACCTTGCAGCCAAAATACGGGAAAACCCTAATTTACCCATAAGTACAAATAAAATACCATTCAGAATAATATAAATTTTTCCAGTATTTTCTTGCGGCAATTTGAAGCCTCTGATTGTGCAACAAGTGCCGCCAGCGAGTCGATCTAAGGCCGGAATCGTCCAAAGATCCGCCATCAAATCCCAGACACCCAACACAAAGTGAGCACCTAATGAGTCAAGACGCATGGAAACGCTGGGGCGCTGAAGACGAGCGCGGGGCCCTCAATTACATCGGCCCAGACGAAGTCAAACGCGCCACGGCGCTGGTTCGCACGGGCGAAGTCCTGCGGTTGGCGCAACTGCTTTCAAGCAAGACGCCAGTGCCCGGCCACCGCTGTGGCCTGCAGCACTTCATGGGCCGTGACGGTGGCGATTACGCGGCCGGCAGCAAACGCCCGGGTGGCTTTCAATTTGCAGAAGACAGCGTGGTCATGCCGCTGCACATCGGCACCCATGTCGATGCGTTGTGCCACGCCTGGTATGACGATCAAATGTTCAACGGTTTTTCCGGCAACGAGGTGCGCAGCGCCCGCGGTGCAGAAAAGCTCGGCGTGGAAAAAATGCCGCCTATCGTGACGCGGGGCATCTTGCTCGATTTGGTCAAGCTGAAGGGCCGGGTCATTGCCCCCGGCGAAGTCATCGACCGCGCCGACCTTGAAGCGGCTGCCGCAGCTGCCGGTGTCACCCCCGCACGCGGCGACGCGGTGCTGATACGCACCGGCTGGCTAGAGTCGCAAAAAACCGTTAAGAAACCGTCGTTCGAGGTGGAACCAGGCATCAACGTCGAAGCCGCCCGTTGGTTGGCCGAAGCGGGCGTGGCCATCGTCGGTGCGGACAACTTCGCCGTCGAAGTTATCCCCTTTCCCGAAGGCACTGTTTTCCCAGTGCACCAACTCTTGATCCGCGATTTTGGTGTACCTTTGTTAGAAGGTTTGATGCTGGACCCGCTGATTGCAAGCGGTCGCCATGAATTTCTTTTCATTGCCAGCCCACTGCCCATCGTCGGTGCTACTGGCAGCCCATTGGCACCCGTGGCCGTACTTTAAATTCACATGACAAAGAAACGCCCACTCGAAGGCATTCGCGTTCTGGAAATCGCATCCATGATCTTTGGCCCACTCGCTGGCCAGTACTTGGGTGACATGGGCGCCGAGGTGATCAAGCTGGAACCGCCTGAGGGTGATTTGACACGCGCCATCGGGCCCCGTCGCTCGCCCAAAATGGGCGCCTTTTTTCTGACCAGCAACCGCAGCAAGCGCAGCATTGTGGTCGACCTGAAAAAACCGGAAGGCCGCGACATTTTGCAACGCTTGGTTGGCAAAACAGATGTGTTGCTGCACTCTATGCGAACTTCGGCGGCCAACCGACTCGGCCTGGATTACGCCACACTCGCCGCCAACAACCCGGCCCTGGTGTACTGCCACGTGACCGGCTTCAGTGACGACGGCCCTTACGGCGGCAGGCCGGCTTACGACGACATCATTCAGGCTGCGTCCGGGCTGGCCATGATGCAAAAAGTTTTGAACGGCGAGCCGCGTTATGTGCCCACCATCATTGCCGACAAAATCAGCGGCGTGCATGCGGCTTATGCCATTGTGTTGGCGCTGATGCACAAGCTGCGCACCGGCGAAGGTCAGCAGGTCGACGTCTCGATGTTTGAAACCATGACGGCCTTCAACATGCTGGAACACCAATGGGGTCATGCCTTTGAGCCGCCGATCGCCCCAATGGGTTATGAGCCCGTGATCACTGCTGCGCGCAGGCCTTACAAAACGCTCGACGGTCACTTGGCACTGCTGCCTTATTCCGACGCACACTGGAAACGCTTTTTCGAGCTGGCCGGCGAGCCACAGATCATGCAAGACCCGCGGTTCTCGACCTTCGCGGGTCGGCAGAAAAATGTCGGCACGGTCTGGGGCGAGATCGAACGCCAGGTGGCCCGAAAAACCAATGCCACCTGGCTTGCACTGCTGGGCGCCGAGGACATTCCGTTTTCAGTCGTCAACAGCCTCGAGGACCTGCCGAATGACCCGCACCTCAATGCCATTGATTTCTGGAAAATCATGGAACACCCGACCGAAGGCAGCCTGCGTCTGCCGATGAATCCGCTCAAAATGAGCGCTTCGCCGCCCGACATCACCCGCTTACCACCCAACTTGGGTGAGCACAGCGCGGAGATTCTGCGCGAATACGATTATGAAGAATCTGCCATCCTGCAGCTGTTAGCCCAAGGCGGAGCCTGCGCCGCCGTTTAGTCACTGAGAAAATCATGATTCCACGCACTATTTTCACGCCCGACCACGATACTTTTCGCGACAGCGTGCGCCGCTTTATTGCTGAACATGTTGTGCCCTTCCATGCGGAGTGGGAAAAAGCCGGTCAAGTCCCGCGCTCGCTCTGGTTGAAAGCCGGCGAACTCGGTCTGCTCTGTTGCAACGTGCCAGAAGAGTACGGCGGCATGGGCGGTGACTTTCTGCACAGCACCATCTTGATTGAGGAGATGGCGCGGGTCGGCGCAACAGGTCCTACGTTTTACCTGCACTCCGACATCGTGGCGCCCTACCTGGTTGACTTCGGCACTGAAGAGCAAAAGAAAAAATGGCTGCCGAAAATGGCCACCGGTGAAGTGGTGGTCGCTCTGGGCATGAGCGAGCCGTCTGGCGGCAGCGACGTCCAAGCCATGCGAACCCAGGCCATTCGCGATGGCGACGAGTACGTCATCAACGGCCAAAAAGTATTTATCACCAACGGCCACAGTGCCGACTTGCTGTTGTTGGCCTGCAAGACAGACCCCAAAGCCCGCGGCAAAGGCGTCAGCCTGATCTTGGTTGAGACCGACAGGGCAGGCTTTAAACGCGGTCGCAAGCTAGAAAAAATGGGCTGCAAAGCACAAGACACTTCGGAACTTTTCTTTGCCGACGTCCGTGTCCCTGCCGAGAATTTGCTGGGCAGCGAAGGCAGCGGCTTTGTGCAACTGATGACCCAACTCGCCCAAGAGCGATTGATCCAGGGAATTCGCGGTGTGTCGAGCTCTGAAGCTGCACTGGAATGGACGATTGCTTATGTCTCAGAGCGCAACATGTTTGGCCAAACCTTGGCCGATTTTCAGAACACTCGCTTTAAGTTGGCTGGCTTGCATGCTGAAGTCTTGGGCCAACGGGTGTTTGTCGATCGCTGCCTCGAAATGCACTTGGCAGGGAAGTTGGACCCGGCCGATGCGGCTGTCTGCAAACTCATCACCACCGAGCTGCAAGGCCGTGTCATGGACGAATGTTTGCAGTTTTTTGGTGGCTGGGGCTATATGTGGGAATACCCGATTGCCCGTGCCTACGCCGACGCCCGGATGTGCCGGCTCGGCGGTGGCACAGCCGAGGTCATGCGCCAGATCATTGCCAACTCGATCTTGCCCAAAGTGCGCAAGCCAGCTTGACACATTACGACCCATCTCACATTTCAATCCTCCGCAAACGCAAGCCGCCAGTCACCCGCCACTCCACCGATTCCCAAAAAACAAATCATGATTTCACGCCGTCAACTTATTCAATCAGCAGTGGCCACTGGGGCCGCCATGACGCTGCCCATCGGACACGCGCAAACCAATTGGCCGACAGGTCCGGTCAAAATCATTGTGCCGTTCACGGCAGGCGGGGCGTCTGACCTTTTGACCCGCTTGATCGCCGAGCGATTGACGAGCAAACTGGGACAAAATTTCGTGGTCGACAACCGCACTGGCGCGGGCGGCAACATCGGCATGGACGCCGTTCGCACCGCTGCACCTGACGGCAACACCATCTCCTCCGCCACCATCGGTACCTTGGCCATCAACCAGTTTCTTTTCTCGAAAATGAGCTATGACCCCGTCCGGGATTTTGACTATTCATCGATGATCTGGGAAAACTGCAACGTCCTGGTGGTGTCGCCCAAGCATCCCGCCAAAACCGCGCAAGAATTTCTGGCCTGGGCGAAAAAACAACCGCAAGGCGTCACCTTCGGTTCTGCCGGCGTTGGCACCACACCGCATTTGGCGGGTGAGTTATTTGCCACCCGTAACGGCTTGAAAGCCCTGCACATTCCTTACCGTGGTGCAGCACAGTCAATGCCGGCACTGATGGCTGGCGATACTGATTTTGCGATCGACAATATCGCCAGCTACATGCCCTTGATCAAGTCGGGCAAGGTCACCGCGTTGGCGGTGACATCGGCGGAGCGCTGGCCCACCCTGCCAGACGTTCCGACCATGGCGCAAGTCGGCATCAAGGACTTCATCATCACTTCATGGGGTGCCTTCGTGTTGCCCAAAGGGACCCCAACAGCCATCATCACCAAGCTGTCTGATGCACTCAAGGAAATTGCCGCCGACCCAGCTGTGCAAAAGCGCTTCTTAGAAGGCGGCGCCCGCACCATCGCCACAACACCGCAAGAAACCTTCGCTTTTGCCGAGCGCGAGCGGGTCAAGTGGAAAGTCATGGTCGAAATGTCTGGCGCCAAACTGGATTAAGCCATGATGAATCCCCCTTACTCCCGAACGTTGATCGAGCTGGTGCGCGAACAGGCGGCTTGCTCGCCTCAACAAATCGCCTTGGTTTGCCCGCAAGGTCGCTTCACTTATGCAGACTTGGCAGCAAGAGCCGCACGCGCGGCTGGCGCCATGTCGGCCATTGGAATTCGCAGCGGCGATCGTGTGGGCCTCCTCATGAGCAACTGCATTGAGTGGCTTGACGTTTGCTTGGGCGCAGGCGCAGTGGGTGCAGTGACGGTTCCTTTCAGTTCTTGGTCAACCCGCGCCGAATTGGCCGTCTTGATCAAAGACTCCAACCTTTCTTTGCTGGTGGCGGCGGCACGCATTGGCGACAGCAACTTTGAGGCTGACTTGATCACGCTTGAAGGGGCGGCAGGTATGCCGACGGCGGAGCGTATTTGGCTGATCGGCGGTCAACAAGCCGTATTTCCTGACTATGGCATGCAACTTGAGACGGCCAAACCGCTTGAAATAGCCGGCCCGGGCGATGGCCCCAGCGCAGGCCATGACGTCTTTATCCTCTACACCTCGGGCTCTACCAGCGCGCCCAAGGCGGTGCCCTTGCAGCAGTTTGCCCTGATTGAAAATGGCTTCAACATCGGCGAGCGCCAAGGCCTCACCGCCGCCGACAAAGTTTTGCTCGCAGCGCCACTGTTTTGGGCTTTTGGCGGTGCCAACGCCTTGCCCGCCACGTTTTCGCACGGCGCAACGCTGGTGCTGATGGAACGCTTTGAACCCGGCCTGGCCTTGAGCGTGATTGAAGAAGAGCGCTGCACATCAATCTACACCCTGCCGGCCATGACGGCCGCGCTGGCCCGTCACCCGAGCTACGAAGCCAAGCGACCGAGCAGCCTGCGCACCGGCGTGATGATCGGCAGCATCGAGGACTTTCTGTTTGCGGTGGACAAACTGGGCGCGTCAGAACTGTGCAATGTTTATGGCGCAACCGAGACCTACGGCAACTGCGCTGTCACCTGGCACCACTGGCCCCTGGCGCGGCGCGCGCACTGCCAAGGGCCGCCTTTGCCAGGGCAAACCATGCGCTTCGTCGATGAAGTCACAGGTGCGATTGCAGCGCCAGGAACGCCTGGACTGACCGAAGTTCGAGGCCTCATCACGCAAGGCTACAGTGGCGCCAGCGCTGAACAAAATAGCAAAGCCTTCACAGAAGATGGCTTCTACAAAACCGGCGACATGGGCATGCTCAATGCAGACGGCGACTTTGTCTTTGTCGGACGCATCAGCGAAATGATCAAGCGGGCCGGCATCAATGTTTCACCAGCGGAAGTCGAAGAAGTGCTGCGGCGGCACCCGGCGGTGCTGGACGCTGCGGTCGTTGGGGTACCCGACGCGGCCCGCGGCGAACGTATTTTTGCCTTTGTCGTGCCGGTGTCAGCGGGCGCCTTAGATATCGCCGAACTGAATCAACACTGTGCCAAAGAAGCCTCTAAATACAAATTGCCAGATCACATAGAACTCTGTGAGAGCTTGCCGTTGACCGTGACCGGGAAATTGCAACGTACCGAACTCAAAAAGTTGGCCGTCCGAAGAGCGGCCGAGTTGAGTGCTGTCAGCAGCCGGGTTTGATGACGCTGTGAGCGCCGAATCGACAACAGTTTTGAAGGCCAAGGCCTGGGTATTCACACTATTTTTAGAGAGCTAGACGCTGATGCAATCGACTACAAAAATTCAACAACGGGTCGCCGTGATCGGCGCTGGCGCTGCCGGTTTGTGTGCCGCCAAGCACCTGCTGGCACGCGGTGTCGAGGTGGTTGTTTACGAGATGGGTTCCTGCATCGGCGGACTCTGGGTTTACAACAACGACAACGGCATGGCGCCGGCCTACAAAAGCCTGCACCTGAACTCTGAAGTGGCCGTCACCGCTTACAAAGACTTCCCATTTCCGAAAGACAGTCCGCTGTACCCTGACCACGCTGGCATGCGGCGTTACCTAGAGTCTTACGCGGCCCATTTCAACATCGTCAAGCACATTCAATTCAACGCTAAGGTCGAAGATGTGGCAAAGCACGACGACCGCTGGCAAGTTCGACTGGGCGACGGCAGCGTCAATACATTCGACGCCGTCGTGGTTGGAAGCGGGCACCAGAGTGTGCCAACGCATCCAGCTTGGCGCGATGAGTTCAAGGGCGAGTACTTGCATTCGCACAGCTACCGCGTGCCCGAACCTTTCCGCGACAAACGCGTGCTGGTGGTCGGCATGGGCAACAGTGCAGTGGACATCGCCGCCGACATCTGTGTCGTCACCGAGTCGACCATGATCTCCGCCCGCTCGCCGGTGCTGGTGATGCCGCGCATGTTGTTTGGTCTGCCGAACTCGCGGGCCTTGGCCTTGCTTGAAAAGTCGTGGATGCCATGGCCTGTGCGCCGCACGATTCGCGAAATACTGGTGCGCATCATTTACGGGCGCATGGAGCAATGGGGCTTCACGACCCCCAAAACGCGCACCCATCCGACCAGCCACCCGACCTTGATGTCGCACATGGTGTGGAACCGCATCCGTGCCAAACCCGGCATCCAAGCGGTCAAGGGTCAAGAAGTGACTTTTCTCGACGGCAGCAAGGAAACCTTCGACACGGTCATTGCCGGCACCGGTTACGCCGTCAGCCTGCCCTTCTTGGCATCGGCCCTGCGGCCGATGGATGGCCACCGGGTGAAACTTTTCCTGCGCGTTGTCCACCCCAGCCAAACCGGTCTTTATTTCACCGGCTTGTTCAATGTCGCGGGCGGCGGCAACATTCGGATGATGGACGACCAAGCCGAATGGGTCACCGAGCTGGTCTGCGGCGAGCAAACCGTACCCGATATGGCGCAAATGAACCTGGCGATGGAAGAAGAGCAAAAGTACCTGACCAAGCATTTTCCGGGTAGCACCCGCTATGCGCTGGAACTCGACCCGATCTTTTACCGCAAGCAAATCGCCAAGCAGCGCCATCGGGGGCGTTCACAGGCCGCAGCCACCGCAACGCACAACCAGAACAAGGCGGGTACCTGAATGTCCATCTCCGACAAAGCCTGCGTCACCGGCATTGGTGAAACCGTCTACATGCGCGGTTCCAGCAAGACGGCTTTCGAATTGCAAATTGAAGCGTCCCTGAAAGCCATCACTGATGCAGGTCTGACGCCGAAAGACATCGACGGCATCATTCCGATCGGTATCGTCAGCGGCACGGCCGACGACTTCATCGACAACTTCGGCATCCCAGACTTGCGCTTTTCAGCCTTGATCCCACACGGCGGTGCCAGTCCGACGATGGCTTTGCAAGCAGCCGCTTCAGCCATTGCCGCCGGCGTTTGCAAGCATGTGCTGATCACCTTCGGCCGTAATGTCACCGCAGCCTCCAACAAAGCCGGTGCGCGCATTCATCAAATGCCGCAGTTCCACTTTGTGACCGAGTTCGAATACCCCATGGGCGCCATTGCGCCAGCGCAGCTTTACGCGCCCATGGCCCGCCGCCACATGGAGCTGTACGGCACCACCGTCGAACACTTTGGCGAAGTCGCCGTGGCTTGCCGGGAACACGCGCTGCTGAATGCCAACGCGGTGATGAAAAAACCCATCACACTGGAAGACCATCGCAACTCGCGCATGATTGCCGACCCTTTTCGCCTGTTGGATTGCAGTTTAGAAAGCGACGGCGGCGCGGCGATTGTCGTCAGCGCAGCACCCCAGGCAGCCGACCTGCGCCACAAGCGCGTCTTTATTTCGGGCGTGGCTGCGGGTCATCCCGACTCACCTGGTTCCATCACGCAGCGGCCTGACATGACCAGTTTGGGCATCGCCAAAGCGGCACCACGCGCTTTTGAGATGAGCGGCTTCACCCATGCCGACATCCAAGTCGCCGAAATCTACGACTGCTTCACTTATGCGGTGATCCGTCAATTCGAAGACATGGGGTTTTGTGAAAAAGGCGAAGGTGGACCCTTCGTCGCAGGCGGTCGTCTGCGTTTGGGCGGTGCCCTGCCAACCAATACTCATGGGGGTCTGCTGTCGCAGGCCCACGTATGGGGTCTGAACCACATCGTTGAGTTGGTGCGGCAGTTACGCGGCGATGCCGGACTTGCCCAAGTCAGCAACGCCAAAGTCGGTTTGGTCACGGGTTACGGCGACCAAGGCGATGGCGCTTTAGCCATCATGCGCGGGGAATAAAAAATTCATGGACAAACTACTCAAACCCATTCCAGAACCGTCAGCGATGTCGCAGCCTTATTGGGACGCGGCAGCAGCAGGCCGATTCATCTTGCAGTCCTGCGCTGACTGCGGCCGGATCCGGCACTATCCGCAACTTCTGTGCAGCCATTGCTACTCAGACGCCGTGAACTGGAAAGACGCGACAGGTCGCGGCAAGGTGCACAGTTGGACAGTCGCACACCACGCCTTTCACCCGGCTTTCAAAGCGGATCTACCCTATACACTTGTGACTGTTGATCTTGAAGAGGGTGTACGGGCCCTGGGACTGTGGCAGAGCGATCTCGAGTTGTCTCTTGATCTTGCTGTTCACGGTCAATTTGAAACGCGCGAAGAAAGTGTGGCGCTCGTTTTCCGACCACTCCTCAACCCACCCAAATGAAGCGCACCTTGTCGCTGTCCAAACAAAACATGATTAAAAGTCCACGTTTAAAGCCGCTGCGCCCCGTCCACTCCACTTCCCAGCCGAGTCAACCTGAAAAGTTGACGGGTGTGTTGCCTGAACTGAACGCAGAGGAAGATATTCGGGACGCCGTGTCAAGGCTCAAACGCGAAAGAATTATCGCCACCGCCGTCGAGCTTTTTCACCACAATGGCCTCAGCAACACAACGCTAGAAGCCGTCGCTGAAAAAATGAACGTCACCAAACCGTTCATCTACTCGCACTTCAAGTCAAAGCATGCTTTATTGGCCGAAATTTGTGCACGCGGCATACGCGCTTCGCTGGAGGTCCTGAACCGGGTGGTCGCGTCGCAAGGCTCAGCCACTGACAAAGTCCACAACCTGGCCCGCGACTTCATGTTGGCGGTGATAGAAAACCAGGGCCACATCGCGATTTACAACCGTGAGCAAAAACATCTTTCAGCAGAAGACAGCGCCGCCATTGACAATATGCGCCGTGAGTTCGACAGGAAAATTTTCACCCTGATCAGTGAAGGCGTGACAACCGGGGAATTCGAGGTCGACGATGTCAAGATAACCGCCTTGGCCATCGGCGGCATCATCAGCTGGTCCTACGTTTGGTACCGCCCCGATGGCCGCTTGACGCGGGCCGAAACCGCCGAAAAAATCGCCACTTTGGTCTTGAACATGGTCAAAGCCAAACGTCCTTCCTGAACTCCCGACTGAACCCCCGACCGACTCCTGCCAGAGCCCCGCATGCGCCCTGATTGAGCAGGCATGGCCGACAGTCAAGCCCTGTCAGTGTGGATTCGAGACCAGTGAAAGTGTTGGTTCAGATGCTTTAAGGGCTGGTTTTTTTGCACGCCCTAACAGCTCTTTATTGTGCTGACCCAAGGTTGGCGGCAAGCAATGAATAAAACCGCCCCGACCATCCATCAAAATCGGTTGCCGGACGTATTTCTGCTCACCCTCCGCGGTCACCAACGTTTGGCTCATGCCGCGCACCACCATCTGTGGGTCGGTCAGCACCGCCTCCAAACCCAGCACAGGGCCGAAAGCAATCGATCTGCTGTCGAGTTGCTGGTACAAACTGTCAAACGGATGCTTGGCGATTGCGTCCCGCAGCAGGGGCGTGATTTCTTTGTTCCGCAAACTGCGCTGTTGTTCATTCAAATCAGCAAATTGGGGCAGTGTGAGAATGTCGCAAAGCGCCGCCCACATAGTGTCTTCACCCGCAATACTGAGGGTGATCTGTCGCGCATCGGCTGTTAAAAATATGCCGTAACCGGGGTCCAGCGGGGGCAATTCCCGAGTCGCCAGATTGTTCATGGGTGGCATCAAGAACGGCGTCATCCAGCTCACGAGTGAATCTAGCATAGAGACATCAATTGACGCTCCTTGACCCGAGCTTTTTCGCGCAAACAAGGCCGTGACAACGCCCAAAGCCGCGAACATCGCTGAGGCGATATCACCCAGAGGCAACATCGGCAAGGGCGCTTGGGCCTCTTGTCCAATCGGCACTTGCAGCAAACCGGCCGCCGCTTGGATACTCAAATCATGACCGGCCAAGCCAGCCAGCGGACCATTTTGACCAAAAGCCGAGATGGACACGAACACCAAGTCAGGTTTGTGCAGCCGCAACTCGTCCGCGCCCAGCTTGAGCCTGGCCATCACTCCGGGGCGAAAACCTTCCATTACGACATCAGCGGTGTCAACCAGCTGCAAGAAAGAGGCACGTCCCTCGGCCGACTTCAAGTCCAGCACCACGGATCGTTTGTTGCGGTTGAACGAAGCAAACAGTCCGGGAAATCGACGTGAAGGATCACCGCCGCCAGGTCGCTCGACAAGAATCACATCAGCACCCATGTCAGCCAACAACATACCGGCGTAAGGCCCTGGGTACTGCTCTGCCAAGCTGAGGATTCGAACGCCGGACAAAGGAAGTGTCTTCATGCTTAAATTTTCAATAGAATAAATTTGTACCCGCAAGTATACGCCTCAACCTTTTGACCTTGATGACTTTCTCAGTGCCTAAGAAATCAGCCCTCTGAAAAAATTTAAGGCGCCGCATGACGTGCTATGATTTCGAAAAATTGGAGTTAATTTCGAAAATCCGAATAATATTGGCGTTCGAGATTGGCATTAATCGGCAGTAACTTGAACAATCTGGAAGGTGGAAAATGCAAAAACGACCTCAGGTCGGGGTCATCGGTAACGTCATGTACGCACCCCGACACCCCGAACAGGCTTATTTCGAAGAGTCCTTGCACGCCGTTGTGCAGCGAGCTCTGCGCGACGCCAACATCACGATCGAAGAGATCGATGGCATCGTGGTCGCCGGCAACGACCAGCTCGACGGCCGGGCCATTTCGATCATGATGGCCTCCGGCTCGGTGGGTGGTGTGGGCCGCGACATTTTGTCGACCCCGTCCTCCAGCGAACATGCGTTTGTGCTGGGCGCGCTGCGGGTGCGCTCTGGCATGTACAAAACGCAGTTGGTGGTGTCGTGGAATCCAGAGGAGACCGCCGACATCCAAGAGACGCAGCGCCTGTGCAACGACCCCTACTTTCACCGCGCCCTGCCACTGGACGACTTGGCTTCGCACGCGCTGCAAGCCAATGCGCTTGAAGCCGGTGTGCCGGGTCTGCGCGAAGCAGCCATTTCGGTGACCGCCAAAAATCGCAGTCAAGGGGCGGTGGCTTATCCCCATCTGTCACCTTTTCCGCAAGAGCGCGTGACGATTGCTGGCGGCAAAATGCTGCGCTGGCCATTGACCGAAGGCATGGTCAGCGAATCGACCTTCGGTGCGGTGGCCATGGTGCTGGCCAGCGACGAATGGATTGCTGAGAAAAATTGCAAAAACGTCGCTTGGCTGCACGGCATGGGCTGGGCCACCGAAACCGCGTTTTTGGGTGACCGCGATCTGGCAACCGTGCCTTCGCTGGCCGCATCAGCCAAACAAGCTTACGCCGAAGCGGGCATCACCGAACCCAAGCAAGCCTTTGACGTGGCCGAGGTGGCAGACGCCACGGCCTATCAAGAGTTGCTGGCGCTGGAAGGCCTGGGCCTGTGCGAGCGCAGCGACTGGGTCAAAGCCACCGAGAACGGCGACTTTGCCGCAGGCGGCACTTTGCCGACGAATCTCTCTGGAGGTGCCATCTCATTCAACCCGATTTTTTGCAGCGGTCTGATGCGCATTGCCGAAGCCGCCAACCAGTCGCGCGGTCGCGCTGGGGTTCACCAACAAGCCGGTGTGCGCCGGTCGGTGGCCCATGGCGCCAGCGGCTTTGCCATGCAATACAACACCGTGGTCGTGTTCGGCCACGAACCCAAGGAGATGACTCAATGAAAGTACCACGCGTTGGAATCGTAGGGATTGGACAATCCCAGTTCAAGGCCAAGCGCCCGGACGCCAACTACACCGAGCTCGTGCGAGAGGCTGTCACGTTGTGCATGAATGACGCCAAGATGTCGTTCGACCAAATCGATGCAGTGGTCTACTCGCTGGCACCGGATGCGCTGCTGGGTATTGGCAATGCAGAACGTTTGGGCGTTGACGCTGTGGGCGCGCGCAACAAGCGCTTCATGCGCATCAACACCGGCGGCTCAACCGGTTTATCGGCACTGGCAGCCGCGCACTCACACATCGCCGCTGGCGCTTGCGAAGTGGTGCTGGTGGCAGGCGCTGACAAGGTCGGTGAATGCGGCGACTCGCAAACCATTTTGAACAAGATCTGGGACCCCGCCTACGAGCGCGCCCTGCCCTTGGGCACCATCACCATGTTGGCGATGTCGGCGATTCGCTACATGCACAAGTACGGTATGACGCAAGAAGACATGGCCAGCATTGTGGTGAAAAATCGCTACCATGCGTCGCTCAACCCGAACGCTCACTTACGCGATCAGACGACTGTTGAAGAAGTCATGGCCTCACGCATGGTCTCTTGGCCGATCAAGCTGTTTGACGCCTGCCCGCAATCGAGCGGCGGCTGCGCCATGGTGCTGGCCTCAGAGGAATACATTCGCGACAACAAGTTGGAAGCCGTCTGGATCACCGGCGTGGCGCACAACTCTGAGAGCTACTTCATGGGCGACCGCATGGGTATTGGCTTCACGGCTGACCACGCCGATGCCAAAGCTTTGGGCGAAGCCTGCAACGCCTCTTACAAGATGGCCGGCATCACCGACCCCAGCAAACAGATCGACGTGGCGGAGATGTACGCACCGTTCAGCAACACCGAGTTTCATGCGATTGAAGCGGCGGGTCTGGCCAAGCTCGGTCAATCCCCCAGGATGCTGCGTGAAGGCTACTTCAAGATCGGCGGTCAAAACCCGGTCAACCCATCGGGCGGCACACTGTGCGCCAACGCCATTGCGGTGACGGCGATGGTGCGGGTGGCCGAGGTCGCTTTGCAAGTCTGGGGCCGCGCCGGTGGCCACCAGGTCAAAGGCGCCAAGCGCGGTATTGCCAGCGGCAACGGCGGCGACCACCAATTTTTCGGCACCATGGTTGTCGAAGCCTGATCTCAAACACACCTCCATTTAAATCACTGAACTGAATCACGAAGGACACGAACATGGAACTGATGACACGTACCGAAAACTGGAACATCACCTACAAGCATGCGCTGGGAGAGACCGCCAGTTATTTCTTCACCCAACTCCGCGACAACAAGCAGATTTACGGCCGCCGCGACCCAAAATCTGGCCGCGTGTTGGTGCCACCACGCGCCTTCTCGGACGAAACATTGGAGCCGACCAAAGACTGGGTGGCGGTCGGACCGGAAGGCACGATTGAATGCTTCACGATTGTTTACCAAGGCTTCAAGAGCCTGCCAGATCCACCTTACGCTTTCGGCTATGTGTTGCTCAAGGGCGCAGACACCGCGATTGGTGGTTACTTCAAAGGCCTGGACTTGACCGACGGCGCCAAAGCAGCCGCTCAGTTGGCCATTGGCACGCCAGTGATGACCCATTTCGCTGAAAAGCGCACTGGCGACGTGCTGGACTTTTGGTTTGAACTCGTGAAATAAAGACGCACATGCAGCCTTGGAAACAAGGTTGCATGCCGCGGCAGTCATCACCGCCTTAAAAAATTACGGAGACCAGTCATGCGCAACAAAAACCAACGGGTGTCAGCAAGTCGGCGTCACATTTTACTGGGTGGTACCTTGGCTTTGGCCACCACTGCGATGGGTTTGAGCCCAGCGGCGGCACAGTCTTCCGACGGACCCATGAAGATATTTGTAGGTTTCCCGCCCGGCGGATCCGGTGACCTGTTTGCCCGCATCATGGCCGATGGCCTGCGCGAGGAACTGTCGCGCCCAGTGCTGATTGAAAACAAACCCGGTGCCGGCGGTTTGACGGTGGCTGTTGGTTTTCTGCGCAGCCCGAAAGACGGCAGCCAACTCATGCTGGCCACCGGGTCAACCGCTATTTCGGCCCCGATTTCACGGGCCAAACCGCCGTACAGTCCGGTGGATGACTTTACCTGGATCGCCCTGCTGTCCAACGCGCCCTTCGTCATTGCCGTCAACCCAGCGCTGCCCATCACGACCTTGAAAGAACTGGTGGCCTACGCCAAAGCCCGTCCGAACAAAATGTCTTACGGCCACGCTGGCCTCGGCACCACGGTGCACTTGGCGGCAGAATTATTCAAAGACCGTGCTGGTATTGACGTCGTTGACATCGCCTACGCCGGCAGCGCTGGGGCGATCATCGACACCATCGCCGGCAACGTCCAGTTCGTCGTCGAAACATCCGCAACACTGCTGCCTCATCACAAATCCGGCAAGCTGCGCATCATCACCACAATGTCCGATGCCCGCGAGAAAAACCTGCCCGAGATTCCGACTGCGCGCGAATCGGGTTATGACATTTTGGCCGGTACCTGTAACTTGCTGGCCGCCCCGTTGGGCACCCCGCCTGAGGTGACCGACCCGATTGCCCGCGCGGTGGCGCGGGTGATGAACCGCCCAGCCGTTTTGGAACGACTGAATGTACTGGGCATTCAACCGGTGACCAACTCCACGCCGGCACAAGCACGGGCTTACGTGGCGGGTGAAATAGCGCGCTGGACACCTGTTGTTAAAAAATTAGGGATAGCGCTTTGACATCACGGAGTTCAAACACCACGTCGGCAACAGCCCTCGACAACAGCAACCGTCTGGCGGTCGCCCAGATGTTGACGCCACGCGCCATTGCCATCATTGGCGCGTCAGACCGCTCACGCTGGTCGAGCACTGCTTTTGAGAACTTGACCGAGGGGGGCTACCAAGGTGCGCTGCACCTCATCAACCCACGCGGCGCATTGGCCCATGGCCGTCAAACAGCCACCTCTTGCTTGGCGGTTGGCGCTGCAATCGACCTCGGCCTGATCATGACACCGGCTGCCGCGGTGGCCGACGCCCTTGCTGATCTGGCAGCCGCTGGTGGCAAGTCTGCGGTGATTGTGACGGCTGGATTTGCCGAAACCGGCAGCGCCGGTCAAGTGCTCCAAGACAGTCTGCAAGCGCTGGCAGCCCAACACCGCATTCGCTTGCTCGGCCCCAATTGCCTGGGCTTCATCAACTTTGTCAACCGGGCCTACGCCTGGACCACGCAAGTGATGGCGCCGTCGCGCAATTCGGGCGTGGCGATCGTCTCCCAAAGTGGCGCCACTGCTTACTTTTTATCAACGCTGGCGCACCAGCAAGATGTTGGCTTGAGCCATGTGGTCTCCACCGGCAACGAAGTCGATCTCGACGCAGCCAGCTTTATTGACTATTTTTTAGACGACCCGCACACCCATTCAATCGCGGTCTTTGCTGAAACTTTCAGGCACCCGGAACGCTTTCGCCGAGTGGCTCAGCGTGCGCTGGTCGTGGGCAAGCCGCTGGTTGTCTTGAAAGTAGGCGCCAGCGAAGTCACCGCTCAATCCGCGATGGCCCACACTGGCGCTTTGGTGGGTGATGACCGGGTTTTTGTAGGCATCTGCGAGCAATACGGGATCATCCGCGTGCGCTCGATGGAAGACCTGCTGGCCACCGCCGACATCGTCGGCCGCACCGGCGTGTTGCGCCCGGGTGGTTTGTGCGTTTTGACCAATTCTGGCGGCGTCGGTGAAATTGCAGCCGACACAGCCGACCTGCGCGGCATCCAACTGCCGGCCATCTCAGCGGCTGCAGCAGTGCTGTTGCAAAAGAATTTGCCCGACATCGCCACCGTTCACAACCCACTGGATCTGACAGGTTCCGTCACGCCGGTGCAATGCGAAGACCTTGTGCGTATCGTGGGAGCGCAACCTGAACACGCGGTGATTCTCTGCCCTTGGTATGAGATTCCAAACGAAGCCGCTCAAATGAGCGAGCGCTTGACACAACTGCATGCGCACCTCGCGACCGGCTTAGCCGCCGCGCCGATACCCGGCCTGCTGGTGAGTTACACCAACACGCGGGTGAATGATTTTTCGCGAAAGATCATTGCCGAGACAGGTGCCAACTATTTGGCCTGCGGCCTGGACCGAGCGCTGACCGGGCTGGCAGGCGCTTTTTGGTGGTCGCAGCGCCAGCGCGAACACGCCAGCACGGTGGCACTGAACACACCCGTTGTCGCAGCCGTTTTACCCACTGAGAACAAACATCAACGCCCACGCTCTGAACACCAAGCTCTGGCATTTCTGGCGCTGCAAGGTGTACCCGTTGTGCCCGCCACACTGGCCAGTGATGCGGCTCAAGCCGTCGCTGCAGCGCGCACCTTGGGCGGCTCCGTTGTTGTCAAAGTGGCCTCGCCCGACATCGCTCACAAGAGCGACATCGGCGGTGTTGTCCTCAATTTGCAAGGCGACGATGCCGTGCGTGAAGCGGTGAAGCAAGTGCTGCAAGCCGCCCAAGAAAAATGCCCAACGGCGCAGATTGAAGGGGTCATTGTTGCTCCCATGCGCGAACGTGGCATCGAGCTGTTTGTCGGTTACACCCGCGATCCTCAATGGGGTCCGGTGCTGGCTGTTGGGCTGGGCGGCGTTTGGGTTGAAATCCTGCAAGATGTCGCGCTGCGGCCACTGCCCGTCGATGCCCGGGAAATCAAACGTATGCTGACAGGTCTGCGCGGTGCCAAGCTGCTGACCGGTCAGCGAGGCGTGCCCGCGGCGGATCTAGATGCCGTGGCCAACGCCATCGAGCGCATTGCACAAGCCATCATGAACCTCGGCCCTGATCTTGAAGCGCTGGACGTCAACCCGCTGTGGGTTCGCGGCAGTCAGATCGAGGCGCTGGATGCGCTGTTCGTCTGGCACAGTGCAGACGACACACCCTCAGTCGCCACCCGCGCGCACTGAAACCAACTGCATATCGACCTCAATTCTCAGGATAAATGACCCATGCGTACACCTCTTTGTGAAAAACTGGGCTGCGAATTGCCCATCTTTGCCTTTTCCCACTGCCGCGACGTCGTCGTTGAAGTCACCAAGGCAGGCGGTTTTGGCGTGCTGGGCGCTTCCACCTTTTCGCCGGAGCAACTCGAAGCCGAATTGCGCTGGATCGACCAGCACGTGAACGGCCGACCTTACGGCGTAGATGTGATCATCCCGACCAAATACGACAAGGAAGCCGAGACCACCACGGCCGACTTAGAGACCATGATCCCGGCCGAACACCGGGCCTTCATGGACGACTTTTTGCAAGCCGAAGGCGTGCCCGAATTACCAGCTGATGAGCGTGAGCGTATTCACCGCGAAATCATCGATGGCCGTGGCAACATGACGCCCGACGGCGCACGTCGCCTGCTGGCTGTGACGCTGAAGCACCCTCAAGTCAAGCTGGTGGTCAGTGCTTTGGGTTCGCCGCCGCCGGATGTGGTGGCGCAGCTGCGCGAACATAACGTGATGATTGGCGCCATGTGCGGCAAAGGTGAGCACGCGGCTCGTCACAAAGCCGCCGGCGTGCAATTGATCGTCGCCCAAGGCACCGAAGCCGGTGGCCACACCGGCGAAATCGCCACCATGGTCTTGGTGCCCCAAGTGGTCGAAGCCTGTGGGGACGAAGTCGCCGTGCTGGCCGCCGGTGGCATCGCCAAAGGCAGCCAAATTGCCGCAGCCTTGGCGCTTGGTGCACAAGGCGTGTGGTGTGGAACCGTCTGGCTGGGCACCACAGAAAGCGAACTCGACCCGTTTGAAAAAGAAGCCCTCTTTGCCTCACGCGCACAAGACGCCGTGCGGCGCAAAGCACGCACCGGCAAAACCGTGCGCATGATCAAAAGCCGCTTGTCAGAAGTTTGGGAAGCCCCTGGTGCGCCCGACTACTTGCCAACCCCCTTGCAAGGGATTCTTTACAACGAAGCCCACGCGCGGGTTGTTCGGGCCAAACGCCAAGACCTCTACTCCTTCCCGGCCGGTCAAGTGGTCGGCATGATCAACGAAGAGAGCAGTGTCAAAGACGTCATGTACCGCATGCAGCTCGAGTATTTAGAAACCATGGAGCGACTGCACAAACTCAGCCCGGCCGAATCCTGAGCACCACCGACAACACACGAACACCGATGAAAAACAGCTTCAAACCCCTTGCTATCTGGATGCTGGCATCACTGCTCAGCCTCACCGCCCACGCATTCCCAGACCGGCCGGTGCGCTTGGTCGTCGGTTTTGCACCGGGCGGCTCCGACATCTCAGCCCGCTTGGTCGGGCAAAAGCTGTCAGAGTTATGGGGTCAACCGGTGATCATCGACAACCGGCCGGGTGCCGCTGGCAACATCGGTGCCGATGTGGTGGCCAAAGCCATTCCAGACGGCCACACAATTTTGCTGCTGGTCAACTCCTACACCATCAACACCTCCCTGTACCGCAACTTGCCTTGGGATTTGTTGCGTGACTTTGCACCCATCGGGCGCTACGCCACATCGCCCATGGTCGTCGTCGTCAACGACAAAATGCCAGCCAAAAATTTTGCTGAGTTTGTGGCTTACGCCAAAGCAAACAGCGGAAAAATCAACTACGGTTCAGCGGGCACAGGCACCGCCCCCCACTTGGCGGGTGAACTGTTTTCGCTGCGCTCAGGCATAGAGATGACGCATATTCCCTACAAAGGATCCGGGCCATCAGTCACGGCACTGGTGGCTGACGAAGTCCAGCTGTCTTTTGGCGCGATGTCGGCCTTTGACGGTTTGATTCAGCAAGGACGTTTGCGGCCATTGGCCGTGACGACGGCAACGCGTTTTTCGCGTCTGCCCAACGTGCCCACGGTCGCTGAGAGTGGCATCGCAGGTTTTGACGTCGACATCTGGTACGGCTTACTGGCCCCCGCCAAAACGCCGCCCGCTGTCGTCAAAAAAATCAGCGACGACTTGGCACGCGTCATGACAGACCCAGATCTTTTAGCCAAACTCAAAGAGCGCGGCATGGAGCCGGCTTATTTGGACAGCGTCAAAACGGGCCAATTGCTCAAACAAGATGTACAGCGCTGGCGCGACATCATCAGCAAACTCAACCTGTCACTTGATTGAAGTCGATGCACAGCACATCGCGTCAAGACTGGCTTGAATTTGCCGAGACCTTGCGTGTCGGTGCGCCTCACAGTCCCGGCGAAGGTTTGCAAATAGTCACGGCTGGACTGCAACGCCCTGAATGCGTGTTGACTCATTCATCAGGTCGTCTATTTGTATCTGACCACCGCGGCGGTGTCACCAGCATCTGGCCCGATGGCCGCCAGCAACTCAGCGGCGAAACTGCCTTGTTACCCAACGGCATCGCGCGGCAACAAGACGGCAGTTTTTTAATTGCCAACCTTGGCGTTGACGGTGGCGTCTGGCGGATTGCCGCCGACGGTCAAGCGTCACCTTGGATGACAGAGGTTGACGGCCATAAGATTGACCGGGTGAACTTTGTTGCCAACGACGCGGCTGGTCGTGTCTGGGCCTGCATCAGCGCCACCGATGGCGGTGATGCCTATCCGCTGCGCAGTGCCACCGGCAGCATCATCTTGCGCGATGCGTCAGGGACTCGGGTGGTGGCCGATGGCTTGCACTACACCAATGAATGCCGGGTCAGCGCCGACGGTGTCTTCATGTACGTCAACGAAACCTTCGGCCGCCGTTTGTCACGCTTTCGCATCGCTGACAACGGCGAATTGAAAGGGCGGGAAACCATGGCCACGTTTGCCGATGGCGACTTTCCTGACGGCCTGACTTTGGACATCGAGGGGGGCGCTTGGGTGGTCTGCGTCGGCAGCAACCGCGTCTACCGAATATCGGCAGAGGGCGACAAACAAACCATCATTGACGATGCAGTCACAGCCACCGCCAGCACGCTGGAAGCCGCCTTTAAGGCCAACACACTCGACCGAACGCAATTGTCTGCAGCGCGCGGCCACCGTCTGTCTAACGTGACCTCGCTGGCTTTTGGCGGGCCTGATTTGCGCACCGCCTACATGGGCTGCTTGGCTGGCGATTCGCTGGTGAGTTTTCGCAGTCCCGTGGCCGGGCTAACACCGGTTCACTGGAACTGGTGATCAACAAAAAAGGAACCGAAGATGACCGATGAAGTGCTGGTTGAACATATCGATGGGATGGTGATTGTCACGATCAACCGGCCTGCGCAAAAAAATGCGGTCAATCGGGCTGTCTCCTATGGCGTTTGCGAGGCACTTGACGAAATGGACCACCGCAATGACTTGCGGATCGGCATTTTGACCGGTGCCGGCGGTACTTTTTGCGCCGGCATGGACCTCAAAGCATTCTTGCGCGGTGAAGTCACGCGTGTCAAAGGCCGCGGGATTTTGGGCATTGCCATGACACCGCCACGCAAACCGTTGATTGCCGCCGTCGAAGGCTACGCGCTGGCAGGTGGTTTTGAAACTGTGTTGGCCTGCGATCTTGTGGTGGCAGCACGCGACGCCAAGTTCGGTTTGCCAGAAGTCAAACGCGGTCTGGCCGCTGCTGCCGGGGGTCTGATGCGACTACCGCGGCTGATTCCGCAACGCATCGCCATGGAAGCAGCCTTGACCGGGGACATGATTGGCGCGGAACGGCTGTACCAATATGGCTTGATCAATGTGTTGGTCGAACCAGGTCAAGCGCTTGAAGAAGCCAAAAAACTGGCCAGGCGCATCATGCTCAACGCACCGCTGGCTGTGGCGGCAAGCAAACAAGTCATCATTGAACAGCGCGACTGGCCGATTGACGAAATGTTCGCACGGCAAGAAAGCATCACCGGCCATTTGCTCAAGACAGCTGATGCGCGCGAAGGCGCAAGCGCCTTCGCCGAAAAACGCTCGCCGCAGTGGCGCGGCGAGTAACTCAGACGGGTTCAGTCAAGGCCGCTGCTGGAAACTGCAGCACCAAAACCTCGAGGCCCTCAGGGCCCGACTCAAGGTCTAAGATCTCATCGTGGCTTACAAATGCGGTGGACCAGGCAGGCATCAGCTTCTGCTTGATCAGCGCCGACCCTTTGCTCACCACATAAAAACGCCCGCCGCCCAAGGCTTGCCCCTCTGGAGACGGGAATTTGGTGTGCGGCGGCAGCCGCAACAACCAAGCAGCCAAGCCACCCGCATCCAAGGTGAGCAAGGTCTCCTGTGACGCTGTCGGCCAATTTTTCAACGACTCTGCCGCTATCAGCTCAGCGGGCTCCGCATGCAACTGCTGCTTGGGGATTCGCGTTTTCAGATGCTCACGCGACTCTGGCAAATACCACGCACCGGTGTCGCTGAAGGCACGCAAGGTGAAATACGAAATGCCTTCGGCCTCAGAAATCAAGGGACCGTAGCCCGAATGTGGCGAGGCATAGTGGACCGTCATAGGGTGAATCGGTGTTTTCCCGAGAGAGCCTGAGCCGGCCACGAAAACCTGGAACTGGTGCTGTAAATGAAAGTGGGTGGGCAATGTCCAATGGGCCGACTGCTCGACCAAAAAAGACTGCGGCCTTGGCCCCGATGAGGCTTCAGAGACAAACAAGTCAGTCACGACACCAACAAATTGAGCTTTGTTGACAACGCGGGGCGACAAGGTTCTGGCTTGCTGCAAGCTTTCTGAACAAATCATTTATTTGATTCTTTCTTCATTTAATTTTTCAGATTTGCGAAAATATTTTCCAGTAAATTACAATGTAGCATGATCATCTGAAATCAGCAATCTTCAGCATTGCGTTTTGTGACGGTCCATTCACGACCGCAAATTTCTGTGCAGTCTTTCTCAGTTCTTTTTTTCGGTTGAAGTTAAATTTCAAAATGAGTCCAGATCGCTACCTTCGAACATTCGATGTCCTGAACCTGTTGGTGCGGCACAAAGACGGCTTGCGCTTGACGGAAATCAAAGACGCGCTTGGCTTGCCCGTCAGCAGCGTGCACAACATGCTGCAAACCATGGTGAGCGCCGAAGTCGCCAGCGTCACCGAAGACTTGCGTTACTCGGTCGGTCCCCGCACAGTCGGCTTGGCCTTGCAAACCTTGCAGTCACTTGACATTCGCACCATCGCTCGCAGGCATTTACAAGACCTTGCCAAAGACATCGGCGACGACGTTTATTTGGCGATGCAAGTTGGTAAACGGGTCGTTTACGCCGACCGATGCCTGGGTACACAGCGTATTTCGTTGGACATCCGGCTGGGCGAATCGCTTTTTCTGCACTGCACGGCGACCGGAAAATTGTTCGCCGCCCATGACGCCAAGCTAGGCGCTCAAGCGATGGCCGGGCGAATGCCCAAACTGACGCCGGTCACCATCACCGATCCGACGGAGTTAGATAGCGAATTCAAGCGCATTCGAACCCAAGGCTATGCGAAAAGTGATGAAGAGTCGGTCGAAGGCATCATTGGCTACGCAGTCCCCATACAGGATGGAACGGGAAAGTTGGCAGCTGCGATCCATGTTTCCGTTGTGGGCAAGCGTGCAACCAAACCGCATGAACGCAAATTGCTCGATTCTGCCCGCGAGTGCGCGACTCAAATTGAAAGACACTTGGGCCGTACCGCGCCCAGACACTGACCCAAGCCTTGGTTGGAAACGACAAGCCCAGTCAATCCTTGATGGCCTTCATGGCCGAAATCGGCAATCTTCTGTCAGTTCAATGGGTCGCTCTAAACTACGAGATTAGATTTACCGTTGAAAGTCATGTATCTATGAAAATCGCCACCTGGAATGTGAATTCACTCACTGTGCGTTTACCGCAAGTGCTGGATTGGCTGGCGGCCAATCCGATCGATGCGCTGTGCCTGCAAGAACTGAAACTGACCGACGAAAAGTTTCCGCTCCAAGCCCTGCACGACGTCGGCTATGGACACTGCGCCGTTTTCGGCCAAAAAACCTACAACGGCGTGGCCATTTTGAGCCGCCACCCGCTACGCGATGTGGCTAAAAATATTGGCGGCTTTGCCGATGAACAGTCGCGTGTAATTGCCGCCACCATCGACACCCCTGAAGGTGGCTTGCGGGTGGTGAACGGCTATTTTGTGAACGGCCAAGAGCCGGGCAGCGAGAAGTTTGCGTACAAAATGCAGTGGCTGACGGGGCTGCGCCATTGGCTCCAGCAAGAACTCGCCAACACCCCCAATTTGGTGCTGCTGGGCGACTTCAACATCACCTTTGACGACCGCGACACACACGACCCAGAAGCTCTGCGTGAGACCATTCACCACACCACAGAAGAACGCGCCCACTTTCAGGGACTGCTAGACCTGGGTTTGACCGATGCTTTTCGGCTGTTTGACCAAGCCGAGAAAAGCTTCTCGTGGTGGGACTACCGTGAATTTGCCTTTCGCCGCAATCGCGGACTGCGCATCGACCACATCTTGGTCAGTGAGCTGCTGAAAGACCGCGTGCGCAGTTGCGTGATCGACAAACTGCCACGCAAGAACGAGCGACCGAGCGACCATGTGCCGGTGGTGGTGGAGATCGGTAGCTGAACAACGGCCTGACACTTGGGCCGGCTGGGACCTGTAAATCGACCAAAGTCGGCCAGAGTCGGCCGATTTACAGGGTTTATTCCAGTCCTAATTCCTGGATTTTGCGGGTGATGGTGTTGCGTCCGATGCCTAATTTTTGAGCCGCCTCGATGCGCCGACCCCGGGTGTTGACCAAGGCGGTTTGAATCAGCTTGGACTCGAACCGACGCGTCAACACGTCCCAGACATCCGGTTGCCCGCTGACCAACAAAGCCAATGCCTCGACCTCCAAGTCGGCCTCCCAACTGCCTGCCAGCGCCGCATTCAAAGGCCAGCCTGACATCGCAAGGTTGGCGTTTGTTCGCACCTCGTGGGCGGCATCTTCTGCCTCCGATTGATCATGGACTTTTGCCTGCGCCAGCACCGCGTCAGGCAGCGTGCTGACAGCGTTGAGCACGTTGGCTGAATTGGCCTGACCCGTCACCCTCACGACTTCAGGCGCAAAGGCCAACACTTCAGGCGGCAGATCTTTGGGTTCAATCATCTGCGCTGGGGCCATGACAGTCAGCCAGTGGCAGATGTTTTCCAGCTGACGCACATTGCCCGGAAAGCCAAAATTACTGAGCTGCTGCAGCGCTGCGTCGGCAATGCGCTTGGGATCCACCCCCAGTTGTTTGGCGCTTTGCTGCAGAAAGTGACGGGTCAACATGAAAACGTCTTCCCGCCGCTCACGCAACGCCGGCAAGCGCAAGCGAATCACGTTCAGGCGGTGGTACAGGTCTTCCCTGAAACCGCCGTCTTTGACCCGCTGCTCGAGGTCTTGGTGGGTGGCGGCGATAACGCGCACGTTGGCCTTGACGGCATTGTGTCCGCCAACGCGGTAAAAGTGTCCGTCGGACAAAACCCGCAGCAAACGCGTTTGCAAATCAAACGGCATGTCGCCAATTTCATCCAAAAACAGCGTACCGCCATCGGCCTGCTCAAAGCGGCCACGGCGCATGGTTTGAGCGCCAGTGAAGGCGCCGCGCTCGTGACCAAAAAGCTCGGACTCCAGCAAATCTTTGGGAATCGCCGCCGTGTTGATGGCGATGAACGGCCCGTTGGCCCGCGGCGAATGCTTGTGCAGCGCACGCGCCACCAGCTCTTTGCCGGAGCCGGATTCGCCGGTGATCATGACCGTGACGTTGCTTTGACTGAGCCGACCAATGGCGCGAAAAACGTCTTGCATGGCCGGCGCTTGCCCGAGCATTTCCGGCGCATCGGCCATGCGTTCTTCGGCGACTTCTTCGCGCTGGCTTTCTTCAACCGCACGGCGAATCAGCTCGACCGCTTTAGGCAGGTCAAACGGTTTCGGCAAGTATTCAAAAGCGCCGCCCTGAAAAGCGGAAACAGCACTGTCGAGGTCCGAGAAGGCCGTCATGATGATGACGGGCAGACCAGGCAGTTTTTGTTTCACAGCCTCCAGCAGATCGAGGCCCGAACCACCCGGCATGCGGATGTCACTGACCAGAATTTGCGGGCCATCGTCGTCTGTGGCGATGGCCAGTGCGGCCAACACTTCACGCGGATTCGTGAAGCTGCGCGTCGGCAGGCCTTCCCTCAAGAGGGCTTTCTCCAGAACGAACCGGATGGACTGGTCATCGTCAACAATCCAAATCGGTTTCATGTGAAGCTATCCCTATGTATCAATTCAATGGATGGGACAGACCTCAGGGCAGAGGAATCAAAATCTTGAAGTCTGTACGGCCCGGCACACTGTCGCACTCAATCAAACCGTGGTGTTGCTGAACGAAGGTTTGTGCCAACGTCAGCCCCAGCCCGGAACCGCCTTCACGCCCTGACACCAGGGGATAGAAAATTCGGTCTTTGATGGAGTCCGGCACGCCCGGTCCATTGTCAATCACATGCAATTCCAATGCCAAGCGATAGCGTTGTTTGCCGAAAGTCACTTGGCGCGCGATTCGCGTTTTGAAAATGATCTGGCCGTCGCCGGCAACCACCCTGTCGGCCAAGGCCTGCGCCGCATTGTGGGCAATGTTGAGGACCGCTTGGATGAGCTGCTCGCGGTCGCCACGAAAGTCTGGAATGGAGATGTCGTAGTCCCGAGCCACCTTCAGACCTTTTGGAAATTCGGACAAAATAAGGGAGCGGACACGCTCACAAACCTCGTGAATATTCACATCCCCCACCAAATGAGGCCGGCGATGCGGGGCCAGCAAACGATCGACCAAAGACTGCAATCGATCCGCTTCGTGAATGATCACCTGGGTGTACTCGATCAACTCCTTGGAGTCCATCTCCATTTCAAGCAACTGCGCGGCACCGCGAATACCCCCCAGCGGATTTTTGATCTCGTGCGCGAGGTTGCGGATCAGCTCTTTGTTGGCCTGAGCCTGATCGATGAGTCGCTCTTCGCGGTCTTGTTTGGCTTGCTGCTCGAGTGGCAACAGCTCGACAATCACTTCGCCAAAGACGTCAGTCTGCGCCACCACCACGTGCACCGGCAAAGGCTCCGGGCCAGACCGCCGAAGCCAGGCGTCATAGCGCAAGGCGGCAAACTCGTTGCTGCCAGCGCCCTCTAGAGCCGTGCGCAAGATCTGCGGCTCAGTGAAGCAATCCGGCAGTTGCGAGCCTTCGATGGTGCGGCGTGAAATACCGAGGGCGTCTTCCAGCGCGGCATTGGCAAACACCACCTCGCCGTCAATGCGCACCACGGCCACCAGCGTTGCCAACAAGTCAAAGGCCTGAAATCGAGGGAAGGTTGAGACAGCTTGCAAAGGAGGTTGGCGCTTGGTTTTCAAGAGCACTTTGGTGGGATCCATGGAGCGACTGCTGGGGCTCACTGACTCGGCAGTGATACGGGTGTAGGCAGGCGGGCTATTTCGCGCTTCAAGCCAGCGATGTCACCGGCGTAGCGATGGATCGCATCTTTGAGCTCACTGACGCGATCTCGGTAGCGCTGAGGTTGCCGAATTTCAAGGTCGAGTTTTTCGGGCTGACCCTGGTTGTATTCAATTTGCTGATCGGCCAGCCGGGCTTCGGCCGTTTTCAGCTCAGCCAGCAAGATGCTGCGGGCATCGCTGTCGCGGCTGCGCTGCATGGCCGCCTCAGTCGTTGGCCTGACATTGACAGGGGCGCTTCGACGCAGACTGCGGCCAGGCACGCTGGCTGCAGCGGGGCCGGACGCCTCTGCTTCCGTGGGGTTGACGCGCGTCCCGGGCACCAGTGTGACGTTGCCGCCTTCAATGACTTTACAGCCACGCGACTCGGCCAGTACCGCGTCGTTGAGGTACTCATTGCCGCAGCGGTAAATCACGCTTTGAGCCATCGCACCCGCGCTGGCCGTCGCTAAAAAAATAGAAATGAGGCGCAAAACTTGATTCATGACCCTAAAGTATGCAGCAAAGCGAAAGGCAGACCGAAGACAACACAACGCAGCGCACGCGGCTTCGGTCAACAAACAACTGCCCCTAAATGGGAACAGAGCAAAAAAAAGGACAGCCTAGGCTGTCCTTTTGACTGCGACAACAGCCGGCCTGAACCGGTGCAGTGACGCAGAGCCCGCCTTACAGCGAGTAGTACATGTCGAACTCAATCGGGTGAGTCGCCTGACGCAAACGCGTGACTTCGCCCATTTTGAGTTCGATGTAAGCGTCGAGCATGCTGTCGGTGAAGACGCCGCCCTTGGTCAAGAAGCTGCGGTCTGCATCGAGGCAGTCGAGTGCTTGGTCCAAGCTGTGGCACACCGTTGGCACCAACGCGTCTTCTTCAGGCGGCAGATGGTACAGATCCTTGGTGGCGGCTTCGCCCGGATGGATCTTGTTTTCGACGCCGTCCAGACCCGCCATCATCAAGGCAGCAAAGCCAAGGTAAGGGTTCATCAGTGGATCCGGGAAACGTGCCTCAATGCGGCGACCCTTGGGGTTGGAGACGTGCGGAATACGGATCGAAGCCGAGCGGTTCTTGGCCGAGTAAGCCAGCTTGACCGGTGCCTCGTAACCTGGGACCAAACGCTTGTAGCTGTTGGTGCCCGGGTTGGTGATCGCGTTCAATGCACGTGCGTGCTTGATGATGCCGCCGATGTAGTACAGGGCGAAATCTGACAGGCCTGCATAGCCGTCACCGGCGAACAGGTTTTTACCGTCTTTCCAGATCGACTGGTGAACGTGCATGCCGGAACCGTTGTCACCAACGATAGGTTTTGGCATGAAAGTCGCGGTCTTGCCGTAGGCATTGGCGACGTTGTGCACCACGTACTTCAAGACCTGTGTCCAGTCGGCGCGCTCAACCAGCGTGCTGAACTTGGTGCCCAACTCGTTCTGGCCTGGGCCAGCGACTTCGTGGTGATGAACTTCGACGGGAATGCCCAAAGACTCAAGAATCAAGGACATTTCACCGCGCATGTCATGCATGCTGTCGACCGGTGGCACTGGGAAGTAGCCACCTTTGACGGTTGGACGGTGACCGCGGTTGCCGCCATCGAGCTTTTTGCCCGAATTCCAAGGCGCTTCGTATTCGTCGATCTTGAAGAAGGTGCCCGACATGTCGGTGTTCCAGCGCACGTCGTCAAAAACGAAAAATTCTGGCTCAGGGCCGAAGAAGGCTGTGTCGCCCAGACCGGAAGCCTTGAGGTAGGACTCAGCGCGCTTGGCGATCGAACGCGGGTCACGGTCATAGGCCTTGCCGTCGGCAGGCTCGACCACGTCGCAGCTCATGAAGATGGTGGTTTCTTCGTAGAAAGGGTCGAGGTTGGCCGTGTTCGGGTCAGGCATCAGCTGCATGTCGGAGGCTTCGATGCCTTTCCAACCGGCGATCGATGAGCCGTCAAAAGCATGGCCCGAAATGAATTTGTCTTCGTCAAAGTGAGACACAGGCACAGTGACGTGCTGCTCTTTACCACGGGTGTCAGTGAAGCGGAAGTCAACAAACTTGACTTCGTTTTCCTTGACCATTTTCATGACGTCTGCGACGGTCTTTGCCATCAGAATCTCCTGTTGCTGGATGGTGGTTAAAAAATCTTCTCAGCGCATTGGAATGCACTTTTTATGCCAATGGGATGCATCTTTGAATCAACCCAATCGTACATTGTGCCGTCAACCGCCCCTTTTTTGGCCACGGCCTGATCCGCAACCACAAAAAGAAAGGCTAAAAGCAGCCCGAGTCTTAATCTGAAGCGGTCTGCAGTGCACCGATATGGAGCTTGTTGAGTGCACCAATAAAGTGCATCCACAGACGCGCCTGTTAGCGCACCAACTCTGGGCCTAACTTGACATTGAAAACATGCAGGCCGGCCAGCAACGCCGGAAACGCCGCATTGACATCGGCGGGCGCACCTTTGACACCCAGCTCGATGTGGCGGCCGTATTGCGGGTGATCGACGCTGGGCAGGCTGAAGACCTTGACGCCGGGATGACTCGCTTCAAGCTCGATCATCAGCGGCGTCAGCGTGGCTTCCATCGAGCCCATGACAATCACCGATTTTTCGCTGTAGGCCTGCAGCTGGTGCAAGTGGCCGTAGTGGGTGTCAAGCACCCATTCGATCATCGGCCAAGCCATGACCGGAAAGCCAGGCACAAAGTAAACGCCGCCAAGCGCGCCACCAGCTGGGGCCGGCACAGCAGCACAAAAGAAGCCCGGAATCTTGTTGTACGGGTTCGGGATGATGCTGGCGCCAACCGGGAAGGTGCCCATGTTCAGGCGATGGATGTTGTCTTCACGGTCGGGCTCGTACGGCAGACCTTGCTCGCGCGCAACGTCGTGCATGCGGTCGTGAATCAAAGTCTTCGCTTCGGGATGCAGCGCCAACTCAACCCCCAGCGCGCGGGCAGCGCATTGGCGGGTGTGGTCGTCAGGCGTGGCGCCAATGCCGCCGCACGAAAAGACGACGTCACCGTGGTCGCGGGCAGCCGCCAAGGCGCGCGCCAAGGTGGCGGTGATGCGGTCTGGATCGTCGCCCACGTAGTCGGCGTAACTCAGTTGCAGGCCGCGGGCGCCCAGCAGCTCGATGGTTTTGGCCAAGTGCTTGTCAGCACGTTTGCCGGAGAGAATTTCATCGCCAATGATGACGATGCCAAAGTTTTGAGCCATGGTGTAACAGCGCTGAACGCTCAGGTTGATGAAGGCAGGTTGAAGGGCTCGGCAGCCGCAGCCATGGCGTTTTGCGCCCTCAACTGCTGCAAAGCAGACAAGGCGTAGTGCGTGAACCAGAGCGACGAAAAGGCAAACACCAGGGTGTAGATCCAAATAGCGATCGGCACCAAAATCGGCGCCATGGCCACAAACATGGCGCCAGAGGCCCAGATCAAGCTCGGTGCAGCGCCCAGAAAACCACTCAGGACACCCATACACAGCAAAGGAATACGGTGTGTTTTGAGAACCTGCTCCCGCTCTTCGGCACTGGCGTGCTCGGCCAAAGCGTCATAAGCCATGACACGGTAAGTCAGCCAGCCCCAGATCAGCGGCGGCACGACCAACACCAGCGGCGGAATCAGCCACAGCGGCAGCGACAACAGCAAGGCCAAACAGGCCATCAGCGTTGACGCCAGACTCCAGACCAAACTGCCCCAAACCGTTGCCCCTTGTTGACGCTGCAGCAGGGGAAAGCGCCGTTCAGCCACCAGAGCGACCATCGCCGGCGTCATCAACAGGGACACAAACAGCAGCGAGACGATGACAATGACCGGAATCGCCATGACCAATAACAGCGCGGGCGCCATCACCAAGCGCAGTTCGCTCAAACCAAGCCCTTGCAACCACTCGGTCATGCTAGCGACCAATTTGTAGCTGTCCAGCTGCGTGCGCAACAAGTCAATCGCATCGTTCCAGTAAAAATAACCCAGCCCCAGAGCGACAGCGGCCATGATGAGCAGTGGCAAAAAGGACAAGGCAATCACCCGCGGGTGCAAGCAATACAGCGTGGCCCGCCAAAAAGAATCTATCAAACGGTTCATCACTGCCCCAAGAGCCGCTTCAGTCCACGCCACTGCTGGGACGCAAAGCCAGCACCATCGTCCAGCATGGCGTCGTGCGCGTCTTTGACGCCGGTCGGGTCGATGTGCGTCTGAAAATTCGCCGTGCCAAACAACTGATCCCACCACGGCAACAACACGCCGTAATTGCAGTCCGCTGAATGGATGCTGTGGTGCACCCGGTGAAACAGCGGGCTGACCCAGAGTCGCTCGCCGATGCGCCCAAAACTCAGGCGCAGATTGGCGTGCTGCAGGCTTTCGCTGAGCTGCGTCAAGGCCACGATGGCGACGAATTGCTCCGGTGCCACACCAATCACTTGCGCCAACACCACCAGCAAAACACTGACCAGCACATCGTCCAGCAGGTGGTTGCGGTTGTCGCTCCACATGGTCATCTGCTGCTGCGAGTGGTGCAGAGAGTGCAGCCGCCACCAGAGACTCATGCGGTGCTGGCCGCGGTGCATCCAGTAGGCCGCCAGGTCAAAAGCCAGCAGGTAAATCAGGAAACTGACCACAGCGCCGTCCGTCACACCCGGCCACACTTGGTCCAGGTGAAAGGTGCCGACGCCAGCGGTTCGCAAAACACCAAAGCCACCGTCAAAAATCGGGTCTAAAGTGAAAAAAAGTGACAACCGAAACAGACCCAACCGATGAATCAGGGTGTAGATCACATCGGTGCGAATGCTGGCGCGGTCGGTCACACGCTCAACGGGTCGCCAGCGCTGCAAAGGTCCAATCACCAACAGCAGTACGGCAATCTGAAGCAATCCGACCAAGAGCCACGTGCTGGCGCCGTAAGCCTCTTCCAGGAAATTGCCGAAACCTAGCTGAAAAAGCCAAGGCGCAAGCGTTTCAAACAGGCTCGACTGAAAAGCGGCGAAGGCGTCACTGAACCCGTTCATGAGCGCACCCCAGAAACAGCCGTCGGGCTGAGCGACTTGGCATCGCGCTGTTCAATCCAGCGCTTGTACTGCGGATGCTGACGCAGCGTGACAAAGCAAAAACCACGCGCTTTGAGGCCGACGATGAGTGGTTCCAGCACGACGGGTGCCCACGGGTCTTGGCGTGACCAAATGCCCAGGTGCGCCATCAAAATATCGCCAGAATGAATATTTTTCAAGGCTTTTTCCAGCAGCTGCGCATTGGGGAATCGATCACTCGGCAACTCGTCGCCCAAAAATCCCGCTGGCGCCCAAGCCACGTGCGCGTAGCCACAGGTGCGCGCCGCCTTTAGCAGTTCAGGCGAAGTCTTGCCGCCGGGGGCCCGAAACAGCGGCAGTGTTTTTCGACCGGTGATCTCTTGCAAACGCTGCTCAGATTTGTGAATGTCGGCGCAGTACTGCGCGGCTGTCACCACCTGCTCTTGACCTTCTTGCGGGCCAGCAGAGGGCCGAACCTTGAAGCGCACAGCTTGGTTTTTATCGGTCACGTCCGCGCGCCAATAAGTGTGGTCGTAGGTGTGTGAGGCAAATTCATGGCCTTCGGCAGCACGGGCTTGCCACCAGCTCGCCCAGTCGCTGCCCAAGCTGCCGTTGCCGGTCTGGGTACGCTCATCAGCCGCAAAAAAAGTCACCTGCACGGCGTGCTTTTTCAGCACCTCGGCGATCAACGGGGCCACCGCCATGTGGCCGGTGTCAAAAGTCAGGTAAAGGGGTGCAACACAACCACCCGCCCACAACACCGGGGCAAAAGTTGCCAAGACAGCCCAGCCCAAGGCACGGGCCAACACGTCAGCGCGGCGCATGGTCCAAGGTCCAGACGCCATGCGGGCTCTTGCCTACATTGACTTGCCGCACCAGCTTGCCGCTGGCCAGATCGATCACGCTGAGCTTGCGAGCCCAGCGCGAAGACACAAAGAGCTGCTTGCCATCGCGCGTCACGTCCATGCAATCAGGGCCACCCGGCACCGCAAAGCGGCCAACAACTTCCAGCGTCTGCAGGTCAATCTTGCTGATGGAGTTGGCCACGCGGTTGCTCACCAGCACATGCCGACCGTCACCCAAGGCCCGAAACGCATGCGCGCCCAGCCCGGTTTTGATGACTTTGCTGCGCTCAGGCTGCGGCCCGGAGACGTCATAGACCTCGACCGCGTCACTGCCGGTCAATGCCACCAATATGCGTTTGTCATCGGCCAAGCCAAACAGATCGGCCGGCATCGGGCCGGTTTTGATGCGCCACTTGATGGCTTGTGTCTGCAAATCCAATGCAATCAATTCGTCGCTGTCTTGCATGGTCGAGTAGACCGTGCTGCTCTTGCTGTCAATCCACAAATGGCTGGGCGTCTTGCCGGTCGACACGCGCTTGGCGAGCGTCATGTTGCTGCCGTCCCAGCGGAAAATGTCAATGTGATTGAGCCGGTTGGCGGCCGTGACGAACCACTTCATGTCCGGCGAAAAGCGCAGGTGATACGGGTCCAAAACGCCGCGCACGGTGCGCTGAACTTCTGCGGTTTTGGGGTCGATGAATGTCAGTGAGTCAGACAAGGCGTTGGCCACGATCACCGATTTTTCGTCTGGCGTCATGTACAGGTGGTGCGGCTGCTTGCCGGTGGCAATGCGCCGGGTTTCAGTCCAGGTGGTCACGTCCAGCACGCTGACACTGTCGTCCAGCGAATTCAGCACGAACAAGGGAGGCTTGATAGGCGCTGGCGTGACAGGCGTTGCAGCCGACACATTCCATACAGACGCCGACAACAGCGTCAACAACACATAAAAGAAAGGAAGGAAGCGGGATACAGAAATCACAAAAATGCCTTGTCTGATCAGCGCGCCAGTGTAGCGGCCGAAGTCTCAATCAACGACTCAATCAACGTTACAGGCAGCGCAGCCGCCGACACGGGGGCAGAAATACTCGCCAAATCGTCGGCCGTCAGCCAGCGCCACTGGCCGGCGGCCAAGTCAGCCGGCAGCAGCAAGCCGCCAATGCGTGAACGGTGCAAAAACTCAACCCGATTGCTCACCGCCGCGATCATGCGCTTAACTTGGTGGTATTTGCCCTCCGTCAGCGTCAAGCTGAGCTGAAGTTCGCCGGTTTGCACGCAAGCCGCCGCGCGCACCGGTTTCGGATCGTCGTCCAGCACCACGCCGTCCAGCAGTTTTTGCACCTGCTGCGCGTTGACAGGATGTTTGACCGTGACCTCATAGACCTTGGGCACGTGGTGCCGCGGCGAGCTCATGCGGTGGATGAATTTACCGTCGTCCGACAACAACAGCAAGCCGGTGGTGTCTTGGTCTAAGCGGCCGACCGCCTGAACGCCCGCCGACGCACCGCCGCCGCGCTGGCGAATCGGTGCCGGCAACAAGGTGTAGATGCTGGGGTGCATGCTGGGCTTTTGCGAGCACTCATACGCCGTGGGCTTGTGCAGCATCAAATACGCTTTTTCGTGGTACTGCCAGGCGACGCCTTGAACTTCAAAGTGAAGCCCTTGGGCCTCAAAAGGAGCGGCAGCGTCGTCACAGACCGCGCCATCGACGACGACCAAGCCCTGCTGCACCAAACCAGCGCAAACCCGCCGTGTGCCAAAGCCTTGAGAAAATAAAATGTCTTGAAGTTGCATGTGTGCTTTGGCCATAGTCACACTATTGTCGCTGGCTTGACACCGCTTCGGCGCGCACAAAATGTGCACACAAGCG
>JBBAPN010000018.1:0-50085 GCA_040400815.1 Polaromonas sp. | reverse complement strand
GTTCATAGCAGCTCGCGCAATCTGAGCTTGAGGCAGGCGCAAATTCACATCCCATACCAGCAGGGCCACAGCCAACACAGCAGCCCCTGAAACTAGGCGGCGAACCCTGCTAAAAACCATGAGTAAAAACATCATGAAGTCCGCTCGAACGCCATGATGTCACAGAGATAAGAAATTCAACCATTCAAAATAAGTATGGCACGGGTTTATTGGCCAGCAAGCGGCGGGCCAACACACCTGTCCTCTGGAGTTTGAGCGCTGCAGGCGAGCACTCGGGTCGCACGCTGGCTAAGGGCTGCGACTGGCGCGACTTGACCCTCAGCGAGGCTGACGCAGTGTCAGCCCACCCACCAGTTAACGCGCTGATCCACCTCAAAGTCCGGCGCCACATCGGCACCCTCGCCGATCAGCCCGCCTCATTTCGGGCACTGGAACGGGAACACGGCCTTTGGCAAGGACGTCATTGCGAGGAGCGCAACGACACGGCAACCGCCCCCAGGCAGTGCGCGGCCACCGCTGGGTACAGCAGCACTTGTTACATGCACAAGCCGCTTACTTCTTGATCGGCGGCAAGTCCGTGCAGCTGCCATGCGCCACTTCGGCCGCCATGCCGATACTTTCGCCCAGCGTCGGGTGCGGATGAATCGTCTTCCCGATGTCGATGGCGTCAGCGCCCATCTCGATCGCCAAGGCGACTTCGCCGATCATGTCGCCGGCGTGCGTGCCAACCATGCCGCCACCCAGAATTTTGCCGTGACCGTGCGCTTCTGGGCTGTCGTCAAACAGCAGTTTGGTGACGCCTTCGTCGCGGCCGTTGGCAATCGCGCGGCCTGAAGCCGTCCACGGAAAAAGACCTTTTTTGACCTTGATGCCTTGCGCTTTGGCTTCGGTCTCGGTCAGGCCAACCCAGGCAATCTCGGGGTCGGTGTAGGCGACGCTTGGAATCACGCGGGCGTTGAAAGCCGCACTGGCCAGTTCCTTGTTGCCGAGCAATTCACCGGCAATCACTTCGGCGGCCACATGCGCTTCATGCACCGCCTTGTGCGCGAGCATCGGCTGACCGACGATGTCGCCGATGGCAAAAATGTGCGGCACATTGGTCCGCATCTGAATATCGACTGGAATAAAACCGCGGTCGCTGACGCTGACGCCGGCTTTCTCGGCAGAGAGCTTCTTGCCGTTCGGCGTGCGACCAACGGCTTGCAGCACCATGTCGTAAGTTTGCGGCGCTGGCGCGCCTTCGCCTTCGAAGGTGACTTCAATGCCAGCCGGGGTCGCTTTGGCACCCACGGTTTTGGTCTTCAGCATGATGTTGTCAAAACGCGGCGCGTTCATTTTTTGCCAAACCTTGACCAAGTCGCGATCCGCGCCTTGCATCAGGCCGTCCATCATTTCGACCACGTCAAGACGTGCTCCGAGGGTGCTGTAAACCGTGCCCATTTCCAGGCCGATGATGCCACCGCCCAAAATGAGCATGCGCTTAGGCACCTCCTTGAGATTGAGGGCGCCGGTCGAATCGACCACGCGCGGATCTTCCGGCATGAACGGCAGACGCACGGCCTGCGAGCCAGCGGCGATGACGCACTTCTTGAACGCGATGGTTTGCTGGTTGCCGGTTTGCGCTTGCGCGTCGCCCGAGGTCTCGCTGACCTCCACATGGTTGGCGCCGACAAAGTTACCGTAGCCGCGCACCACGGTGACCTTGCGCATCTTGGCCATGGCGGCCAGACCGCCGGTGAGCTTGCCAACGACTTTTTCTTTGTGGGTGCGCAGCTTGTTGATGTCGAGCACCGGTTCGCCAAAACTCACGCCGAGCGCGTCGAAATGCTTGACTTCGTCCATCACAGCGGCGACGTGCAACAAAGCCTTCGATGGGATGCAGCCAACGTTCAAACAAACACCGCCGAGGGTGGCGTAGCGCTCAACCAAGATGACTTTCAAGCCGAGGTCCGCCGCGCGGAAAGCCGCCGAATAACCGCCGGGGCCTGCACCCAGCACCAGCATGTCGCACTCGAGGTCGGCGCTGCCGGAAAAGCTGGCAGCCGTGGGCTCAGCGGCAACGGGAGCAGCAGATGCCGCGACTGAGCTGGCCGGAGCCGGCGCACTGGCGATCCGCATGACGGCAACCGCCGCAGTGGTCGGGGCCTCAGCAGCTTCGGCGACTTCCAGCATCAGCAACACCGAGCCTTCTTTGACAGCGTCGCCAATTTTGATCTTGAGTTCTTTGACCACGCCGGCGTGGCAGGCAGGAATTTCCATCGAGGCTTTGTCGCTCTCGACCGTGATCAGACTTTGCTCGGCTCGGATGGTGTCGCCGGGCTTGACCAAGACTTCGATGATGGTGACTTCTGCAAAGTCGCCGATGTCTGGTACTTTGACTTCAATCAGATGGGTTTGACTCATGGGTTTGCTTTCAACTTGAGGGTGAACAGCTCCACCGGTCCGGCGGAGTTTTTGTCAAATTCGACGCCGGCGTGAAGACCGGCCAGAGCGACTTCGCGCGCTGTTTTGGCTTTGCCCCAGCTGTGGTGCATGGCGCCCAGCGCAAAACTGCGGCCAGAGCCGATGCTCCAAAATTCCTTGAACTAAAAATTTCGCGGTAGCTGTAAAGGCCGTAAATACCGTTCGCGTTGGCTATGACCACACTGAACTGACTCGACTCGTACGGGTCGTTGTCGTCTTCCTTGGTCTGCAAGAAAAAACTTTCCTTCAAAACTGGGTGCAGGCGCGTGAAGGTGTCAAAGACGTCGTCTTTGCTGCCCAAGCGCAAATGCTCAGGCGCCAAAGCGGCCAACGCTTTGCGCAGCACTGGGAAGTGCGCCACGGTGCCGGCCATGCCGATGTAGCTGCCGCCCGTCGGCGCGTCGACCATGAAGATTTTGCTGTTCGGCTCGAAGCGACTGCTCAGCCGGGTATCGCCGAACGTCACCAGCGTGTCGGCAGCAATCGCCACTTGACCATTTTTTTTCACAACGACAAGGGTTGTCATTCAGCAAAGCTCAGAGCAGAACGCGGCGAAAGTCAGCCAAAATCTGACCCAGGTAGAGATTGAAACGGGCCGCCGCAGCGCCATCAATGACGCGGTGGTCCCAAGTCAAACTCATCGGCAACATCAAACGGGGCACAAACTGCTGGCCGTCCCAAACCGGCGCCATGGTGCTTTTGGAGACACCCAATATCGCCACTTCAGGGGCGTTGATGATCGGCAAGAAGTACTTGCCGCCAATGCCACCCAAGCTGGAGATGGTGAAAGTGGCGCCCGACATTTCCGCCGAACCCAACTTGCCGTCACGGGCTTTCTTAGCCAACTCGCCCATTTCTTGGCTGAGCTGCAAGACGCCTTTTTGGTCGGCATCGCGAATCACCGGCACCATCAAGCCATTTGGCGTGTCGGCCGCGAAGCCGATGTGCCAGTAGTTTTTATAGACGATGGCATCGCCGTCGAGCGAGCTGTTGAACTCCGGGTATTTCTTCAGCGTGGCCACACAGGCTTTGATCAAAAAGGCCAGCATGGTGACCTTGACGCCAGACTTCTCGTTCTCTTTGTTGGTCGAGACACGGAAGGCTTCGAGGTCCGTGATGTCGGCATCGTCATGGTTGGTGACGGCCGGGATCATGATGGCATTGCGCAGCAGATTGGCGCCACTGATCTTCTTGATGCGGCTCATCTCCTTGCGCTCAATTGGACCGAACTTGGCAAAGTCGACCTTGGGCCATGGGATCAAACCCAAAGCGGCGCCGTCGCCGCCCGAGCCACCCGGTGCTTTGACAGCCTGCGCTTGGGTCCGCACGTCGCCAGCCATGACGGACTTGGCGAAGCCCTGCACGTCATCTTGGGTGATGCGGCCTTTGAGACCGCTGCCTTTGACTTCGGCCAGCGGGACCCCGATTTCGCGGGCGAATTTGCGCACGGAAGGCGAGGCATGCGGCAGTTGACCGGTCACCGCCGTGGGTTCATGCGCGGGCATGGCTTGAGCGGGCGTCGCCACGGCCACAGCCACCGGCGCAGGCGCCGCGACTGCAGCGGCTTGCGCGACGGGTGCAGCTGGTGCAGATGCCGCTGGTGGGGCGACAGCTTCAGCAGCTGCCGGGGCATCCGCCTGAGCTTCGAGCACCAGCACGATCGAGCCCTGCTTGACCTTGTCGTCCAGCTTGACGCGGAGTTCTTTGACCACGCCGCCGTGGCTCGAGGGGATTTCCATCGACGCCTTGTCGGACTCGACGGTCAGCAGCGATTGGTCGGCCTTGACGGTGTCGCCCGGCTTGACCAGCACCTCGATCACTGTCACCTCGTCGAAGTCGCCAATATCGGGAACTTTGATGTCTATCAATGCCATGTTGTTGTCTCCAGTACTTTTGTCGCTTGAGTCACGATGAGGCCGAGGCTCAAGCGTAAAGCGGGTTGATTTTGTCGGTGTTGATGCCGTACTTGGTGATCGCTTCAGCCACCTTGGCGACCGGCAACGTGCCACCTTCGCTGAGTGCCTTGAGCGCGGCCAAGACGATGTAATGGCGGTCAATCTCAAAGTGCTCGCGCAGCTTGCTGCGGAAATCGCTGCGGCCAAAACCGTCGGTGCCCAACACTTTGTAGTTGCGGCCCTTGGGAATGAAGGCGCGAATCTGCTCCGCATAAGCCTTCATGTAGTCGGTCGACGCGACCACTGGACCTTCGCTCTGGCCCAGCTGTTGGCTGACAAAAGAAACCCGCGGCTCGGCAGTCGGGTGCAGCAGGTTGTGGCGCTCGCAGTCTTGACCTTCACGGGTCAGCTCGTTGAAGCTGGGGCAGCTCCAAACGTCAGCCGCAATGCCCCAGTCTTTCTCGAGCAAGGCTTGCGCCGCGATGCTTTCGCGCAGGATGGTGCCGGAGCCCAACAACTGCACCCGCTGGGCTGATTTGCCGCCCGGCTTGCACAGGTACATGCCTTTGATGATTTGCGCTTCGGTGCCAGCTGTCAAGCCAGGCATGGCGTAGTTTTCGTTCAGCAGCGTGATGTAGAAATACACGTTGTCTTGCTGTTCCACCATGCGTTTCAGGCCATGGTGCAAGATCACGCCGACTTCATGCGCGAAGGTCGGGTCGTAGCTGATACAGTTGGGAATGGTGCTGGCCAAAATATGGCTGTGACCGTCTTCGTGCTGCAGGCCTTCGCCATTCAGCGTGGTGCGACCAGACGTGCCGCCCAACAAGAAGCCGCGCGCCTGCATGTCGCCGGCAGCCCAGGCCAGATCGCCAATGCGCTGGAAGCCGAACATCGAGTAGTACACGTAGAACGGGATCATGATCCGGTTGTTGGTGCTGTACGAGGTGGCCGCTGCGATCCAGCTGCTCATGCCGCCGGCTTCGTTGATGCCTTCTTGCAGGATCTGGCCTTTTTTGTCTTCCTTGTAATACATCACCTGGTCTTTGTCGACCGGGGTGTATTGCTGACCATCCGGGTTGTAAATACCGATCTGGCGGAACAAGCCTTCCATGCCAAAGGTACGCGCTTCGTCGACCAAAATCGGCACCACGCGGGGACCAAGGGCTTGGTCGCGCAGCAGCTGCGTGAGGAAGCGCACATAGGCTTGCGTGGTCGAGATTTCCCGGCCTTCGGCGGTCGGGTCAATCACCGACTTGAAGGTCTCGAGCGACGGCACGGTGAACTGCTCATCGGCTTTGACACGGCGGTGCGGCAAATAACCGCCCAAGGCCTTGCGGCGCTCGTGCAAGTAGCGCATTTCTGGCGTGTCTTCGGCCGGCTTGTAAAACGGAATGTCGGCCAGTTGGCTGTCAGGGATGGGGATATTGAAGCGGTCGCGGAAGGCTTTGATGTCTTCGTCGGCGAGCTTTTTGGTTTGGTGCACGTTGTTCTTGCCCTCGCCAATTTTGCCCATGCCAAAACCTTTGACAGTCTTGATCAGCAGCACGCTCGGCTGGCCGACGTGGTTCACGGCGGAGTGGAAAGCGGCATAGACTTTTTGCGAGTCGTGGCCGCCACGGCGCAAGTTCCAGATGTCGTCGTCGCTCATGTTGGCAACCATCTCCAGCGTGCGCGGGTCTTTGCCAAAGAAATGCTTGCGCACATACGCGCCGTCATTGGCCTTCAAGGCTTGGTAGTCACCGTCGACGGTGTCCATCATGATCTTGCGCAACGCGCCGTCCTTGTCACGCGCCAACAACGGGTCCCAGTTGCTGCCCCAGATCAACTTGAGCACGTTCCAGCCCGCACCGCGGAACTCGCTTTCGAGCTCTTGAATGATCTTGCCGTTGCCGCGCACCGGGCCGTCAAGTCGCTGCAAGTTGCAGTTGATGACAAAGACCAGGTTGTCGAGCTTTTCGCGCGCAGCCAAACCGATCGCACCCATCGACTCGACCTCGTCCATTTCGCCGTCGCCGCAAAAGACCCAGACCTTGCGGTTCTCGGTGTTGGCGATGCCGCGGGCATGCAAGTACTTTAAGAAACGCGCTTGGTATATCGCCATCAGCGGGCCCAGGCCCATCGAGACGGTTGGGAACTGCCAAAAATTCGGCATCAGCTTGGGGTGCGGATAGCTCGACAAACCCTTGCCATCGACTTCTTGGCGGAAGTTCAGCAACTGCTCTTCGGTCAACCGGCCTTCCAGGTAAGCCCGCGCATACACGCCCGGCGACACGTGGCCCTGAATGTAGAGGCAATCGCCACCGTGGTTGTCACTTTCGGCGTGCCAAAAGTGGTTGAAGCCGGCACCGAACAGACTGGCCAGCGAGGCAAAAGAGCCGATGTGACCGCCCAGGTCACCGCCATCAGCGGGGTGCAAACGGTTCGCCTTGACAACCATGGCCATGGCATTCCAGCGCATGTAGGCGCGCAGCCGAGCTTCAATTTCCAAGTTGCCAGGCGAGCGCTCTTCCTGATCAACCTCAATCGTGTTGACATAGCCCGTGCTGGCTGAAAAAGGCATGTCGATACTTTGCTGACGCGCATGTTCGAGCAATTGCTCCAACAAAAAGTGAGCGCGTTCCGGGCCTTCACTCTCGATCACGGCGGACAGCGCATCCATCCACTCCCGGGTTTCTTGACTGTCTTTGTCGGTGGGTGCGCCGTTGTCGGCTTGTTGCGGGTTGGCAGCCATGTTTGTCTCCTGCTGATTAAAAGAAGCGTTTCTGGAGCGGTCTTGCCTGCTGTTTCGGCGTCTGCACGCGCGCACTGCGTCTAGCTCGCCCACAAATAGTTTGTAAACGCAATTAAGCCCACTGCCATCAGTTTCTCATATTTTTTAAATAATTTCAAATAGTGCTTTGTATTTTCATATTAAGAAATTTAAAACACAATTGCATGGCTTTTGAAAACCCTTTGTGGGCCATTCAAGCGCGCCCAAAACTTTGCACCTATAAAATTCTTGCCACCATGCCAGCCAACACCCGCACCACCAACTCAGAAAGCAAAATCCCCGCTGTCAGCAAAAGCTGGCTGCGGTGGGGACGCAGTTGGTGGGCGCAGCAATCCGGGTCGCGTCAAGACCGCTACGCCACGCTCGGACCGCTGCTTTCCGTGGTGGTTTTTTTAGCTGCCGTGATTGCCGCCTTTGGCTATTTGCGCGTCGAAGAAATCGACCGCGAGCAAGAAGCTGTCAGGCGCGACGTTGAATATGCCCAACAGCGCCTGCGGCTGAGGCTGCTGGAACGCCAAGAACAATTGATGCGACTGGGCCGCGGTATTTCGAACAGAGAGGTCAACCCAGCCCAGTTCATTTCACAGGCCGAGTCGCTGATCAATCAATACCCAGAATTACTCGCCGTCACCTGGGTCGACTCGCTGCGCCGCGTGCGGGTTGCGTATGTGTCGTCCAGCGCCAACGCGGCGCAGTCTCGGGCCCCCGGCGAGACGCTGAAAAGCGGCGAAACCGACAGCACCTACGGACTGGCACGCGATCTTCGTCAACCGGTTTACTCCAGGCCTTTGACCTTGCGCAATGACAGCGGCACCGTCGCCCCCACCCTGCAATTGCAGTTGCCTCTTGATGAGCAAGGTAAATTCGATGGCGTTATTTTGGGCGAATTCTCGATCGACGGGCTGCTGCGCTTCGGCGTTCCTACCGAGGTCAGTGCGAAATATGCTGTCGCACTTTTAGACGACAAAGGGGCCGTTCTGGCGGGCAGTTTGCCACCGGTGCGCACCTCTGCAGCGAGGCTTCTGCCTTGGTCTGATGAAGCCCCGGTCTTTGAAGTTCCGGTCTCACCGGTTGGCAACGGTTTGCTGGTCAGAGCCCAGGGCTACCGCGCCTCGCTGGGCGTCATCGGCAGCGGGTTTTTCTGGCTGGTCTCGGCGCTCAGCGCCTTGACCGTGTGGATGCTGATTGGCACGTGGCGCCACACGCGGCGCCGGGTGCAGGCGCAAGAGGCCTTGATCACCGAAACCAACTTTCGCCGGGCCATGGAAAACTCCATGCTGACGGGCATGCGCGCACTCGACCTGCAAGGTCGTATCACCTATGTCAACCCGGCGTTTTGCCAAATGACGGGCTGGGACGAAGCCGAACTGATGGGCTGCACCGCACCCTTCCCTTACTGGCCCGAACAAGACCGCGAACTGATGGCGGACCGGCTCGAAGACGAGTTGAAAGGTCGCTCCACCCAAACCGGTTTTGAGGTGCGCGTCAAGCGCAAAGGCGGCGCCATTTTCGATGCCCGTATGTACGTCTCGCCTTTGATCGATCCGCGCGGCCAGCAAACCGGCTGGATGACCTCGATGACCGACATCACTGTGACCAAACGCGTCCGCGAAGAACTTTCTAACTCGTACGAACGCTTCACCACAGTGCTAGAAGGACTTGACGCCGCCGTCTCGGTGGCGCCACTTGGCTGCGAAGAAGTGCTGTTTGCCAACAAGCTCTACCGCGCATGGTTCGGCAGCGAGGTGTTGGGCCACATCAAGCTGATTGCGCAAGCAGGCATGCCGGAAGTTAAATCTCGATCGGACGCCTTGGACGTCGACGATTTGGCTGGCTTGCCAACCGACAAGCTGACCTCGGCCCAATCCGAAAACGCTGAGATTTTTGTGCCTGAACTGGGCAAATGGCTGGAAGTCCGATCGCGCTATCTGACCTGGGTCGATGGCCGACTGGCGCAGATGGTGATCGCCACCGACATCACCCCGCGTCGCCGGGCCGAAGAGCAATCAGCCCTGCAAGCCGAGCGTGCGCAGTCGGCCAGTCGGCTCATCACCATGGGCGAAATGGCCTCCAGTGTGGCGCATGAACTGAACCAGCCCTTGACCGCCATCAACAATTATTGCAACGGCATGGTGTCGCGCATTCAGGCCAACAACATCAGCACCGAAGACCTGCTGGGCGCGCTCGAAAAAACCGCCCGGCAAGCACAACGGGCAGGTCAGATCATTCAGCGCATTCGTTCATTTGTGAAGCGCAGTGAACCCAACCGCAGCATGTCCGACGTTGCCACCATGGTCAGCAACGCATTGGAACTGGCCGAGATTGAACTGCGCCGTCACAACGTTCGTCTGACGCACTACATTGCAGCCCGATTACCGCCCATTCATGTCGACCCCATCCTGATCGAGCAAGTGCTGATCAACCTGATGAAGAACGCCGCAGAGTCGATCGAACAAGCCGACCGGCCAAGCTCACGCCGCAGCGTCGAACTGCGCGTGGTGCCCAAGCAAATAGACGATCAGAACGTGGTGGAATTCTCGGTACTGGACTCGGGCAAGGGGCTGTCGCCTGAAGTCACCGCGCGTCTTTACGAGGCGTTTTATTCGACCAAAGCTGAAGGCATGGGCATTGGACTGAAGCTCTGCCGCAGCATCGTCGAGTCTCACCAAGGCCGAATGCAGGCGCAGAACATCTACAATGCCAGCGAGGTTGTGGGCTGCCGGTTCACTTTCTGGCTACCGGTCAAACCACTGCTGACAACCGCCTCCACGCCCGCTGAAACAGTCGGCGTGAAAGACGACAAAAGCGCACATTGATGGTTAAAGGATTTGCATGAGCTTGATTCCGAAAAAAGGCACCGTTTACGTTGTTGACGACGATGAGGCCGTTCGCGACTCTCTCCAGTGGTTGCTGGAAGGCAAAGATTACAAAGTACGCAGTTACGACTCGGCAGAAACTTTTCTGAGTCGTTATGACCCGCGCGAAGTGGCGTGCCTGATCGTCGACATTCGCATGGGCGGTATGACTGGGCTGGAATTGCAAGACCGTCTGGTCGAGCGTAAATCACCGCTGCCGGTCGTCTTCATCACCGGTCACGGTGACGTCCCGATGGCCGTCGACACAATGAAAAAGGGGGCCATGGATTTCATCCAAAAGCCGTTCCATGAAGCCGCTTTGTTGACGCTGGTCGAGCGCATGCTGGACCAAGCCAAGGAGGCTTTCAGCGATCACCAATACTCCGCCAGCCGAGACGCCTTGCTGGCCAAACTCACCTCGCGCGAAGCGCAAGTTTTGGAGCGCATTGTGGCCGGCCGACTCAACAAGCAAATCGCTGACGATCTCGGTATCAGCATCAAAACGGTGGAAGCGCATCGCGCCAACATCATGGAAAAACTCAACGCCAACACCGTGGCCGACCTGCTGAAAATCGCTTTGGGCTCCACCACCGCCAAAGCTTGATCGGCGCGACCGCGCCTTCAACACCTTACCCAAGGCCCGTGGTTCGACAACTGCGGGCTTTTTTAATTCGAAGACGAAAAAATGACCGCACAACTCATTGATGGCAATGCCCTTTCAGCCCAGTTGCGTGCCGTCGTGGCACGCCGGGCAGCCGCCCTCAAGGCCAAAGGCATCATCCCTGGGCTGGCCGTAATTCTGGTCGGCGACAGCGCCGCCAGCCTGGTTTATGTGCGCAACAAAGTCAAAGCTTGCCAAGACAACGGCCTGCACTCGGTGCTGGAGCAATACCCGGCCGACTTGAGCCAAGCCGACTTGCTGGCACGGGTTGACGCGCTGAACAATGACCCGGCCATTCACGGTATTTTGGTGCAGTTGCCGCTGCCCCAACACATCGATGCGCACAAAGTCATTGAAGCCATTTCACCGGTCAAAGATGTTGACGGTTTTCATGTCGGCAGTGCCGGCGCCTTGATGGTCGGCCAGCCCGGCTTTTGGCCCTGCACACCTTACGGCTGCATGAAGATGCTGGAATCGCTCAACGGCGGCCAAGGCTATGACTTGCGCGGCAAACATGCGGTGGTGATCGGCCGCAGCAACATCGTTGGCAAGCCGATGGCGCTGATGCTGTTGCAGCAAAATGCCACTGTGACGGTCTGCCACAGCGCCACTGCCAACTTGAAAGCGATGACACTGCAAGCCGACGTGATCGTCGCCGCAGTCGGCAAACGCAATGTGCTGACGGCCGACATGGTCAAACCAGGCGCCGTGGTGATCGACGTCGGCATGAACCGCAACGACGAAGGCAAGCTCTGCGGCGACGTTGATTTTGCCGGGGTCAAAGAGGTCGCCAGCTACATCACGCCGGTGCCGGGTGGCGTCGGTCCCATGACCATCACCATGCTGCTGGTCAACACCTTGGAAGCTGCTGAACGGGCTTAACGGTCTCAGTCAGCCGGCTGGCGCTTTGTCAGGCGCCACAACAACCAGCCAGCAGACAGCCATTGCCCCAAATACATGGCGCTGCCCAAGCCATGCCACAGACGCAGGTTGCCGCCGCTGGAGCGGGCATTGACAATCTGCGCGGCCACACCAAATTCGACCAGCAGGGCCAGCAGCATGCCCGCCACCACCCCAGCCATGGCAGCCCGTGAATCAGGCTCCACTTCGGCACCGTCTCGTTGGTTCAGCAACATCAGCAGCAACATGGCACAAGCCACCGACAGCCAAGTTTGAGCAGTGAACAATTTGGCGGCCATCGCACCGGCTTCGGCTGGCGAGCCTAAGTGCGTGAACAGCATCGGTACCACGACAAAACCCAAACCGCTCAAGCTGCCCCACCACAGGGCTGCCAGCAAAAACACACAGCGCGCTTTCACAGCGGCCTTCAGATGTACTGCACCGCCATGATCTCGTAGCGCTTGATGCCGCCTGGCGCTTGCACTTCAGCGGTATCGCCTTCGGCCTTGCCAATCAGAGCCCGTGCAATTGGCGAACCGATGTTGACCAAACCGAGCTTCAGATCGGCTTCGTCTTCACCGACGATTTGGTAGGTCACCTTGTCGCCGGTGTCTTCGTCTTCGAGTGCGACGGTCGAGCCGAAGACCACCTTGCCGCCAGCATCCACCGACACCGGGTCGATGATTTGGGCGGCCGACAACTTGCCTTCAATTTCTTGAATCCGGCCTTCGATGAAGCCTTGGCGGTCTTTGGCCGCGTCGTATTCGGCGTTTTCGCTCAGGTCGCCCTGGGCCCGCGCTTCGGCAATCGCGTTGATGACCCACGGCCGGTCAACGGTTTTCAACTGGTGCAACTCGACTTTGAGTTTTTCAGCGCCGCGCGTGGTGATGGGAATGGTCGTCATGATTTTTGGCTCCAACAAAAGCGAAACCGCCACCAGTCTCCTGGCAGCGGCGTATTTTTACAGAAATGAGTTTAATGCAAATCGGCAGTGCTGCGGGCCTCAGACCAGCTGGGCATGTAACTCTTGCAAAGACACCACACTCAGATTGTCAAGGTGCGCCATGCCCTGAACCGCCGCCTCAGCACCGGCGATGGTGGTGAAGGTGGTGACTCGGGCGAGCAAAGCAGAAGTGCGAATCTGCCGCGAATCGGTGATCGCATTGCGCCGCTCTTCGACGGTGTTGATGACCAGCACAATCTCATTGCTTTTGATCATGTCGACCACATGCGGCCGGCCTTCGGTGACTTTGTTGACCACGCCGCAAACAATGCCGGCCGCGCTGATGGCAGCGGCCGTGCCTTTGGTGGCAACCAAATTGAACTTCAGCGCGACCAGCGCACGGGCCACTTCGACGGCACGCGCTTTGTCGTTGTTTTTGACCGTCAGAAAAACCTTGCCAGAACGCGGCAGCGTGGTCCCCGCACCCAATTGCGACTTCACAAAAGCCTCGCCAAAGGTCTTGCCCACGCCCATGACTTCGCCGGTCGACTTCATCTCAGGGCCGAGGATGGTGTCAACACCCGGGAACTTGACGAAGGGGAACACCGCTTCTTTGACGCTGAAGTAAGGCGGTGTGACCTCGTGCAAGATGCCTTGGGACGCCAGCGACTGGCCGGCCATGCAACGCGCCGCCACCTTGGCCAACTGAATGCCGGTGGCTTTGCTGACAAACGGCACGGTGCGCGAAGCGCGAGGATTGACTTCAAGCACGTAAATCACGTCCAGGCCGTCAATGTGCTGAATCGCAAACTGCACGTTCATCAAACCGACGACGTTCAGCGCCTTCGCCATGGCGGCGGTCTGACGCTTGATTTCGGTCACGGTGGCTGCGCTCAAGGAATACGGTGGCAGCGAACAAGCCGAGTCGCCGCTGTGAACACCGGCCTGCTCGATGTGCTCCATCACGCCGCCAATGAAGGTGGCACCGACCGAGTCACGGATGCAATCAACGTCGCATTCAATCGCGTCGTTCAGAAAGCGGTCCAGCAACACCGGCGAGTCGTGGCTGACCTTGACCGCTTCACGCATGTAGCGCTCGAGGTCGCGCTGTTCGTGGACGATTTCCATGGCCCGGCCACCCAGCACATAGCTTGGGCGAACCACCAGCGGATAACCCAGGGCAGCGGCTTTTTCAAGCGCTTCAGGTTCGGTGCGGGCAGTGGCGTTGGGCGGCTGACGCAGCTTGAGTTCGTGCAGCAGCTTTTGAAAGCGCTCACGGTCTTCGGCCGCATCGATCATGTCGGGCGAGGTGCCGATGATCGGCACGCCGTTGGCTTCGAGGTCCAGCGCCAGCTTCAAAGGCGTCTGACCACCGTACTGAACAATGACGCCAAACGGTTTTTCTTTGTCGACGATTTCGAGCACGTCTTCCAGCGTCAGTGGCTCAAAGTACAGGCGATCGGAAGTGTCGTAGTCGGTCGACACTGTCTCGGGATTGCAGTTGACCATGATGGTCTCGTAGCCGTCTTCGCGCATGGCCATGGCGGCGTGGACGCAGCAATAGTCAAACTCGATGCCTTGGCCGATGCGGTTCGGTCCGCCGCCCAGCACCATGATTTTCTTTTTGTCGGTCGGTGCGGCTTCACACTCGCTGCGGGTGTTGAGCGGGTGCGCAGACTCGTAGGTCGAGTACAAATAAGCGGTGTTGGTTTCAAACTCTGCGGCGCAAGTGTCGACGCGCTTGTAAACCGGGCGCACGCCCAGTGCGATGCGTTTTTCGCGAATCGCGGTGTCGGTGGTTCTGAGCTGTTTTGCCAGACGACGGTCTGAAAAGCCTTTTTGCTTCAGCGCCCGCAGCGTGTCGGCATCGATCTGCTCAAGCGTCGTGGTTTCCAGTTCGAGTTCGATCTTGACGATCTGCTCGATCTGCACCAAAAACCAGCGGTCGATCTTCGTCAGGGCAAAGACTTCTTCCACGCTCAGGCCCATGGCAAACGCATCGCCAACATACCAAATGCGGTCGGGGCCCGGCGCGCCGAGTTCTTTCTCAAGCACTTCGCGGTCTTGCGTTTTCTCGTTCATGCCGTCAACGCCAACTTCCAGTCCGCGCAAGGCTTTCTGGAACGATTCTTGAAACGTCCGGCCCATGGCCATGACTTCGCCGACCGACTTCATCTGCGTCGTCAGACGCGCATCAGCGGTGGGAAATTTCTCAAACGCAAAACGCGGAATTTTGGTCACCACGTAATCGATGCTCGGCTCGAAACTGGCTGGCGTCGCGCCACCGGTGATGTCGTTGCGCAACTCGTCCAGCGTGTAGCCAATGGCCAGCTTGGCCGCCACTTTGGCGATCGGAAAACCTGTTGCCTTTGACGCCAGCGCAGATGAACGCGAGACACGCGGATTCATCTCGATCACGACCATGCGGCCGTCATCGGGGTTGATCGAGAACTGCACGTTCGAGCCGCCGGTGTCGACGCCGATTTCGCGCAGCACCGCCAAAGAGGCGTTGCGCAGAATTTGGTATTCCTTGTCAGACAAGGTCTGGGCGGGTGCGACGGTGATCGAGTCACCGGTGTGCACGCCCATTGGGTCCAAGTTTTCAATCGAGCAGACTATGATGCAGTTGTCGGCCTTGTCGCGGACCACTTCCATCTCGTACTCTTTCCAACCCAGCAGCGACTCTTCAATCAAGAGCTCCTTGGTGGGAGAAGCTTCGAGACCGCGCTTGCAGATTTCCTCGAACTCTTCCGGGTTGTAGGCAATGCCGCCGCCGGTGCCGCCCAGCGTGAAGCTGGGGCGAATGACGGTTGGGAAACCCAGTGTTTTTTGCACCACCCAAGCTTCATCCATGGTGTGCGCAATGCCGGAGCGGGCCGAACCGAGACCGATCTTGGTCATCGCGTCTTTGAACTTCAGCCGGTCTTCAGCTTTGTCGATGGCTTCGGGTGTGGCACCGATCAGCTCAACGCTGTACTTTTCCAGCACACCGTGGCGCCACAGGTCGAGCGCGCAATTCAGCGCGGTCTGTCCGCCCATGGTCGGCAAAATAGCATCCGGCCGCTCTTTGGCGATGATTTTCTCCACCGTCTGCCAGGTGATCGGCTCGATGTAGGTGACGTCGGCGGTGGCCGGGTCGGTCATGATCGTGGCCGGGTTGCTGTTGATCAGAATGACCTTGTAGCCCTCTTCGCGCAGCGCCTTGCAGGCTTGCACGCCGGAATAGTCGAACTCGCAAGCCTGACCGATGATGATGGGGCCGGCCCCGATGATGAGGACCGATTTGATGTCTGTGCGCTTTGGCATTTAGTGAACTCCAGCAGGCGCTTGTGGCCCAGCTTCCATCAACGCCGTGAAGCGGTCAAAAAGATAGGCGATGTCGTGGGGACCCGGCGACGCTTCAGGGTGACCCTGAAAGCAGAAAGCCGGCTTGTCGGTGCGGGCGAGGCCCTGCACCGTGCCGTCAAACAGGCTGACGTGTGTGGCACGCAAATTGGCTGGCAGCGATTTTTCATCCACCGCAAAACCGTGGTTTTGGCTGGTGATGCTGACGCGGTTCGTGTCAAGCTCCTTGACCGGGTGGTTGGCGCCATGGTGGCCAAACTTCATCTTGAAGGTTTTGGCGCCACTGGCCAAGGCCATGATTTGATGACCCAGGCAAATACCGAAGGTCGGGATGCCGGTTTCGATCAACTCAGCGGCAGCGGCAATCGCGTAGTCGCAGGGCTGCGGATCGCCCGGGCCGTTGGCCAAGAAAATCCCGTCTGGCTTCAGCTTGAGGACCTCAGCTGCCGAAGTTTGTGCCGGCACCACGGTGATGCGGGCGCCGCGCTCAGCGAGCATGCGAAGAATGTTTTTCTTGACGCCGAAGTCAAGTGCAACCACATGGAACTTAGGCTGGGCCTGCACGCCATGACCCGAACCGAGCTGCCACTCGGTTTCAGTCCATGCATAGGCTTGGCTGGTCGACACGACCTTGGCCAAGTCGAGGCCAGCCATGTTGGGCGCCGCTTGCGCTGCGGCAACTGCTTTGGCAATCAGCGCGGGCGTAGCGGCTTCACCAGCAGCCAAGGCCATGATGCAACCGTTTTGCGCGCCTTTGGAACGAAGGTGACGGGTCAACTGGCGCGTGTCGATGTTGGCAATCGCCACCGTGCCCTGGCTGACAAGGTAGTCAGACAGCGTGGCGGTTTGGCGAAAGTTAGACGCGATCAGCGGCAGGTCTTTGATGATGAGTCCGGCAGCATGGACTTTATCGGCTTCAACGTCCTCAAGATTGACACCGTAATTGCCAATGTGCGGATACGTAAGGGTCACAATCTGCTGGCAATAGCTCGGGTCCGTGAGGATTTCCTGGTAGCCGGACATGGCGGTGTTGAACACCACCTCGCCGGCCGTGGAGCCTGCGGCTCCAATGGAATTGCCGATAAAGACTGTGCCGTCTGCGAGCGCCAAAATGGCGGAAGGGGTAGTTCCCTGTAGAGACAAAAGCACTGGGTTCTCCGGGTGGTGACGGTTCGCCCAAGCGTGCGCAACAAGGCCCGAATGAGGGCGCAAATTGACGGCTAAGTGAGGGTGTTGGCTTGACGTGGCGCTCGGGCAAAGCTGGGTTTAGAAAAGCCACTGAGTATAGCCGAGCTGAGCCCCACTTTGGCCATTCAGCGCAGTGCCGTCGCCGCACTCGCATACAGGCAGATGGCGGCGGCGGCGCCCACATTCAGCGACTCCTCACCGCCAGGCTGGGCAATCCGTACCGAGACTTGCGCCCGCGCCATCAAGGCAGCGCTCACGCCCTGCCCTTCGTGGCCCATGACCCAAGCACACGGCGACGGCAACACTTGCTCGTGTAAATAAGCGCCTTCGTGAGAGCTCGTCACGACCAAAGGCACGCTCAAAGCGAGCAGTTCATCGGCTGCCAAGCCTTCGATCAACTGCAGCCCAAAATGCGCGCCCATGCCAGCCCGCAGCACCTTGGGCGACCACAAGGCCGCCGTGCCCTTCAAGGCGACGACCTGTTTGAAGCCGAAGGCGGCAGCGCTGCGCAAAATAGAGCCCACATTGCCGGCGTCTTGCACGCGGTCCAGAATCACCGTCGCCACATCGGGCAACAGCGGTGAGGCTGGCGCTAAAGCCATGACAAAACCCATGGCCGCAGGCGACTCCAAAGCGCTGAACTCAGACCACAAGGCATCTGCGATAACAACCGTTTTACCGGCTGTAGCAGCCCATTCAGGCGGCGCCTTGGGCCAATAAGACTCCGAAAAAACAGCCATCTGCGGCGCCAACCCTCGCGCCAAAGCGGCCCGGCACAAGTGGTCACCTTCCAGCCAGACCAAACCTTCTTTGCGGTAAGCCGTGCTCTCGTGGGCCAGCTTTTTCAGCGTTTTGATGAAAGGATTGGCGCGGGAGGCGATGTGCGTCATTTCAGCACCTCGGCCACAGGGCGGAAGGTTCGCCGGTGTTGCGGGCAAGCGCCGTGCGCCCGCAGCGCCGCCAAATGCTCGGCCGTGCCGTAACCCTTGTGCGTGGCAAAGCCGTACTGCGGGTACTCCAAATGAAACGCTTGGCACCACCGATCGCGCCAAACTTTGGCCAGAATAGAGGCTGCAGAAATGGCCGGCACCAAAGCATCGCCACCGACAATCGCTTCGGCCGCCACCACCAGCGTCGGAATGCGGTTGCCGTCAACCAGCACCCGGTGAGGCTTGAGCCGCAACCCTTCGACTGCGCGCCGCATGGCCAACATCGTCGCTTGCAAAATATTGAGCTCGTCAATTTCTTCGACCGTGGCCTGGGCAATGTGAAAGCACAGGGCTTTGCCCAGAATTTCGTCGTAGAGCTTGTCGCGGCGCAGCGCTGTCAACTTTTTAGAGTCGGCCAAGCCTTTGATCGGCTTCAAATCATCAAGGATCACCGCCGCAGCGACCACTGGGCCCATCAAGGGGCCGCGGCCGGCCTCGTCGACTCCAGCCAGCAAGCCAGGCTTGTCCCAGATGAAAAGCGCTTGTTCAGCCTTGAAGGATTTTTTCGATTGCATCGGTGGCCAACTGAGTTGTGTCGCGCCGCAGTTGCAGATGCAAAGCGCTGAATTTATCTTGAACGTGGCGTATTTTGTCGGGTGCAGACACGGCTGCTTCCAGCCAGTCGATCACGGCTGCCGCCAGGGCAGGCGGCGACGCGGCTGTTTGCAGCAGCTCGGGCACCACGAACTCGCCACACAGAATGTTCGGCAACCCGACCCATGGTTGCAGTTGTTTGCGCCGCATGATTTGCCATGACAACCAGTTCATGTTGTAGGCGATGACCATCGGGCGCTTGAACAAAGCCGCCTCTAAGGTCGCCGTGCCGCTGGCGATCAAGCTCACGTCACACGCCGCCAACACCGCGTGCGACTGACCCGCCACGATCTTGACCAGGTCCAGCACGCCAGCAGCCGCAGCCGCGCGTTCAATCGCAGCTTTCAAAGCAGGCATCGCCGGCACGACGAATTGCGTGCCAGGTCGCGCTTGGGCAATCAAGGCCACCGCCTTGAAAAAGCGTGCAGCCAAATAGTGCACTTCTGATTGCCGGCTGCCTGGCAGCACCGCCACCACGGGATGCTCTGCCGACAAGCCCAGCGCAGCGCGGGCGGCGGCTTGGTCAGGCTGCATCGGGATCACATTGGCCAGCGGATGGCCAACGTAGGTGGCGGCAATGCCATGCTGCGCCAGCAAGGCGGGCTCAAATGGAAAAATGCACAGCACGTGGTCGACGCTGCGGCGGATTTTCTCCACCCGCTCAGCCCGCCACGCCCACACCGAGGGACTGACAAAGTGCACCGTCTTGATGCCGGCAGCACGCAAAGACGCTTCTAAGTCGAGATTGAAATCGGGCGCGTCAACGCCGATGAACAGGTCGGGCCGACTGGCCAGCAATTGACTTTGGAGCTGGGCACGAATCCCCACGATCTCGCGGTAATGCCGCAGCACTTCCACATAACCGCGCACCGCGAGCTTGTCGCTCGGCCAGTGCGCCTTGAAGCCACGGGCCTGCATGATTGGCCCGCCAATGCCTTCAGATTGCATGTTGGGCCAGCGCGACTTCAAGCCGTCGAGCAGCAAGCCAGCGAGCAAGTCGCCCGAGGATTCGCCGGCGACCATCGCCATGCGGGGCGCTGAAGGCGCAGCGTGTGACATGCAAAAACTAGCGGACGATGCCGCGTTGCGGCGAGGTCTCGGCCAGAAAATCCACCATCATGGCGATATCGTCGACCGCCGTCGGATGGCTCAATGGCAGCTCAGCGATGCGGACCTTGGCCTGCTCCAGCGTCAAATCATCGCGGTACAGCGCGCGCTGCATGGCTTTCACCGCGGCGACACGCTCGGGCGAAAAACCACGGCGGCGCAAGCCTTCGAAATTCATCGACCGCGCACCGGCGGGTTGGCCTTGGCACATCACGTACGGCGGCAAGTCGGCGAACAGCAGCGAGCACATCGCCGTCATGCTGTGCGCGCCCAAACGCACAAATTGATGGACGACGGTGAAGCCGCCCAAGATGACCCAGTCACCCACATGCACGTGGCCCGCCAGCTGCGAGTTGTTGGCAAAAATCGTGTGATTCCCGACCACGCAGTCATGTGCCAAATGCACATAAGCCATGATCCAGTTGTCGTTACCGACACTGGTCACACCGGTGTCGCCGGGCGAACCGATGTTGAGCGTGCAGAACTCGCGGATGGTGTTGCGGTCGCCGATGCGCAGCTCGCAAGGTTCACCCGCGTACTTTTTGTCTTGCGGAACGGCACCAATCGAATTGAACTGGAAAATCTGGTTGTCTTGGCCAATCGTGGTGTGGCCTTCGAGCACGCAATGCGCGCCTATGGTCGTGCCGGCACCGATCTTCACGTGCGGGCCGACCACGCTGTAAGGCCCCACACTGACAGTGCTGTCAAGCTGCGCGCGCGGATCGATCAGCGCGCTGGGATGGATACCGGTGACCACAGTTTTGTCCATCAAGGCAAGGTACGCATGGTGCACATCAGCTCGGCTTCGCACACCACCAAGTCGTTCACCCGAGCGGTGGCTTTGAACTTGAAAATACCCGATTTCATGCGGTCGAGTGAGACCTCCATGATGAGCTGGTCACCGGGCTCAACCGGCCGTTTGAAGCGCGCACCGTCAATGCCAGCGAAGTAATACACCGTCTTGTCGTCGGGCGTGGTGCCCAGCGTGTCGAAGGCCAGCAAAGCCGCGACTTGCGCCATGGCTTCGAGAATCAGCACGCCCGGCATGACCGGGTGGTGCGGGAAATGACCGCCAAAAAACGGCTCGTTGATGGTGACGTTTTTCAACGCTTTGATGCGCTTGCCTTTTTCAATTTCAAGGACACGGTCGACCAACAGAAACGGGTAACGGTGCGGCAGCTGCTTGAGAATTTGGTGAATATCCATCATATTTTTCTTTGTTTGAGTTTGAAGCAGTCTGGGGCTGCTCTTTCATTCGATGTAAAACCGACATCAAATTTTCGGTTCGCAATGCCAGCGTTGGTGCAAACTATTTTTCGAGCTGCTTTTCTAGTTGCGCCTCGACCCGTTTCAGCCGATCGCGCAGCTTGTGCAGTTGCTTGAGTGTGACGGCGTTTTTTTCCCAGGCAGCATTGTCGTCGATGGGAAAAAAGCCGGTGTAATGGCCTGGCTGAAGGATCGAACGGGTGACCACTGAGGACGCGGAAACATGCACATGATCGGCCAAACGCAAGTGGCCGAGCACCACCGCGCCACCGCCAATCGTGCAGTGCGCGCCAATCTGCGCGCTGCCCGCCACGCCAACGCAGCCGGCCATCGCCGTGTGTTGGCCAACATGCACGTTGTGGCCAATCTGAATCAGGTTGTCGAGCTTGACGCCGTTATCTATCACCGTGTCGCCAAGGGCACCACGGTCGATGCAGGTGTTGGCACCGATCTCGACGTCGTTGCCAATGCGCACGGCGCCCAATTGTTCGATTTTTTCCCAGCCTCCCGCGTGCGGCGCAAAGCCAAAACCATCCGAGCCAATGACCACACCCGCATGCAAAATACAGCGCTCACCAAGCTGACAGCCTTCGCCGAGTGTGACCCGCGCTGCCAAGCGACTGTGCGCGCCGACGCGGGCATCGCGACCAATCACGCAGTGCTCGCCAAGGCGAGCGCCAGCGCCAATCACCGCGCCGGCAGCAATGCAGACAAAGGCGGCAACCGAAACCCCCGCGCCCAATTGGGCGCGGGGGTCGATGGAGGCGCAAGGGTGAATGCTCGGCGTGTCTTGCGCTTCGTGGTGCTGTTTCCAAAGCTGGGTCACGCGGGCAAAATAGCGGTAGGGGTCGGCCACCACGATGCAGCCGCCACGCACCAAGGCGGCGTCTTGCAGAGCTGGCGACACAATCACACAAGCGGCAGATGAAGCGGCCAGCTTGTTCAGGTACTGGGGATGGCTGAGAAAAGAAAGGTCGGAGGTTTCAGCAGATTCAATCGGCGCAAGTCTTGAGATCAGGCAGTCAGCGTCAGCCCAAAGAAGCGCTTCGAACTCGTCTTTCAATGCGTCAAAAATGGCGCCCAGACGCAAAGTCACGCTGCGCCGTCCTGCAGGTTTTTAACGGCCGCTGGCGGCATTCAGCGACTTAATGACTTTGTCGGTGATGTCGTGCTTGGGGTTGGCGTAGACCGCTTCTTGCACGATCAGGTCGTACTTTTCAGCTTCAGCCAACGCCTTGACCACCTTGTTGGCACGCTCAATAACCAATTGCAACTCTTCATTTTTGCGGTTGTTCAGGTCTTCTTGAAATTCACGACGTTTGCGCTGAAACTCACGGTCTTGGTCAACCAGTTGGCGTTGACGGGTGTTGCGCTGGCTTTCCGACAGGGTCGGCGCTTCACGCTCGAGCTTTTCAGACTGGGCCTTGATCTGCACACCGGATTCGGCAATTTCTTTTTCGCGCTTGGTGAACTCTTGCTCGAGTTTGACCTGAGCCGCCTTGGCAGAGTTGGCTTCGCGAAAAATCCGGTCCAGATTGACGATACCCACTTTGAAGTCTTGCGCGCTCACGGCGCTTGCCGCCAGCGTCAAGCTGGCACAAATAACGAGGTGGCGTAAAGAGAGCTTCATTAGAAAGAGGTACCAATTTGAAATTGAACGGGTTGCATTCTATCGCCATCTTGTTTACGGATGGCTCGACCGAAGGCCAATCGCAAGGGCCCGACCGGTGATATCCAGCTGATGCCGACGCCGACAGAGGCGCGCAAGCCGGCCAAACTGAAAGATTGATCTTCTGCGTAAACATTACCAGCGTCGACAAAGCTGTACATGCGCAAGGTTCGATCGTTGCCGGCCCCTGGAAACGGAGTCGAGAGCTCGGCACTGAGGGTGATCTTCTTTGCGCCGCCAATAGAAATAGGGGTGATGACGTTTCCAAGGCTGTCTGTTTTAGCAGTTGGACCGAGGGAACCTTGCGCGAAACCTCGAACAGAGCCGAGACCACCCGAATAAAAATTCTTGAAAATCGGGAAAGGCTGGCCATTCAAGCCTTTGCCCCAACCGAGCTCGCCATTCAGGCCAATCGTGAACTGCTTGTTCAGCGGAATGTACTGCTGAATTTGGTAATTGGTACGCACATATTTCACATCGCCGCCGACACCCCAGTCAGCATTTAAACGCTGAAAAATACCAGTGGTTGGCACCAAGGCGCTGTCGCGCTTGTCGCGTGACCAACCCAGTGTCAGCGGAATCGAAGTGCTCGAGGCGCCAAATTTTTCTTTGTAAAGTGCCCAGGTAACGGGTAAAGCCGAGACACCATCTTGAATGGTGGTCTGTTCAATCGCGGTACCAAAGAAAACTCTGTCGTTTTCAGTGAAAGGCACGCCAAAGCGAACACTGGCGCCTCGGGTCAACAGCGCGTAATCGCCGCCCTGCCCGGTGTAGGGCCGGTTGGTTCGGCTGTAAACGTCGATGGCCCGCGAGACCCCGTCGGTGGTGAAATAAGGGTCGACCGTGCTGAGCACAAGCTGCCGGTTGAATTTGCTGGTATTGACATTGATGCCAACGTAATGACCTGTTCCAAAGAAGTTTTCTTGCTGAATACCGGCCATCAAAGAGATTTTGTCGGCGCTTGAAAAGCCCAGACCGAGGGACAAATTGCCGGTGGGCTTTTCAGCCACCGTCATCACCAAGTCGACCTGGTCCGGTGCGTTGGCGACATCTTGGGTGTCAATGGCGACATTGGTGAAATAGCCCAAGCGGTCGACCCGGTCGCGCGAGCGCTTGATGTTGTCGCCGTCATACCAAGAGGATTCGAGTTGCCGGAACTCACGGCGAATCACTTCGTCCCGCGTGCGGTTGTTACCGACCAAGCTGATGCGCCGCACATAAGCGCGGCGAGACGGGTCGGCCTGCAACACGAAGCTGACCAAATTGGTGCTTCTGTCAATCTGCGGCACCGCCTCAATGCGGGAAAAAGCAAAACCGAAGGTGCCAAAGTACTCGTTGAAAGCCTTGGTGGTTTCGGCCACATGGTCAGCGTTGTAAGAGGCACCTGGCTTGATGGTGACGAGGGATTTGAACTCCTCTTCATGGCCCAGGTAATTGCCCTCTAGACGAACACCCGAGACCACAAAACGTTGGCCTTCGGTGATGTTCAGCGTGACGGTGATTTCTTGCTTGTCTGGGGAAATCGCCACTTGGGTTGAATCGACTCGAAAGTCAAGGTAGCCACGCGACAAATAGTAGGAACGCAAAGTCTCGATGTCAGCATTCAGCTTGACGCGCGAATAGCGGTCCGACTTGGTATACCAACTGAGCCAGCCGCCGGTGTCTAAGTCGAACAGCTTGCGCAATGTTGACTCGCTGAAATCTTTGGCTCCGACCACCCGAATGTCTTTGATCTTGGCGATCTGGCCTTCGGTGATGCTGAAGGTCAAATTGACGCGATTGCGCTCGATCGGTGTGACCGTGGTGACCACCGTGACAGCGTACAAACTGCGGTTGACATACTGGCGCTTGAGCTCTTGCTCGGCCTTGTCGGCCAAGGCTTTGTCGAAAGGTTGACCGTCATACAGACCGGTATCGCGCAAGGCCTTTTTTAAAATATCTTTGTCAAACTCTTTGCCGCCGACGAATTCCACGCCAGCCACGGTAGGCCGCTCTTCGACAATCACCACCAACACGTCGCCGCTGACTTCAAGTCGCACATCCTTGAAAAGGCCAAGCGCAAACAAAGAGCGGATCGCGGCAGAGCCTTTGTCGTCGTTGTACTGCTCACCGACGCGCAAGGGGATCGATGCAAAAATAGTGCCCGGCTCAACCCGCTGCAGGCCCTCCACGCGAATGTCGCGCACTGTGAACGGGTCAACCGCCCAGGCCAAAGTGGCCGTGAGCATGCTGGCGGCCAACACGGTGAGCGCCCGGAACTTAAATCGATGAAGATGGTGATACATGGAGTTTTGGGGTGAAAACAGCGGTCAGCCACTGGACTGAGAGTGAGAATCGGAGGTGCTTGAGTGGCACCATGAATGAAAACAAAAACACGCTTAAAGCCTAAACCAGAAGCCGTTGCACGTCGTTGAAAATAGCAATCGACATCATCATCAACAAGATGGCAAGACCACCTCGGTGAAGTCGCTCCGTCCAAACATCAGACACGCTGCGACCGGTCACCGCCTCCCAAAGATAATACATCAGGTGCCCGCCGTCCAAGACCGGCAAGGGCAGCAAATTCAGCACGCCAAGACTGACGCTGATCACCGCCAAAAACATCAAATAAGACGCCCAACCCAAGCTGGCTGATTTGCCCGCGTAGTCTGCGATGGTCAGCGGCCCGCTGAGATTTTTCAAAGAACTTTCGCCAGTCAGCATTTTGCCGATCATTTTGAGCGTCAAAGAGGACATCTCCCAAGTCTTGACAAGACCGCCCCAGAGCCCGTCAAGAAAGCCATAACGCACGCTGACCAGGACGGGTGCCGAGCCCACATAAGCACCGATTTTGGGGTAGGGAACTGCACTCCCGCGCTGGACTTGCGGCGTCACCTGCAGCGTCAAGATCTGACCACCGCGTTCAATTTGCCAGGCTTGCGGGCTTGCAGCTTGCCCGTCTGCAGTCACCGAGCTGCGGATCAGCTCACGCAACTGCTGCCCGTCAGTGACCCGCCGCTCGCCCATGCGCAAAACCACATCGCCAGGCTGCAGACCGGCTTGAGCAGCTGCGCTGCCCGGCATCACGTCGCCAATCAAAGGCTGGGTCAACGGTCCGAGCAGACCTATCTTGCGGAACAAACGGGCATCCACCTCGGTGGCATTCAGCTGACTCAAGGGCAGTACCAACTCTCGGGTCTGGCCTTGCGCTGCTTCATCTTGCCGGTCGTTGCGCGATCCCGATGGTCTGCCTTCAGCCACCACCAGCCGCAAGTCTTGACCGGTCATGGCGCCCTGCGTCAGCCGCCAACGCAAGTCCGTGAAAGAGCGCACGTCTTCCAGCGCTTCACCATCGAAAGCGGCTTGGGTCACCCACTCGCCGCCAGTCAATCCAGCTCGCTCAGCCATGGACTCCGGCACAGGTACCGCCAGCACGGCCTTGGGCTCCTCCATACCGCCCCAGTTGACCACGGCGTACAGCAAAGCGGCCAGCAGCAAATTAGCCATCGGCCCAGCCGCCACCACCGCCGCACGGGATCGCAAAGGCTTGGTATTGAAAGCCAAATGGCGCTCAGCGGGGTCGACAGGTCCTTCGCGCTCGTCCAGCATCTTGACGTAGCCGCCCAGCGGCAAGGCGCTGATTGAAAACTCAGTCGGCTTACCGGCGCAGCGCCAGGTGTAAAGCGGTTTGCCAAAACCAATCGAAAACTTCAAGACCTTGACGCCACAGGCCACCGCAACCCGGTAATGACCGTACTCATGGATGGTGATCAGCAACCCCAAGGCGACCACGAAGGCGAGCAGCGTCAACATCTTAAATCTCCATTCGTTTGACGTGCGTAGTCGCCACGGCGCGGGTTTGCTGATCTAGCGCCAACAGATCATCGATGCCGTGGATGTCAGTCACGTTGCTGGCGTCAAGGCTGCTACGGTTGACGTGGTGGATTTGGTCAAAACGAATTTGCCCGGCCAGAAAAGCCGCCACCGCCACTTCGTTGGCGGCGTTCAAAACCGCCGGACTACCGACCGGCCCGGCCAGCACTTCCCACGCCAGTTGCAAGCCGGGAAAGCGCTGCGGATCCGGCGTGTCAAATGTCATGGTCGCGAGGGCCCGAAAATCAAGCGCGCGTGCGCCAGAGGCAATCCGCTCCGGCCAGGCCAAGCCGTAGGCAATCGGCACCCGCATATCAGGCGTGCCGAGCTGAGCGACCACCGAGGTGTCGCGGTATTGCACCAAGGAATGGATGATGCTTTGCGGATGAATCACAACCTCGATCTGCTGCGGCGTTACACCGAACAAATAACGGGCTTCGATGACCTCCAACGCCTTGTTCATCATGGTCGCTGAGTCGACGGAAATCTTGCGGCCCATGACCCAGTTCGGGTGCGCGCAGGCTTCGGTTGGCGTGACGTCTCGCAAGCTCGACGGATCACGCTCGCGAAACGGCCCACCTGAAGCCGTCAGGATGATTTTTTCAACGCGCTCAGACCAGGTGGCGGGGTCTTCCGGCAAGGACTGAAAAATAGCCGAATGCTCACTGTCAATCGGCAGCAGTTGGGCGCCGCCTTGACGCACCGCGTCCATGAACACCTCGCCACCCACCACCAAGGCTTCTTTGTTGGCCAGCAGCAGGCGCTTGCCGGCCTTGGCTGCAGCCAGACACGGCGGCAGCCCAGCCGCACCGACGATGGCGGCCATGACGGCGTGGACTTGCTCATGCGAAGCGATCATCGCTAGCGCTTCGGGGCCAGACAAGACTTGCGTCGACAGGTGGTTGGCGCGCATTTTGTCAGCCAGCAACTGACCGTGCGGCAGACTCGCCATGACCGCAAAGGTCGGCTTGAAACGCTGGCATTGGGCCAGCATGAGGTCGACCTGCGTGGCCGCGCTGAGGGCAAACACCTCGAAGCGCTCAGGGTGCATGGCCATGACGTCCAACGTGCTGACGCCGATCGAACCCGTTGACCCTAGAACCGTGACGCGTTGTTTCATGGCGTTCATTTCAGTGTCACAGACTGGCCAACATCAACGCCAAAGGCAGCGTTGGCAGCAAAGCATCAACCCGGTCTAAGACACCGCCATGACCCGGCAGCAAGCCGCTGGAGTCTTTGGCGCCCGCGCTGCGTTTGACCAGCGACTCGACCAAATCGCCGACCACACTCATGGCCGACAGGAAAACAAGCGCAAGCAACATCACCGCCCCACCATGACGGCTGAGCAAAGTCGAATAAATGCTTGGGCTGAGCGTCGCACCGCTGCGGTCAAGCCAGATCCAGCCCAGCGCTAGCAGCAGCACGCAGACCATGCCGCCCCAGACACCTTCCCAGCTTTTGCCGGGGCTGATGGACGCGGCGAGCTTCGTTTTGGTGAAGCGACCGCCAACGGCTTTACCAGCAAAGTAAGCGCCAATGTCGGCCGTCCAGACCAGCACCATGACCGACAACAAAAAGTTGACGCCGATGACTCTGGCTTGCGCCAAGGCCAGCCAAGCCAGCCAAATGGCTGCCACGCCCAACACCAAGCGCAGCGTCTTTGGAATTTTCGGCCAACCGCTGACCCCGCTGCGCAGCAACCAGCCACCAGCCAACACCCACACAGCACCAACGACGCTCCACAACCACGGCAACGACTGAGTTAGCCAGCCGGCAGACCAAGACAACAGACAGGCCAGCAAACAGGCTAGGCCCAGCAGCACAGACAGCGGCTGACTGCAGCCATTGAGCCGCCCCCACTCCCAACCGCCGGCCGAAATCAGCACCAAGGTGATGGCGCAAAACGGCACATAAGACGGATAAAACAGGGCGGGCAGCAAAATCGCCAGCAACACCGCAGCCGTGATCACACGCTGTTTGAGCATCAGGCAGCCTGCTGAGGTTGGTCCGGCTTGCTGGAAAGTTGCGCCGAGGTGAAACCAAAGCGCCGCTCACGGGATTGGAAGGCGGTTATCGCTTCATCCAGCGCAACGTCGTCAAATTCGGGCCAGAGTTTGTCGGTGAAATGCAGCTCGGCATACGCCGCCTGCCACAACAGAAAATTGCTGATGCGCAGTTCGCCGCCGGTCCGGATGAACAAATCTGGATCCGACACGTGGGCCAATGCCAAGGCACGGTCAAGCGCCTGCTCGGTGATGGCTTGCCCGCTGTTAGCAACTTTTTGCGCCGCTTGCGCAATGTCCCAACGACCGCCATAGTTGAAACAAATGTTGAGCACCAAACTGGTATTGGCAGCGGTGCTGGCTTCGGCATGGCTGAACGCTGCCTGCAGCGTGGCCGACAGACGCAGGCGGTCGCCGACGAAATGCAAACGAACACCCTTTTTTTGGAGCGCCGCAACCTCACTTTTGACTGCACGGGCCAGCAAGTCGATCAACCCGGACACTTCCTCAGGCGGGCGGTTCCAGTTTTCTGAGGAGAAAGCAAACACCGTTAACACGCCAATCCCGCGATCGACGCAGGCCTTGACACAGCGACGCAATGCCGTCACGCCCTGTTTGTGACCGGCGATACGCGGCAAAAAACGCTTGGCGGCCCAACGCCCATTACCATCCATGACGATGGCCACATGATGCGGCATGTTGCTGAGCACGGGTGCGGCCATGGTAGTCAAACTGACGAGTGGCGCGTCAAACCGCCATGATGTCTAGTTCCTTGCTGATGACAAGTTTGTCGACATCGGCGATGAAACGGTCGGTGAACTTTTGAATCTCTTCTTGGGCGCGGCGCTCGTCGTCTTCGGAGGCGAGTTTGTCTTTGACCAGCTTTTTGACGCCTTCATTGGCATCCCGGCGCAGGTTACGAATGGCCACCTTGGCGTGCTCGCCCTCGCCTTTGACGATCTTGGTGAGTTCCCGGCGGCGCTCTTCGGTCATGGCCGGCATCGGCACCCGGATCAGGTCGCCCTGGGAGGCCGGATTCAAGCCAAGATCAGAGTCGCGAATGGCTTTTTCGATCTTCGCGCTCATGCTTTTTTCCCACGGCGAGACGCTGATCGTGCGGGCGTCCAACAGGGACACGTTGGCGACCTGGCTGATCGGCACCATCGAGCCGTAGTAGTCGACCTGCACGGTGTCGAGCAGACCGGGGTTGGCCCGGCCGGTGCGAATTTTGGTCAGCGCATGCTTGAACGACTCAAGCGACTGCTGCATTTTTGTTTCGGCGTTGGTTTTGGTGTCTGCGATGCTCATGGGTGCTTCTCCGGCTACAACAAAATTCAAGTTTACAAAAGAAGGCGCCAAGTGGCTTGCCTTCAATTTCAAATGTGGACCAAAGTGCCTTCGTTCTCGCCCATCACCACGCGTTTGAGCGCACCAGGCTTGAAAATACTGAAGACTTTCACGGGCAACTTTTGGTCACGGCACAGGGCAAAAGCCGTGGCGTCCATGACTTCAAGATGCCGACCCATGGCCTCATCAAAAGTGATGCTGTCGTAACGCGTGGCGTTAGGGTCTTTGCGTGGGTCGGCGCTGTAAACGCCGTCGACCTTGGTCGCCTTCAAAACAATCTCGGCGCCAATTTCTGCGCCACGCAGGGCCGCAGCGGTGTCGGTGGTGAAAAATGGGTTGCCGGTGCCGGCCGCAAAAATCACCACCTTGCCCTCTTCCAGGTACTGCAAGGCCTTGGGCCGCACATACGGCTCGACCACGCGCTCGATGGCAATGGCCGACATGACGCGTGGCGTCAGGCCGGCTTTGTCCATGGTGTCGCCCAGGGCCAGCGCGTTCATCACGGTGGCCAGCATGCCCATGTAGTCAGCGGTGGCCCGGTCCATACCGACCGAACCACCCGCCACGCCGCGGAAAATATTGCCGCCACCGATGACAATCGCCAACTCGACGCCCAAGCGCGAGACCTCGGCGATCTCTTCGACCATCCGCACGATCGTCGCCCGGTTGATGCCAAATGCATCGTCACCCATCAGGGCTTCACCTGACAGTTTGAGCAAAATCCGCTTGTAGGCTGGCATGGCGAGTCCGTGAGTGAGGGGTTGATGGGATTGAGCGAGGTTGGACCTGTGAATGGTCAAGCAGTTTGATCAGGCAGCTTTGGCTGCAGCGACCTGGGCTGCGACTTCCGCAGCAAAGTCGTCGACCTTCTTCTCGATGCCTTCGCCGACCACGAACATGGTGAACGCTTTCACCGTGGTTGCGCGCTCTTTGAGCATCTGCTCAACCGTTTGCTTGTCATTTTTGACAAACGACTGGTTGAAAAGGCTGACTTCCTTGAGGTACTTCTGGACGCCACCGTCAATGCGCTTGGCGACGATTTCAGCGGACTGAACCGGCTTGCCTTCGGCTTGCGCTTTGGACGCATCTTCAGCGGCTTTGGCAGCAGCCACCGAGCGCTCTTTGGCGACCAGCTCAGCCGGCACATCGGCGCTGGACAGCGCCACTGGCTTCATGGCCGCCACGTGCATGGCAACGTCTTTGGCAGCGATTTCATCGCCCTCAAACTCCACTACCACGCCAATGCGTGTGCCGTGCAGGTAAGTCGCCAACTGGCTGCCCGCGTCAAAGCACTTGAAGCGGCGAACGCTCATGTTCTCACCGATCTTGCCGATCAGACCTTTGCGCACGTCTTCGATCGTCGGGCCAAAGCCGTCCATCGAAAAAGGCATGGCGCCAATGGCGTCGACATCAGCCGGCTTGTGCTTGACAATGCCTTCAGCCACAGCCTTGACAAAGCCCAGAAAACTGTCGTTTTTGGTGACGAAGTCGGTTTCGCAATTGACTTCGACCAACGCGCCAATGCCGGCTTCGGTATGGATCGCAACAACACCTTCGGCGGTGATCCGGGAAGCGGCCTTGCCAGCTTTGTTGCCCAGCTTGACGCGCAATATTTCTTCGGCTTTTTCCATGTTGCCGTCGGCTTCGGTGAGTGCTTTTTTGCACTCCATCATGGGGGCGTCGGTCTTGGCGCGCAGTTCAGCGACCATGCTTGCAGTGATTATCATTTTTTGATTCTCCGTGAATGTCGATTGACTTGGTGGACGAGGTGAAAACTGGCTGACGTCGGCAAAATTTAAGTGTGAAAAAGGGGCTACCCGAGCCCCTTTTTCGAGTGGCACAAGGCCGAAGTGATTACGCTGCGTTTTGCACTTCGACGAATTCGTCAGCGCTCACAGGGGCCACAGCGCGCACCACCTCGCCGATGGCGTTAGCACGGCCTTCGATGATCGCGTCGGCGATACCGCGGGCATACAACTCGACCGCTTTGGAGGAGTCGTCGTTGCCAGGGATCACGTAGTCGATACCGATGGGCGAGTGGTTGGAGTCAACCACGCCAATCAGCGGAATGCCCAGCTTTTGAGCTTCAGCCACGGCGATTTTGTGGAAACCGACGTCGATCACGAAAATAGCGTCTGGCAATGCAGCCATGTCCTGAATGCCGCCGATGTCTTTTTCGAGCTTCTCGATTTCACGCTTGAAAGTGAGCTGCTCTTTTTTGCTGATGGTGTCGAGGCCAGCTTCTTGCTGAGCCTTCATTTCCTTCAGGCGTTTGATAGAGGTTTTGACCGTCTTGAAATTGGTCAACATGCCGCCCAACCAACGCTGGTCAACATAGGGCACGCCGGCGCGCAGCGCTTCAGAGGCGACGATGTCGCGCGCTTGGCGCTTGGTGCCGACCATCAAAATATTGCCGCCGTTGGCAGCGAGTTGACGCGCGAATTTGGCTGCGTCCTGGAACATCGGCAGCGATTTTTCCAGGTTGATGATGTGAATTCGGTTGCGGTGACCGAAGATGTACGGTGCCATCTTAGGGTTCCAGAAGCGGGTTTGGTGGCCAAAATGGACGCCGGCTTCCAGCATTTCACGCATGGTGATTGACATATAAAACTCCAAAGGTTGTGTCTAAAATCAGCGCTTATCGTCTGGACTTATTTCCCGAGCGACACCTTGAGTGGCTGATTTGCGATTAACCTTGCAAAAGCACATAGCATTTCGCAAAGCCCAACTATCATACCATCTCCAAGCGTGAAAACCATGAATTCCATGCACCCAGACCTGCACTCGCAACGCCAAGCCATAGCTACCGGTCGCATCAGCCTGACCGAGTTCTTGCACCAAGCGCAGCTAGCCAGCCTCAGCAGCGCCTGCGCCCATGTGTATATTCGCCACCCAACCGAGTTGCCGCACGAAACCGCCACAACGGCAGCGACTGCCCAAGCCGCCGTGCTGGCCCCCAGCAGCACCAAGCCGTTGGCCGGACTGCCAATTTCGATCAAAGACCTGTTTGATGTGGCTGGCGAACGAACCCAAGCCGGCTCAACTGTCTTGGCCAACGCCGAACCGGCGCGGGTCGACTGCACTGCGGTCGCCCGGTTGCGCAGAGCCGGCGGACTGATCGCTGGGCGCACCAACATGTCGGAGTTCGCCTACTCTGGCGTCGGCATCAACCCACACTACGGCACGCCCGTCAACCCGGCCGACAACTTGGTCGCCCGCGTGCCGGGTGGCTCATCATCGGGTGCAGCGGTGTCAGTGGCGATTGGCGCTGCAAGCGCTGGGCTGGGTTCCGACACCGGTGGTTCAATCCGCATCCCGGCGGCCCTGTGCGGCTTGGTCGGCTTTAAAAGCACGGCCAGGTTGGTACCGACGGCGGGCGCTCTGCCCTTGTCCAGCACGCTCGACACCGTCTGCGCCATCACAAGCTCGGTCCGCGATGCAGTGACCGTGCACGAGGTGCTGGCCGACAGGCGTGTGGCGCTGGCGGGCAAGCCCTTGTCGGTCAGCCGTTTTGCCGTGCCCCGCGGCTTGACGCTAGACAGCTTGGACGCCACCGTGGCGAGCGCCTTTGAGCACAGCTTGCGTGTGCTGCGCACAGCTGGCGCGGAGATTATCGAAATGGACCTCGACGAGATCAACGAGTTGGTCCAGATCAACGCCAGCGGCGGCTTCTCGGCGGCGGAGAGCTTCGCTTGGCACCGCCAGTTGATAGGCCATCGTCAGTCCGACTACGACCCGCGCGTGGCATTGCGAATTCTCAAAGGCGCCAGCATGAGCGCGGCCGATTACATCGATTTGCTTGCAGCCAGACAGCAGTGGATCGCCCGCATGAACCAGCGCATGAGCGGCTTCGACGCCATGCTGTCACCGACGGTGCCGATGGTGGCGCCCGCCATCGCCGATTTGATCGACGACGATGCGGCTTTTTTTCGCGTCAATGGTTTGTTGTTGCGCAATCCGGCGGTGGTCAACATGCTCGACGGCTGCGCCATCTCCCTGCCCTGCTTCACCCCAGACCAAGCACAACAGCAATTGCCGGTCGGTCTGATGCTTTGGCATTCAGCCCTGCAGGACGACAGCGTTTTGGACGCGGCGCTGCAAGTCGAGGCAGCGCTGAGCTCGGCACACGCCCATTAGCCCTCAAAACCAGTTGAGCGTACTCCGCGTGGTCGCTCAGCTTAGGAACATCAGGCCCATTTGCAGCAGCAACAGCAACACCATCGCTGACAGATCAAGCCCCCCAATCAGGGGAACAATCCTACGCAGCGGCGCCAGCGGGGGCTCGACCAGCCGCGACAGCAAGCCATGGCCGTAAGAGCCCGGCTGCACCCAAGAAAGGATGACGTAGCCAAAAACCAAAATAGTCATGACTTGAAATGCCACCCGGGCCAGCATTTTGAAGGCCAAACCAAGCACCGCCAACAGCGGCAATTCGTCAGCAAACCAGCCCAACAGCAAAGCCATCAGCAAGGCATACAAGACGGCCAGCAACATCGCAGCGATCAAGCTGGCTGAATCCACTTTGGAACGGGCCAAAGCCTGCGGCAAAGTCCGCCGCAGCGGCTTTACCAACCAGTTTGTCAGCGCCATCACAAAGGTGCCAGGCTGGCCCATCATGCTGATGCGCAACCAGTTCATGTAAGCCCGCACCAGGGAGGCACCGATCAGCAGGTAAAAAGCTGTCTCCAGCAAAAAACTCAACGCACGCATGAGCATCACCTCCTCGGCTTTTTGCTTGGCTTGCTGGACCCACCCGGCTTGCGCGGTCCGCCAGAAGCGGCTTTTTTGACGGCTGCTTTGAGGGACTGAATCGGCGACCGGGCCACGCCACGGTCGGCAGCACCAGCGCTGCGCGCAACGGAGCGTTCTGGCCGATCGGAGCGCTTGCCGGCGTGTTTGTCGGCGCGCTTATCGGCATATTTGTCACTGCCTTTGCGGCCACCGAGGCGCTCCTCAGCCGATCCATCGACGCTGCCAGACTTGTCTTTCATGGCGCGCACCAGAAAATCCTCGCCTTCATGGACCAACCTGAAGTCAATTTTGCGGCCATCTAAATCAACGCGACTGACCTGCACCCGAACCCGCGTACCGATGGCGTAACGCAAACCGGTGCGCTCACCACGCAGCTCTTGTCGGGCTTCGTCAAAACGAAAGTACTCGCTGCCCAATTCAGTGATGTGCACCAAGCCCTCAACGTACATCGCGTCCAAGGTGACGAAAATTCCGAAGCTGGTGGCCGAACTGACGACCCCGCCAAATTCTTCGCCCAAATGGCCGCGCATGTATTTGCACTTGAGCCAGGCTTCAACGTCGCGACTGGCCTCGTCGGCCCGGCGTTCGTTGGCGCTGCAATGCAGGCCGGCGGCTTGCCAGGCAAGTTGGTCAGGGCTCGGTTTTTTCGGTTTCAGGTCCGACTCGACAGCCCGCGCAGCCAAGCGCTTAGACAGCTTGGCATGCGCCTCGCCTGGTGTCGGCAAGGCCGGCAACTGGTATTTGGCTTGTTTCAGCACGGCCTTGATGACGCGGTGCACCAGCAAGTCCGGGTAGCGCCGAATCGGGCTGGTGAAGTGCGTGTAAGCCTCGTAGGCCAAGCCAAAGTGGCCGTTGTTCATCGGCGTGTAAATCGCCTGCGACATGGAGCGCAGCAGCATCGAATGAATTTGCTGGGCGTCTGGCCGGTCTTTGGTGGCCAAGGCGATCGACTGAAACTCGCCCGGCATCGGATCATCACTGATGCTCAAACCCAGGCCGATGGCTTTCAGGTAGCTGCGCAACATCTCCTTTTTCTCGGGGGTCGGGCCTTCGTGCACGCGGAACAAGCCAATGTGCTTGCTCTGGGCAATGAAGTCGGCCGAGCAGACATTCGCCGACAACATGGCTTCTTCGATCAAGCGGTGCGCCACATTGCGGGTACGCGGCACGATTTTTTCGATGCGGCCAACCTCGTCGCAAACGATTTGTGTTTCGGTGGTCTCAAAATCGACCGCACCACGCACGCCACGCTCTTTCAGCAGGGTTTGGTAAACGTCGTGCAAATCAAGCAAATGCGGCACCAAAGCTTTGCGCTGTGCCGCTTCAGGGCCGCGCGTGTTGGCCAAAATAGCCGCCACTTCGGTGTACGTGAAACGCGCGTGACTGAACATCACCGCCGGGTAAAACTGATAGGCGTGAACCTCACCCTTGGCGTTGATCAGCATGTCGCAAACCATGCACAGCCGCTCGACGTTGGGGTTCAGCGAGCACAGGCCGTTGGAGAGTTTCTCGGGCAGCATCGGGATCACGCGGCGCGGAAAATAAACGCTGGTGGCACGGTCATAAGCGTCAATGTCAATCGCGCTGCCGGTGTCTACGTAGTGGCTGACATCGGCAATCGCCACCAGCAAACGCCAGCCCTTGCCGCGGCCGACCTTGGCCGGCTCGCAGTACACAGCGTCATCGAAGTCGCGTGCATCTTCGCCGTCAATCGTCACCAGGGCGATGTCGGTCAGGTCGACGCGACCTTGCTTGTCAAGGGGCCGCACGGCGTCTGGCAAAGCGCGCGCCAGCGCCAGCGCTTCGTCGCTGAACTCATGCGGTACGCCGTATTTGCGCACAGCAATCTCGATTTCCATGCCGGGATCGTCAACCTCCCCCAACACTTCTTTGACACGACCCACCGGCTGCCCGAACAAAGCTGGCGGTTCGGTCAGCTCGACCACCACCACCTGGCCAGACTTGGCTGTACCGGTCGCGCTTTTAGGGATTAGCACATCTTGGCCGTAACGCTTGTCTTCGGGGGCGACTAGCCAGACACCGCTTTCTTGCAGCAAACGGCCAATGATCGGGTGGGGTGAGCGCTCCAAGATTTCGGTGACGCGACCTTCGGGCCGGTTTTTACGGTCATGGCGCACGATGCGCGCTTTGACTCGGTCTTTGTGCAGCACGGCACGCATTTCGTTGGGCGGCAGGTAAATGTCGGCCTCGCCGTCATCGCGTTGAACAAAGCCGTGACCGTCACGGTGACCCGAAACGGTGCCTTCAAATTCAGCCAACAGACTGGACACCTGGCTCGAAGGGGATTGAGTTGTTTTGATAAGAGATCTCTTTCGTGAGATGGTCAATAAAAAAGGCTTGGCAGTTCAACACGCGTCCAGTTCGCAGTTGCTTTGGCACTGTAGCGCGAGCATGAAGCTGGGTCGGTGTGAAAAAGTGATTGCAAGGCTATCAGCATAAGGCATGCAAGTTACAAAGCAGATCGTGGTGAATGATTGATTTTTTTAGCGGCATGTCGAATAAGTTGATTTTCTAATGGTACATTACTAGTTGTGCCCGGGTGGCGGAATTGGTAGACGCGCACGGTTCAGGTCCGTGTATCGCAAGATGTGGAGATTCGAGTTCTCTCCCGGGCACCATTGATACTCAAACGTAAAAAAGCCGCTGTTTTCAGCGGCTTTTTTACGTTCTGGCCGGGCTGATCAGCCCGGCTTCTCTTGGATTATCAGACCGGCACAGCGACCAAGTCATGGCCTTGCGTGCCCACAATGCGGGCACGTGTGAACTCACCCACCTTCAAGGTCTTGCTGATCTTTTCAGGCGGCAACAACTTCACGATGCCGTCAATCTCTGGCGCATCGGCATAGCTGCGACCGATGCCGCCTTTGCGGCCCAGGGCCGGCGCTGAGTCCACCAACACTTGCATGGTGGCGCCTATGCGCTCTTGCAGTTTTTGACTAGAGACTTCTTCTGCCATTGCCATGAAACGGGCGCGCCGTTCTTCGCGCAGTTCCAGCGGCAACATGCCCGGAATGTCATTGGCGGTGGCGCCCGCCACCGCGCTGTAGGCGAAGCAACCGGCACGGTCAATCCGGGCTTCGCGCATGAAGTCGAGCAAATGACTGAACTCGGCTTCGGTCTCACCGGGGAAACCCGCAATGAAGGTGCTGCGAATGACGATCTCAGGACACATCTCGCGCCAGCGCGCTATGCGCTCGAGGTTTTTCTCGCCGCTGGCAGGCCGCTTCATGCGCTTGAGCACGTCGGGGTGACTGTGTTGCAGGGGCACGTCTAGGTAAGGCAAGACCAAACCCGTGGCCATCAGCGGAATCACCTCGTCGACGCTGGGGTACGGATAAACGTAGTGCAGGCGAACCCAGGCGCCGTAGGGCTCGGCCAACTCGCCCAGTGTTTTCACCAGCTCCAGCATGCGGGTTTTGACTGGTTTCCCATCGAAAAAACCGGTCCGGTACTTCACGTCGACACCGTAAGCCGAGGTGTCTTGACTGATCACCAGCAGTTCTTTGACGCCGCCTTCGAACAAGGCCCGGGCCTCGACCAGCACGTCGCCGATCGATCGCGACACCAAGTCGCCGCGCATCGACGGGATGATGCAAAAGGTGCAGCGATGATTGCAGCCTTCGCTGATCTTCAGGTACGCGTAATGCCGCGGTGTCAGCTTGATGCCGGCGACGCCGAATGAATTGGGCACCAAGTCGATGAACGGGTCGTGTGGCTTGGGCAGGTTCAGGTGCACCGCGTCCATCACCTCTTGCGTGGCGTGCGGTCCAGTCACGGCCAACACGCTCGGGTGCATTTGCTTGACGAGATTGCCACCGGCCTCACCGGCCTTGGCGCCCAAACAGCCCGTGACGATGACTTTGCCATTGGCGGCCAGTGCTTCGCCGATGGTGTCAAGACTCTCGCGGACGGCGTCGTCGATGAAACCGCAGGTGTTGACGATCACCAGGTCGGCGCCTTCAAAAGTCTTGGAAGTTTCGTAACCTTCAGCGCTGAGCTGGGTCAGGATCAATTCAGAATCGGTCAAGGCCTTGGGGCAGCCGAGGCTGACAAATCCGACGCGGGGCGGGGATTTGCGGGCAGTTGACAAAGGGGGGGCCACAGGAGTGGTCGGGGTGCCGGTAAGGGTTTCGCTCATTCCCTATTGTCTCAGAGGCTGTTGATTTGCGCCGTTTTCAGCATGTGCCCAGCAGTCCAAGGCAAAATAAAGGTTGCCTGCTCTCCAAGATTCAACAAGCAAGGAAACCTCATGATCCTCGAACACGCAGATATTCGCATCTACCCAGGCCAGCAAACCGGCTTCAACGAAGCCATTGAACGTGGACTTCGCACCGTCATTTCGGGTGCTCATGGCTTTCATGGCTTCAAGGTCAACCAAGGGATAGAAAACCCGGAACGCTACGTGCTGCAAATTTTTTGGGCCAGTTTGGAAGACCACACTGTGGGCTTCAGGGAGTCGCCTGCATTTGCCAACTGGCGGGCGATTGTGGGACCATTTTTCGCCGCACCGCCAGTGGTTGAACACTTCAAATTGCTGCTGAAGTCAGAGTAATGCCAAGCGCGCCGCAGCCAGTTTGAAAAAATTGCGCGAGTTGACGCTCAAGGTGGACTCCAGCTGCGCTACATTATTTGGCGATGGATGGCGACACTCAGCTGCTCGGTAAGTTTCAGTGCTTTATTTGTCAGGTTTTCAGATCGCCCGGTGCATATCGCACTGGGCCGCTACAAAGATGAAAGAGCGTCATGAGTTTTGTTGTCACGCCACCCGCCACGGTTTCGGTTCCAGTTGTTGGGCTGGCTGAACGCTTTCCGGTTAACCGCGTTTACTGCGTCGGTCGCAACTACGAAGAGCACGCCAAGGAAATGGGTTTCACCGGCCGCGAGCCACCCTTCTTCTTTTTGAAACCAGCCAATGCGTTGGTGGTGGTCGAAGCCGGCCAAATCGGCGACCTGCCTTACCCGAGCTTGACGCAAAATTTCCACCATGAGATCGAGCTGGTGGTGGCGATTGGCACCGGCGGCAAGAACATCAAAGCGGCTGACGCCATGAAGCACATCTACGGCTATGCCGTAGGCCTCGACATGACCCGCCGCGACCTGCAAAACGAAGCCAAAAAACTCGGCCGTCCGTGGGACATTGGCAAAGGCTTTGACCACTCCGCGCCGATCGGTCCGATCACCCGCGCAGCCGATGCCGGCGACATCGAGAATGCCGAGATTTATCTGCAAGTCAACGGCCAAGACCGTCAACGCAGCGAGACCTCCAAACTGATCTGGAACATCGCCGAAAGCATTGAACACCTGTCAGCCGCGTGGGAGTTGCAACCCGGCGACTTGATCATGAGCGGCACGCCGGCAGGCGTCGCCGCCGTGGTGGCCGGCGACACCTTGGTCGGCGGCGTGACCGGAATCGGCACTTTGACGGTCAAAGTCCGCTGATGCATTGGCATGCCGGCGGACATGAATTGTCGACTTTGTATTTTTGTCCCTCCCCTTTGCTGTCCGACACCGACTGAACTGAAATCATGCTCCGCACCCCCATCAAACATTGCCGCGAATGTGGCGTCGCTGTGGTCTACCGCCTGCCGGACGATGGTGATACCCGCGAACGCGCCATTTGCACCGGCTGCCACACGGTCCACTATGAAAACCCGCTGAACGTGGTCGGCACCGTGCCGGTGTGGGGCGACAACGGCGACCAAGTCTTGCTCTGCAAGCGCAACATTGAACCGCGCTGGGGCAAATGGACGCTGCCTGCCGGCTTCATGGAGCTTGGTGAAACAAGCGCTCAAGGCGCGGCCCGCGAAACCGACGAAGAAGCTGGTGCCGAATTTCAAATACAGGACCTGTTCACGGTCATGAACGTGGTGCGGGTCAGCCAAGTGCATTTTTATTACCGTGCCCGCCTGCTCAGCACGGTCTTCAACCCAGGCCACGAAACCATTGAAGCCAGGCTCTTTACAGAGTCTGAAATTCCTTGGGACGAGATCGCTTTTCGCACGGTCAAGGAGACCCTGGAGTGCTACTTTGACGACAGGCGCAAAGGCCACTTCAGCATCCACATGATTGACGTCGCGTAAAAATTCTCCCTCACATCACATCACATCACCTCAGATTTTTTCCATCGACCCTATTGCATGTTCAAAACCGCTTCCTTTTTCCGTATCGCCACCGACTTTGTCATGCCACCGCTGGACGCTTTTGAAGAAGCCCTGCAAGCCACCCGCTTTGTGCCCTGCGGCGCGACCCAAGCTGAGTCCAACGGCTGGGTTGCACCGCGCGGCAACAAAAGCATCGCCATGGTTGAAAGCATTGGCGGCCAGATCATTCTCAAGCTTTGCACCGAAAGGCGGCCATTGCCAGCCTCGGCCGTGAAGGCCGCGGTTGACGAGATGATCGACAAGTACAAACAAGAAACCGGACAAGAGCGCGTCGGCTCAAAGATCAAAAAAGAGTTCAAAGAGCAAGCCATTTTTGAGTTGCTGCCGCGCGCATTCACCAAACGCTCGACCACCCTGCTGTGGCTGGACCCGGTCCATCACTTCTTGGTGGTCGACACCGGCAGCTTGTCGGGTGCCGACAAAATCGTCACCTTTTTGATCGAAGCCTTGAGCGAGATTCCCGGCTCCCTGCCAGGCCTTGGCGTCAAGCCCGTGTTGACAACCCTGTCGGCCACAGCATCGATGTCGCACTGGCTTGCCAGCCGTGAGGCGCCCGTCGGCTTCACCGTCGACCGCGACTGCGAGCTGAAAATGCCGGACGACCAAAAATCCACCGTCCGCTACTCCCGCCACACACTTGAAATCGACGAAGTCGCGCAGCACATCGCTGGCGGCAAAGTTCCCACCCAGTTGGCCCTGACCTGGAACGACCGCATTTCTTTCGTCCTGACAGAAACTGCGCAAGTGAAAAAACTCAAGCTGCTCGACGTCGTCCTCGACGGCGTGCAGGAAGGCGGCAAAGACGACGATGGCTTCGACACCGATGCCGCCATTCTGACCGGCGAGCTGACGGCCATGCTGCCGGACTTGATCGAAGCTTTGGGTGGAGAAATCGGTGAGCAAACCAGCTCGAGCAGCGCGACAGCAGAAGCAATAGCCCAGGTCACCTAAGCAGCGCCGGATTCAGCATTGAGCGTCCGGTTAACGGCTTTGAAGCATCTTTTTTGGTCTGATGAAACATCCAAAGACCGATGACAAGCCACAACACCGACGCACGGGCTGATTCTTGACCAAGCTGCGGCTGCTCAATTTATAAGCAGGGTCTGGCAAGCCAAGGCCCACGCCGCATTGTGGAGTTATTCAAGTGTTTATCCACAGCCTAGGGCACAGTCCGTGGGTGTAACTTTGACGGTGGAGGATGCGGGTAATTTGCCCGGTCAACTTCCCAGCGCTTTGAGCAGGCCAGCCTCGACAATTTCGATCCAGTAGCCGTCCGGGTCCTTGATGAAGGCAACGTCTTTCATCTTGCCTTGGTCTGGCCGTTTGACAAAGGTGACTTGGTTTTCGTCAAACCATGCCGTGGCAGCTTTCAGGTCAGGCACTGAGAAGCAGATGTGGCCAAAGCCTTGGGGCTGAGCATTGCCGTCGTGGTATTTGAAATCTGGGTCGGCCTCGGTGCCCCAGTTGTGGGTCAGCTCCAAAATGCCGCGTTGCGCAAAAGTCCAAGCGGTGCGCTCGCCCGCGTCCTCTGGCGCGCTTTCTCCATCAACGGCGCGATGCAAAAAATACAGTGAAAACGTCATTTCCGGAAAATCAAGTTTGCGCAGGACCCGCATGCCCATGACATGGGTGTAGAAAGCCAGCGACACCTGCGGGTCTTTGATGCGCAGCATCGAGTGGTTGAAGACAAATCCGCGGGTTGATTCAGACGGGCTGGGATTAACGCCGGGATGGTTTTCAGTGACAAAGCTCATGTAGCGAGATTCTTTCGTGTTGAAGATGGGGCACGTCACAAACGCATCCTCTGCGTCGGGTGGCAGCAGATGCGCTGCAACGGGGAAAAAAATTAGTTGGCCACCGACGTCAGGGGCTTTGGGGCGTGTTCGAGCGCTTGTGGGCGACTGGGGATGCTCATGACATTGGCGTTGGGCAGTTGCAACTCTTGTTGGCGTTCGAGCGAGGTCACGCAACGACGCAAGTAGCGCATGCTGGTGACCCGCAAAAACGAAGCAAAGTTGGGAACCTCACCGCGGTGCGCCCAGATTTCGTTGTGAAACTTCGAAATCAAGGCGTTGGTGGTGCAGCCCTCTTCTTCGGCCATTTCGGCCAAGATGTCCCACACCATGTTTTCCAGCCGCAGGCTGGTCAACACATTTCTGATGCGGACGGTTCGCGAGCGTTGTTCATACTGGATCGGATCAGCCTTGACAAAATATTCACACATCGAACGCTCCTGCATCAAAAAAGGACATCTTAAATCGCCCGCTCGGTCATTTGCTGGGCAATGTAATCGGCCTGGCGAATAGCCAAGGTCACGATCGTCAGCGTCGGGTTTTCGGCACCGCCCGTGGTGAACTGACTGCCGTCACTGATGAACAGATTGGGGATGTCATGGGTTTGACCCCATTTGTTGACCACGCCATCTTGCGGACGCGCGCTCATGCGGCTGGTGCCCATGTTGTGGGTCGACGGATACGGCGGTGTGCGAAAAGTCCGAATCGCACCGGCCGCTTGGTAAATGCGCTCGCCCTGCGTGAAGGCGTGGTTGCGCATGGCGACATCGTTGTCGTGGTCGTCAAAGTGCACATTGGGGACGTAGTTGCCCCACTGGTCTTTGACGTCGGTGTTGAGCGTCACGCGGTTGCTTTCGCGCGGCATGTCTTCACCCACCAGCCACATGCCGGCCAGGTTGGTGTAGCGGTCCATCCACCAAGTGAAATCTGAGCCCCAGCCACCTGGGTTCAAGAAAGCCGCCATGAAAGGGATGCCCAGGCTCAGGGTTTCGAGCTCGTAGCCACCGACAAAACCGCGGTTGGGGTTGTGCCCAGCCTCGTCTCGCACAATGCCGGCCATGGTGGTGCCTTTGTACATGTGCACCGGATTTTTAAAAGCGGCGTAGACGGAGCCGGTCATGTGGCGCATGTAATTGCGGCCGACATGACCGGAGGAGTTGGCCAAACCGTCCTTGAACATATTGGACGCTGACAGCAGCAGCAAACGCGGTGTTTCGATCGAGTTACCAGCGACACAGACAATGCGGGCTTTTTGGCGTTGCTCTTTGCCGTCTTTGTCAAAGTACACCACGCCCGTCACCTTGCCGGCCGGGTTGTGTTCGATCCGGGTCACGTGGGAGAGCGGCCGGATCTCGAAATTGCCCGTGGCTTCGGCCTTCGGAATTTCGGTGTACAAGGTCGACCACTTGGCACCGCTCTTGCAACCCTGAAAACAAAAACCCAATTGCATGCAACGACCGCGTCCGTCGCGTGGCTGGCTGTTGATGGCCATGTTGCCGGTGTGCACCTCCTTGTAACCCAGCTTCGTCGCGCCAGCGTGCATGACCTTGAAGTTGTTGTTGCCCGGCAGCCCCGGAATTCCGTTGGTGCGGGTCACGCCCATTTTGTACTCCGCCTTGGCGTAATACGGCTCCAGATCTTTCAGGGTGATCGGCCAGTCCAACAGACTGGCACCTTTGAGTTCACCATAAACAGATTTGGCGCGAAACTCGTGCTCTTGCAAGCGCAACGACGCACCAGCCCAGTGGGTGGTGGTGCCGCCCACGGTCTTGCAAATCCAGGATGGCAGTCCAGCAAAGTCTTTGGCGACGCGCCATGAGCCCGACGTGGTGCGCTTGTCCAGCCAGGCGAGCTGGCTGAAAGACTTCCACTCGTCGTTGATGAATGAGGCTTGAGACTGCAGCGCGCCAGCTTCCAGCACCACGACCTTGATGCCTTTTTGGCACAGTTCGTTGGCCAGTGTGCCACCACCGGCACCCGAACCGATGATGAGAACGACTGAATCGTCGGAAAAGTCATATTTCGCCATGTTGAATCTCCTGTTGTTATTGTTGAAAAATCAGCCCATGTAGGGCTTGGGGCTGGCTTGCAGGCTGGGCGCCGGCAGCCACTTCAGGTCTTGAAAGCCGCGGGTGATGTAGCCGCCTTTTTCCCAGGCTGACCCCGGATAACCGAAAACAGCGTAAGCCATGTCGTTGTCGTAAAGCGAGGTCACGCACTGGCCGCGCACCGTGGCAAAAAAGGCAGTGCCTTCCATGCCGCGAACGATTTCTTCGCGCTTTTTGGCGTTGGCCTTTGCAAAACTGCCACCGGCCGAACTGTTGAGCCAGGCAATACCGTCTTGCAATTGCTTGGCCGACTCTGCGCTGCCGGCAGCGGCTGCGTCCAGGTCTTTGGCCAGCAACGCGTAGACGGCGTCTGGCAACTTTTCATGCGGAAAAAGCACCCGACCCATGGCCATCAGGGCCTGACCTTCGGCAGTTGAGAGCTTCTTGAGCTCAAGTGCCCAGGCGCTGGATGGCGCCAGACCCGCCAGCAAGGTGCCAATTGCCAGCGAGCCAAACAACAGGCCAGAGCCTTTGAGAAATTCGCGCCGTGCCAACGGCAGGTTCACTTTGCGAACAACGCCGCTGTCCTCTTCGCAAGCACCCGCTTCAGGGCTTGATTTGGCGATTGAAATAACACGCATTTTTGACTCCGTAGGTTTTTTGCTTGAGCATCATGTCGGTCAGACAAGGCTCTAGTATTCACCCAGAAACACCGCCAAGGGTGGTAGCTGACTACCTACAGGGCAAACCCTAGGGGGCTTTGTTGCTGCGTCCAACAAGGGTTTATACGATTGAGAAATCGCCACGGACTTGTAGGATATTTGCCATCTCCAACGCCAGCCCGCCATCTAAGAAAGTTCACTGCATGAGCCCCAGCCCCAGCCCTAAACCTACTGTCATCGTCAGCGGCGGCAGTCGCGGCATTGGTCGCGCCGCTTGCGTGACGCTGGCCCAACAAGGCTGGAACATTGGCTTCAGTTATGTCAACAATCAAGCCGCAGCCGAGGAAACGGTAACCATGGTCGAAGCAGCGGGGGGTCAGGCGCTGGCGGTGAAGGCCGACGCCGCTGTCCGCGAAGACATCAAGCTACTTTTTGCCGCCACCTTCAAGACCTTTGGCCGGCTTGATGCCTTGGTCAACAACGCCGGCATTGTGGGCCAACAACGCTCGATTTTGGACGCTGATGATGCACATTTGACGGCGGTCTTTCGGACCAATGTGTTGAGCTACTTCTTTTGCGCCAGTGAGGCGGCGCGGCTGATGTCGACCCAACGCGGCGGCAAAGGCGGCAGCATCGTCAACCTGTCATCGGCTGCAGCACGGCATGGCGGCATGCCCGAAGAAGCGCATTACGCGGCGTCCAAGGGGGCGATTGACAGCTTTACTTTTGCGCTGGCCAAAGAGCTTTCAGCGCACGGCATTCGCGTCAATGCGGTGCGACCTGGACTCATCAACACCACCATCCACGAAGCCCACGGCGGCCAAGCACTGATCAACAAATTGGGGCCAACGGTACCGATCGGTCGCGTGGGCTCGCCCGAAGAGGTCGCCGAAGTTATCGCCTTTCTCGCCGGCCCACTCTCAAGTTATGTGCATGGCACCTTGGTTGATGTGTCGGGCGGGCGCTGAGACGCGTCGTATATGTCCGCCCCTTGAAACGATTCGAAAAAAACAGCTTGGCTGATGCCGTGAGACTTGTGTAACGTGACGCCAACGCACCGTTTTGAGTTCGATCACGGTTGACTGAAACAGACACTTTCGTCAATTCACTGCGCCCCGGGTTATGGGGTAATTACTTAATACTAAAATTTGTTTTAATTTTTTTAATTAGCAAATAAGATCACAATGTAAGCGGGAAAAGTATTGCTTGGCCCTCGTTTCCAATGCTTTCACAGCGTGACCACCTTGGATCCCAACTCTGCCTAGACCGACTCGGCGCGAATGCTCCAAACATGCCGGCCATAACGTGCTGGTTTTGGGCCGCGTGGATCTGAATCAACAGTTGGTCAAGATTGAAACCTTCGCGAGAGGGTGCCTATCAAACCAGCATTCAAGCGTGGTGGCCGGCCTGTTGCCGACTTCGGTCGGATCGACGCAATGAAGGCAGCCAGGCAGACCCACTGTCTCAACCTCGAAAGGTAAATTTTGCACATTAAAAGTCAAGTAGATTTCTATTCCGGACTGGTTTTCCTTGTCATGGGTATCGCGTTCGCATGGGGCGCGACCGACTACAACATTGGCGATTCGGCCCGCATGGGCCCAGGTTACTTTCCGCTGCTGCTCGGCAGCGTGATGGCGCTGATTGGCCTTTTAGTCGCTGCCAAAGCACTGGTGGGTAAACCCAAAAACGTCGACAAAATCGGTCCAATCGCATGGCGACCGCTGCTCTACGTCATCGGCGCTAACTTCATGTTTGGTCTGCTGCTGGCGGGCATGCGCAGCATCTCGTTGCCGGCCTTCGGCTTGATCGTTGCGATTTATGCCTTGACCTTCATCGCCAGCATGGCGCAGGCAGACTGGAAGTTTGTCAGAACCTTTGCCCTGGCCACCGCCTTGGCAGTCGGCAGTTATCTGGTGTTCGTTGTGGCGCTGGCGCTTCAGTTCCCGGTGTGGCCTGACTTCATCACCGGCTAAGGAAAGTAAAACAATGGATCTGATTGCAAATTTATCGCTGGGCTTTGGCGTCGCCTTCACGCCCGTCAACCTGACCTACGCTTTGGTCGGCTGTCTGCTGGGCACCTTGATCGGCGTGTTGCCAGGCATTGGCCCCGCCGCCACCATCGCCATGCTGCTGGCTGCTACTTATGCGCTGCCACCTGTGTCTGCGCTGATCATGTTGGCTGGCATTTATTACGGCTCACAGTATGGCGGCTCAACCACCGCCATTTTGGTCAATCTGCCTGGCGAGTCATCCTCTGTCGTGACCGTGATTGATGGCTACCAGATGGCCAAAAAGGGGCGAGCGGGGCCCGCCTTGTCTGCTGCCGGCATAGGATCATTCTTTGCAGGCTGCGTCGGTACCGTCATGATCGCCGCCTTTGCGCCGCCACTGACTGAACTGGCCTTCAAGTTTGGCCCAGCCGAATACTTTTCGCTGATGACACTGGGGCTGATTGGTGCCGTGGTTCTGGCATCAGGCTCTTTGCTGAAAGCAGTTGGCATGATTTTCTTGGGTCTGCTGCTTGGTCTGGTCGGAACTGACGTGAATTCAGGCGTGGCGCGCTATAGCTTTGATGTGCCCGAGTTGACCGACGGCATTGGTTTTGTCGCGATTGCCATGGGTATTTTCGGCTACGGCGAGATCATCAGCAACCTGGCTCAACGCGAAGTCCAGCGCGAAGTCTTCAACGTCAAGGTGCAGGGCCTGTACCCAACCAAACAAGACTTCAAGGACATGGTACCGGCTATTTTGCGCGGCACCGCATTGGGTTGCGCGCTCGGCATTTTGCCTGGCGGTGGTGCCTTGCTGTCGGCGTTTGCCTCTTACACCTTGGAGAAAAAAATCAAGGGGCGACCCGGCGAAGTGCCTTTCGGTCAAGGAAATATTCGCGGCGTGGCGGGTCCGGAAGCGGCCAACAATGCTGGCGCACAGGCATCGTTCATCCCGTTGCTGACACTGGGCATTCCGTCCAACGTGGTGATGGCGCTGATGGTCGGCGCGATGACAATTCACAACATCCAGCCCGGCCCGCAGGTCATGACCAGCAACCCCGAACTGTTCTGGGGTCTGATCGCCTCGATGTGGATTGGCAACGCGATGCTGATCATCTTGAACCTGCCACTGATCGGCATCTGGATCAAACTGCTGACCGTGCCCTACCGTTACTTGTTCCCTTCGATTGTGTTGTTCTGCGTGATTGGTGTTTACTCGACCAACAACAACACGTGGGACATTTGGATCGTGGGCGTGTTCGGCATCGTCGGCTACATCTTCAACAAACTGCGCATGGAACCGGCCCCCTTGCTGCTGGGTTTGATCCTCGGCCCAATGATGGAAGAAAACCTGCGTCGCGCCCTGCTGCTCTCGCGTGGCGACTGGTTTACCTTCATCACCCGTCCGCTGTCTGCCGCCTTGCTGGTCGTTTGCGTGCTGCTGCTGCTGGTTGTTTTGTTGCCGTCAGTGAAGAAGCAACGCGCTGAAGCCTTTGTCGAAGATTGATTTTCTTTGGTACATGAAAAAGAGCGCCCTGGAGGTGCTCTTTTTTGACCTCATTGACGGTGAAAGCAGATATTGACAGCCAGACTACAGGCTTTTGACCCCAGCACATCGCAGCCCTCTAAAATCATTTGCAATCCATTTACGGCCAAAACAACCAAGGCAAGGTCATGTATTTTTCAATCAAACGCTTGGCCATTGCCAGCACTGCAACCGCACTGCTGTGCGTCTTGGCCCCGGTTCAGGCGCAAACTTGGCCGACTAAAACGGTGCGCTTTATCGTGCCGTTCTCTCCGGGTGGCGCCAACGACCTGATGGCACGCGCTGCCGCCGAAGGGGCTGGCAAGGCGCTCGGCCAAGCCATCATTGTCGAAAACCGCGGCGGCGCAGGCGGCTCCTTAGGCGCTGACATCGTGGCCAAAAGCGCGCCTGATGGCTACACTTTTTTGATCAGTGCAGCTGGGGTTATCTCAAACAGCATGATCAAAAAATCGCTACCCTTCAAAGACGACGACTTGCTACCGGTGGTCATGATTGCCGTTGCGCCGTCGGTCATCGTGGTGCCCAAATCGGCGCCTTACGAGACCTTGCGCGAATTTGTGGAAGCCTCCAAAAAAGGCCAAGGCTTTAATTTTGCGACGGCCGGAACGGGCAGCACACCGCACTTCGTCGCTGAAATGCTGAACGTCAAATACGGTGCCAAACTGCAACCAGTGCCGTATAAAAGCGGCTCGGAAAGCACCACGGCTGTGCTGGGTGGACAGGTTGAAGGCACTTCAGAGGCCAGCATCATCGCCTTGCCGCATATTCGCGGCGATGGTCGCTTCAAGCCGCTGGCGACCACTTGGACCCAACGCCTGTCAGCCTACCCGCAGCTGTCAACCGCTGTTGAGCAGGGCTTTGCTGATTTGCAAATTGCGCACTGGGCGGGACTGCACGCACCGCGCGGAACGCCGCCGGCGATCATGGGACAAATTAGCCGCCGCTGTCGACAAAGCCATGCACGAACCCGCCACGGTTGACAAGCTCCGCAGGCAGGGAATTGAGCCGATCGGTGGCACACGGGCAGAATTCGTCGGCTTCGTGGATGTCGAGCGCAAACGCTTGGGCGACATCGTCAAGGCCGCGCGCATGAAGGAGGAACCATGAACACTCAGCAACAACTTCGAACCCTGGTTGACGCTCGACGCGGCCTCACCGTTCCGGGTGCTTTCAAGGCGCTGTTGGCCCGCGTTATAGTCGTTTTGGGCTTTCAAGCCATTGACGTCACCGGTGCTGGCGTCAGCAACATGAGTTTCGCCCT